>NZ_LJTB01000003.1:0-414272 GCF_001306895.1 Pseudoalteromonas sp. UCD-33C | reverse complement strand
CCAATGGCACTGCCCGGTAGCTACGTTCGGAACTGATAAGCGCTGAAAGCATCTAAGCGCGAAGCAGGCCTCGAGATGAGTTCTCACTAGACTTTTAAAGTCTCTGAAGGGCCGTTGAAGACTACAACGTTGATAGGCAGGATGTGGAAGTGGTGCGAGCCATTAAGCTAACCTGTACTAATTACCCGTGAGGCTTAACCATACAACGCCAAACGCGTTTTATGACAGCGTAACAGACAGAAGTTAAGTTACTAAAGTAGACATTTACTTAATATCAGAATTCCAGATTTATTAATTTGCTCAAAAGAGCGAATTAAACCAAATTTGCTTGGTGACAATAGCGTTTTGGACCCACCTGACCCCATGCCGAACTCAGTAGTGAAACGAAACAGCGCCGATGATAGTGTAGCAGCTGCTATGTGAAAGTAGGTCATCGCCAGGCTCCAAATTCAGTCGCAAGACATTAAATTAAGTCGAAAGACTATAAAAAAATAATAAGAAAGTTGAAAAGAATTTTCTTGGTGACAATAGCGTTTTGGACCCACCTGACCCCATGCCGAACTCAGTAGTGAAACGAAACAGCGCCGATGATAGTGTAGCAGCTGCTATGTGAAAGTAGGTCATCGCCAGGATCCTATTAAAGAAAGCCCGATTCGAAAGAGTCGGGCTTTTTTGCGTCTGGGAGCTATCCACACAACGTGCCCTATTCATTCGCCAGGTAGGTTGGGTAGAGCGGAGCGAAACCCAACATGAGTTAGCGAGTTGCTAGTTAGCAAGGGTAAAGTTGAACTGTTTGGTTGTTTAGTACAGAGTCACCCTCAGCAACAAACCCCGTAGGAGGCACTTCAGTGCCGAATTTAAACTATAACAAACACATTCATGGCTGAAGCCATTCCTACAAGTAGACTTTACCTAAAACCTAAAACCTAAAACCTAAAACCTAAAACCTAAAACCTAGAGCCTAGAGCCTAGAGCCTAGAGCCTCCGGCAGAGGAAGACGCAGAACCAAACACCCACACCGCGCGGCTGATCGCTGACGGCTGAAAGCTGATAGCTCTGTGTTGGGTTTCGCTGCGCTCTACCCAACCTACGGCAGACCCTCAAACTTTACTCTTTCTAACTCGTATCTTTCCCCTTTCTTACTTACAACTTTACTCTCGCAAACTTGCTTCCCTAACCTTGTTATGCGATAAAGCGTTTTATATTTGTAATACAATTAAGGTGTGCTGTGTCTCGTAAGAAAACGACCAAGTCAAAAGGCTCTTCAGGTTTAAATCGTAAAAATAGTGAAGCATTTATTGCTAAGTTCTCTTCGCATCCAGATACACATCTATGCCCGTCGGGTTTAATGTATAAAGTGATTGATGATGTTGAAGGAGAACGCATATCAGAATTCGATACAGTGGTTATTAACCAACGTATTATGCTTGCTGATGGCAATGTGATTGCCGACAGTTATAAAGCCGGTATGCCCGAAGTGTTCGCTTTATCTGAAGCTATAGAAGGGTTAAGAGAAGGTTTATTATTAATGAATATCGGTTCTCGCTATGAATTTGTGATCCCTCCAGAGCTTGCTTGGGGTAAAAAAGGTAACGGTGGCAAGATTGGCGCAAATGCAGTGCTACATTTTGACGTTCGTTTAATGCGTCTAGCTTAACTCTCTTCGGATGAGTACTTTAGCATAAGTCGACAGGCTACTTAAAACGCGTTAACGTTCACTATTGGTTTACTGAGGAACATTATGGACGCATTTACTTCACGAGTTTACTTTCTTCGCCATGGTGAAATCGCTACGCCTGGAATTCTTTCTGGGCAAATCGATGTTGGTTTATCTGAGCAAGGCCTTGAACAAATGCGCCAAGCCTCTGCCGAGCTCATACATTTAAATGCCATATATAGTTCACCGCTAAAGCGTTGCTCAGTCCACGCTGATTATTTAGCAAATCAACACTCACTGCATGTACACTATTATAACGCGCTAAAAGAGTTTAATTTTGGTGATTGGGATGGCCAAGATTACCAACAGCTTTGGCAGCAAACGAGTAAGCCTCATATTGGTGATTTTTGGCAACACCCTTGGCAAGTAAAAGTGCCCAATGGTGAATCTATGGCTGATTTTTACGCTCGGGTAGAGGCATGGTGGCACACGTTTTTGCAATCATTGTGTGAATCTAAGCATGAACAGTCATTGGTAATAAGTCATGCAGGTGTGATTAAACAAATTCTCGCTATTGTATGTCAGATGCCAAAACAATCAGCCACGCATTTAAATGTTTTTCACCTTCCTTATGCGGGGCTTATTACACTCGATGTATATATAGATGAACAAGGACAAGCTTGGCCTAAAATTGTTTTTTAGCCATCTAGAGCGATATTCATTGAATTATTTACTTAGCCCGCCATAATACTCATATGCTATGGAATGGAGTGAAATTCTCCAGCTGTTCCCGCAACTGTAATCCATCTAAATAATGGTCAGCCAGATACTTAGCACTAACAATTAATCATCGAGCGGGTCAACTCACATCATTTTCTGGTACTTACCAGTGCTTTCTTGTGCGTTGCGATTACTCGCCAAGAGAGAATAAGCTTGCAACAAAATAGCCTTAGCGCTGCGCCATTAATATCAGTGTCTGATTTAAGTTGGGGTACTGCGAATAAAACGATACTTAAATCAATTAACCTTGAGTTAAAAGCAGGGCAGTTTATCGGTCTACTCGGCCCCAATGGGGCAGGTAAATCAAGCCTACTGCGTTGTCTTTATCGTTACTTGAAACCTCAGCAAGGGGTTGTGCTGCTGAGCGGTCAAGATATTTGGCAAATCAGTGCTGATGAATATGCAAAGCAGGTTGCAGTTGTTTTACAAGAGTCTCCATCGCAGTTTAATTTGTCTTTGTTCGATGTAGTGAGTTTAGGCTTAACACCTCATAAGCGGCTTTTCAGCGCCACGTCTGCCAATGATAAGCTGCGAATATATCAAGCGATAGAGCAGGTAGGTTTGTCTCATCATAGTGAGCAAGCATTTGATTCGCTCTCAGGTGGCGAAAAGCAAAGAGCGCTTATTGCACGCTCTATCGTACAACAACCTAAGTTGCTCATCATGGATGAGCCTACCAGTCACCTTGATGTTAAATACCAAATTCAAATAATGGAATTAGCAAAGTCCCTCGATGTGACAGTGCTTGCCTCTTTCCATGATTTAAATCTCGCAGCGAGTTTATGTGATGAATTATTGGTGATTGATGAAGGGCGTTTGGTTTGTCAGGGGCAACCAAAAGCGGTGCTTACTGAGCAGCTGTTGAGTGATGTATTTGGTGTCTGCGCAGCGGTATCTGCTCACCCGCAATCAAGCTCTGATAAGTTTATTCCGCACATCACTTATTTTTATGGCTATCAGACACAGGAGCATCAAAATGACTGATGCAATGCGTTTAAGTATCTGTGTTGTCGTAGGGCTTATTAGTTGTATTTTAGCATTGAGCTTTGGTGCTGCAAATACGCCACTGAGTGATGTTTTTAATGGTTTGTTTAGCCAAGATAGCGATGAATTTGTGCAGCGTATTATTTGGCAGCTGCGTATGCCAAGAACGGTGCTGGCATTTTTAGCAGGCTCAGGGCTTGCTCTGGCAGGACTAATTTTGCAGACCGTAACCCGAAACCCGCTTGCTGACCCTTACTTGTTTGGTATTTCTTCTGGGGCTTCATTTGGTGTGGTGTGCTTTATAGCCCTAACCGGTGTGAGTTTTGGCTTTAGTATGTCAGTTGCAGCATTTGCCGGAAGCTTACTTTCTATGCTGTTGCTTATTGCTATTGCAGGGCGTCGCCATGTTGGTCAAGTTGAAGCCATGTTACTCGCTGGTGTTGCTTTATCTTTTTTATTTAGTGCTCTGACTAGTCTGCTGCTTTATTTTAGCGACCCTCAAGCTATAACCGCTATTTTGTTTTGGACGATGGGCAGTTTTTCTCGTGCACAGTGGGACACTCTTTGGCTGCCGTTTACAGTAATTATTGCCTGTATGACGCTGATGATTGCATTTCGTCGTCAGCTTAATGCAATGCTGCTTGGTGATGAAAGTGCTGCAACCTTGGGGATTCATGTGCAACGCTTTCGGATCATGATGCTGCTGCTAAGTTCATTAATTACAGCTGTGCTTGTTGCTATGTGCGGTGGCGTTGGTTTTGTCGGCCTGATGATCCCACATATTGTGCGCTACTTTTCACCGCAAGGCAGCAGCCATAACTTAGTTATGACCTCCTTGGTCGGAGGTATTTTTATGGTGTGGGTAGATGTGTTATGCCGAACCCTATTGAATAACCAAGAACTACCCGTAGGTGTGATCACAGCCGCTATTGGTAGCGTGTTCTTTTTATTCTTACTTTATTTTCGTAAACAGAGCAGGTAGCTAATGTTTAATATCATGCCTATTAATCAGCGATTTTCAGCTGTAATTCAACAAAAAATAGACCTCAAAACAAAGCCGTTAGGAGCTTTGGGTCAGCTTGAAAGTTGTGCTAAACAATTAACGCTTATTTTTTCAAAGCAACTTGATAGTGAGCAGGCGCTAGTTGCCTTTAAACCTGTTATTTCAAACCCTTCTCTAGTTGTATTTGCGGGTGATCATGGTGTGGCAAGCCAAGGTGTGTCGATTGCTCCTAGCTGCGTTACATCTCAAATGGTGGCAAACTTTGCAGCAGGAAGTGCAGCGATTAATGTATTTTGTCGCCAGCTTGGCTGGCAGCTAGAAGTTGTAGACGCTGGAACACTCAGTACTTCACACAATAAAAGTGTGCATAACCAGCGTTTAGGTGAAATCACTGCACCACTAAATACTGAAATGGCCATGTCACTTAGCCAGGTTGAAAAAGGGTTTGCATTAGCCAAACAGCGAGTTCATTCACTCTATGAGCAAGGTTGTAATACCATCGCCTTTGGTGAGATGGGTATTGGCAATACCACAAGTGCTGCGGCATTAATGGCTGCCTTGTTGTCGTTACCTGCTAGCCAATGTGTTGGTAAAGGCACAGGTGTGAGCGACGAGGTTGTTGCTAAAAAAATTAAAGTTGTTGAGCAAGCCCTTCAATTACACCAAGCTCATTTTAGCGATCCGCTAATGACGCTTGCGGCATTAGGTGGTTTTGAAATTGTACAGATCACCGGTGCTATTTTAGCTGCTGCGGAGCTTGGCATGGCAGTGATCGTGGATGGCTTTATTTGTACTGCTGCAGCGCTTGTTGTAACTCACATTAATGCAAACGCTCGTGATTACATGTTATTTGCTCATGCCTCTGATGAACAAGGGCACAAAGCAATGCTCAATGCCTTGCACGCATCACCTTTATTGCAGCTTGATTTAAGGTTAGGAGAGGGCACTGGGGCTGCGCTTGCCTTACCTTTACTGCAAGCATCTTTGGCGTTTTACAATGACATGGCAAGTTTTGCCGATGCCAATGTTGAGCAAGTTGTCTGATATGAGCGCTGAACAACACACTTCTGACTCTACCCCAAGTCAGTTTCAACTATTTTTACTGGCGCTTAGTTTTTTAACGCGTATACCCGTTAAGTTAAACTTTGCAGTATCGAGTCAGGCACTCAATCAGGCCAGCCGTTATTTTGCATTGGTCGGCGTGATTTTAGGTGTAGTTTTAGCGCTGAGTTTTTTACTGCTAAGTTGGTTATTCCCCGCAGCCATTTCAGTTGCCTTAGTTATGGCGTTTAGCTTGATAATCACAGGGGCATTTCATGAAGATGGCCTTGCTGATGTCTGGGATGGCTTTGGTGGTGGTTGGCACGTTGCAGATAAGCTGAGCATTATGAAAGATAGTCGCTTAGGTACCTATGGTGCAGCGGCGCTTGTGATGGCCTTATTAATTAAATACCAAACACTCGTTGCACTTAGTGAAGTAACCAGTACTGTGATTATTGCACTTGTTTTAGGGCAAAGCTTAAGTCGGGTTGTAGCAACAAGTTTAATTGCAGGTATGGACTATGTAAGTCAGGACGCCACATCTAAAGTAAAGCCAATTGCGATGCATTTAAGCACGCAAAGTTATCAAATACTGCTAGCAACTGGCGGTGCGGTGTTAGCAATTGCATGGTTGTTTTTTGGCTTTACTTTAGGGCAATTATTAATCCTCATCAGTGTGCTTTTTGTTACTCGTTTACTATTAAAGCGCTGGTTTGAAAAACAGTTATCTGGCTACACCGGCGATTGCTTAGGAGCAGCCCAGCAAGTATCTGAGCTTGTTACCTACCTTTGCTTGGTGAGTTTATTATGAGCCAGCAAAATACTTTAATTTTAGGTGGTGCTCGCAGCGGTAAAAGCCGTTTTGCTGAGCAGCTGGCAACAAATTCAAACAAGCCGCTTATCTACATCGCCACAGCCAATGCGGGTGATGAAGAAATGACAGCCCGAATTAATAGGCATCAAGCTGAGCGGGCTAAGCATTGGCAACTTGTTGAAGAGCCTTTGTATTTGGCTAAAGCACTACAACAACATAGCCAAGCTGAAAACTGTATTTTAGTGGACTGTTTAACGCTGTGGTTGAGTAATTGCCTATGCCAGCAGGGTGAAGCATTTTGGCTTGAGCAAAAAGCGTCCTTACTCGATGTGTTATCGCAATTGCCGGGTGAGGTTATTTTTGTCAGCAATGAAGTGGGTCATGGCATTGTGCCGCTCGGTGAATTAAGCCGTCAGTTTGTTGATCATTCAGGTTGGTTGCATCAAGCCTTAGCACAGCAAGTTGCACGTGTTGAGTTTGTGATTGCAGGTCTTGCACAAACCTTAAAAAGAGAACAATGATGAAAACAATAATGGTGCAAGGCACGACCTCAGATGCAGGTAAAAGTACTCTTGTAGCAGCACTTTGCCGGATCTTTGCTGAGCGAGGCATAAAGGTTGCGCCCTTTAAGCCACAAAATATGGCGTTAAATAGCGCTGTAACCGCAGATGGTGGCGAGATAGGTCGCGCACAAGCTTTGCAAGCTGTAGCGGCAAAAGTCCCCGCAGAAGTCGATTTTAACCCTATCTTATTAAAACCTAACAGTGATACTGGGGCGCAGGTAATCGTTCATGGTAAAGCGCTGTCGAATATGGAAGCAGGCAGTTATCACGACTACAAAAAAGTGGCGATGGATGCAGTTCTTACTTCGCAGCAGCGCTTAAGTGAGCGTTTTGAATTACTGGTTGTTGAAGGTGCTGGGAGCCCTGCAGAAATTAACCTGCGCGAAAACGATATTGCCAATATGGGTTACGCCGAGGCGGTAGATTGCCCAGTGATCATTATTGCCGATATTGACAAAGGCGGTGTGTTTGCTCATTTAGTCGGAACGTTAGCCTTGTTGTCAGAATCAGAGCAAGCACGAGTAAAAGGCTTTGTGATTAATCGTTTTCGGGGCGATATTGCGTTATTGCAAGGTGGCCTTGATTGGTTAGAGCAATACACCAATAAGCCAGTACTTGGGGTATTACCTTATTTACATGACTTAGCACTAGATGCTGAAGATGCCGTTGCTATAACTAATCAGGTCGATAAACCGCAATTATGCATAGCAGTGCTGCTACTTCCTCATATTAGTAATCACACAGACTTTGATGCACTGCGACTACAACCAGAAATCGATTTACAGTATGTACGTCATACTCAGGCTATTCCAAGTGTTGATCTGATTATTATACCGGGCAGTAAAAATGTACTCAGCGATTTAGCGTTTTTAAAAAATGAAGGTTGGCATAAACAAATAACACGTCATTTACGCTATGGCGGTAAAGTGCTTGGAGTATGCGGTGGGCTGCAGATGTTAGGTAACTACCTTGCTGATCCACATGCAGTGGAGTCTAATTTAGGCAGCGCAGTAGGGCTTGGGCTTGCTGACTTTGAAACGCAATTAGGGCAACAAAAAATACTAAGCCAAGTCTCTGGCATACTTCATTTAAACAATAGCGATAAAGCAATATCTGGTTATGAAATTCACGCCGGGATCAGCCAAGGGCCAGCACTTGAAAAGCCATTTTTGAGCTTTAATGATCACCCAAGTGGATTCAAAGTAGATGGTTTTATTAGTGATGATAACCAAATAGCAGGTACTTACTTACATGGCTTGTTCGATACCCCTGAGGGCGTATCTGAGCTAATAACTTGGCTTGCAACAAATAACCAAATTAAACCAATTGATATTAATTTAAACCGTGAACAGCAGTTAAGCCGTTTAGCAAACGTGGTAGCAGAGAATCTCGATATTGAACAAATCATCAATATTTATGAGAACTTCAATTTAGAGACATAAGGAACAACAATGAGCGAACAGAATCAAGATAAGCACCAACAACGCCAGCAAAAAGTAAAAGAAAAAGTCGACGAACGGATTGCTGCTGCACAAAAAGAGCAGGGTATTTTTCAGGTTATAACTGGCAACGGTAAAGGGAAATCGACTTCTGGGTTTGGTACTGTTGCACGTGCGGTAGGTCACGGAATGAAAGCAGCTGTGTGCCAGTTTATTAAAGGCACATGGGAGTGTGGTGAACGCAACCTACTCGAAAAAGCAGGGGTTGAATTTGTTATAATGAACACCGGTTTTACTTGGGAAACACAAAATAAAGAGTCAGATACTGCTGCTGCGCAAGTGACATGGCAAGAAGCGAAAAGAATGCTGAAAGATGAGTCGATTAACCTCGTTATGCTCGACGAAATAACCTATATGATCACCTACGGCTATATTGATTTAGACGAAGTGCTAGAAGCAGTTAGCTCTCGTCCTGCTATGCAATCGGTGATAATTACAGGTCGTGGTGCGCACCGTAAACTGACCGACTTAGCTGATACAGTCAGTGAAGTCAGAAACGTAAAACACGCTTTTGATGCAGGGATCAAAGCACAAAAAGGGTTCGATTTTTAATATGAGAACCATCAAGTTTGCACTCTTAGGGGTTTTATTTTATTTACCTGCATTGGCTCAGGCTCATGAAATTAAAGAGCCGCAGCGTATCGTTGCCTTAGCACCGCACATCGTTGAAAACCTATTTGCGATTGGAGCAGGAGAGCGCATTGTCGGTACCGTTGACTATGCAGATTTTCCTCAGCAAGCGAATGATATCGAACGGGTCGGCGGCTATTACGGCATTAACATGGAAAAACTGTTGTCGTTAAAACCAGACCTAGTTCTGGCTTGGAAAACGGGTAACAAAGCCGAAGATCTCGCTTACATTGAAAAATTAGGTATTCCGGTAGCGTACAGCAATCCAAATCAGGTTGATAATGTGGCTGATGAACTACGTAAACTAGGCACGCTTACGCATTTGCAAACCAAGGCAAATAAAGTAGCTAAAGAGTTTGAAACTAAACTCGAAGCTATTCGTACAGCGCAAGAAGGCAAACCGAAAGTGTCGGTGTTTTATCAATTATGGCCTGAGCCGATGATGACAGTTGGTGGAAATACTTGGATCAATCAGCTATTAACTATTTGTCATGCGGATAATGTGTTTGCTAATAGCGATACAGACTACCCGCGCATTAGTATTGAAAATGTATTGGTTGCCAATCCAGAGGTAGTGATTATTCCAGATGAAAAATCGAAAAAGCCTCAGCCTAAAATTGATTGGCGACAATGGCCTGAATTACCAGCGGTACAGCATAACCAGTTTATTAGTGTAAACGCAGACTTATTGCACCGTTTTACAACCCGTATGCTTGATGGTTTAACTGATATGTGTGGTAAAATAGATGTTTCTCGTCAGCAAATACAGGCTTCAAAATGATCGATTGGCAAACATTTCTAGATACCGAGCTTGCTAAGCCCTACATGCAAGAAACCTTGCAATATGTGGCCGATAGACGCGCAGCAGGCGTTACCGTTTATCCGAAAGACGAACAGGTATTTTCAGCTTTTGATGCTACACCTTTAAATGAAGTTAAGGTGGTTATTTTAGGCCAAGATCCTTACCACGGAGAAGGGCAAGCCCATGGTTTGTGCTTTTCGGTATTACCAGAGGTTAAAAAATTACCACCGTCTTTGAAGAATATGTACAAAGAGCTGGCAACTGATATCGATGGTTTTGAGATCCCTCATCATGGCTATTTGCAAAGCTGGGCTGAGCAAGGCGTGTTCTTACTCAACACGGTATTAACTGTTGAGCAAGGGCAAGCTCATTCTCATAAGCACCTTGGTTGGGAAAAATTTACTGATACAGTAATTGCGCTTATTAATCAGCACTGTGACGGTGTGGTGTTTGTGTTATGGGGGGCACATGCTCAGAAAAAAGGTAAACACATTGATACCTCGCGTCATCATGTGATCCAAGGCCCGCATCCATCACCGCTTTCTGCACATCGTGGCTTTTTTGGTTGTCAGCATTTTTCAAAGACAAACCAGCTACTTACTGATCAAAATAAAGCGCCAGTAAATTGGTCGTTGCCGCAAATGCAAAAGGCCCTTGCGGGCCTTTAATTAAAAGTCTAATTCATCAAGCTCAATGCTGTCTGTGAAATAGTCTAACTCCTGTAGTTCTTTGCGAAGTCTATGCTTGTCTTTCAAAGCTTCGATTTCGCGCCATTTTCTCTTTTTATTTTTTGTAGAGGTCTTTTTTGTTTTACTAGGACCTTCTAATATTTCTAAAATATCGTCTAGGCTATCCATGAACTTCTCCTATTGATTTTTTGAACCTCGGAAATACCTATACCACAGGCTGCTCAAAAATAGAATAAAAAAGTGACAATACTGTTACAGAAGTGTGATTGATAGATGAATAGATCAAAGGATTAGTTATTTTAGAAACAAAAACGCCACCTAGCGGTGGCGTTTAAAAAATGCTGTAATTTGAATTACATTGCTTTAAAGCGTGCTTCTAATTCAAGCTGTGCTTGTGCAAAAGAGCGAATACCCTCAGCAAGTTTTTCTGTCGCCATAGCATCTTGGTTATGTAACCAACGGAACTGGCTTTCAGTTAGTGGTGCTGGTTTTTCTTCAACAGTAAAGTCGCTCTCTAGTAGGTACTCTTGTGCATCCGTTAATTGGCCTAACTCCTCTAAAAGACCTGGGCTAATCGTTAACTTATCACAGCCAGTAAGTGCGATGATCTCGCCTGTGTTACGGAAGCTTGCGCCCATAACAACTGTTTTGTAATCGTGGCGTTTGTAGAATTCGTAAATGCTACGTACAGATTGCACGCCTGGATCGTTTAGCGGATCAGTTGGTTTTTCCATACCGTTAGCAACGTGCCAGTCTAAGATACGGCCAACGAATGGTGAAATTAAAAATACATTTGCATCGGCACATGCGCGTGCTTGTGCTTCAGAGAATAACAGCGTTAAGTTACACTTAGTGCCTTCTTTTTCAAGCTGCTCAGCGGCTTTGATACCTTCCCACGTTGATGCAACTTTGATTAGGATTTTATCTTTGCTAACACCTTCTTTTTCGTAAAGGCTTAGTAAAGTGTGGGCTTTATCGATAGTCGCTTGGGTATCAAATGATAAACGTGCGTCTACCTCTGTTGAGATATAGCCCGGTACGATTTCGCTAATTTCTTTACCAATTAATACAGCAAAGTAATCACATGCTAACTCAAGTTGTTTAGCTGCATCTTGCTCGGTTTCTTTGGCATATTGCCACGCTTTATCTAAATAAGGCTTATACGCTTCAATTTCACTGGCTTTTAAAAGTAGAGATGGGTTTGTTGTTGCATCTTCTGGTTGGTGCTTTTTGATAGCTTCGATATCACCTGTATCTGCAACAATAGATGAATGCTGTTTAAGCCTTTGTAGTGCTGAAGTCATTTGCTTTCCTCATTCCAAGCAAGTTAAAAGAAAATCCATTATAGCGGCCTTTATGCTGCAACACTATGACAGTGTTTAATAGGTCAAATGTCCTTAATACAGAAAACTAGAACATTATGTATGAAAAGAACAGCGGATAAAGGCAGGACGAAACAAAACGTGCATTTTGATTCAATTAATGTTGAAATTGACATCAAACAAATTACAAGTCAATAGCTAAGTATGATCACTGTTATTTCACCTGCAAAAAATTTAGATTACGAAACACCAGCCACGACCGATAAATTCACTCAACCTGAATTACTCGAGCACAGCGAAGAGTTAATGTCAGTTTGCCGTGATTTAACACCAGCGCAAATTGGTAGCCTAATGAAAATCAGCGATAAACTAGCTGGTTTGAATGCGGCACGCTTCGCCGAGTGGTCACAGCCATTTACCCAAGACAATGCAAAACAAGCCGTGCTAGCCTTTAATGGTGATGTATACGGTGGCTTAGATGCGCAAACTCTAAGCGGTGCTGATCTTGATTATGCACAGTCGCACTTACGTATTTTGTCTGGCCTTTATGGTGTGCTTAAACCATTAGATTTAATGCAAGCTTACCGCCTTGAAATGGGCACTAAGTTAGAAAACCCACGTGGTAAAAACTTATATGAGTTTTGGGGCAGTGTTATCGCCGAAAAGCTAAATACAGTGCTTGCTGAGCAAGATAGCAAATACTTGGTAAACCTTGCTTCGAATGAGTATTTTAAAGCGGTTGATAAAAAAGCATTAAACGCACAAATCATCACTCCACATTTTAAAGACTGTAAAAACGGTCAATATAAAGTGATTAGCTTTTATGCGAAAAAAGCTCGCGGCATGATGGCACGTTACATCATTGAAAATAAAATCACCCAATTAAGTGATTTAAAAGATTTCACTGTGGCGGGTTATTACTTTAGTAGCGATGCAACAACAAAAGAATTAGAGCCTGTTTTCTTACGAGAAGAGCAGAACTAATTTTTTAGTAAAATGAATTAGAAGAGCCGTGCTTAGCACGGCTTTTTTATGGTTTTAATACTCTAAATTAGAAATGGCGTTCATCTTGCTAAGTACTTTGTTGAGCAATTAATTCAACAAGGTACAAAAATGTTAAAAATTCCGACAGTAAGTGAAGCCGAAAAGCTGATAGAAGAAAAACTCGGTGGCTGGGTTGATATCATCATAAGCCATATTCCAAACTTTATTGTCGCAGTAATTATTACTATCGTGTTTTCATTGCTGGCGCGTATCGTTGGGTCAATGCTCAGAAAGCTATTACGCCGCTCGTTAGAGTCATCGCAAATAGCAGACTTAATGTCATCGATAGTAAAAGTCATCGTGTTATGCGTAGGCTTATTTGTAGCCCTTGATTTCTTGGGTCTTAGAGGCACTGTCACCTCATTACTTGCTGGTGCTGGTATCGTAGGTCTTGCAATTGGTTTTGCCTTTCAGGACATGACAGAGAACCTTATAGCGGGTATTGCCATGGGTATTCGCAAACCATTTAAAACAGGTGATGTAATCCGCACCGAAAGCGTGTTTGGTACCGTTAAGGCGATTAACCTTAGAAATACCCTCATTGAGAACTTTTATGGGCAACTTATCTTAGTGCCTAATAAGATTCTATTTAGAAATATACTCAGTAACTACAGTACCTTAGGTGTGCGTCGTATCGAAGTGCCTGTAGGTATTTCGTATGCTGACGATCCAGAACAAGCCGCTGAGGTGATTGTTAAAAAAATCAATGAGTTTGATTTTGTGATTAAACAAGAAGAAACCGCCGTTTACGCCGAAAGCTTTGGTGATAGCAGCGTTAACTTACTAGTTTGGTTTTGGATTAAATACCCCGGCGAAGCAGATTTCATGACCGTTCGCCACAAGGCTGTTGTGGCAGTTAGAAACGCTCTAAGCGAAGCTGACATGACCATCCCATTCCCAATCCGCACGTTAGATTTTGGCATCAAAGGCGGCGAGAAATTAAATGCCATGATAAGCGAAAAACAGCAAGATAAAGACGCTGAGGCACCGCAAACCGATGAGTAAAATTTACTGACTCATCGGCGTGATTTACACAGGGAAGTGTTTGAGGGGTGGGGGAGAGTTTATTTTTGACTAGATAAAGTGAATGGTTTTTGCCTCTAAAAACTTTTTGTCCAAATACAAGCTTGCTCTCACTTTTGCTGTTTATTAGAAATGATTGGCGTTTTATTTGTTAGAAATTAACCCTCGCGCGAAATAAATTTCACGCCTACGGTGAGCTATTTTTGACTTAGAGCTTAAAATTTACGGTTTAAAGCTGGGTTCCCGTGTTGGGTTTCGCTACACTCAAACCAACCTACGGGCTTAAAGTTTTTGTCCTACAAAAAAGCGCAAGCAGTTTAACTGTTTGCGCTTTTTATTTATTTGTTATATCAAAGATTAGTGAAGGATACGTGCTCTGATTGTACCTTCAACAGCACTTAGTTCTTTAAGAGCTACTTCAGATTGGTCTGTATCTACATCAATTACTACGTAACCAATTGATTCGTCAGTTTGTAAGTACTGGGCTGCGATATTAATGCCGTGCTGTGCAAACGCTTGGTTAATTTGCGTTAGAACACCTGGGCGGTTGTGGTGCACGTGTAATAAGCGGCTGCGGTTTGCAAGCTCAGGCAGTGATACTTCAGGGAAGTTAACTGCTGTAATGGTTGAACCATTATCTGAGTACTTAGCAAGTTTGCCCGCAACTTCAATACCGATATTTTCTTGTGCTTCTTGTGTTGAACCACCAATATGTGGAGTCAGAATTACGTTATCGAACTCGCGCAGCGGTGATACGAACTCTTCATCATTTGATTTTGGTTCTACAGGGAACACGTCGATTGCAGCGCCGCTCAGCTTTTTATCTCGAAGTGATTCTGCTAATGCATCGATATCAACAACAGTGCCGCGAGAAGCATTGATCAAGATGGCGCCTTGCTTCATTACTTCAAGCTCAGCCATACCAATTAGGTTCTTCGTTTGCGGTGTTTCTGGTACGTGTAAGCTAATAACGTCAGCACGTTGTAGTAACTGAGTAAGGTTATGAACTTGTGTTGCATTACCCAGCGTTAGCTTGTCTTCGATATCGTAAAACTCAACGTTCATACCGATATTTTCAGCCATGATACCTAGCTGTGTACCAATGTGGCCGTAACCAATAATACCTAACGTTTTACCACGTGCTTCAAATGAGCCGTTGGCAGATTTTAACCAACCACCGCGGTGTGCTAGGGCATTACGCTCTGGAATACCACGAAGTAATAATAAGATTTCACCAAGTACTAATTCTGCTACAGAGCGTGTGTTTGAGAATGGTGCGTTAAATACCGCAATACCACGTTCACGCGCACCTTGTAGATCGACTTGGTTAGTACCGATACAGAAGCAACCGATTGCGACTAGCTTTTCAGCTGATTCTAATATCGCTTCATTAATATGAGTGCGAGAACGAAGGCCTACAAAGTGCACATCTTTAATGCGCTCAATGAGCTCGTCTTCAGGTAAGGATGTTTTTACGTAATCAATATTGCTGTAGCCATTACGCTTAAGCGTTTCTACAGCACTTTGGTGCACGCCTTCCAGCAAGAGAATTTTAATTTTGTCTTTTGCTAACGATACCTTACTCATATCCTCATTCCTATTTACTTTATTTGCGGCCCATTTTTGGTGCCGATGATGACTTTATCTGCGCCGCGATGGGCAAATAAGCCGTTTGTTACTACACCAACAATCTGGTTGATTGTTAGTTCTAATTCTTTGGCGTTGCTGATATCTAAATTGTGCACGTCTAAAATGACGTTTCCGTTATCTGTTACAACACCTTCGCGGTAAACAGGGTCACCGCCTAGTTTTACTAGTTCACGAGCTACATAGCTGCGTGCCATTGGGATCACTTCAACCGGCAGTGGAAATGCGCCTAATGTTGTAACTTCTTTAGATTCATCAACAATACAAACAAATTGTTTTGCTACCGCTGAAACGATTTTCTCGCGTGTCAGCGCTGCACCACCGCCTTTGATCATCTCATTGTGTGGGTTGATTTCGTCTGCGCCATCAACATACACATCTAGGCTTGATACATCGTTTAGTTCGAATACTTCAATCCCCAGTGCTTTTAACTTTTCAGTTGAAGCCTCAGAGCTTGAAACCGCACCAGTAATGGTGTCTTTTACTGTATCAAGTGCATCAATAAAGTGATTCACTGTAGAGCCTGTACCTACACCAACAATGGTATTTTCGTTTACAAACTCTAGGGCTGCCCAGGCAGCGGCTTTTTTTAATTCATCTTGCGTCATAATTATGTGCTCAGTTAGCTGTCAGAGAGGGCCTATAGTATACAAACAGTTTGCTTACCATTGGTAGATTTTCTCTGGGGTTATAATGTGTTTTAACGGTACATCCCACGATTCAATTGGCAATGCTGAAACATGCTGACATTGATGGGCAAGGCCTATCAAAATCGGTTTTTGCCAGTTTTCTTGGTAATACCGAGCCAACGTTTTGTCATAAAACCCACCGCCCATTCCTAAACGGTTACCTTGATCATCAAATGCCACTAATGGCATAAGTAAAATATCAAGCTTGTCTAAAGGGCATATTTGACTGCAATTTAACTTGGGCTCCAAGATACCATAGCGGTTTGCAGTCATGGGTGAATTTTCTTCATACCTCTGAAAGTATAAAGTTGTGCCATTGAAGGGGTGGATAATAGGCAGATATAAATGCTGCTCTTGCATCCATAATTCTTTAATTAACAATGAAGTGTCTAATTCGCCATCATTGCTGAAATAAATGCCAATATGGGCGTTTTTAGGTGTTTTTAGCGATTTTAAGTGTTGAGTAAAATTCACTTTTAGCGCAATTGCTGCATTTTTTTGTTGTTCAACAGTCAGTGAATTGCGCTTTTTTCGAATAGATTGTCTGATTTCTGCTCGTGTGTTGCTCATGTCAATATTAGTGTTAACTTTCTAAAAAGGAGAAAAGTTCAGGGAAAAGCTCCACTACACCCAAAATGATCAATAACACAATGACCATTGCAATAAGCGAATAGAGTAGGGTATTTGAGCGTTTTTTAACAGGCTCTGTTAATTCGTCTTCAAGTAGCAAGTCATCTTCTTGCCAGCTATCGTCGCTATCAGCAACGCTGTTATTTTCAAGCTCAGGTAAACGCTGCTCTAAGTCATCAAGTTTTTCTTCTAGCCGAATAAGACTACTGGTGATGTAATCGAGGGCATCAAAAATACGTTCTTCACGCTCTTTGGCCTGTGCAGCTGTATTGTCTGATTGGCTGCTGGTGGCTGCTTGGTTAATCGGTTGGAGCTTGGCTTTAATGCCAACACTGGCGAGTAACTTTGCTTGTTTTAGTGCTTTATCTTGCTCGCTTGGTGCAAATAATGGCTTATGCTCAAACAGGGTCGCAACTTTGTCTTTTGTTGTTTTTAGTTTTGAAGCTAGTTGTTCTGTTGCTTGTACTTGGTCGACACCGGCTTCAAGCCCTGCAAACATTACGCGAAATTTTTCTGCCATTTGCTGATTATCCAAATCCTTAAATCAATGACTTGAGTATATACCCAAAAAGATTAGTGGAAAAACAAAAGCCCGTATAAAACGGGCTTTTTCTATTATGGTTTTGCAAATACGCTGTTTAGTATTTTGCTGCTTTGCCTTCGGCTGGTAGTGATTTCAGGATGAAATCACGTAAGTCATTATTTGATGACTCTAAATCTGCATGACGTAAATACATCATGTGACCACTGCGATAGCCTTTAAAGCTTAAACGATCTTTCATTTTGCCACTTGGATCTAACTGCCACATTGTGTATTTAGCATCAAAGTAGTTTGTTGCACCGTCGTAGTAGCCAGATTGAATCATCACGTTTAAGTATGGGTTTTGTGCCATTGCTAAACGTAAGTTTTCACCTGTGTTGTTGCCTGAGCGATCCCAAGGGTGAACATTACCAAATAGGTTATATTTGATATCGGTTTTGTAGTTAAGCTCTTCACGTAGGTAATAGTTAATCGCTGGCGTGAATGAGTGTAACCATGAAGTAAGCTCAGCCCAGTAATCAGGTGACTCACCTGCATCACGTTTGTCGATACCTAAATAGCGAGAATCTAAACGGCCCACAGTTTGGCCGCGCTCGCGTAATAGCTCTTTCCAGAAGAAGTTATTTGGAATATCAAGGTTATTTTGCTCAACAAACTTTTCAGATAAACCTGCGTATTTTGCTGCTTGCTTGATGATTGCACGTTTTTCATCAGCAGGTAAGAAACCACCTTTAGCAATTGCAGGTAAGAACTTGTTCACGGTGAACTGTTCCACTTCAGGGAGTAACTCGTCTAAGTCTTTTGCTTGTAAGTCTGCGCTAAGGGCTTTGTGGTACCAAGCGGTTGCTGCAAAGTAAGGTAGGCGGTTAGCAGCTTCTACAGGGCCTTCACGTTTAATACCAATTTCAGTTGGTGATACTAGAATAACGCCGTTGATATACATCCATTGGCGATTTTGTAATTCGTGAGCAAGACCAGAAACACGAGTCGTACCATAGCTCTCACCAATTAAGAACTTAGGTGAACGCCAGCGCTCGTTGCGAGAAACAAAGGTATTTAACCATTCAGCTAAGTATTTGATGTCAGCGTTAACACCAAAGAACATTTTTTGTTGGTCTGACTTACTTGGCAACTCACCTTTTTCGTTTTCAAGAACGCGCGAGTAACCGGTGTTAACTGGGTTGATATAAACAATATCAGCCACGTCTAAAATTGAGTAAGGGTTATCTTTTACGCCATAAGGTTGAACTGGGTAACCTTCGTCATCAATTTTTAATACACGTGGTCCAGTATAGGCAAGGTGCATCCATACTGACGCAGAACCTGGGCCACCATTAAACGAAAAAACTAAAGGACGTTTTGTTCTATCGTCTACTTTATCGCGGGTATAATAAGTATATTGCAGCGTTGCAACGGCATCGCCTTGCTCATTCCAAACCGGTTGTGTACCTGTGGTTGCGGTATATGAAAAACGCTCACCATTAATGCGGGCTTTGTGTTCTGTTACCACTTTGCTGTCAACGTCAATACGACGTCCGTTATCAGCAAAGCTTGGAGTACTGAAGGTCAGTGTTAGTGCTGTCACTGACAAGCCAATAAAACTAACTAGTTTCATGTTGATTCCTTATTATTCGAATTGCAGCTATTAAAAAGTAAAGCAAACTCGATGACAAACTAATGAGACTAGTGACCAATATTAGCTGTTAAACAGAAAAATAACTGAAAATGCTGAGCTGGTTACAAAAAAGTGCATTTTTTTAGCAAAGATATTTTGCTTAATTATTTAGCTAGATTAAAAAATGGCGTATATTTAGCGTTTTTATAATCTGTGTACACGTGCTTAAGAAAGAGAAGTTGCAATGCAAAGAGTATTAGTAGTTGAAGACAGTAAAGTAGTACAGCAAGTGTTACGTCACCTCGCTGCTCACTATTTAGATGTGGCTGTCGACTTTGCGTGGTCTTTAAAAGAGGGCGTCTCTTTAATTTCCGAGCACGATTACACCTTGGCTTTAGTCGATTTAACGCTACCTGATGCGATGAATGGCGAAGTAGCTAAATACACCTTATCAAAAAACATCCCGACCGTTGTTCTAACATCAAAAATTGATGAATACATTCGCCAGCAAATGTTAGAGCTTGGTGTGGTTGATTACGTGGTTAAAGATAACCGCGACTCATACCATTATGCGATCAAACTTGTTGCACAATTACTTAGAAACGATGGTAGCAAAGCGCTGGTGGCTGATGACTCAGTACTAAGTCGCACTTTGATGAAGCAAATGCTCGAAAAGCAGTTGTTTGATGTACGCGATGCTCAAGATGGTGAACAAGCACTACAAATGCTTAAAGACGATCCTGAAATCAAGCTGCTTCTTACGGACTATGCAATGCCAACAATGGATGGTTTTGAGCTCGTTAAAGCGGTGCGTAATTTCCGCGGCCGTGATGATTTAGCTATTATCGGTTTATCAGGTGCCGGTAAGCATGGTTTATCGGCGCGTTTTATTAAATACGGCGCTAACGACTTTTTAACTAAGCCGTTTATGAATGAAGAGTTTCATTGCCGTGTTATGCAAACCATGGAGCAGCTTGCTTTAATAGCCGATATAAAAGAAAGCGCATACCGCGACCATTTAACTGGCTTGTATAATCGTCGTTATTTTTATCAATACGCAGAAAAACTGCTTAAAAATGTTGAGCAAGAAAACGTATTGGCTTTGCTTGATATCGACTTTTTTAAAAATGTGAACGACCAGTTTGGTCACGAGGCGGGTGATCAGGCGCTAAAACAAGTGTCTTCATTTTTAAAGACTAAGTTTGATGACTTTACTATTGCGAGAATTGGTGGCGAAGAATTTGCCGTGGTACTGCATAATATGGACTTAGCTAAGGCAGAATCGAGACTCAATACCTTTAGAGAGCAGTTAGCAAGCCATGCCTTTTCAATTAACGGTGAGCCTTACTCATTAACCATGAGTATTGGTATGACTCAATTCCAAAAAGTATCGCTTACAGCTGCGATGCGCATTGCTGACAAGGCCTTATATCAAGCCAAACAGCAAGATCGGAACTGCTTAGTTAAACTATAGTTGTGCTAATTGCACCAGCGCTGGTTAATTGTTAAAAAAATGCACCAATAGGGTGCATTTTTTTTGTGCGAAAACCAATTTTTATTTTTAAGTTATTGAAAATAAGCAATAAAAAATAGTGGCACAAAGGTTGGATTGTATAAGCCAACAGGATAACAATAAGCGTCCGAAGGGGGCCACTATGAAAATGATTAGTGCAATAATAAAGCCATTCAAACTTGATGATGTACGTGAAGCATTGGCTGATTTAGGCATTGAGGGGATGACAGTTGTCGACGTTAAAGGCTTTGGCCGTCAACGTGGTCATACTGAGCTATATCGTGGAGCTGAATACCAAGTCGATTTTATTCCAAAAATCAAACTTGAAATTGCAACTCGTAGCGAAAATTGTCAACGCGTTGTTGAAACCATCACAAAAATTGCTTCAACAGGCAAAATTGGTGACGGCAAAATTTTTGTTTACGACTTAGACCAAATCGTTCGTATCCGTACGGGCGAACTTGATGAAGAAGCAATTTAAGGGGGAATTATGGAAAACACTATCGTAGAGTTGAAGTTCTCACTCGACACTTTTTACTTTTTAATGTCGGGTGTTTTAGTAATGTGGATGGCGGCTGGTTTCGCTATGCTTGAAGCAGGTTTAGTTCGTGCAAAAAATACAACAGAAATCCTAACTAAAAACGTTGCACTATTTTCTATTGCCTGCACTATGTTCTTATTAGTGGGTTACAACATCATGTATGTTGATAACGCAGAAGGTGGTTTCATCCCTTCATTTGGCGCATTAATCGGCACTCAAGCTGCTGATGCGGATCACTCTTTAGAGTCTGATTTCTTCTTCCAAGTTGTGTTCGTAGCAACAGCTATGTCAATCGTATCTGGTGCGGTTGCTGAGCGTATGAAGTTATGGGCATTCTTAATTTTCACTGTTGTTTTAACTGGTTTCATCTACCCAATCGAAGGTTACTGGACTTGGGGCGCAGGTTTCTTATCTGAAATGGGCTTTGTTGACTTCGCTGGTTCTGCAATCGTTCACGGTGCAGGTGCTGCGGCAGCGCTAGCTGGTGTACTTTTCCTAGGTGCTCGTAAGGGGAAATACGGTAAAAACGGTGAAATCTACCCAATTCCTGGTTCTAACTTACCGTTAGCAACTCTAGGTACATTAATCCTTTGGATGGGTTGGTTCGGCTTTAACGGTGGTTCACAGCTACTTGTTTCTGACGCTGAAAACGCAACAGCGGTTGGTAAAATCTTCTTAAACACTAACGCAGCAGCAGCGTGTGGCGCAATTGCAGCACTATTCGTATGTAAAGTGTTATGGGGTAAAGCTGATTTAACTATGGTTCTTAATGGTGCACTAGCAGGTCTAGTAACGATTACTGCAGAGCCTGCATCTCCAACGCCATTACTTGCTTGTTTACTTGGTCTATTAGGTGGTTCACTGGTTGTATTTAGCATCGTTGCTCTTGATAAAGCGAAAATCGATGACCCTGTAGGTGCTATCTCTGTACATGGTGTGTGTGGTGCATTAGGTATCATGTTAGTACCACTTTCAAACTCTGATGCAACCTTTGTTAATCAATTAATTGGCTTAGTATGTATCTTAGGATTTGTGTTCATCGCGTCATCAATCGTATGGGCAATCCTGAAAAATACCATGGGTATCCGTGTTACCGAAGAAGAAGAACTAAACGGTATGGATCAACATGATTGTGGTATTGATGCTTACCCTGAGTTTGTATCAGTTCGCAGTAACTAATCTTGGTGCGTGCAAATAGCACGCCCATAACAATATCATTGTGTGTTCAAAACAAAGCTCTACTTAGGTAGGGCTTTTTTGCGTTTAAATAAGTCTTTTCTGATAGGCGAAATCGCTATTTTTTGACTATGCTTAATGTTCATTTCTAACAAGGAAAAACGATGGATAACAAACTCTTGCTTATAATTATTTCGCTGTTTTTACCGCCTGTTGCGGTATTCTTAAAAGCGGGCGCAGGTAAAGACTTAGTGATTAACATTATTCTATGCTTTATCTTCTTTATACCTGCTGTGATCCACTCACTCTGGTTGTGTACACGCTAAACGAGTTTAAGTGACTGTTAATTTTACAGGTGTTAATATTGCGCTGTTCAAGGCGTAATCCTGTAAAATTAACTGACCAATAGCGAACTCAATGGCTGATAAAAAAACTCCTGCAAAAAAATCGTCTAGTAAACCGAAGGCGACATCAAAAAAAACTACCGCTAAGCGCTCACGCGCACCTCAAGGGCCAGCTAAAGCGAGTGTATTAAGAAAACTTTGGTCAATTTTTTGGAAGCTTTCACTCGCTGTGATTGTTGCCATGGTGCTGTATCTAATTTATTTAGATGCAAAAATTACTCGCCAATTTGAAGGCAATAAATGGCAGTTACCTGCACAAGTGTATGCTCGTGCAATGAGCTTTTATCCTGGGCAGTATTTGTCTCAGCAAGAGGTTATTTGGGAGTTAAACCGTTTAAATTATTCATCTGTAAATAAGCTAAGCCGTACAGGCCAGTATGTTAAATCAGCTAACAGTATTAAAGTGTACCGCCGTGAATTTGAATTTTATGATGGCCTTGAAGATTCACAAGTGATTGAACTGCGTTTTTCAGGGCAGAAATTAGCAACTATCAAAGATAAATTTGGCCGACGTTTAAACAACGCTCGATTAGAGCCAGTTCAAATAGCCCGCATTGGTAATGATTCAAAACAAGACCGCGAGTTTGTGCCGCTAGATAAATTTCCGCCGATGCTAAAAGACACTTTACTAGTGGTTGAAGATCGTAATTTCTATCAACACCATGGAGTATCTGTGTGGTCAATTATGCGCGCTTTATACAGCAATATTAAAGCCGGACGTACAGTGCAAGGGGGCAGTACCTTAACCCAGCAATTAGCAAAGAATATATACCTTACCCGTGAGCGTTCTCTGGTGCGTAAGTTTAATGAAGCGCTTATCGCCTTGATATTAGATTACCGCTACAGCAAAGATGACATTTTAGAAGCTTACCTCAATGAAGTGTATTTAGGTCAGTCTTACAATCAAGGCGTTCATGGTATGGGCCTTGCCGCTGAGTTTTATTTCTCAAAGCCTGTGGATGAGCTTGAATACGACCAAATTGCGCTTTTAGTGGCTATGGTTAAAGGTCCTTCATATTACAACCCACGTCGTTATAGTGAGCGTGCAATGGAGCGTCGTGATCTAGTACTGCGCTTAATGGTTGAAAATAAATTGATTGATACCCGTGAATACCGTGCGGCATTAAAGCGTCCAATTGATATTGCACCAATGAAAGACAGTCTGCAAAAGTCGTATCCTGGTTACTTAGAATTAGTTAATCGAGAATTAAAGCGCCTACTACCTGATCAGCAAGTGTTAGATGCCGGAGTGCGTGTATTCACCTATTTTGACTTACAAAAGCAAACGGCCATGGAAGAGTCGATTGAGGCAAGTTTACCTTATCTAGAAAGACGCCCTAAAACAGAAGAGCTTGAAGCGGCGATGATCTCTGTTAATGTTGAAAAGGGTGGGGTGTCGGCGTTGGTAGCAGGTCGTGACGTACGTTATTTTGGTTTTAACCGTGTGCTTGATACCAAGCGTAATATTGGCTCACTCGTTAAGCCTGCCGTTTATTTAACGGCATTTGAAAGTGGTCAGTTTAATGTTGCTACGTTGGTGGATGACTCACCGCTGCAAGTGACTAATGAGCAGGGGAAAGTATGGCAACCAGAGAACTTCGACAAGCAGTTTCGCGGCCCTATGCCACTATACAAAGCATTTAGTAACAGTATAAATATTCCTGCGGTTAACACGGGCCTTGATGTTGGGGTTGATAAAGTAGCTGATACCTTGAAGCGTTTAGGTGTAGAAGGGCGAATTGATCAATATCCATCATTGTTATTAGGCGCTCTTGAGCTTTCAAGCTTTGAGGTAGCGCAGCTTTATACAACCCTTGCTGCTGATGGTCAGTACCGCGAATTAACGTCTATTTCAGCACTGACTGACTCAGTAGGTAAGGTGCTTTATAAACATGATGTCAGCTCACAAAAACGTTTTGATGATGCATCAATCTACATGACTAAGTATGCAATGAAGCGCGTGACTAAAGATGGCACGGCTAAACGCCTAAATGCTCATTTCCCATCAATTCAGCTTGCTGGTAAAACAGGCACCAGTAATGACTTACGCGATAGTTGGTTTGCAGGTTTTGACCAAAACACGGTGACTGTTGCATGGATTGGTCGCGACGATAACAAGAGCACAGGTTTAACGGGCAGTGTTGGCGCATTAGAAGCTTACATTCGCTATCTTAAACCACTAAACCCTGAAGCCATAGCGGATACTCGCCCTGCTTCTATTCGTTGGGCATTTATTAATGAAGAAACCGGTCTGCAAGCGCCTCCGGGTTGCGGCAAAGTAGTGCAGCTACCTATACGTGCCAGTGAGTTTGAGCCTAGACCAACTTGCGTTAGAGATTAATAACACCAACTCGCATTAATACTTAAATAAACGAATTGGCAAAGAATAAAAAAAGCCCCAGCATTGAAAAATGCTGGGGCTTTTTATTAACTTGCTTAACGCTTATTAAAGCTTCGCGAATGCGCGCTCTGCGGCAGCAATGGTGTCGTTGATCTCTTTTTCAGAGTGCTCAGCGCACACAAAGCCTGCTTCAAACGCCGAAGGAGCTAGGTAAACACCTTCTTCTAGCATTAAGTGGAAGAACTTCTTGAAGCGCTCTAAATCACACTCAGTCGCTTGTTGGTAGCTAGTTACTTTTTCTTTATCAGTAAAGAAGAAGCCGTACATACCACCTGCGTAGTTTGTTGTAAGTGCAATGCCTGCTTTTTTCGCAGCGGCTTCAAAGCCTTCACAAATTGCTTTGCTCTTTGCTTCAAGTTCATCGTGCAGGCCTTCAGCACTTAATAGCTCTAAAGACTTTAAGCCAGCAGCCATGGCAATTGGGTTACCTGATAATGTACCTGCTTGATAAACTGGGCCAACAGGTGCGATGTAATCCATGATTTCTTTCTTACCACCAAATGCACCCACTGGCATACCGCCACCGATCACTTTACCTAAACACGTTAGGTCTGGCTTGATGTTGTAGTAAGCTTGTGCGCCGCCTAAAGCAACACGGAAACCTGTCATTACTTCATCAAAAATAAGCACAGATTTGTATTCATCACACACCTCACGTAAACCTTCTAAGAAGCCAGGTACAGGTGGAATACAGTTCATGTTGCCAGCAACTGGTTCAACGATGATACAAGCGATTTCGTCAGCGTATTTTGCGAAAATTGCTTTTACTTCATCAAGGTTGTTAAACGACACAGTTAATGTGTGCTTAGCAAAGTCTTCAGGAATACCCGGTGAGTTTGGTACACCCATAGTCAGTGCGCCTGAGCCTGCTTTTACTAGTAGTGAGTCAGCATGACCGTGGTAACAGCCTTCAAACTTTAAGATTTTGTCACGGCCAGTGAAACCACGTGCTAAGCGAATTGCACTCATTGTTGCTTCAGTACCTGAGCTTACCATACGTACTTTTTCGATTGATGGTACTAGCTCTTTTACTTTTTCGGCCATTAAGATTTCAGTTTCTGTTGGCGCACCATAGCTTAAGCCATTTTCAACGGCTTCTAATACCGCTTGTTTAATAGCTGGGTGGTTGTGACCCATGATCATTGGTCCCCATGAACCAACGTAATCGATATAACGGTTACCATCAGCATCAAAGGTAAAAGGACCTTCTGCTTTAGTGATGAATAAAGGAGTACCGCCAACGCCATTGAAGGCACGAACTGGTGAGTTAACACCGCCTGGGATTGATTCTTGCGCGCGATTAAAAAGATCTTGGCTAATTGTCATGAATAGTCCTATTGGGTTGTCACGTTAAATGAGTTGGTTTGCAAGGGCTCAAAGAGCCCAAAACGAAGCAAGTTAGCTATTACGTTTACGGCTAAACCAAGGCACGTCGACTTCATATTGCTCAACTTTGTCGGCAACATCTAAGGTTAGAGCAAACAACGCCATGCGAATTAACACGCCATTTTGCACTTGGCGGAAAATTGCTAGGTTGTCGTTGCTATTTAAATCGTTATCTAGCTCGTTTGCTTCTAAACGGCTATCACGAGGAAGTGGGTGCATCAGTACTGAGTTAGGCTTACAGTGTGCGTTGTAAATAGCCTGACTGATACGGAAACCACCACGGTATTTGTTAGCTTCTTCTTGAGAAGGGAAGCGCTCTTCTTGGATACGGGTTTGATAAACAATATCGGCGGCCAAGTTGCCTTCCATTTTATCTACTACTTGGATTTTATGACCTGCGTTATCAACAGCATCTAAAATGTAGTCTGGCATTTGTAAGCCATCAGGTGCCACCATAGAGAATTTAACGTCTTTATAATGACAAAGTAATTTAGATAAAGAGTGCACAGTACGGCCGTATTTTAAATCACCTACTAGGGCAATATGCATACCGTCGATACTTTGGTTGAAACGACCTAGCTCACGTTCAATCGTTAGTAAGTCTAGTAAGGCTTGTGTTGGATGCTCATTCGGGCCGTCACCGCCATTAATCACTGGCACGTCACACCCGGTGGCAAACTCAGCAACAGAGCCTGCGTCAGGGTGGCGCATTGCGACTGCATCTGCATACGCTGAGATCACGCGTGCGGTATCATACAAAGATTCACCTTTTGCAAGCGCTGAGCTTTGCATGCCCGTTGTTTCACGAACCAAACCACCTAGTAAGTTAAATGCAGTACCAAAACTTACGCGAGTACGCGTGCTTGGTTCAAAGAACAAGTTCGCTAAAATTGCGCCCTCTAAAACATTGGTGCGCTTTTGCTTTTTAGCATAAGGCTCCATTTTCTTAGCAACTGCAAAAATACGTTCAATACAATCTCGATCAAGCTGATTGACCGACAGGATATTTTCACCTTGGAAACTTAGCATGGGGTTTGTTCCTAATCACATTTATAGGGCGCTGGCACTCGGTATGGGAGGCCGCATAAATTTGCGCAGTACTATAGCAAATTTTTAGCGTTCACAGCAGCAAATTATAAGTTAGGTTTAATAATTGCCAGTGCCACTATAGCTAAAAGGATGAGTACCGGAACTTCATTAAAAATACGGTAAAAGCGATCGCTACGTGTATTGCGATCATGCTTAAAGTCAGCCAGTAATTTAAAGCAATAGCCGTGGTAGATATAGAGAATAATCACTAACACCAGTTTGTAGTGCAGCCACATGCTGTATCTAAACCAGTCTCGACCATATTCAAAAATGGTCAGTACGCCAAATACCAATGTTAAAACAGCAAACGGTGTCACAAAAAACAGTAAGCGGCGTTCCATTACTTTCAGCATTGAGTTACAGGCTTTTTCTTCACTCATTGCGTGGTAAACAAAAAGACGTGGCAGGTAAAAAATACCGGCAAACCAAGCAATCATAAAGAATACGTGGAAGGTTTTATAAACTAATAGCGCAGTCATTTAAGCATCCATTTTAATTGTTATAACAAACTGTTGCGAATGGTAAGGATATGTCTGATTTGGTCCCAACGCAAAAGGCCCATAATCTGTTGGTTATCAAGCAGGTTGTAAATATATACCGCACCGCTGCGTTTATCTTTTAATAAGTCAAAAGCATCGGCTAATGTTGCTTGGCTACTAAGGCCGGCAAGGCTGACATATTTGATATTACTTTCTTGGTCAGACATCAGGCTTAAATCATATTCTGCAAGACGATAGCCATTCTCTTCATCATGAACAATCAGCGGGGTTTGGCTATCAAGGGCATCGAGCGACTCTTTAATTTGTTGTTTGTCGTCACTGTAAAGCAGCTTGAATTGCTCATCCATTTCATCCATCACACCTACTTTTTGTAATGCTTCGGTAGCTGGCGATATTTGATATTCAAGCCCTTGGAAATCAAGTTGTTGCATGAAAATAGAGCGGTTACCAAAAAACTGCAACGCCGTGACATAAGCCGTTGAGATCACCAACATGGCTGGCACAATGATCTCGGGGCTTGAGGTCAATTCCATAACCGTAGTGAGAGCTGCCAGTGGTGCGTGTAATGTTGCTGCCAATAATCCTGCCATGCCAAGCATGCTATAGGTACCTGTGATATCAACACCCGGACTAATAAACTGCGCGAAAAAGGCCATTAAGGTGCCCATTAATACCCCAAGTCCAATAACAGGGCCGATGATCCCACCTGGAATACCTAAACCAATGGCAAATAAGGTGGCGAGTAATTTAGCAATCAAGATGGTAGTTAAAAACTGCACATCATCTGGTGATTCAATAGCAATAGTGATAGCACTCATACCAGAGCCCATTGCATGAGGAACCATATAAGCAATTAAACCAGCTATTAATCCTGCTAGTAATAGACGAGGGAACATACTTAGTGGTTTGAAGGTACGGATTATAAGCATCAAGTTTTGGTTAAATGCATAAGCAACAGCGCCAAGTGCCATACCAAAAATGATTAAAAATGGGTAATGCCAACCACTCAATGGGTTCATGGTGATAAGTGCAAGCTCTGAAGCGTCACCAAAGACAAATTGAGTGGCTAATGCGCCGGTAACCGCTGCGAGCATAATGGGCACGAAAATATGCACCTTATACTCCCTCAGTACCACCTCCATGACAAAGATAACGGCTGCAAGTGGGGTGTTAAATGAAGCAGCAATACCAGCTGCAACACCACAACCGGTGAGGGTACGCATTGCATTGTGCGGAAGGTGTAGTTTATCGGCCAGTAAACTGGCACCCGTTGCACCCATATGTACTGAGGGGCCTTCTCGACCGACCGAAAAACCACTAATAAGGGCTAATGCACCGCCGACAAATTGGTTTACCGTGTTGTAAAGCGGCATATGGCCATAATGTTTTTTAATACGGTGAATTACAAATGGAATGCCAAGACGATAATGCTTAAAGCCTGTTAGGGCGGCGAATAAGGCAATTAGTAAGGCTGCACCAACTGGCAGTATCATCCGCTCATAGGTTGGTAAAGTGGTGAAGTCATCAGGCTTATCTAAAAATAAGCTTTGAAAAAACATGATTGTGAGGCGAAAAAGTATGATCAACACTGCCGCAATTAACCCTGCACTTACACCAAGTAAGCACAATTGCACAGATGTTTTAGGCTTTGCTAGGCGACGTCTTAGTCTCTCAAGCCACATGCATATTTCCTCACAGCACTTTTGAGCCGCAGTTTAGCAAATCAAATTAACTAAGTCGTTGGGATTTTATAATTTTATCTGCATTTTGGGTAAATCTAGCTAATCTTTGCTGTCGTTATTAATTCGCTGCGTTAATTCAGGTAAGCGAGCTGTAATGGCTTTTGATATTTCATCTACCAACGGGGCATGTTTTTTATGAATAACCGTGTTGATAGCCATTTGCCTTAGTACAATTACAGAAAAATCTTTTTTAAAGGTAGTTATATCGTTATTGAGCGCAGGATAAAGTGCATAATCGACACGACCTTTTTTTAGCATAGTAAGCGTATGGCTCAAGTCTTCGTTATGAATGATCTCGGCTTTAATATCAAACTCATTAAGAATTTCGATATCACCAATCGAGCTCATAATTCGGTTGTTTGGGTTGTATAAATTATCTCTATCGCATGGCAGCGCTTTTCGACATAGAAGCACTAAGTTAATAACGCCAAGGCTAGGTTCTACGACAATAATATTCTCGAATTTACGCATATTACTTTGTGAGCGCACAATATCGCCGTCAACGATGCCTGCATTTAATAACAATACGCCTCTTCGAGATGGTGTTGCTTGCATCTGGACTTTGATATTTAAATCATTATAAACATCACTCATTAACGCTTTAAATGGTGCTACACGCGGAATATCTATATAGGTTAACAACAGCTTTTTTGGCCGAGAGTAATTTGTTGCAGATGACTTTGCGTCAGTAAATAAATCATTGAGTAAGGCTATTTTAGCTTTGTTTTCAGCGTCATTGCGTATGCCAATCACTAATGGGGAGTCGGTAAACTGAGTTACTATTTTTGGCTCAGATAGGTTTTGTTGCTCAGCAAAATAGTTAAGCACTTTTGGTGCAGTAATCGCAAAATTAATCTGCTTAGTTTGCAATAAGTGAAATAGTTCTTCATCGTTTGCTGTTTGCACTATGCTGTCAGGATAGGATTGAATTACTTTTTCGACCACACCCGGGTAAATATAAGGCTCAACAACGCCAACTTTGTGCTCATTAAAAAGCTGTTCAAGGTTTTCAAAATCTTGTGGATTAGACTGAGTGGTAATGACAGCTAGTTGAGAATTTAAAATAGTGGGTGAAGCAACAAAGCCGGGCATCATTTCAGATGGCTAAGCAGGGTAATAACCCAGGTAGCCGGTTAACTGGGCTTTTTTTATTGCATTTTGCCAAGGTAAATATTCAACTTCGAGGTTTATCGATTTTTTGGCAAGCCTGTCTCTTAATAGTGCAATAGCATCACCGCCATTTTCCATTTTACTACTTGCATACGGCGGGGCTTCTAAAGAGGTGATTTCCCATGTTTCTTGGTACGTGCTATCAGCAGCTGCAAGCGAGCTAAAAACAAGTACCATAAAATAATAAAAGCGAGAAAGCATGGAAAAAGAATCATTATTAATTGTTCAATAAGTATACGTCTAAATTAGACTTTTTAGCATTATTAATTTGCTTATTTGCAGTTCATAACATTACAACTAAAGCAGTGATGTTTTTGGTCATACATACGCTTATCGGCCATGCTAAGTAATTCGTCAAATGATTGCGCATCGTCAGGATATAATGCAAAGCCAACACTCGCCTCAACGAGCAAGTCACCATACTCTGATTTTATCGGCGCCTTAATCGCACAGATCAATCGTGATAGTGCACGGTTTATTTGTACTTGGTTTTCTATGTCGGTAACAATAACTACAAACTCATCACCACCAATGCGTGCAGCACAATCGGTTTTGCGAGCAGTATCTTGTAAGCGTTTAGCAACTTCTACCAGTACTTTATCTCCCACTGCATGGCCATGGGTGTCGTTAATCGGCTTAAACTTATCAAGATCAAAATACAGACAACCTACCTTAGAGCCTGTGCGCTCAACACGGGCAAATTCTTGCTTGATGAATCGCTCAAGCGCACTACGATTTGCTAAACCAGTAAGGTAGTCTGTTTGTGCTAATTGCCTAATTTTCTTCTCTGCCATGACGCGTTTCGTGATATCGAAGTTAACGCCAATCATGCGGTTGCCGTATATTCTTCCATCTGCATTGATATAGCGTGTTTTGCCAGAGGGTAGAACAATCTGAAACTCTGCGTGAAACTCTTCGCCATTTAAAATTGCGAGTTTTAGCTTGTTAGTCACGTCTTCATATTCATCTGGATGCAAGCTATTTGCCCATGCTGAATAGTCCCCTTTGAATTCTGATTTTGGAATTTCAAATAAGGTATGCATCCAGTCATCCCAAATCAGTTCATTAGTGTCAAAATTCCACTCCCATATACCAATATGAGCAGCATCTGCAGCCATAGACATGCGTTGGTGTAAGCTTTCAAGCTCGGTTTTTGCTTGTTTTAATTCAGTAACATCTTCAGAAACGTCCAATAAATATTGCGCTTTACCATTACTGTCTTTAATTGTGAGTTTCCGTGTTCTTAAATAATGAGTATTGTCATCAATAGTAACCGGCTTTTCCTCTATAGTTAGAGTGTCATCACTTTTCAATACATCCCGATCGGTTTGCACGAAACTGACTGCTTGTTCATTACTGAAAATATCAAAGTCATTTAAACCGATTAGTTGGTCTTTATTTTTACCAAGTAGTTGCTCACCCGCTTTATTTACATGGCTAAATGTAAGATGCTCAGCTTCTTTTACAAACAACATGATGGGTAAATTATCGAAAATAGTTTGTGTAAAGGCTTCTTGGTTTCGAATATCAGAGAGATCTTTTATTGTCGCCACATAAGGACCTGACTCTTTTTTACCAATTGAGCTGATTGTTAATGTAATGGGAAATCGTTTTTTATTGGCTCGTTGTCCTTTTAAGAGCCGACTGCTACTTTTACCCGCCGTTTTTTTACTGAGCTGTGAATCTCTGAGGATTTCATCAAGTTCTAACGATCTTTCGGGGATCAGGGTACGAATATGTTTGCCTATTAAATCATGCGGCTGATAGCCAAAAACTTGGTTAACAGCCGGGTTTGCAAATTCAATTTTTCCTTCATTATTAAAGCTAATTACCACATCTTGTACGGTATTAAGTACTGCTTTTAGTTTTGCTGATAATAAGCTCCTTGCTCTGAGCTCAACAGCACCCAATACAAACAGACTTAATGCCACCAGAATAAAAATAATAAGTTGTGCTAACGTCGAGTAGTCGTGGGTTGTAACATAGGTGGTGTATTCAGTTTCAAAAACAGACATCGAAATCATGCCGATGTAATGCATTCCCGAAATTGCACTGCCCATTATCAAAGCCACCACCAAGTTCATCCGTGTTTGATGAACCCCTTTAGCAAGTCGAAAATCATTAATTTTTAATGCGATACCTGACAGTACAATAGCGACGATAATAGATAAAGAGAACAACCAAGGCTCATAAGCCATTTTTGCAGGCATCACCATCGCCATCATGCCAACAAAATGCATCGAGCCAATCCCAGCACCCATTAGCACACTTCTAAATAGTAGCCCTTTGTCGGTTTGTAGTGCTGGTGAGAGTACGATGTAACTGGCAAACACACTTGGCAAAATTGATATCAAGGTAATGCTAATGTTGTATTCAATAGGGATGGGCAAGTTGTAGGCAAGCATACCCACAAAGTGCATACCCCAAATACCTATACCTAAAAAACACGAAGCCATGATGGTCCATATCTGACTTTCATTCTTTAGATAAGAGTGTTTGATACGAGCTGATAATAAAAAAGAGATATACGAAGCAAATACGGCTGTGAGGATTGAAGCAAAAGCAAGGAGTAAATCGTATTCAGCTGGAATGACCTGCGCACTGCTTAAATTATCAGTTATAAAATGCAGCTTGAAATGCTCTATCACAATTATCTTCCCTCAGTGCAAACTCATGCCAGCCCAAATGTAGTACAAATTAACTTTAGTCCAAGTCGAATGGCTTAGCCAGTTGCCCTCACCATAATTGAGATGCTCTTCTGGTGATACTTGATTAAAACACTCGGGTATTAGATAATTGCGGCCAATATAGGTTTTGAGGGTTTTGGTATGTCAGATGAGTTGCCAATCAAGTTCAGCGATGCAGCAGCTGTTCGTGTTAAACAGTTAATCGAAGAAGAAGAGAATCCAGATCTTAAACTACGTGTTTATGTAACAGGTGGTGGTTGCTCAGGTTTCCAATATGGTTTTACTTTTGATGAAAAAGCTAACCCTGGCGATTTAGAAATTGTTAAAAATGGTGTAACGCTTGTTATCGACCCTATGAGTATTCAGTATTTGGTCGATGGTACCGTTGACTATACTGAAGGGCTTGAAGGCGCACGCTTTTTTGTTAATAACCCGAATGCAACAACAACCTGTGGTTGCGGAGCCAGCTTCAGCGTTTAACGAATTATTTAAAAAAGCCACTTTATGTGGCTTTTTTATTGCTTTAACTTCTCATAATATCTTGCCTCTGCTAAATTTTACGCATTATTAGAAGGAATTTTGCGTTGCCAAATATAACTACAACAATAGAAAAGAAACCCTATATTTTAGCTATCGCCATTGTTTTGGTGATTGTACTGTGGATGCTATCTGGGGATAGCAAAGCAGATCAAAAAGCACAGCAAAGTGATCAGCAAGTTCAAGAGCGCTTGCCTAAAGTGCAAGTGATGCCGTTGGTCGCTAAGAATATTAATAAAAACCTAACTTTTTATGGAAAGTCAGAGCCTGACAAAATCTCGAACATTAGCGCTAGGCAAGCAGGGCAAGTACTCGAAATTTTGGTTGAAGAAGGTCAGTTTGTAAAACAAGATCAGGTTATTTTACGTCTCGATAAATCTGATTTAGCCGCCCAAATCACATCAGCAGAAGCCTTAGTTGCCCAGTATCAAACTGAATACGAAGGCGCGCTTAAACTTAATCAGCAAGGTTTACAAAACAAAGTATTGACCATGCAAGCACAAGCTATGTTGCAACAAGCAAAAGCAACTTTGGTAAGCCTTGAATTAAAGTTAGAACGCACTGAAGTGCGTGCTGCTTTTGATGGCGTTATCAACAAACGTTTAGTCGAAATTGGTGATTATGTTGGCATAGGCGACCCAATATTACAGCTCGCTGATTTAGACCCGTTAATTGTCAGAGCCGATGCGACTCAAAAAGAAGTGCTAGGTTTAGAAGTTGGGCAAGCTACCTTTGCTCATGTGTTAAATGACAAAACCTATCCGGGTCGAATTCGTTATATTGCCTCTGTTGCTGATGACAGCACCAATACATTTCGCATCGAAGCGGCGTTTGAAAACCCAGGTATGAAATACAAAGCGGGTTTTTCTACTCAGCTTAATATTGAATTACCAACTGAGCCTGCCATGTTATTAAGCCCGGCTTTCATGGCCCTAGATGAGCAAGGTAATATCGGCGTAAAAGTCGTGAATGACGACAATATTGTAGAGTTTAAATCGGTAAATCTAGCTAAAAGTACCGAGCAGGGCGTTTGGCTTTGGGGTTTAGGCGAGCAAGCTAATGTTATTACCCTTGGTCAAGGCTTTGTGCGTGCCGGTGACAAAGTTGAGCCAGTGTTTACTGAAGCAACGAGCAACTAAGTATGAAAAACTTAATTGAAGCGTCGTTGACTCACACGCGTACGGTTTTATCTATTTTCATCTTGTTGCTGATCTCGGGGTGGGTGACATATCAAACTATCCCTAAAGAAGCGAACCCTGATGTCACTATTCCTTTTATTTATGTGTCGATTATTCATGACGGTATTTCCCCTGAAGATGCTGAGCGGCTATTAGTTAGGCCAATGGAGATTGAGCTACGCTCGATTGAAGGCGTAAAAGAAATGTCAGCGGTGGCAAGTGAAGGACATGCCTCTGTGACTCTTGAGTTTATTGCGGGTATGGATCCCAAAGAAGCCTTAGCTGATGTACGAGATAAAGTTAGTTTAGCTAAGGCAAAACTGCCTTCTGAATCAGAAGAACCAGAAGTTCATGAAATCTTGATGGAAGATCAGCAGCCAACCATTACATTAACCTTGTCAGGCGATGCGCCAGAGCGAGGTTTACTAACCCTGGCCCGTAATCTAAAAGATGAACTAGAAAGCATTTCTAGTGTATTAGAAGTTGATGTAGGTGGTGACCGCGAGGATATGGTCGAAATTGAGGTCGATCCATTGGCGATGATTTCTTATGGCCTTGAACCGAATGACATTATTCAACTGCTATCAAATAACAACCGCTTAGTTGCTGCCGGTACCCTAGATACTGGTAAAGGACGCTTTGCTGTAAAAATCCCGTCGGTATTTGAGACGATTCAGGATGTGATGGAACAACCTGTAAAAGTTGTTGGCGATAGGGTGGTGCGTTTTATGGACGTAGCAAAAATTCGCCGAGCATATAAAGACCCAACCTCAATCGCACGTATTAATGGCCGCCATGCGGTTTCGCTGGAAGTGAAAAAACGTGCTGGCGAAAATATTATTGATACGGTCGATCAAGTTAAAAAAGTGGTGAATGAGGCCAAGGAAATTTGGCCTGAGCATATACGAGTGGATTACACCGGCGACATGTCAAAAGACGTGAAAATGATGCTCTCTGATCTGCAAAATAATGTGCTGTCTGCTGTATTGTTGGTAGTTATTGTGATTGTGGCGGTACTTGGCGCGCGCACCGCCTTCTTAGTAGGTATTGCCATTCCTGGTTCATTCTTAACCGGGATTTTAGTGATCTCTGTATTTGGTTTAACGGTGAATATCGTGGTGCTTTTTGCACTCATCATGGCTGTCGGTATGCTGGTGGACGGTGCAATCGTTGTCAGTGAGTTTGCTGACAGAGCGATGAGTGAAGGCAAACCACGCAAGGCTGCTTATAAACTAGCTGCTGAGCGAATGGCGTGGCCAATCATCGCTTCTACGGCAACGACATTAGCTGCCTTTGCACCGCTAATATTTTGGCCGGGAATGATGGGCGAGTTTATGAAATACTTGCCGATTACGCTTATTGCCACCTTGACTGCGTCATTACTTATGGCATTGGTTTTTGTGCCAACCATCGGTGGATTAATAGGAAAATCAAGGCCGCTTTCTGAGCAGCAAAAACATGATTTAGAGTTAGCTGAGTCTGGTGACTTAACACAAATTAAAGGGATGCTTGGGCGTTATATTCGAGTGCTTGATTATGCAACAGAGCGTCCTTGGTGGAGCCTTGCTGCTGCAATCGTGTTTTCTATTTTGGTGTTCTTTGCATTTGCTGTTTCTAAGTTAGGGGTTGAGTTCTTTCCTGATGTTGAGCCAAATGGCGTCAATATCAAAGTACGCTCTTACAGTGACTTATCTATTTTTGAAAAAGACGTGATCATGAAAGACATTGAGTCACGCATTTTAAAAGTGGAAGGTATTAAAACCTTGTATGCCCGTACTGGCGGTAAAGATCAGGTAGGCACGTTTAGAATGAATCTAAAAGACTGGGATGAGCGCCCACCTGCAGAAGATATAATCAGTCAAGTTAACGAAATCACGGCAAGTTATGCTGGTGTCGAAATTGAACTTCGTAAAGATGAAAACGGCCCCGGTGGTGGCAAAGCGCTGAGTATTGAACTCAGCTCTCGATTTGTTGATGTGCTTAACAGTGAAGCAAAACGAGTAAGACAAGCTATCGAAAATGATGGCGCGTTTCGAAATGTTGATGACAGTGCTTCAAAACCGGGCATTGAGTGGCAACTTAAATTGAATCGTTCGGATGCGGCTCGTTTTGGTGCGGATGCCAGTATGCTAGGGGCGAATGTTCAGCTTATTACTAATGGTTTAAAACTAGGGGAATACCGCCCCGATGATGTTGATGACGAGATTGATATTCGCGTACGCTTTCCTCATGACAAGCGAGATTTAGGACGTCTTGAAACGTTGCGTGTAAAAACTATGCACGGGCAAGTGCCAATTAGTCACTTTGTTGAGCGTCAAGCAGCTCCTAAGGTCGATACAATTCGCCGTGTTGATTCTCAGCGCGTTGTTACCGTTAATGCAGACATGAAACCGGGTGAACAACTTGCTAAAGCGTTGCCACGCTTACAAGCGCAACTAGAGGAGCAAGGGTTAGATCCGCGCGTGAAAATTAAAGTGCGTGGTGAAACCGAAGATCAAGATGAATCAGAAGCCTTCCTTGAGCAGGCTTTTGTGGTTGCCCTGTTTGTGATGGGGATCATTCTGGTAACGCAATTTAATAGCTTTTATCAGGCATTTTTGATTTTAAGTGCTGTACTGTTTTCAACTGTGGGTGTGTTCTTAGGTTTAACCGTATTACAGCAACCGTTTGGTATCGTGATGTCAGGCATCGGGGTTATCTCGCTTGCAGGTATTGTAGTTAATAACAATATTGTATTGATTGATACCTATAATGTTTTACGTAGCCAAGGTCTTGCTGCAAAAGATGCGATTTTACGAACCGGTGCTCAGCGTTTAAGGCCAGTACTGTTAACGACTGTGACCACCATTTTGGGATTAATGCCGATGGTACTGCAAGTGAATATTGACTTATTTAACCGCCATATTGATTTTGGTGCGCCATCTACTCAGTGGTGGGTGCAATTGGCCACGGCTGTTGCGGGTGGTTTAACATTTGCCACAGTATTGACACTGGTACTTACGCCTTGCTTGTTAATGCTACGAGATCGTCGTCGGTAATCGGTAAATTCGTTACTGATTAATTAAAAATGAGTGACCCTAGTGTTGGGTCACTTTAATCATCAGTAAAAAGAAGCCTAAAACTAACGCAGAGGCGATTGAAATATACACAAACCCTTTTTTACCTTGCTTAATTGGTACACGATTGTGTTTTAAAAACAGGTACCATGCGACACACAGTACAATTGGCAACAAAAATAATATACGAAACATTTCCTAGCCTTTTTCAGTATTTACATACACTTTAAGCATAAATATGCAGAATTTAAAGTGATACTTTCATCTTGTTACACTTCCAATTGATCAATTTTTTGGTACAGTAAACCAGTTAACTATAGAGCACATGCTTTAATTTTAGCTACACTTAGTCTTGTATACTAAAAAGGTCCATTCCTAAAAGGTGGACATTTGTATAATTAATCATTCAAAGTGAAAATTATTAGTATATAATGTGTCCAAGAGTGAGACGGGCAAATTTCACTCTTAAATTATTAACTTGAATCATCTAGTAGGAGATGTATTTTATGATGGGTAAAACAGTTTCTTCTGAAGAAAACTCGAAACTAACAAAATGGCTTAAAACTAAACGCCACGAGAAAGGTCACACAATGCGTAGCCTTGCACAAGTTTTAGGTACGCCACACTCTTTCATTGGTAAAATTGAAAACCAAGAACGTCGTTTAGATGTTATTGAATTCATGCGTTATTGCGACGCTTTAGAAGTTGACCCATACGAAGGTCTTAATCTGCTAAAAGACGCTTAATTATTCATTACTAAAAGCGAAACGCCGCTTTTAAAGTAATATAAATAGTGCAAGGAAGCGCTATTTAAAGTCTCTCCCTTGCATCATCCTCTCTTTAATCACATACGTATCAGATTTGTTAATTGTTTTGGTGATAGTTGTTTTCTAACGCATAAAGCTTATGACGAATTAAGAATAAAAATACCAGTGATGGGATCACCATCAATGCAGTTAGCACAAAGAACATCGCCCAGTTTCCACCTAACCAGTCATCAATAACCACGCCGCTGTAGCTCGACAGTAAAGTTCTGCCTAAATTACCCAATGAAGCAAGTAGTGCATAGTGGGTCGCACTAAATGCTCTGTCGCATAACATTGATATAAACGCCACCATGGCTACCAGTGACCAAGCTTGGGTAAAACCATCAATAATAATAGCAAATGCATACAGACTCAGTTTGGGGCCTGCAATAGCGATCCAGGCAAAAGCTAAGTTTGAAGCTGCCATCGCAATACCGCTAATAAACAAGCCTTTTACAATGCCATAGCGTTGATTGAATAAGCTTCCTAAAAAAGTAAAAGCGATGGTGAGCACTGCAGTGCCCACTTTTGAGAAGGTCGCTATGTCACTATTTGAAAAGCCGACTTCTTTATAAAACACGATAGACATTCGCCCTAAAAAGGCTTCACCGATTTTAAATAAGAAAATAAAGGCCAATAATGCCAATGCTGTTTTTACGCCATTACGGGCAAAGAAGGTTCTGAAAGGATCAAAAACGGTTACAGCAAGCCATGCAATCACTTTAGCAAAGCGAGTCTGCGTACTACCAGCTAGCTTTTGTTGATAGGTTTGTTCAAGCTCAGCTTGAACAGCATCACGGTTTGATTCGGGTTCTTTTGCCCACAATACGCTGCTCATTAATAGCAGCATTACCACAGATAAGAAAAAGTAAACTTGTGGCCAATCAATTGAAGGGATGTCGGCCATATAAAATGGCAGGGCGCCTAATAGGGCGTAACCGCTCCACCAACCTGAAGTGGCCATTGCAGCTGCTGCGGTGGCTTTGTGGCTTTCGTTTTCGGCTAAAGTGTCGATACGAAATGCATCAATAGCAATATCTTGAGTCGCAGAAGCGATAGCAATAACTAAACACAGCGCGGCAGCAAACCAGAGGTTGGCCTTGATATCGAGCCCAGCAAGTGAAAAGGTGCCAATAAAAATCACTGACTGGCAAAGTAAAATCCAGCTACGGCGCTGGCCTAGCCAGTTAAATAAAACAGGTAACTTTACACGGTCAACGAGCGGTGACCATAAAAAGTTAATGCTATACGCACCAAACACTATGCCAAATAACCCGATCATACTGCGGCTTAAGCCTTCGTCTTTTAGCCAAGCCGACATGACAGAGCCAATCAATACCCAAGGAAAGCCACTGCTGATACCAAAGATGAATATATTGATTAAACGTTTATCTTTGAAGTACGAGAAATACTCTGAAATAGAAAGGGGTTTTGTCATAGTGTTGCCAGTTTAAGGGGCGTGCGCCCCTATTTATTATTGATTAGCGTCAAGCACTTTTACGTTTAAGATAACAACAGGATCTTTGGGTACAAAGCTGTAACCGATTTTTTCGTTAAAAGCGGTTTCGACACGCATGATTTTGTCTAGTGTGTCATAGCCATCCATGACCATACCGAATACGGCAAAGCCCCAGTCGCGACCAGGATTAAGATGATCGTTATCGTCCATATTAAAGAAAAACTGACGAGTACCTGAGTGAGGTTTACGGTCTTGATATGCCATTGCGATGCTATACATATCGTTTTTTAACCCGTTGCCACTTTCATTAAAAATAGGGTCACCTTCGTACAGACCATCATAGTCTTTATCGTAACCACCGCCTTGAATAACAAAATCACGTTCGTTGTCTTCATCACGTTCTACACGGTGAAACACACTACCTTGATAGCTACCGTCGGCAACGTAAGTTAGAAAGTTATTTACGGTTATTGGTGCGCGTGAACGATCCATTTCGACCACAATACTGCCAAGCGTAGTGACAATTTCTACGCGTGGAAACATATTATCTTTTTGAATAAATTTACCCTCAGTCGCTGCGAATGAACTGTGAGCAAAAAACAATATAAAACTAAGTAATAAAATACGCTTCATAGTTAACCTTCTAAATAGGCGATTAATTCTGGGTCAGATACAATGCGGGTAATTATTTGCTCAGTCAACTTATTAAGCTGACCTTCTACTTTTGCACGGTCATGGCTGAGTGGCCCTTCTAGGTTTGCATTACCACGGTATATCTTGCTGAAAGTGCTTGAATTTCTGATTACTCTTAAGCCTAATTCAATAGTTGCGTCACTTGTGTGAGTCATCATCTTTTCAGTAACAACTGCTTGTAGCTTATGAATATCTAATTCAAAGCGTGTTGTCGCCAAGTTTGAGATACTCGCCCCATTACGGCTTAACGCACTGTCTAGAGCGCTTTTCACTGAATCAGTTATACCTGGGCTGGCAAGCGTTTTAGTTTTATCTGATTCAATAATTTTTAGGGTCACGTTGTCGCCGCGTAAATCAATTACGCTAGTACTAACGCTAGTGCTAAGGTTTGAAATTTTGCCGCCTTGATAAACGGGGTTTAAAATTAATTGATTGGGTTGGTTGCTACATGCCGCAAGCGCAAGCACCGCACATAAAGGAAGTATTTTTTTCATTTAGTTAGCTCCATTAATTATTCTTTGTTGCACTTAGTACGACAAACTTTTTGTTAGACCCTAACAACTTACAATTGCCGAACATGCGTTTTAACTTTTCATGATAGTCTAGATGACGATTACCAATAATTCTTAATTCACCACCGTGCTTTAATGTGTGTTTTGCCTGTTTGAACATTTGCCAAGCAATATGATCAGTAACCGCTTGCGCTTGGTGGAATGGCGGATTACATAAAACGAGGTCAACACTGTTAGGTTGAAAATCGGTTAAGCAATCGTTTTGGACAAACTCACACTGCTCTAATTGCTCTGGTAGATTGTGAGCGACGTTTAATTTAGCTGATTCAACGGCCATAAACGACTCATCAACGAAGGTCACATGGGCTTTAGGGCAACGCTTTAAGGTCATTAAGCCAACAACACCATTACCACAGCCTAAATCAATGATGCTGCGAGCTTTACTTGTTTGTGGCAAATAGTTAAAGAAAAAGCGCGCGCCAATGTCTAATGAGTCTCGAGAAAATACATTGGCATGATTTTGAATTTCAAACTCACTTCCTTCAAGTGGCCAGTTAACAGGGAAGGGGGCAACTTTATTAAGACCACTGGTTTTACTGATAATTAAGCGGGACTTTTTAACCGCTAAGCTGGTTGATGTTTCACCGATATACTGACTAAAAGCCTTTATAGTTGAGTTGTGAATGTCTTTCGTTTTTCCAGCTGCAATAACATCAATGTCGGCAGGTAAAGCTGCACTGATTGCGGCAAGTTGATGCTGAAGATAGCCTAAATTGCGTGGCACTTTTAATATCACTAAATCAACCTGATTAGGTAATGCTGCTAATGAGTCCAGTTGCGTTAAAGAATCTGTTGATAACTCATTAGCTTGTAAATTATAGCGGGTAGCTTGATGACCAATATATGAGTCGTTAACTGAATAAACTGTTAACGTATTAAAGGCACAGGCTAAAGCGCCAAAACTGTCATTGAGTATCAGGATTGAGTTTGCATCTGGATAGTGCTCTTGTACATAATTGACAAGGTACTCATCGCCTGAGTCCCACGCTTGAAGACTGCGATTCTTTTGATCTAACGGAAAGCGTTCTAGGGTATAGGTGTTATCACCGAGCTGTGCTTGGGTGGTCATCATGATTTTACGAATGTATTAATGTATAGGTAAATTCTAACATGCAACAGCCAAACGCCAACCCTAATCATTTACCTGATGGGTTTTCTTACCAAGCTAATGCATTGAGTGCACAAAAAAGCCTCGAATTATTTTACTTTCTTCAGCAGCAGCTAAATTGGCAACAACCAACTATAAAAGTGTACGGAAAAAGCCATGTGATCCCACGTTTGCAATGCTTTATTGCTGATCAAAATGTAAGTTATGGCTACTCGGGTTCACAGTTAATCGTTGAGCCATGGCCGGAGGTGCTTGATGCTATGCGTGTACGCTTAACAAGAACTTTGCAGATACCATTCAATGCGCTTTTAGTTAATTTGTATCGAGATGGTCATGATTGTATGGGCTGGCATAGTGACGATGAGAAAGAACTTGGGGAGCAACCGACAATCGCTTCTGTATCACTAGGGGCCGAACGGATATTTAAAATAAAGCACAAACATAATAATGAACAACATAGCATTGTGCTGCAAAGTGGTAGCTGTTTAATCATGAATGGTTTTAGCCAGCGCGATTACCAGCATAGTTTGCCAAAGCAGCAAAGACTCAAACACCCTCGAATTAACCTTACCTTTCGTTCAATCATATAAAATCATTGGCAAAATGACTCATGCCCTTGATATAGTAGCTGCCAATTATTTTCTTATTAAAGGTCTATGACACATGTCAATGCAACAACAAATAGAGCAAAAGCTTGCTGCGGGTATCGAATGTAAACACCTGAATGTTGTCAATGAAAGCCATATGCATAGCCGTGGAACTGAATCGCATTTCAAAGTGGTGGTTGTGAGTGAAGAATTTGCGGGTAAACGTTTACTTGCCCGTCACCGTCAAATTAATGAGCTATTAAAAGATGAATTAGCAAACCATATTCATGCATTAGCGATTCACACATTTACTCCAGAAGAGTTCAGTGAACAACATGGACAGGCACCTGAATCACCAAAATGCTTAGGTGGCTCAAAGTTCGACTAAATTAGCAGGACAGCCACCTAAAGTTAGAAGGACAGTCACTCAAAGTTAGAAGGACAGTCATTCTAAGTTAGAAGGACAGTCACTCTAAACTGCTTGTCAATTGGGGTTTTAAGCTCGAAAGATTTAAGTGGGTCTGAAAAGTTTTACTGATCAGACCTGTATTTTAACTATTAGCCTTTAAACTAGCGCTAATTTTTATTGTGATAGATATAGGATGATCAATGGTCATTAAGCCGAAAATTCGTGGATTTATCTGCACTAACGCGCATCCAGTAGGGTGTGCTGAGCACGTACAAGAACAAATTAATTATGTGAAAGCGCAAGGACCACTGAGCAATGCACCTAAGAATGTATTAGTGATTGGTGCGTCTACAGGTTACGGCCTAGCATCACGTATCACGGCTGCATTTGGTGGCGGTGCTAAAACGTTAGGTATTTTCTTTGAAAAAGAAGGTAGCGAACGCAAAACGGGTTCTGCAGGTTGGTACAACACAGCAGCATTCCAAACAGCTGCTGAAGAAGCAGGTTTATGGTCTAAAAATATCAATGGTGATGCGTTTTCTAACGAAATCAAGCAAAAAGCAATTGATACTATCAAAGCTGATCTAGGTAAAATTGATTTAGTTATCTATAGCCTTGCGTCACCTCGTCGTACTGATCCAAATACAGGTGAGACTTACTCATCAACACTTAAGCCTATTGGCTCAGATATCACTACGAAGAACCTAAACACTTCAAAGCGTGTGATTGATGAAGTAACCGTTGAAGCAGCAAGCCAAGAAGACATCGACAATACAATTAAAGTAATGGGCGGTGAAGATTGGGAAATGTGGATTGACGCATTAAAAGAAGCGGATGTGCTCGCTGATAACTTCAAAACAACCGCTTACACCTATATCGGTAAAGAGTTAACGTGGCCAATTTACGGTCATGCGACAATTGGTAAAGCGAAAGAAGATCTTGACCGTGCAACACAAGCAATCAAAGAGTCTACAAAAGGCTTAAATGGCGAAGCGTATGTTTCTTCATTAAATGCGGTTGTGACACAAGCAAGCTCGGCAATTCCAATTATGCCTTTATATATCTCTGCTTTATTCAAAGTAATGAAAGCAGACGGTACTTACGAAGGTACCATTGAGCAAATTCATTCACTATTTACTGAAAACCTTTACGGTGAAACACCACGTTTTGACGAAGGTGGTCATTTATTCCAAAACTACAAAGAGTTAGAAGATGATGTTCAAGCTCGTGTACAACATGTTTGGGATACAGTGGATACAGATACAATTGACGAATTAACGGACTACGTGGGTTACCACAATGAATTTTTACGTTTATTCGGCTTTGGTATCGACAGCGTAGATTACGAGCAAGATGTGAATCCTGATGTTGCGATTTCACAATTAATCGATTAATTGCTAAACAAACTTGATTTTGTAAAGTCGCTTTTTTAAGCGACTTTTTTGTTTCTGGATGAAAATAAAACATCATCAATAGCACTTTGGTCTATATTGAATTTTATTCAAAAGGTTTTTGTAGTCTAAATAACCGTATCTGTCGTATAAATTTCATATTTGCTCTCGCATAGTCACCCTGATTGATGTTAAAATTCGGGCAATATATGTGAGGAGTTTACTGCGTTGCTTGTTTGGGGTGTTAAACAGGCTATTCTTTGATACTTAGAGTTTAACTTGAGCATATCAAATGGCGACGTGGTTGGTACGATTTTTCAGTTTCTTTCCGTTAATGTAATGCAAGTGCGTATGATCAACATAAAAAAAGGTCTGGATTTACCGATAGAGGGCGCACCTCAGCAAGTTATTCACGATGGTTCTGCCGTCAAACGTGTAGCTGTGCTAGGTGAAGAATATATTGGTATGCGTCCAACCATGCATGTTCGCGTGGATGACCAAGTCAAAAAAGGCCAGGTACTTTTTGAAGACAAAAAGAACCCAGGCGTCTTATTTACTGCACCAGCTTCTGGGGTAGTTAAAGAAATCAATCGTGGTGCTAAACGTGTGCTGCAATCTGTTGTTATTGAAGTTAATGGCAGTGAGCAAATCACCTTTGACTCTTTCAAGGCCGACGAGCTTTCGGGCTTAGACCGTGAAAAAGTTAAAGAAGTACTAGTTCAGTCAGGTCAATGGACAGCACTACGTGCTCGCCCATTCAGCAGAGTAGCTGCTTTGGATGCAAATCCTAGCTCTATCTTTGTAACGGCTATCGACACTAACCCGCTAGCTGCAGATCCTGCAGTAATCATTGCTGAGAACACTCAAGCATTTGAAGCTGGTTTAGCTGTGGTATCTCGTTTAACTGACGGCAAAGTATTTGTTTGTAAACAAGCTGGTAGCCAAGTGCCTAGTTCATCAATCCCTCAAGTAGAAGTACATGAGTTTGGTGGCAAGCATCCGGCAGGTCTTGTTGGTACACACATTCATAACTTAGACCCAGTTTCTGCAAGCAAGCAGGTTTGGCACTTAGGTTACCAAGACGTAATCGCGTTTGGTAATTTATTCCTAACAGGTGAAATCTTCACAGACCGTGTTGTTTCTCTTGCTGGTCCACGTGTTAAAAACCCACGCTTAGTGAAAACTCAGCTAGGTGCATCTTTAGATGATTTAGTTGCTGGTGAATTAGAAGACGGTGATAACCGTGTAATTTCTGGTTCTGTATTATCAGGCGCTATCTCTCAAGGTCCACACGCGTTCTTAGGTCGTTACCATGTTCAAGTATCTGTATTACTTGAAGGTCGCGAAAAAGAGCTATTCGGTTGGATCGCACCAGGTGCTAACAAGTTCTCAGTAACACGTACCTTCTTATCTCACCTTGCTCCTAGCCGTCTATTTAACATGACGACTTCAACAGGTGGTTCGAAGCGTGCCATGGTTCCAATTGGTAGCTATGAGCGTGTTATGCCTTTAGACATCCTACCTACACTATTATTACGTGACTTAATCGCACGTGATCTTGATGGTGCTATTTCGTTAGGTGCGCTAGAGCTTGATGAAGAAGATTTAGCATTATGTACCTTCGTTTGTCCAGGTAAATACGAGTACGGTTCAATCCTACGCGATTGCTTGACTACGATCGAGAAGGAAGGCTAGAGAGATGGGTTTAAAGAAATTTCTAGAAGATATTGAGCCGCATTTTGAACCGGGTGGTAAACACGAAAAATGGTATGCGCTTTACGAAGCTGCAGCGACTATTTTCTACACGCCAGGTTATGTAAATAAAGGCAAAACACACGTTCGCGATAACATCGACCTAAAACGTATGATGATTTTAGTGTGGATGGCGACGTTCCCTGCAATGTTCTTTGGTATGTTCAACATCGGTCATCAGGCCGCTGGTGCTTTAGCGCAAGGTTTTGAACTAGCAAACACATGGCAAGTTGGTCTGTTCCAATTATTCGGTGGTGAATTAACTGCTGACTCTGGTTGGGGCGCGAAAATGTTTTACGGTGCCTGCTTCTTCCTACCAATATACGCAGTAACATTTGCTGTGGGTGGTTTCTGGGAAGTACTATTTGCTTCAGTGCGTAAGCACGAAGTAAATGAAGGTTTCTTCGTAACATCTGTATTATTCGCACTAATCCTGCCTGCGACGATTCCTTTATGGCAAGTTGCACTAGGTATTACGTTTGGTGTTGTAATCGCTAAAGAAATCTTTGGTGGTACAGGTCGTAACTTCCTTAACCCTGCTCTTGCCGGTCGTGCGTTCTTATTCTTCGCATACCCAGCGCAAATTTCAGGTGACACAGTATGGACAGCAGTAGATTCATTCTCTGGTGCAACTATGCTTGGCCAAGCTGTTGTTGGTTCACTTGATTACAGCAACATGGAGCTATGGTGGAATGCGTTCTACGGTTTCATTCAAGGTTCTATGGGTGAGACGTCAACACTAGCACTATTAATCGGTGGTTTATTCCTAATTTACGTGCGTATCGCTTCATGGCGTATCGTACTAGGTGTATTCCTAGGTATGGTTGCAACGGCATTCTTACTAAATACAATTGGTTCAGAAACCAACGCTGTATTTGCTATGCCTTGGCACTGGCACTTAGTTCTTGGTGGTTTTGCATTTGGTATGTTCTTCATGGCAACAGACCCAGTATCTGCATCATTCACAGACAAAGGTAAGTTCGCTTACGGTGCGTTAATCGGCTTTATGGTTGTAATGATCCGTGTTGTTAACCCGGCATTCCCAGAAGGTATGATGCTAGCAATCTTATTTGCTAACTTATTTGCACCATTATTCGATCACTTTGTAGTGCAAGCTAATATCAAGCGGAGGTTGGCACGTAATGTCTAGTAATAACGAATCAATCGGCAAAACGCTAACCGTTGTTGTTGCACTATGTTTAGTGTGTGCAATCATCGTATCGTTTGCTTCAGTTCAGCTTCGTCCTTTACAGCAAGCTAACAAAACACAAGATATTCAACGCAATATCTTAGCGGCTGCAGGCATTGAAGTATCAGGTACTGTGTCAGATACCTTTAACTCAAAAATTGAAGCACGTGTTGTAGACATGAACACAGGTGAGTTTGTTGAAGGTGCTGATCCTAACTCATTTGACTTCGAGAAAACAAAATTCGACCAGGCTCGTAGCTTTGCGTTGAAAGCAGAAGGAATTAAAGACATCGCTGGTATTCAGCGAATGACAAAAAATTCACCTGTATATATTTCGAAGAAACCTGATGGTTCTACAGACGCAATCATTCTACCAATCCAAGGTTATGGCCTTTGGGGTGTAATGTACGGCTTCTTAGCGCTTGAAAGCGATGGTGAAACAGTTAAAAACATCAACTTCTTCAAGCACAACGAAACGCCAGGTCTAGGTGGTGAAATCCAAAATCCACAATGGACTGCTAAATGGCAAGGTAAAGAGTTACCAATCAATATCATGAAGAGCGGTGCGAAGAACGAACATCAAATCGATGGTCTTTCTGGTGCAACATTAACTTCAAACGGTGTTGATCACACAGTTGACTTCTGGACTGGCGAGCATGGCTTTGGTCCATTCCTTGCGAAAGTACGTGAAGGAGCGTTGAAATAATGGCTGATACTAAAGAAATGAAGTCGGTCCTATTTGGCCCGGTATTCGCAAATAACCCGATCGCATTACAAGTACTAGGTATTTGTTCTGCGCTAGCGGTAACATCAAGCTTAAAAAATGCACTAATCATGTCAATCGCATTGACACTAGTAACTGCGTTTTCTAGCTTGTTTATTTCGTCAATTCGTAACCACATCCCATCATCTGTACGTATCATCGTGCAAATGACGATCATCGCATCACTTGTAATCGTTGTTGACCAAGTACTGCAAGCATTCTCTTATGCAACTGCTAAAGAGCTTTCAGTATTCGTTGGTCTAATCATTACAAACTGTATCGTAATGGGTCGTGCTGAAGCATACGCAATGAAGTCACCACCGTTAATGTCTTTCTTAGATGGTATCGGTAACGGTTTAGGCTACTCAGTAGTACTACTAACTGTTGGTTTCATCCGTGAGTTATTCGGTAAAGGTTCACTATTCGGTGTTGATATTATTCCATTAGTTCAAAATGGTGGCTGGTATCAACCAATGGGTCTATTGATTTTACCACCGAGTGCATTCTTCATTATTGGTTTATTCATCTGGGTACTTCGTACCTTCAAGAAAGACCAAGTAGAAGCAAAAGCGTAAGGGGCGAGCAGTGGAACATTATATTAGTTTATTTGTAAAAGCGGTTTTCATTGAAAACTTAGCTTTAGCCTTCTTCCTAGGTATGTGTACTTTCCTTGCTGTATCAAAGAAAGTAACAACGTCAATCGGCCTAGGTGTGGCAGTTATCGTGGTACTAGGTATCTCAGTACCTGTAAATAACTTGGTTTATCACGCTGTTCTTGCACCTGGTGCATTAGAGTGGCTTGGCTACCCAGAAGCAGACCTTAGCTTCTTACGTTTCTTGACTTTCATCGGTGTTATTGCAGCACTTGTACAAATTCTTGAAATGGCATTAGATAAGTTCTTCCCTGCACTTTACAACGCGTTAGGTATCTTCTTACCACTGATCACAGTTAACTGTGCGATCTTCGGTGCGGTATCTTTCATGGTTGAGCGTAACTATAACTTCGGCGAGTCTGTTGTTTATGGTATCGGTTCAGGTGTGGGCTGGGCACTAGCAATTACTTTACTTGCTGGTATCCGTGAAAAAATGAAGTACTCAGACGTTCCTGATGGCTTACGTGGTTTAGGTATTACTTTCATCACTGTTGGTCTTATGGGTCTTGGCTTTATGTCATTCTCTGGTATTTCACTTTAATAGGTAGCGAGGATAAATCATGAATGAGATTTTCTTAGGCGTTGGTGTTTTCATCGCTATCGTTGTTATTTTAGTTTTAGTTATCATTGGTGCTAAATCTAAATTAGTAGCAAGCGGCGATATCATCATCGGAATTAATGGCGACCCAGAAAAAGCTATTAAAACATCTGCAGGTAGCAAGCTATTAGGCGCGCTAGCTGATTCAGGTATCTTCGTTTCATCTGCATGTGGTGGCGGTGGCTCTTGTGGTCAGTGTCGTGTACACATCAAAGAAGGTGGCGGCGATATCTTACCAACAGAACTTGATCACATCTCTAAAGGTGAAGCTCGTGAAGGCTGCCGTTTAGCGTGTCAGGTAAATGTTAAGAACGACATGGAAATTGAACTTGAAGAGTCAATTTTCGGTGTTAAGAAGTGGGACTGTACCGTTATCTCTAACGATAACAAGGCAACGTTCATCAAGGAACTTAAGTTACAAATTCCTGATGGCGAGTCAGTACCTTTCCGTGCCGGTGGTTATATTCAAATTGAAGCACCAGCTCACCACGTTAAGTACGCTGATTTCGATATTCCAGAAGAGTATCGTGGCGACTGGAACCACTTCGGTTTCTTCGATCTGGAGTCTAAAGTAGACGACGAAACAATTCGTGCATACTCAATGGCTAACTACCCAGAAGAAGAAGGCATCATCATGCTTAACGTGCGTATCGCTACGCCGCCGCCAAGAGACCTAAGCCTTCCATGTGGTAAAATGTCTTCGTACATTTGGTCATTAAAAGAAGGTGATAAAGTGACTATTTCTGGCCCATTCGGTGAGTTCTTCGCGAAAGACACTGATGCAGAAATGGTATTCGTAGGTGGTGGTGCAGGTATGGCACCAATGCGTTCACATATCTTTGACCAACTTAAGCGTTTAAAATCTAAGCGTAAGATGAGTTTCTGGTATGGTGCGCGTTCTAAGCGTGAAATGTTCTACGTAGAAGATTTCGACGGCTTAGCAGCAGAAAACGATAACTTTGTATGGCACACAGCACTGTCTGATCCACAACCAGAAGATAACTGGGAAGGTTACACAGGCTTCATCCATAACGTACTTTATGAAAACTACTTGAAAGATCATGAAGCGCCAGAAGATTGTGAGTTCTACATGTGTGGTCCTCCAATGATGAACGCGGCTGTTATCAACATGCTTAAAGATCTTGGTGTAGAAGACGAAAACATCTTATTAGATGACTTCGGTGGCTAACACCATACACAAAACAATAAGTTTTGGTTAGAATACAGGCCTCGTAGCACATAGTGTTACGAGGCTTTTTTATTTCTATACCTAACCCTGTGGTATCTAAAAGGTGAATGCTATGAATAGAGTGTTTTATCGCCAAGGCTTGATGGCCTTTTTTCTATTAACTATGACTTTACTCATGGCTGGCTGCAGCCAAGCTGATAAGGCTGAAGAGCTTTATTTTGAAGGTAAGACAATGGGCACCACTTATCATATTAAGGTGTTTGCAGAGTCTTCAAAGATTGCAGGTGTTGATTTACATCCTGAGATTAAGCAAGTGCTTAAAGATGTAAATCAATCTATGTCAACTTACATTCCCGATTCAGAAATTAACCAGTTCAACCAGTTACCAGCAGGGCAGGTAATGCCAATAAGCGCAGATTTTAGAAACGTGGTAGCTGAATCAATTCGCCTTGGCGAATCAACAAAAACGTTAGATGTGACTATGGGGCCACTTATTGACTTGTGGGGCTTTGGTCCAGATAAAAAGCCGACTAAACGCCCAAGCGATGAAGCTTTGGCTGCAATGGTTGCCAAAATTGGTGTTGATAAGCTTGAACTTACAGATGCTGGCCTGATGAAAACAATTGATGGTTTAGAGCTGTCGTTTTCTGCTACAGCAAAAGGCTATGGTATTGATAAAGTCGCAGGAGTGATTGAAAGCCATGGTTTCACTAATTATATGGTTGAGATTGGTGGTGAGCTTCGTGTGTCGGGTATTAAGCCAAACAATATTACTTGGAAAATAGCTATTGAACAGCCTGATGCTGAACCAGGCGTGCGTAAAGTACATAAAGTAATTGAGCCGGGTACTAATGGTATTGCGACATCGGGCGATTACCGAATTTTTTACGAAATGGATGGTGTAACCTATAGCCACTTAATTGACCCTGTAACAGGCATGCCGAGCCGTCATGATTTGGTATCAGTTACTGTTTTACACCCATCAGCGATGACTGCAGATGGCTTAGCGACGGCAATCACTGTGATGGGCATGGAAAAGGCGCAGAAATACGCCGAAGAGCACGATTTGCCAGTGTATTTAATTGGTAAGTCAGACAATGGCTTAGTAACTTATTCAAGCCCTGCATTTAAACCATATTTGTAGCAGGGCAAGAAGCAGTGCATACCCAAGCCATCTCAAGATGCAGAATTCAGCGTTTCACAGGTGTTTAATATCAAGGCGTTACTTTGCAACAATGGCAGTCCCTTTTAAGAAGTAACAACGATGAGACTAAGCGCCTGTGAAGCGCCCAAAGGGTTGGTTTAAAAGCGATTTATACTGCGTTATTGATTTTAACAATAGAACCACTATTGCTTGCAATCAATGCCTTGCCTAAATCGCTTTTAATTCCAACTGAAACTCGCACCTTGAGGTGGTTTGGGTATATAATACATGCAGCCTAATTAGTTGGGCTCGATTTAATTGCTGACGATAGGGGCAAAGCAATGTCACTTTTTCTTCTTACATTTGGTCTACTCATTTTAATTGTGGCAGCGATGGCTGTCGGCATGATTGTGCAAAAGAAATCTATGGCCAGTAGTTGTGGTGGCCTAGGCGCCGTTGGTATCGACAAAGCCTGCGACTGCGACGACCCATGTGACAAGCGTAAAAAGCGCATGGCAAAAGAACAAGCTTGGAAAGAGAATCAAATTCTTTAACCACAGAAAAAGCGCCCAAAGGCGCTTTTTTAATAGCTAAATTTTACAAGGACAGTCACTGTATTTTTATATAGACAGTCACTTTTATCTGTTAACTTACTCTTGCAGCAAAGAAGATTTTGTCTAAACTTTAGTTACAGTTAATGCATTTCAAATTATCAGTTCAAGGAGTGAACGATGGCTTTAGCAAGGAAGCGGCAAATCTGTTTGTCGAACACTAAGTATTATCACTGCGTATCCCGTTGCGTTAGACGCGCTTACCTTTGTGGAGAAGACGCACTCACTGGTAAATCATATGAACACCGCAGAGGATGGGTTGAAGAGCGCCTGCTTTTTCTTGCAAAGGTATTTTGTATTGATGTGTGTGCTTACGCAGTGATGAGCAATCATACGCATCTTGTTCTTTATGTTGATGATAAAAAAGCAAATAGGTTATCGGATAAAGCCATTCTTTTACGCTGGTTTAAGCTAAGTAAAATGACGCCTTTAGGTCAAAAGTTCCTTCATGGTCAGCCTTTAAGTGACGGCCAACAAGTCTTCTTAAAGAAAGAGGTTGCAGAATACAGAGCGCGTCTTTCGAGCATTAGTTGGTTTATGCGAATGCTTAATGAATATATAGCTAGACGTGCAAATAAAGAAGACGAGTGTACAGGTCACTTTTGGGAAGGGCGATTTAAGAGCCAAGCATTGCTTGATGAGTCAGCACTTTTAGCATGTATGGCCTATGTTGATTTAAACCCTGTTCGTGCTAAAGCTGAGAGCACGCCGGAGCAATCGGACTATACCAGCTTTAAAAAGCGATGCCAGAGCGCGAAGGAGTCAAAGCAACCTAAATTACTAGCTCGTTTTATTGGTGGCATGAGTAAGTATAAATCAAAGGGTATACCTTTTGAGTTAAAGTCATACTTGTTACTGGTAGAGAAAACTGGGCGTTGTATCAGCGCGGATAAGCCTGGATATATAGAGCATCATTTACCTCCTATTCTTGAAAGGCTGAATTTCGAACCGGAAAAATGGTTAACACTAACAACTCAATTTGAAAACTTATTTCGTGGAGCTGCAGGTCGAGTGGGGGCTATCGAAAGTTATTGCAGTAAAACTGCTCGTAAGCGACGAAGTAACCTAACAAGTTGTAAGTTATTACTTGCTAGTTAACCTTAAATTTCTCTCGACTTTTATTTTTTGCAAACTCTTGCAGCTAACTTGTGCTTTTAATTCTCATAAAGCTAAATCTTTTATCTTGGTTTTTATTATTAGATTAAGCTAATAGGCTAGCTCGACTACACAACTATTATTTTAGGTTACAAATTTAAGGTATTTGGAGATTTAACAGGCACTTTTAAGAGTGCCTGTCCTTTTAAATCGTGTTTAATCTAAATTAATTAGCTCAGCCCCTAAAACTGCGTACTTATTTTTGCCATTTGCTTGTAAGAAAAAGGCGGCAGGTGCATTAAGTGAAGGTATTGATGTAAATACACTTTTGCATGCGTAAACTGGCCAATTTGTGGCGTTTTCTAGCATATTAATATCGCCAGAAAAGCAACTATACCCTTGTATTAAAAGCTCTTTATATTTATTTTCGGTAAGCGTTAACGGCTCATTTAATACAAAGCTGTTACCTACCTTAAAGTTCAGGCTGCTTGCATCTAAACTGGTGTAACCTTGGCGGATACTGCTTATATCACCCAATTCTTTAATTATGGGTGACTGTCCTTTGTTGTTTATTGCAATATCTATCTGGTAATCACCAAGTTCACTCTTTACTGTTACATCGTCTATTAGTAAGTCTACCCAATTGTCTTTAGCATTAAATGGAATAGCGTGGTACTGGGCCATTTTAGCGCTTTTCCATTTCTGTGAAGTTATTGAATCAATAGCCTTTTTATATAAAACACGGTTAACTTTACGTGCTATTTGGCGATTTGGGTCGTTTGGGTAAGCACCTGATTCAATTAATATTGTTCGGATACCTTTTTCCGAAAAAGTATCTCCAAAACTGCGATAAGAGTAACTGTCGTTGTACTTCCCTAAGTGCCCTGGGATCATTTTTTCAACCGTTTTGGCTAAGTGGGCAATAAACTGCATAGCCTCACCACGACTTTTATTTACTTCTCTTGCTTCATTATAGGCGGGTGCTAGCACTGAAATGGTGGCTTGTTTTCCCATTTTGCCTGCACCGTAATATGCATTCTGATCATGTAAATTAAAACCAAAGTCAGGCTTGAATTCATCTGCCGCAGCCATGAGTATTTGTCCTTCTTTTGTGCGAAGGGCTTTTGCATCACGATTTAAATCAATACCTTGTGCATTATGGCGAGTTTGAGCTGCGGCGCCGTCTGGGTTCACCATAGGGATAATGAGAAGAGTTATTTTTTGTTGCCAGCTTTCTAGCCATTGTGCGTTTTCATATGTGGTTATAAAGCTTAAAAAATCCATTAATGCGGCAGTAGCCGTGTTTTCATCGCCGTGCACTTGGCTCCACATCATCACTTTGATTGGGCCGGTACCAATTTTGATAGAATTAAGTGCCTGTCCTTGGAATGAGGTGCCGATTTGTTTTAATGTGACGCTGGGGTGTTTTGCTGCGCTTTTTAAGTGGGGTTCTATATCGGCGTAGTAAATCGCAGGTTTATCTAAGCCAGCTACAGCGGTGTCTTCAATCGTATTTGCAAGTGTACTGGTACTTAGTGCTAAAAAGGCTGTGGCGAGTGCATATTGGCGCATAACTATCTCTTTTATTCTTTATTTTAGTGTTGTTAAGAATATTATATTTTTAGTGGGTTGGCTAATCCTTGTTCAGTATTAAAGCTTTGATTGCTACTGACTAAGTATGCTTTAAAACGCTATTTTTATGTTATTTTCTTTTTCTTCATTGCTTTTCGCTATATAAAATACAGTATTACTTTTAAATACTTAGCTGTAATAAGCTTGGTTTTTTACAGTTTGTTAGCAAGTAGCTAAACAATACTTAACCATGTGCTGTTAAATTCTACTTGTACCGTCTGTTGACTTTGTTATACTCCACATCGAAATTTCAGTAATTACTGAAACTTTATTGATGAAGATCATGTTACCGCATTAAAAAATAGGGTAAGCCATTTACCTAAAATGCAGTAAAAGCGATAAAAAGGCGTGAGTTTTGCAAGCAATTAATCAGTCACAAGGTGTCAAACAGTCTAGTTTAGCTAGATTGCAATTGGCTGCGCGTGCGTTTTTTGCTGGTAAAGAGCTAATGTCAGTTTTAGCCTTGTTGCTGATTAATTCAGCGATGCTAATCAACGGTACATTAGAAGATGCTCAAGGGCTAAGAAGCTTATTAAGCGAAGGTGCTTTATACGAAACACCATTGCTTAACGTGTTGAGTTTTTTAGCTTACCCAGTGGTGTCTTGCCAATTACTTATTGGTTTATGCTGGTTGGTCTTCCATTTCTTCCCTGCGCGTCGTGCAGGTGTCATTTTACGTAAAGCGGCCTTCGCTGCGCGTGAAACGATAAAGTCTTTAGTAGTACACAGCGCTCATGGCTGTCGTGCTCCTCCTCGTGTAAGTGGTTGTCTGTAAATAAGCTTTGTTGCTTAAGTTCAGCCATTTTAGTCGTTTTCTAAGTTGTCTTTACTAAGCACCTAGTGGGTTTTTTACGCCCAAATTTCAGTCAGCCAACCTAAAATCCCTCACTTTTTAGCGTGCCTATTTGTCGTGCCCGTTATTCAGCCGAGGGATATCTGTAGCATCTGTTGCAGAAAAGCGTCGTGTTCTTATTTCGACAAGTGTTAACTTTTAGGTTGTAGGATATTCCTTTGTCAATTCGAAACCTTTGTAATATTGCTCTAGCGTCTTTAGTGCTGGCTTTGTCTGGCTGTAAAGGCGGGGTACTCGATCCAAAAGGTCAAATTGGTGTCGACGAGAAGTATTTAATTATCGTAGCTACGGTGTTAATGCTGATTGTTGTAATTCCAGTTATTGCCATGACAATTTATTTTGCATGGAAATACCGTGATGGACGAGATCAAGAAATTTACGCTCCAAAGTGGGCGCACTCTAATAAGATTGAAGCTGTAGTTTGGACCATTCCTATCATCATCGTTGCGATTTTAGGTGTGATCACGTGGCAGTCAACGCAACAACTTGACCCATATAAACCACTTGAGGGTAAAGGTAAGCACCTTACTGTTGAGGTTGTTTCTTTGAACTGGAAATGGCTATTCATTTATCCAGAGCAAGGCATCGCCACAGTGAATGAGCTTGTTTTTCCTGCCAATGTGCCAGTGCAGTACAAGATCACCTCAGAAAGCACCATGAACTCGTTTTTCATTCCACAGCTTGGTAGCCAAATTTACTCAATGGCTGGTATGGAAACAAAGCTTCACTTAATCGCTGATGAGCCGGGTACTTTTAAAGGCTTTTCTGCTAACTACAGTGGTGCAGGTTTCACTGGTATGAAGTTCGATGCCATTGCAACAGCCACAGAAGCTGATTTCGATGCATGGGTAAACAAAGTAAAAAATACCGGTTCTGCATTGACTAAGCAAAGCTATGTTGAACTTGCAAAACCAAGTGAATACGACCCAGTTAAATACTATGCCAGCGTAGATAAAGATATGTTCCATTCAATCGTAATGAAATATATGCAAGCGCATGGCTCTCACGGTGCAATGCAACACGCTATGCCAGAGCACTCAGCTCATAAAAAGCACAGCGAGGACGAGGAATAATCATGTCGTTGTTAGGTAAATTAACATTAGACGCAATCCCGTTTCATGAACCAATTATCATGGTTACCATGACGGTTGTTGCTGTCTTAGGTCTGTTAGTGGCAGGCTTAGTAACAAAATATAAAAAGTGGGGCGTGATTTGGCACGACTGGATCACCTCAATTGACCATAAGCGTTTAGGTGTCATGTACATCATTCTTGCGCTTATCATGCTTTTCCGTGGTTTCGCGGATGCCATTATGATGCGACTGCAATTAGCAATGGCTACCGGCGGTGCAAGTGGTTACTTACCACCAGAGCACTATGACCAAATATTTACGGCGCACGGGGTGATCATGATCATCTTTATGGCGATGCCGTTTATGATTGGTTTAATGAACATCATTTTACCTCTGCAAATTGGTGCCCGTGATGTTGCATTCCCATTCTTAAATAACCTTAGCTTTTGGTTAACTGCTGGCGGTGCAATCCTAATCAATATCTCATTATTTTTTGGTGAGTTTGCGAAAACGGGTTGGGTTGCATATCCACCACTGTCAGAGTTGTCATTCAGTCCAGGTGTCGGGGTCGATTATTATATATGGGCCTTGCAAATATCCGGCTTGGGTACCTTATTAACATCGGTAAACTTCTTAGCGACTGTATTTAAAATGCGTGCACCAGGCATGACATTAATGAAAATGCCTATTTTTACTTGGGCATGTACGTGGGCGAATATCTTAATTGCAGCATCGTTCCCAATTTTAACGGCTGTACTGGCAATGCTAACGCTTGACCGTTATCTCGATTTCCACTTCTTCACGAATGAACTAGGTGGTAACGCGATGATGTACATCAACTTATTCTGGGCATGGGGTCACCCTGAGGTTTACATTCTGATCTTACCTGCGTTTGGTATTTTCTCAGAAGTTATCTCTACGTTTGCGGGTAAACGCCTGTTTGGTTACAAGTCGATGGTTTACGCAAGTGGTGCAATTTCGATTTTAGGTTTTATCGTTTGGCTTCACCACTTCTTTACGATGGGCTCAAGCGCTAACGTTAATGCCTTCTTTGGTGTTATGACCATGGTTATTGCGGTACCGACCGGGGTTAAGTTATTTAACTGGTTATTCACTATGTATCGTGGTCGTTTACGTATTACTGTGCCTGTCCTTTGGACTTTAGGTTTTATGGTGACGTTCACTATCGGTGGTATGACCGGCGTGTTACTTGCTATTCCTGGTGCTGACTACGTATTACATAACAGCTTATTCTTAATCGCTCACTTCCATAACACCATCATTGGCGGTGCGGTATTTGGTTATTTAGCTGGTTTTGCGTTTTGGTTCCCTAAAGCAATGGGCTTCAAACTTGACGAGAGCTGGGGCAGACGATCTTTCTGGTGCTGGTTAATTGGTTTCTTCGTGGCATTTATGCCGTTATACGTACTTGGTTTCTTAGGTATGACACGTCGCTTAAACCACACAAACAACCCTGATTGGAACATTTGGTTATACATTGCAGCTGGCGGTGCGGTGATCATTATGTTCGGTATCTTGTTCCAAGTTGTGCAACTTGTAGTGAGCTTCAAAAACCGCGAGCAACTTGATGATACAACGGGCGATCCGTGGAATGGTCATACTCTTGAGTGGGCATCTGCTTCACCTCCGCAGTACTACAACTTTGCGAAAATTCCTCATGTTGATGACATCGATGCGTGGACAGACATGAAAGAAAAAGGCTTAGCTTACAAGCAAGAAGACTCTTATAGGCCAATTCATATGCCAAAAAATACATCGGCAGGTGTATTAATGAGCGCGGCTTTAACAACCTTCTGTTTTGCCATGATCTGGCACATTTGGTGGCTTGCAGCCTTTGGTTTACTGGGTGCTATCGTGGTGTTCATCAAGCGTTGTTACACCAGCGATATTGATTACTACGTGCAACCAGATGAAATTGTTGAACTAGAAACGGCTCACAATACAGCCGCTACGAAGGAGGTGAATGCATGAGTACCATTTCTGCAGGGCTCGACACCTTAAACGGCGCACACGGTCATGTCGATGCACATGACCATGAGCACCACGATACAGGTGGTAACACCGTATTTGGTTTCTGGCTTTACCTTATGACTGACTGCCTGTTGTTTGCATCATTCTTTGCAACCTACGCAGTATTGTTTATGAACACTGCTGGCGGTGTGTCGGGTAAAGACATTTTTGAACTTGATTTTGTAGCGGTTGAAACCGCAGCTCTACTACTTAGTAGTATCACTTTTGGTTTTGCGATGATTTCTGCTCACGGGCAGAAAAAAGCGGCTACGTTAACTTGGTTGCTAGTTACCTTTGCCTTTGGTGCAGTGTTTATTGGTATGGAAGTGTACGAATTTCATCACCTAATTGCGCATGGTAATGGCCCTCAGCAAAGTGCCTTTTTAACATCGTTCTTCTCTCTAGTGGGCTTACATGGTCTTCACGTAACAGCTGGTCTTATTTGGATGACTGTCCTGATGATTGAAGTTGTGCGCCGTGGTTTAAACCCACAAACAGTGACACGCCTAAGTTGTTTAAGCCTATTCTGGCACTTCTTAGATGTGGTGTGGATCTGTGTATTTACCGTTGTTTATTTAATGGGAGCAATGTAATGAGCCACAGTGAATCACATGTAATTAATAACTTAGAAGTTCATGCGCATAATGAACAATCACATGGCAGCGTTAAAGATTATTTAATTGGTTTTCTACTATCTGTTGTTTTAACGGCTATTCCATTTTGGGCTGTGATGAGTGGTTCGTTTTCGAAAACGACCACTGCATGGTGCATCGTGAGCATGGCGATTGTGCAAATTTGGGTGCATTTGAAATATTTCTTACACCTAAACTTCAAAACTGAAGACGGCAAGGCAAGTTCATTGTCGTTTATCTTTAGTGCTTTAATCATTGTAATGGTGGTTGGTTTGTCGGTGTGGATCATCTACGAATCGAACGCCATGATGATGTACTAATAACAATTACTTGGTAATTGGTAAAAGATTTACGAAAGGAGCTGGTTAGTCTGAGGTTGTGTCTCCAGTTCTCACAGTCTGTTACTAACTAGTTTCTTTCGTAATATTGCGTTTGTGCTGAAAATTAGAGGAGTCGAGGAAGTGTTTCGACGTTATTTAAATGTCACTAAACCTGGCATTATCATGGGCAATTTGATCTCTGTCGCGGGGGGATTCTTGCTGGCCTCTCGTGGTGATATTGACCCATGGTTAATGATCGCAACCTTACTAGGGTTATCTTTAGTAGTGGCATCAGGATGCGCGATCAATAACGTAATTGATCGTGATATTGATGTTGCTATGGCGCGCACTCGCAAACGCGTCACAGTGACTGGCGAAATGTCAGCAAAGGCGGCTATGGCACATGGCATCGTGCTTGGTGTTATTGGTTTCGGATTATTAGCAGTGTATACCAACGTAGTGGCACTCTTATTTGCTACTTTTGGTTACGTCATCTACGTAGGTGTGTACAGCTTATATATGAAACGTCGTTCTGTGTACGGCACCTTTGTAGGAAGTTTATCTGGCGCAGTACCACCTGTAGTGGGTTATTGTGCCGTGACTGGGCAGTTTGATGCTGGTGCTGTGATTTTATTGGTTATGTTTAGTCTATGGCAAATGCCTCATTCATATGCAATTGCAATCTTTCGTTATAACGACTACCAAGCGGCCAGAATTCCTGTGTTACCAGTAGCGCAGGGGATCGAGAAGGCAAAGCATCACATTGTTTTATATATCGCCGTGTATGCGTTGGTTGTGATGTTATTAACCATTAGTGGTTATACAGGTTTAGCCTTTATGGCTGTAGCCTGTACAACGAGTTTTTGGTGGTTGCTAATGGCGCTTCGTGGCTATCGTCGCAATATTGATGTAAGCGGCTGGGCGCGCCAAGTGTTTGCTTTTTCAATTGTAAACATCACGGTTTTGAGCATAGCGATGGCTTTAGATTACCATTCGGTAGCTCCACAGCTACTTGTTTTAACTTAGAAAAAAGTTGCTAACATATCCCAATGTTACAGTAGCAAAGGCCCGGTTTTTTCTCCACCGGGCCTTTTTTCTTTGTTATTTTTTAAAAACGAGCAGCTTGCTCTACCACAATACCATGGCGAGCCGCTAAACGGCGATGATCTTTATCATAGCCACCACCAATTACTGTTGCGACAGGTACATTGTGCTCAAGGCAACGCTTGAAGACTAAATGGTCGCGTTGCGCTATCCCTTGCCAGCTTATATCGAGTTTCCCTAAACCATCTTGCTGCCATACATCTACACCTGCATCATAAAGCACTAAATCTGGGTTTAGGGTGTTTAATAAATAACTCAGAGTATCGTCAACAACGCCTAGGTATTCACTATCAGCGACATTCGGCGCTAAACCTATGTCTAAATCGCTGGCTGACTTTCGAAATGGAAAATTCTTTTCACAGTGAATAGAGCAGGTATAAGCATAGGGCTGATGCGCCAGCATTGCTGCGGTACCATCACCTTGATGAACATCTAAATCAAAAATAAGTATATTGGTTACTTCACCACTTTTTATCAGAGTTTCGCTGGTGAAAGCGAGGTCGTTTACCATGCAATAGCCTGAGCCAAAATCAGTATGGGCATGATGAGTGCCCCCCGCTAAGTGACAAGCTATGCCATGTTTAAGGGCTAAACGTGCTGTTTGTAAGGTGCCCAGAGGCGCAGTAAAGGTACGTGCCATCAGCTCTTTTGACCAAGGTAAGCCAATACGGCGCATCGCTTTTTCATCTAAGCGGTTGTGCCAAAGGTCGTGGATATAGTTTTCGCAGTGCACTAACTCAAGGGGCTCAGGGCTGCCAAGCATCGGTTGAGTTAGGTTGTCATTTATTAATCCAAGGCTTTGTACATGCTCATATAAATAAGCAAACTTACTCATCACAAAGCGATGGTTAGGATCGAAACTAAACGAGTAATTTGGATGATACACCAAGGGTAAGTGGGGATTTAACTGCATAGCTCATTGAATAGCTGAATTTGCTATAGCATAACGAATCTACCGACAAATGTTTACTCTGGTGCGTGAATTAAATGAGTTAATTCGCGATGTAATAATGCTTCATCACCCAGATTGAGCTCAATCAATCGTTTTAAGTGAGTAATACTATCAATATCGATATGTTCGCAGCGAAGGCCTGCATGCTGATGCTCAACATGGCACAGCTCCACTTGCATTTTAATCTCGATAGTTGATTCTGGCAGGGTGAAGATTAAGTCAGCTTTACTATGAATAGGCACTAAAAATGAATCACTTTTAGTAATGAGCGCACCTTGCAAAGATAGATCAAGTAACTGACAGTGATAGTCGTTATCTTCGATACGAAGGATCGCAGGGCAAGAAAATAATACCCGCGAAAACTCTCTGCGTTCATTCATAGTTGTATCTCCTACTTTAGTGACCTAATGAGTATAGTCGAGTCAGCGGTTGTCGCCTGATTAAATGGCAGCTGAGTATTGAAATTCAAAATCCGGTGGGTTGCCATTATTTGCAAATTAATCTCCTCGGTCTATCTTTAATAGGCATTGATAGGAGTATGATGTGATTACACTTGCAGAAATTGAAGCGGCACTTGATAACAATGAATTCTTTTTAGAATACTTACCCACAATACGTTTAAGTGATAATCGGTGTGTTGGAGCAGAAGCGCTTATTCGTTGGCAGCGAAATGATAAAGTCGTCCCACCTCTCGAGTTTATACCGTTAATTGAAGGTTCTGTATTAAGTGGCATGATCACATACTGGGTCATAGATAAAGTAGCCGAAGAGCTTGCTGAGTGGCTGAATAAGCATGACAACGTACATGTAGGTATTAATGTTCCACCAGAGCTTTGGGGGCGAGGCGGAGTATTCTATACCCTGAAAAAGTCAGCTTTGAATAGTAATGCCAGCAAAGTGATATTTGAATTATCTGAGCGAGGGATCCCCGATAGAATGGGTGTTCAAACTATTCTAGAAAATATCTCTGGGGCAAAAATGGCGTTAGATGATATGCAATTAGGTGAAGCGAATATCTTAGCGCTTGCGCAGTTAAATGTTGATTATATAAAAATAGATAAGTCGGTAATCGATCTGATTTTACAAGATGACTGGGCTACTTCATTACAAAAGAAACAACTCGCAAATTGTGGTTATGACAGTAATCATGCCTATATTGCTGAGGGAGTCGAAACCAAAAAACAAGCCCAAGTAGTCGCTAAAGCGGGGATACAATTTGCACAAGGTTGGTATTTTTCGAGATCATTGAAAGTTGATGAATTCCTTGCATACTTTGCACAAAAAAGCCCCTAAATAGGGGCTTTTTGAGTATCAGCTAATTAGCCAATTTTTTTGTATTTAATACGCTTAGGTTGTGCTGCTTCTGCGCCTAAGGTTTTCTTCAACCACTCTTCGTATTCTGTGTAGTTACCATCGAAGAAGTTAATTTGGCCTTCGTCACGGTAATCAAGAATATGTGTAGCAATACGGTCAAGGAACCAACGGTCATGCGAGATACACATTACACAGCCAGGGAACTCTAAAATAGCGTTCTCAAGTGCACGTAGTGTTTCAACGTCTAGGTCATTGGTTGGCTCATCCAGTAGTAATACGTTGCCACCTGCTTTTAATAGCTTAGCTAGGTGTAAACGGTTGCGCTCACCACCTGATAGGTCTTTAACGAATTTTTGTTGGTCGTTACCTTTGAAGTTAAAGCGGCCAACATAGGCACGGCTTGGGAATTCAAAGTTACCAATTTTTAATACGTCTTGGCCGTTAGAGATTTCTTGGAAAACAGTGTTGCTTTCGTCCATGTCGCCACGGAACTGATCAACCGTTGCAAGCTCAACTGTGTCACCAACAATAATCTCACCGCTATCAGGCGTTTCTTCACCACTTAGCATTTTGAATAGCGTTGATTTACCCGCACCATTGGCACCGATAATACCTACGATAGCGCCTTTCGGCATTGCAAAGTTTAAGTCATCGATTAATACACGGTCGCCAAAGCTCTTCTTCAGGCCTTTCACTTCGATAACTTGGTCACCTAAGCGTGGACCCGGTGGAATGAATAGTTCATTCGTTTCGTTACGCTTTTGGTAATCGTTTTGTTGAAGCTCAGAGAACTGTGCCATACGTGCTTTAGACTTAGCTTGACGGCCTTTCGGGTTTGAACGAACCCATTCAAGTTCTTGCGCGATTGATTTTTGACGTGCTTTTTCAGATTTCTGTTCTTGTTGTAAACGTAAATCTTTTTGCTCAAGCCACGATGAGTAGTTACCTTCCCAAGGAATACCTTCACCACGGTCAAGCTCTAAAATCCAACCTGCTACGTTATCTAAGAAATAACGGTCGTGGGTTACAGCAACCACGGTACCTTCGTAGTCGTGTAAGAAGCGCTCTAACCAAGCAACTGACTCAGCGTCTAAGTGGTTGGTCGGTTCGTCAAGAATAAGCATATCTGGTTTTTCAAGTAGTAAACGACAGATCGCAACACGGCGACGCTCACCACCCGAAAGGTGTTCAATTTTTGCATCCCAAGGTGGAAGGCGTAATGCATCAGCTGCACGCTCTAACACGTTGTCGATATTGTGACCGTCGTGCGCTTGGATGATAGCTTCTAGTTCGCCTTGCTCTTTAGCAAGTGCATCGAAGTCAGCACCGTCCATTGCATACTCGTTGTATACTTCATCAAGGCGATTTAGTGCATTTTTAACTTCGCTTACAGCTTCTTCTACTGTTTCGCGAACTGTTTTGCTTTCGTCTAGCACGGGTTCTTGCGGTAAGTAACCGATTTTAGTGCCAGGTTGAGGGCGAGCTTCACCTTCAAAGTCTTGGTCAACACCAGCCATAATGCGAAGTAACGTTGATTTACCTGCACCGTTTAGACCTAGCACACCAATTTTTGCGCCTGGGAAAAAGTGTAAAGAAATATCTTTTAAGATAGTGCGCTTAGGTGGCACAACCTTAGATACTCGACTCATCGAGAATATAAACTTGTCTGGTAACACCATGAAAGAAGCCTTCAATTTATAATAAAAATTAACAGCAAGTATTGTATACCCAAACTACCTCAAAATACAGAATTCAGCGTTTATGATAGGCTTAATATCAAGGTGTTATTTACTCAAAGAGTCATACATTTTAATTAATGACCGCTCAGAAATACTATTTCATTTAGACATCTAAACATCTAGAGGTTGAAATTTCTAACTATCCGTTCATAATTAGCAGTCAGATAAGTATGCTCGGAGCCAGCTATGCCCATTACAGTAAAAGATGAATTGCCTGCCATTGCAAAGTTACGTCAAGAAAACGTGTTTGTAATGCCAAAAAGTCGTGCTAAAACGCAAGAAATCCGCCCAATGCGTTTGGCCATCTTAAACTTAATGCCAAACAAAGTTGAAACCGAAGTGCAGTTTATTCGCTTGTTAGCAAACTCACCGCTGCAAGTTAATGTTGAGCTGTTGCGCTTAGATACCCATCGCACCAGCAGTAACTCTGAACAGCACATGGATACGTTTTATCGTTATTTTTCAGAAGTGAAAGATAATAACTACGATGCCATGATCATAACGGGCGCACCGCTTGCTCATTTAGAGTATGACGAAGTTGCCTACTGGGATGAACTAAAAATTATTTTAGATTGGGCAGAGCAGCATGTGACGTCTACGCTGTTTTCGTGTTGGGCGGCCCATGCGGGGCTTTATCATCACTATGGTCTTAAACGTGATCTGAAACCAAACAAATTAAGCGGTGTTTTCACCCATAAAAGCTATTTTGACCACGCAGCGCTAACGCGTGGCTTTGATGATACCTTTTTAGTGCCACATTCTCGTTATGGTCATATTGATATCGATAAGATCAATGCCTGCGAGGAGCTAGTGGTGTTAGCCGGATCAGAGCGAGTAGGTGCCTACTTAATTAAAAATAAATCAGGTAGCCAAGTGTATATTACTGGCCATCCAGAGTACGATGCTCATACCTTAAAAGGGGAGTATTTACGCGACCAAGAAAAATCAGCGGATGCACCTAAGCCAGAAAATTACTTCCCTGACGATAACCCAGACAACGAACCGTCGAAAACGTGGCAAAGCCATGCCTTTTTATTGTTTTCGAATTGGTTAAACTATTATGTGTACCAAACTACACCGTATGATATTAACTTAGTTAGCCAAGATGTAAGGACTAACAACTATGCCGAGTAATGCAGTGAATAAACGCGAACAATTAACCGAGGCGCTAAAACAGCGAATTTTAATCCTCGATGGCGCGATGGGCACCATGATCCAAGAATATAAATTAGAAGAACAGGATTATCGCGGTGAGCGCTTTAAAGACTGGCACGTACTTATTAAAGGCAATAACGATTTATTAAGCCTGACTCAGCCAAAAATCATTGCTGATATTCACCGTGCTTATTTAGAAGCCGGTGCCGATATCATCGAAACGAATACCTTTAATGCCACGACTATTTCTATGGAAGATTACGACATGGCGAGCCTTAGCCGCGAAATCAACCTCGAGTCAGCGAAGCTTGCACGCGGCGTGTGTGATGAACTTGAAGCAAAAGATCCTAGCAAACCGCGTTATGTAGCCGGTGTACTTGGGCCAACGTCAAAAACCTGTTCTATTTCACCAGATGTAAATGACCCAGGTTATCGTAATATCAACTTTGATAAGCTGGTGGCTGCGTATGTTGAGTCAACACTGGCATTAATGGAAGGTGGTGCTGACCTTATTTTAATAGAAACCATCTTTGATACCCTTAATGCTAAAGCGGCTTCGTTCGCTGTAGAAGAAGCATTCGAGCAAGCTGGTCGTAGTTTACCTGTGATGATTTCGGGCACCATTACCGATGCCTCTGGCCGTACTTTATCAGGGCAAACCACAGAAGCATTTTATAACTCAATTCGTCATATTAAACCGCTATCAATCGGCCTTAACTGCGCCCTAGGCCCTGACTTACTGCGCCAGTATGTTGAAGAGTTATCGCGCGTTTGTGAAACCTTTACCTCGGTACATCCAAATGCAGGTTTACCGAACGAGTTTGGCGAATATGATTTAGAAGCTCCTGAAATGGCAAAAGAAATTATTGATTGGGGCAAGTCTGGCTTTATCAATATTGTAGGTGGTTGTTGTGGCACGACACCGGCTCATATTAAGGCGTTTGCGAAAGGCCTTGAAGGTGTAAAACCTCGCCAATTACCTGAGCTTGAAGTGCGTATGCGCTTATCTGGCCTTGAAGCGTGTAACTTAAACTAGGAAACCGACATGACTGACCAAATTGCTGTATTTACTAACGTCGGTGAGCGTACCAATGTAACAGGCTCGGCTAAGTTTAAGCGCTTGATCATGGAAGAAGATTACGAGACCGCTCTCGATGTTGCCCGTGAACAAGTAGAAAATGGCGCGCAAGTGATTGATATCAACATGGATGAAGCCATGTTGGACTCGAAAGCGGCGATGGTAAAGTTTTTAAACTTAATTGCCTCAGAGCCTGATATCTCAAAAGTACCTATCATGGTCGACTCATCTAAATGGGAAGTGATTGAAGCAGGCTTAAAGTGTATTCAAGGTAAGGCCATTGTTAACTCAATTTCACTTAAAGAAGGTGAAGAGCCATTCATCCGCCAAGCTAAGCTAATTAAACGCTTTGGTGCTGCTGCGGTGGTTATGGCGTTTGATGAAACCGGGCAAGCAGAAACTGCTGATCGTAAGTTCGAGATTTGTCAGCGTAGTTACAAAATACTCGTTGATGATATTGGCTTTCCGCCAGAAGACATTATTTTTGACCCAAACATTTTTGCCGTCGCAACGGGCATTGAAGAGCACGATAACTACGCTGTTGAGTTTATTGAAGGTACGCGCCGAATTAAGCAAGGCTTACCGCACTGTAAAGTGTCGGGTGGTGTATCGAATGTGTCGTTCTCGTTCCGTGGTAATAACCCAGTACGTGAAGCTATTCACTCAGTGTTTTTATACCACGCGATTAAAGCGGGTATGGACATGGGCATTGTAAATGCGGGCCAATTAGCGGTTTACGATGATATTCCCGAAGAGCTGCGCAAAGCTGTAGAAGATGTGATCCTCAATACCGACCCAGGTGCCGGTGAGCGACTTGTTGAACTTGCACCCAAATACTCTGGTATGGCGCAAGCAGAGAAAGTTGAAGATTTAGAGTGGCGTACTTGGCCTGTTGAAAAGCGCCTTGAACATGCACTAGTAAAAGGCATTACCGAATACATCGATGAAGATACCGAAGAGTGCCGCAAGAGCAAAGCTAAGCCTATCGAAGTGATCGAAGGCCCGCTTATGGACGGCATGAACGTAGTAGGTGACTTATTTGGCGCGGGTAAAATGTTCTTACCTCAGGTTGTTAAATCTGCTCGTGTGATGAAGCGCGCCGTAGCCTATCTTGACCCTTTCATTGAAGCTGAAAAAGAAGAGGGCGCAACCAATGGTAAAGTGGTTATGGCAACCGTTAAGGGTGACGTACACGACATTGGTAAGAACATTGTAGGCGTTGTACTGCAATGTAATAACTACGAGGTTATCGACCTTGGTGTGATGGTGCCGGCAGAGAAAATCTTGCAAACCGCCATTGACGAGAAAGCCGATATTATTGGTTTATCAGGGCTTATTACCCCTTCGCTTGATGAAATGGTGCATGTTGCGAAAGAAATGACCCGCCGTGGTTTTGAATTACCGCTACTGATTGGTGGTGCAACAACCTCTAAAGCGCATACCGCGGTTAAAATTGGACCTCAGTATGATAAAGGTGTGGTTTATGTAAATAACGCCAGCCGCGCTGTAGGTGTAGTTTCTAATTTATTGTCGAAAGAATTAAAACCAGCATTTTTAGAGAAAACCAAGGCTGAGTATGAAAAAGTACGTGAACAACAAGCACGTAAAAAGCCGCGCTCAAAACCCGTTACTTTACAGCGTGCTCGCGACAACGCTGTAAAACTCGATTGGGACAACTACACGCCGCCTGTACCGAAAAAGCTGGGTGTGACTGAGTTTAAAGATGTTTCGATTGCGACGTTAAGACAGTACATCGACTGGACACCTTATTTCATGACGTGGTCAATCGCTGGTAAGTACCCACGTATTCTTGAAGATGAAATTGTAGGTGAACAGGCTAAAAGCTTATTCGCTGATGCCAACGCAATGCTTGATGAGCTAGAGCAATCAGGTGCGCTACAACCTCTAGGTGTCATTGGTTTATTCCCTGCAAACCGAGTAGGGGATGACATTGAGATTTACACCGATGAGTCGCGTACAACGCTTTTAACTACAGCGTGTCATTTACGTCAGCAAACAGAAAAAACCGACTTTGCTAATTATTGTTTAGCTGATTATATTGCGCCAAAAGGCACCCCTGATTACTTTGGTGCTTTTGCGGTTACTGGTGGTCTTGAAGAAGACGACCTTGCCGATGCCTTCGATGCTAAGCAAGATGATTATAATAAGATCATGGTTAAAGCCGTAGCAGATCGCTTGGCTGAGGCATTTGCTGAGTACTTGCATGAGCAAGTACGTAAAGAGTATTGGGGCTATGCGGTAGATGAAAATCTATCGAACGATGAACTTATTCGTGAAAACTACCAAGGTATTCGCCCTGCGCCAGGTTATCCTGCTTGTCCTGAACATACAGAGAAGAAGAAAATCTGGCAGTTACTTGATACCGAGCAGCGTATTGGCATGAAGCTAACCAGTTCATATGCAATGTGGCCGGGTGCGGCGGTTTCTGGTTGGTATTTCTCTCACCCTGAAGCTAAGTACTACGCTGTAGCGCAAATTCAAAAAGATCAGGTTGAAGATTACGCTAAGCGTACCAACATGACTCTTGCAGAAGCTGAGCGTTGGTTGTCGCCTAATTTGGGCTATGAACCAGAATAATAACCTTTAGTTATTAGCTTTTGTTTAAATTAAAAACGAGCCCACAAATGGCTCGTTTTTTTATGCTCATTTTTTATCATACTTTTTTCTTTTTAATTGTATTAATACTGGCAAATTCCTTCTAATTTATATATTTGTGTTAAAGTTATACCAATTCGCTTAATAAAGTGGTCTATTTTGAGGCAATAAAACCTCGTTGATAACAAGGCAAAAATTTCGTTATTTAGTTGTTCTAAATCAGAAATTTTTAACGCAGGTAGCGACAGGTTTAATCCCTCAAAATGATTAAGTATTATTGCGGATTGGTATTATTGAGATTGATCAAGAAATCTAAGGTGAAATTGTGATTGATACAGTGAATGCAAGTGACAAAGATAAAGCACGATTTTTACGTGTTTTTGCATTTATTGGTTCGATTACCTCGTTTTTAATGGCGATCACCAGCTATCAAGATGGTTACCATGCCCTTAGCTATTTATTGATTATTGGCGGCTTTGTGTTTGCCTCACCTTTCGTCATTAAAAATCGTGACGAAACCATCGCAGTACTTATGCTGTACGCCCTCTATTCGATGATGTGTTTTTTAATTGTCTCTGGGGGGAGCAATGGCACTGGGCCGTTATGGCTGTTTATTGTATCTCCTGTGACATTTTTTATTCGTGGCCTAAAGCGCGGAGCATTTGATCTTATCTTGCTTGCCAGTATTATCTCGGTGCTTTTCTATTTTACTGATCAATTTGGCTATTACAGTTATCCGAGTCACTACTTTCCTACTCGGGTCATGCTGTGTTTCTCGATTTTATGTATTTTGGCTGGCTTCTACGAATATTACCGTAACAAATACAGTTTGCAGTTAATGGAACAACTTAAGCTTAATCAAAAGCTTGCACGTACTGATGCGATGACTGAACTCGCTAACCGTCGCTACGCAACTGAATGCTTGCAAGATAAGCGCTTTGGCGAAGGGGCTGTGTTCTTGCTGATGGATGTTGATAACTTTAAACAAATCAACGATACCTACGGTCATCAAGTGGGCGATGAGGTGCTAATATTTTTCGCTGATGTCTTTAAAGAAGTGTGCACAGAAGAAGATGTTATTTCCCGTTGGGGCGGCGAAGAGTTTTTAATAGTGATCCCAACTGGGTATGAGCTTAGAGCCAGAAAAGTCGCTGAAAGAATCCATAAGAATCTTGCTGAAAAGCCATTTACGAGCGGCCAGCATCGTTTTAATGTCACCTTAAGTATTGGCTTGTACGTGCGCGTTGCTGATGAGAGCGTGGATCACTGTTTGAACATTGCCGATAAACGGCTTTACCGTGCTAAATCGCAAGGTAAAAATCAAACGGTTGCTGAAGTTGATTTAGCGAAGCATGAACCTGCTTGATAAATAAAGCCGCAATTAGCGGCTTTATTGATTGCTCAAATTAATGGCTTTTTTCAAAGTCGCTGACTTCACGCTCAGCTTCTTCCTTAGATTTACCGTATTTTTGCTGAAGTTTACCAACCAGCTCTTTACGGCTACCTTCAATTTTATCTAAATCATCATCGGTAAGGTCACCCCATTTACGTTGTGCTTTACCTTTAAGCTCTTTCCAGTTGCCTTCTAAACGATCGCTGTTCATCATAATCTCCTTACTTTGTTAAACATTCATCTTAGTAAGAGCAATCGCTGTACCAATTTGGTGAAATTTATTAACTAATTGATTTATAGTTATTTTGTTCTTTTGTATATAATGAGTGGAATTTAAAAGTTTGCAATTACTACGTAGTTTTTAGAATCAGCCTGTAATATTTTCTGATGCGCTAGTTTTTAGATACTTAGTGGCTTTTAGATGTATAGCGATTGATTATCCGCGTGTATTCTTCAGTTGATTTTAGTTTACGCAAGTTCTCGTTAAACTGGTCTCTTAAGGCTTCGTCTCGGAATAAAAAGCCACTGGGATTTTTGCCAAATAACGCAAATCGTTGCACAGGTTTAGAGACATCAATTTCGTCATTGATATTAATTAACGCTCGATAATAATCAAAAATTTTACCGTCCATCTGGATCACCTCGTAGCGCTCTCGATACAAAAGCTGTACTTGTGCAAGTTGATCATAGGTTTCTGCGTATTGTGGGTTTTCTCTGGCCATTGCTTGATATTCTGGTGTGAGTAATTCTTTTGCACCTTGCCATGAAAGAACACTAAAGTGTTTTAATTGTGCAATAGAGCTAAGCTGCAGGTTTTGCTTGGCCAGACTAAAAGCGAAGTTCTCGTAGCTGTAAGCAATATCTGAAAAGTAACCGCTCATTTGATGGGTTTCGATAACCTTTTCATTAATATCAGACACAACATCAACTAAGTTCTCAGTATACAAAGGGATCCGCCTTGCATAGGGAACGTAGACAAAGTGTATTTGATAACCGTGAACACCGAGTGTCGCACGAAGTAAGTCAGGAATTATGCCTGTGTTGTCTTCAACCATGACCCAAGGTGGTAGTGTATTGCCAAGTGCAACCGTAATTTTTTGCTGACTAAACGCTTTTTGAAACGGGAAAACTAAAAGTAGCAAGGTGATTAAAATACGGGTGTAAATCCTGAACAAGTTAATTCCTTATTCTGATTTTTGTTTGGTCGTTTAATCAAGAATAAGTCTAAACTGGCAGAATGCAATGTTTTCACTTCTAAAGCCCGAGAGAGAAAATAAGCCTATAGCCATCGCAATTTTTAGTTTTTTGATACAATGCGTGAAAAGAAAGTAAGAGATACCTAACGTGCTGCCAGTTCAAGATATTTATCAATCCCTGTTAACTACATTACAGAGTAACCCAATGGCCTTATTGCAAGCGCCACCGGGAGCGGGTAAATCGACATGGCTGCCTCTTACCTTAATGCGCGAAGGGCACTTTAAACGCATTGTTATGTTAGAGCCAAGACGACTGGCTGCACGCAATATTGCCCAGTATTTGGCAAGTCAGCAGAATGAAAAAGTCGGTGACAGTGTCGGCTTACGCATTCGCGGTGAATCAAAAGTAAGTTCTACAACTAAACTCGAAATTGTCACCGAAGGCATGTTGACGCGTATGTTGCAAAATGACCCAGAGCTTAGTGATGTAGACTTACTTATTTTTGATGAGTTTCACGAGCGCTCAATTGCCGCAGATACGGCTTTGGCATTTGCCCTCGAAACACAGGCAGCACTTCGCGATGATTTAAAAATCTTACTGATGTCGGCAACCCTAGATGGCGATCGTTACAGTGAGTTTTTCAGCTGTCCTATTATCTCATCACAAGGTCGAAGCTACCCCATTGATGAAGTGTATATTCCACTTAAAGACGAAAGCCGTTGGCTCGATGACATACCTACACTAATAAAACAGGCGCTTAGTGAGCAAACGGGCAGTGCTTTAGTATTTTTACCAGGGCAGCGTGAAATCATGCGCGTTCAGCAGTCTTTAAATGATTTAGGTGATAGCGTCGAAGTATTTAGCTTGTATGGTGAGCAAAATAAAAACGAGCAACAAGCTGCTATCGCGCCTGCTAAAAATGGCAAACGCAAAGTGGTATTAACCACTAATGTCGCTGAAACCAGTTTGACCATTGAAGGAATACGTATTGTGGTTGATAGCGGCAAACGCCGTGCTGCCAATTTCAATTTAAAAACCGGTGTTACAGAGCTTGTTACGCAAAGTATTTCTCGTTCTTCTGCCATACAGCGCGCTGGTCGTGCTGGGCGAATTGAGCCGGGGGTTGTGTATCGATTAGGCTCTAAGCAAACCTTTGAGCGCCGTAACAGCCATGATGCGCCAGAAATTCTGACCAGTGATATTAGTCAGTTGTTATTAGAGGCAAAGCAGTGGGGGGCATCACTTGCTGAGCTTAGCTTACTCGACCCACCTAGTCGCCAGCAGATTAAACAGGCAACGGCACTTTTGAAAATGCTCGAAGCCATTGATGAAAATGAAAAGCTAACAACCCTCGGTAGCCAAATGCTGAGCTATGGAGCCGATATTCGCCTCTCGCATATGCTCATTAAGGCAAAGCAACTAGAGCAGCGCATGTCTGGTATTTATGTATTAGCGGGGTATTTAACTGCACTGCTTGAAAGCCGCATCAGTATGCCAGCTGATCTTAATTTGGCATTACATAGTCAGCACAGCAAACCGCACCCAGTATTTAAGCAGCAATTAAATTATTGGCTATCGCGCTTGCAACTCAAGCCGGTTAATGAGCTTAAAACAGAGTACTTGTCGCTGCTGGTGGCGCTTGCTTTTCCAGACCGCCTAGCCAAAAAGCGCGGTAATGGTTATTTACTTGCCAATGGTGCAGGCGCCGATTTAAGTGAGGAGTTTTGGCATAACGATGACTATATTGCCATTGCGCATATGGGCGGCCATAAGGGAAACCGTGTTTTTGCCGCTGTTGCCTTTTTGCCAAGTGAGCTTGAAGATGAGCTTTCGCATTTATTTACTGAGCAAACTCGCTGCGAATACGATGAAAAAGCAGGGCGTTTTATCCATCAAGATGAGCTCAAGCTGGGTGCCATCACCATAGCGAGTCAACCAAGTAAACAGCCTTTAGATAAAAACGAGCGCACCAAAGCTTGGTTAAATTTATTTAGTAAGCGGGGCTTTTCGATATTTAATGAACAGCCCGATAGTGAGCAGTTACTTATTCGAATGAGCTTGGCAAGTAAGCTGTTACCAGAGTCATTTCCGCGTTTAAATCATGATGATTTAATTGCCGATAGCCAATGGCTTGCACCTTATTTGGATGATATTAAAAACCTTGAACAATTAAAAAAGTTCAATTACAGCGAAGCGATTAAAAGCTGTTTTGATTGGCAGCAGCAAAGCTTATTGAATGAACACCTGCCCTTGCGATTAACGGTGCCAAGTGGTTCAAATGTAAAAGTGACCTATCAGCTCGATGGCCCTGCGAAGCTCAGTGTACGCATGCAAGAAGTGTATGGCATGACCAGCACGCCTTTGCTAGCCCAAGGTAAACTGCCATTATTAATGGAGCTATTATCACCAGCGAGGCGGCCGCTGCAGTTAACTCAAGACTTAGCTAACTTTTGGCAAACGAGTTACCGCGATGTGCAAAAAGAAATGAAAGGGCGTTATCCAAAACATTTTTGGCCAGACGACCCAGCCACCAGCCAAGCGACTAATAAAGTAAAAAGTAAGATGTGATTTTAATGAAGCTGAGTGCTTAGCTCAGCTTCATCACTTGCCTTAGTTCTGCACGCTTCATAAACCGTTACAATTTCAAGCCTTGTTTTGGTTTCTCTTTTGTTGGTTGTTTAGTAGTCTAATTGAGTCATTAGTAAAAAAGAGAAATCCTGTGTCTGCAGCTATTACCCTTGCTCAATACGTTAAAAAACGTACAGGTGTGCCTCTTGGCCATAAAGATTCGTTGCGCAATATGCTGATACGCTCGCTGGGTGCTAGCTCGTTTTATTTATTTTGGCGATATTGGAATCCGGTGTGGAGCTATTACTTATCTCGGTATGTAATGAAGCCTTGCAATGACATTATGCCGGCTTGGTGTGCCCTTGTTTTGACTTTTGCTGTCAGTGGGGCGCTGCACGATTTAGCGGTGAGTTTAGTGAAGTTAAAGCCACTATTCTTTTTTACTCCTTGGTTTACTGTGATGGGCGTGTTGGTATTAGTAAGCAAGTACAGCCAACTCCAGTTTAGCTCTGCTCCTTGGTGGTTAAGAGCGCTCGCCAACATCAGCTTTATTGTATTGAGCTATTGGTTGACGAGCCACCTTTTTTAGCGCGTTACTGCGTTGCTAAAGGGTAGTCAGTGTAACCTTTAGCACCGCCTCCAAATAAGGTATCTGGATCATGCTGCGCAAGTTCAATACCTTGCTCAATACGTGCTGGCAGATCAGGGTTTGCAACAAACGGGCGACCAAAGCCAATTAAATCAGCCCAGCCTGCGGCTAATGCTTGATCTGCTTTCTCGCCAGTGTATTTACCTGCATAAATCATTAACCCAGCATAGTTTTCACGCAGTGCTTGCTTAAAACTTTGCTCCATTAAAGGCGCATCATCCCAATCAGCTTCGGCAATGTGCAGATAAGCAACGTTGAGATCACTGAGTACTTTTGCTGCGCCAATATAGGTTTCAAACGGGTTATCATCGACCGTACCATTGAGGGTTGTGAGTGGAGCAAGGCGCACGCCAACACGCTCAGCGCCAATTTCATCACAAACCGCTTGTGTCACTTGTTGTAAAAAGCGTAAGCGGTTTTCTAAACTGCCGCCGTATTCATCAGTGCGTTGGTTTGACTCTGAATCAATAAATTGATTAATTAAGTAACCATTAGCAGCGTGAAGTTCAATACCATCAAACCCTGCATCAACTGCATTACGGGCTGCTTGGCGGTATTCGTTTATAACCTGTTTGATGTCGTCATGGCTCATTGCGCGTGGCTGTGCTGTGGCAACAAAGTCAGGTTTGTCATCTTCATCAATAAAAACTTTTACGTCTTTAGCTGCAATAGCAGATGGCGCGATTGGTTGCTCGCCACCTGTGTTACTTGGGTGAGATACTCGACCAACATGCCAAAGCTGAGCGAACATAATGCCACCAGCTTGATGAACTTTGTCGGTTACTTTCTTCCAACCGGCAATTTGCTCGGCAGTGTAAATACCCGGTGTCCAAGCATAACCCTTACCTAGGGCTGATATTTGTGTGCCTTCGCTGATAATTAAGCCAGCGCTCGCACGTTGTGCATAGTAGTCGGCCATTAACTCATTGGCGATATCACCTGGTTGTGATGAGCGAGAGCGGGTCATCGGTGGCATAACAATGCGGTTTTTTAATGTATGACCGGCAAGTTGTACAGTATCGAATAATTTGTTCATTACGGCTCCTTGAAAGCGAATATGCTTTCAGCATAACGAAAATTATTTATGAAATTAATGCCACTAATCACAAAACACTTTTGTTAAAAGTGCAAAAACTAAAGCGTTAACCTGGGTGCTATAAAGTCTAAAAACGCTAATACTCGTGATGACACACCGCTGTTTTGATAATACACCGCATGCACTTTTTCGCGGCGATTAGGGCTCAGTACCTCGCCTTCGAGCACTTTTACTAAACGGCCTGCTTTTAAATCTTCGTTGATCATAAATTCCGACAACAAGGTAATGCCATTACCTTGAATGCAAAGCTGGCGCACAGTTTCACCACTTGATGCACTGATTGAAAATTTAAGGTCTAAAGGCGTGGTTAGCGGCCAGTGATTTAAATGCGGCGCATCGGTAAAACCAATAAGCTGGTGCAAGGCTAAGTCGGTTAGCTCATTTAATGGCGGTGCCGTTTTTAAATAATCAGGGCTTGCAACGAGCTGTAACTTACTAACTCCCAAGGTGCGCGCATGCAAGTTTGAGTCAGCGAGTTCGCCAATACGAATAGCAATATCGGTTTTATGCTCAAGTAAATCGATAATGTTGTCGTGGCTGGTGATCTCGAGTTTTATGTCAGGATAAGCTTGGTTAAAGGCTTTTAAATGTGGCGCTAATTGATGAAATACAAAAGGACTTGCGGCATCGGCTCTTAATTTTCCTGATGGGGCGCAGTGCAGAAGCTTTAAGGCCTCTTCGCCTTGTGCAAGCTGACTCAGTGCTTCTCTAGCATAGCCTAAAAATAACTGGCCTTCTTCGGTCAGCTCAATGCGCCTTGTGGTGCGGTTGAATAAGGTAACGTTTAAGGATTTCTCGAGCCGAGTTACCGCCCGTGATATTTTTGCTACTTGCTCATCTAATGCATTGGCTGCACTTGAGAACCCGCCGGTATCAACCACGCTAATAAATGCTTCTAAATCTTGGGTGTTGGAGATCACGCTCATGGTTTTACCTTTTCATTTTTGACAAAAGTATTTTGTCACTACTGCTATTTTTTGCAAATTTAATTTTAGCCACAATAGCCGCACTTTCAAAATTAAACAGAGGATATGTGATGCCAATAGCATTACTTGCGTTAACTCTCAGTGCGTTTGCCATAGGCACCACTGAGTTTGTGATTGTCGGCTTAGTGCCAACCATCGCTGATGATTTAGCGGTTTCGTTACCGAGTGCCGGACTACTTGTTAGCTTGTACGCATTAGGGGTTGCGGTGGGGGCGCCAGTATTAACCGCGCTTACCGGACGCTGGAATCGAAAACATGTATTACTTAGCTTAATGAGCCTATTTGTAATTGGTAATTTACTGGCTTGGCAAGCACCTAGTTATGGTAGCTTGATCACCGCAAGGATTCTAACAGGCCTTGCCCATGGGGTGTTTTTCTCAATTGGTTCAACGATCGCTACTGGGCTTGTCAGTAAAGATAAAGAAGCCAGTGCCATTGCGATTATGTTTACGGGGTTAACGGTTGCATTAGTAACCGGTGTGCCATTAGGGACTTGGATTGGTCAGCACTTTGGTTGGCGAGCGACCTTTTTAGTAGTGTCTTTACTGGGCTTAATTGCACTTGTTGGTAGCGCGTTTTTAATTCCTAGCAACTTAAAGCAAAGTAAACCGGCGACTTTGGGTGAGCAGCTAAAAGTAATGGTGCAACCTAGGCTTTTACTGGTGTACTTGATGACCATACTTGGTTATGGCGGCACATTTACTGCCTTTACATATTTAGCGCCCATTTTAGAGCAGCAAACTGGTTTTGCATCAGCCACCATTAGCTTAATTATGCTGGTATATGGGGTATCGGTTGCTGTTGGTAATATCTACGGCGGTAAATTAGCTGATAAAAAAGGCCCCATTAGTGCGCTGACCATTATCTTTAGTGCTTTGAGTATTGTGCTGTTAGTGTTGACCTTTACCATGCAATCTAAAGTCGCTGCGGTACTGACCATACTTGTATGGGGGGCATTTGCGTTTGGTAATGTGCCTGGGCTGCAAGTTTATGTGGTTAAACTTGCCGAAAAGTTCACACCCAATGCCGTCGATGTGGCCTCAGGGTTGAACATTGCAGCGTTTAATATCGGGATTGCGCTAGGTTCAGTGTTAGGTGGTGTTGTCGTTGAAAACTACTCATTGCAAGACACTGCTTGGATTGGCGCTATCATCAGTTTAGCGGCGTTAATTGCAACACGATACAGCGGCTATTTAGATAAACGCGAGATCCCAAAGCCACAAACAGCTTAAAACTAAATTGTTGATAGTTAGATGCTTTGTCGTTATTTTTGGTGCGTAGTTTGATTATTAGTCAATAACTAAAACCACAAGGAATAACGATGAAGCACCTTTATTTTCTAGCTATTTGCCTGTTCAGCACATTTAGCAGCCAAGCAAAGCAAGTTAACCCAGAGCTCACAGCATTAGCACAGCAGTACTTTAATACAATGGTTGCAACACAAGCACCCAATGCCACCAACAAAGAGTTAGAAGCCTTTTTAGCTTTATTAACTGACGATGTAGCAAACCAACACTTACCTTATCAAACAGATGATTCAAGGGAGCCAGATGGCAAAGCGATGATGCGTAAAGGCATGACTTTTTACCTTGGGGCGCACACTGAATATCAAGCAAACTTACTCGATACCTTTATTTTTAATGATTCTGCCATTGCTTTACGTTATACCCATCATGCTAAAGGTATACACCCACAAAACCAGCAAGAAATTGAATACACGCAGACCATTATGGATGTGCTCGAAATAGAAGATGGCAAGATAGCGGTTATTCGTAAATACCACGAATGAGCTTAGCTTAACTTTTAGCCTAACATGAGCGCTTTCATAAGCGCTTTCATAAGCGCTTTCATAAGCGCTTTTTTATTAAAATACGCCTGCAATAAATTTTCTCTTTTTTCCGCATTTCAGCTTAAATTCATACTTTTTAGGCTTTATTTTGAATAAATTTAAAACTTTTTTATATTTCGGATAATAAACGTAAGAACAGTGGGTTAGCTTAACTTACGAGTGTAGCTTTGCGGTTGTTTACAATTTGTCAACCTTGAATTGCCATGCTCATTACCTTAACCTTTATTTTAATTGAACGTTCAATCAATAAAAAATTATGCCGAAAGTTGGAATGGAACCTGTTCGTCGTCAGCAGTTAATTGACGCCACAATAGAGTCGGTTGCAGAGCTTGGTTTGCAAGGCACCACCATAAATAGCATTAGTAAAAAGGCAGGCTTATCGTCTGGCATTATCAGTCATTATTTTGGTGGTAAGCAGGGTTTAATTGAAGCCACTGTGCGTTATTTATTGACCAGCTTAAAGCAAGCACTTTTGAGTCAAGTAACGCCACAAACTAGTCCAGAGCAACGATTATTGTTTATCGTTGAAGCAAACTTTTCGCGTATTCAGCAGCAAAGCAACAACACCAAAACTTGGTTGAGCTTTTGGGCGCATTCAATGCACGACGCCCAGTTGCATCGCTTACAAAACGTAAATAGTAAACGTTTATTTAGTAACTTATTAAGCTCATTCAAACAGTTAATGAGCGATAGCGATGCCAATTTAGCTGCTGAGCTAAGTGCAGCCATGATCGATGGTTTATGGCTAAGAGCCGTATTAAGTAAGTCAGACCAAGATCAATTCGAAAATTGTGAGCGATTAGCCAAAGACTACATTCGTTCACTGATAAAACAGTATGGAGCCTAAAATGACCACACCTGTTTACGAAAATTTTATTAATGGCCATTTTTTAAAGAATCAAACTGGCGATACCTTTGCAGTTAAGAATCCTGCAACGGATGAAGTGATTTATCACGTTGAAATTGCTGATGAGTTTATTCAAAACGCGGCAATCGAAAGCGCAAAACAAGGGTTTGCAGCATGGTCTGCAATGACGCCAATTGAGCGTAGCCGTATTTTATTAAAAGCCGTGGCAATCTTACGCGATCGTAACGATGAACTGGCAAAAGTAGAAGTACTTGATACGGGTAAGCCTTGGCAAGAAGCCGAGTGTGTCGATGTTGAAACTGGCGCCGATGTTATTGAATATTTTGCTGGTCTTGCTCCTGCGCAAGTGGGTCAGCAACAAATGGTTGGCAATGATTTTTACTACACACGTAAAGAGCCTTTAGGTATCTGTGCCGGTATTGGTGCATGGAACTACCCACTACAAATTGCTTGTTGGAAATCAGGCCCAGCATTGGCTGCAGGTAATGCGGTTATTTTCAAACCTTCTGAAGAAACACCACTTGGTGCAATTAAACTTGCAGAGATTTTCATCGAAGCGGGTGTACCTGCTGGCGTATTCAACGTTGTGCAAGGCGCTGCTGAAGTAGGGCAATGGTTAACAGCAAACCCAAATATTGAAAAAGTGTCTTTCACTGGTGAAGTAGGCACAGGCAAAAAAGTAATGGCAAGCGCTGCTGGTTCACTTAAAGATGTGACCATGGAGCTTGGTGGTAAGTCACCGTTATTAGTATTTGATGATGCCGATGTATCACAAGCTGTTAGTGCGGCAATGTTAGGTAATTTTTATACGCAAGGCGAAATCTGCACTAACTGTACGCGCATTTATGTGCATAAAAATGTTTATCAGCAGTTTATTGATGAGCTGAAAACACGCACTGAGCAAAATATTATTGCTGGCGACCCAATGGATCCTGAGGTGAATTTAGGGGCGCTTATCTCTAAAAAACACCAAGAGCTAGTACTTGGCTATATCGATAAAGGTATTCAAGAAGGCGCAACCTTATTAACCGGCGGTAAGGCACTATCACCAGTATCTGCGCCAAACGGCTACTTTGTGGAACCGACCGTTTTTGTCGACTGTAAAGATGACATGACCATAGTTAAAGAAGAGATCTTTGGCCCGGTAATGAGCGTGTTGGTGTTTGATGATGAAGATGACGTTATTCAGCGTGCAAACGATACGCACCTAGGCTTAGCCGCAGGCGTGTTCACTAAAGATATTCAGCGTGCACACCGCGTTATCCACCAGTTACAAGCCGGTATTTGTTGGATAAACAGCTATGGTAATTCACCTGCAGAAATGCCAGTAGGTGGTTACAAGCAATCAGGTATCGGCCGTGAAAACGGTATCGAAACTTTAGATCACTATACCCAAACTAAATCGATTTATGTGGGTATGAGCAATATAGAGAGTCCATTTTAATGAGTACACAGAACTATGATTACATCATAGTCGGTGCTGGCTCTGCAGGCTGCGTGTTGGCAAACCGACTATCAGCAGACCCTTCGAATAAGGTGTTATTACTTGAAACGGGTGGTAGTGATAAAAGCATTTTTATAAAGATGCCTACCGCGCTATCAATCCCAATGAATACTGACAAATATGCATGGCAATTTCATACCGAGCCAGAGCCATATTTAGATAACCGTCAAATGCATTGCCCTCGAGGTAAGGTTTTAGGTGGCTCATCATCGATTAACGGCATGGTCTATGTACGTGGTCACGCCAAAGATTTTGATGAGTGGCAGCAACACGGCGCTAATGGTTGGGATTATCAAGCATGTTTACCGTACTTTAAACGTGCGGAATCATTCTACTTAGGTGGTAACAGTTACCGTGGCGATAACGGCCCATTAGGGGTTAATAACGGTAATGAAATGGCTAACCCGCTTTATAAAGCCTTTATCAAAGCGGGCCAACAAGCAGGTTATGCGCAAACTGATGACTACAATGCAGCCCAGCAAGAAGGTTTTGGGCCAATGCATATGACGGTAAAAGACGGCGTAAGAAGCTCTGCTAGCCGTGAGTATTTAGACCCAGTTAAGTCACGTAAAAACCTAACGCTAATCACCGGTGCCTTAGCTGAAAAAGTTCTGCTAGAAGGCAAAAAAGCCGTTGGTGTTGAGTTTTCAGTGTCTGGCTCTAAGCAGCAAGCATTTGCAGCAAAAGACGTTATTTTAAGTGCGGGCCCAATTGGCTCACCGCATATTCTGCAATTATCAGGTATTGGTGATAAAGATATCCTGAGCGAAGCGGGGGTTGAGGTTAAACATCACTTACCAGGTGTTGGTCAAAACTTACAAGATCACTTGGAGTTTTACTTCCAATATAAGTGTAAGCAACCAATTACTTTAAACGGCAAATTAGGCCTTGTTTCAAAAGGGCTAATTGGCGCTCGTTGGCTATTAAACCGCTCAGGTTTAGGGGCGACGAACCATTTTGAATCATGTGCATTTATTCGCTCAAAACCGGGTGTTGAATGGCCAGATATTCAGTATCACTTTTTACCAGCTGCAATTCGTTATGACGGTAAAAGTGCCTTTGATGGTCATGGCTTCCAAGTTCATGTTGGGCATAACAAACCAAAAAGCCGTGGTGCAGTAACGATTAAGTCGGCGGATCCACAGGTTGCACCTAAGATCCAATTTAACTACTTACAGCACCAAGATGACATTGAAGGCTTTAGAGCTTGTGTACGTCTAACTCGCGAGATTATCGAACAAAGTGCGTTTGATGAGTATCGCGATGGTGAAATTCAACCCGGTAAAGATGTTCAAAGCGATGAAGAAATCGATGCGTTTGTTCGTCAAGCGGTTGAGAGTGCTTACCATCCGTCATGTTCGTGCAAGATGGGTGAAGACGAGATGGCCGTGGTTAACTCGCAAACTCAAGTGCACGGTATCGAAGGTTTACGGGTTGTAGATTCATCTATTTTCCCAACCGTTCCAAACGGTAATTTAAATGCGCCAACCATTATGGTGGCAGAAAAAGCGGCGGACCACATTTTAGGTAAGCCTGTGTTATCGGCATCAACTGCAGATGTTGCCATGGAAAAACAATTGCAATCAACGCAGCGTAGTTCGGAGATCTAATAAGGCCACCCGCAGTTTCGGCTGTGGGGCTTGCAGTGGCGCGCATCACGAGTTGTTTGTGGTGCGTTAATGCGAGGAATAAAACTGGAGAAACAATGAAGTATTATTACTTATTTTGGGGGGGTAACTATGACCTTTTGGCTTAGTGCTGGCATCATTTTTACCCTGTTAGCAATTGCGGTTATTTTATTTAAATGGGGTACGGTAAGGTGTGTTGGCGTCACACCGGTTAGAACGTTTACGTTCATTGCAATTTTATTTACATCGGGCCTAGATGTTGGCTTGATTATGTTTCCACTGACAGAGTTTGCAGGTTATGCAGACATAAAAGCAAGCCCAGAGTATGCGTTTGCCAATCCATTAGCCATCGAGTTTGGTTTTTGGGGCTTCTTGATCTGGGGATTTTATTTCCTTACGTGCTTTTATTTCTGCGTAATAGAACCTAAAGTAAAATTCTTTGAAATTGCTTGGGTAAAACTAATTAATAACATCGTTATTATTGGCACATGCGCATTTACTGCATTTTTACTGCTGTCGAATTTACCTTGGTATTTACCGTCGCTTGGTGATGGTGAGTCAATTATTCCGACATTCTACTTAATGGTGTTTGCAGCGATTTGTTTTGCTGTTTATTCGAGCACAGACATTAAGTATGTACGCTTTTTAAGTATTTCTACTACTTGGTTGTTTATCGCTTTAATCGCATTTATGTGGTTCGGTGCCTTTGTGGGTTCTGATGCACAAACATCAGCATTTGTTGATAACCTTGCGTTAATTGGCAGCTACTTTGGCAACATCAATGAGTTTGTATTACCACTGAATGATTACCATGCCTTCTACCTGTTTTGGTGGTTTGCTTGGAGCATCATGATTGGTCAATTTACTTCGCGCTTTGTGGGTGGCTTAAAAACTTACCAAGTGCTGGCGGCTATGTTGATTTTCCCGTCTATTCCAATCGCTATCTGGTTTAGTGTTTTGTATCAATATCATGAAGCGGGTATTGCAACAGCAGGCCTGAAAAACATCGCTATGGTGTTTGTTGGTGTGGTGTTTGTGATCAACTCACTTGATTCTTTGATCCGTTTATACACAGATAACCTAAACTTAACGGTGAAGCGTTTAGGTAAATTTAATTACATTGCCTTAAATGTGGTGGCGCTTTCATTATTAACCCTGCTGTTTAAGTTCGACTTTTTACAGATCCAATGGGTTGGTGCGCTCGTTATCGCGTTATTTTTCGGCTGTGCTGTGTTTATTGGCTACAGCAAGTTAAAAACAGTGAAAAATATCGAAGGCTCACCAAAAGACAACAAATTAGATTACACAAAAATAGAAACAGTTAGCTAAGGGAAACCAACATGACAACAAGACAAACAGTATTAGCAGCAGCGTTGCCATTGGCATTACTATCGACATCAGCTATGGCTGACTTATCGACTACGGTTACATTGGCTTCAGATTACACCTTTAATGGTGTAAGCCAAACCATGAATGACCCCGCGATTCAGGGGAGCTTAGATTATGCCTTTGCAGATTCAGGTATGTATGTAGGTACTTGGGCTTCAAATGTAGATTTTGGCGATGGCACAGACATCGAGTGGGATGCGTATTTTGGTAACTATGCTGAGTTAACTGACGCTCTTAGTATTGATTATGGTATTGCTTACTACTCATACCACGGTGAAGATTACTCAAGCGATGGTAATTATTTTGAGACTTATGCAAAGTTTGGCTATACCAATAGCCTAGGTTTTACAGAACTTAACTTCTGGTACGCTTGGGATTACTTCGGTACCGATGCTGGGCATGTGATTTCTATGCTTGCCCATACCTTTGAAATTGCCCCAAATCATGCAATTCGTGCCAGTTTTGATGTATCTAACTCATTAGATGGCAATAAGTTTGCTTGGGATGGTAATGATAAGTCATACAACCATTATCGTTTAGCCTATCAAACAAGCTTTGCAGGTTTTGATTTTGAGCTTGCAGGAGAAAATACCAGCCTTGACTGGGATACCGCAGATGAGCGCATTGTCGCGTCTATTTCACGTAGCTTTGATTTATAAGTAGCGTTTTGTTAGCGCAGCTTTAATAAAAACGGCTAACCTTTGTTAGCCGTTTTTTTATGCTTAGAATATGGGTATTAAATCTCTTCGCCTTCGTGCTGCATCGCTAAATCATCAAGCTCAGCAAGGGTGTAATCAAAGCCACTGGTATCGACTTCGTAGCGTATTTTCACGCCATAACCACCTTGGCAAAGACTCGCAGTGACTTTAGCCACTGACCAATGTTTAAGCTTGTTTAAAAACCGATTAGCGGTTTGCTGTGAGTCAAAGCGATAACTGACTTGCGATTCCATCTCTTTTATAGCCTAAATTTTTTCGAGAGTGTATGAAATTGCTCTGTTTAAATCAATTGCTCATTGAAAAACGCCAATGTGCGTTGCCATGAAAGCTCCGCCTGTTTTTCATCATAACGAGATGTAGAGTCGTTATGAAAACCATGATTTGCTTGTTCATACATGTGCATCGTGTAAGGCACTTGATGCGCTTTTAAGTCGCTCTCATATTCTGGCCAAGTTGCATTAACGCGGTTATCAAACTCAGCTAAGTGTACTAGCAGTGGGGCTTTGATATTTTGTCTCAGCTCTTTAACAGCCGGAGTGCCGTAATAGGGTACGCCCGCATTAATTAGTTTGCTATCAACTGCAGCTAGGTAGTTAACCATATAACCACCAAAGCAAAAGCCTACCGCACCGAGTTTACCGTTACTATTTGGGTGTCTTTTTATGTATTCAGCTGCGGCGATAAAGTCTTGTTGGATTTTTTCTTTATCCATAGAGCGCTGCATTGCGCGGCCTTCATCATCATTACCAGGATAGCCACCAAGAGGGTGCAATGCATCTGGCGCAAAGGCAATAAAACCGGCTTTGGCAAGGCGGCGAGCAACATCTTTAATATAAGGGTTTAAGCCTCTGTTTTCGTGGATCACTAATACTATTGGGAGCTTGCCCGTTAAATTAGCGGGTTCGACTAAATAGCCTTTACCTTCGCCATGACCTTTAAACGAATCAAAGGTTTTATAACTGGCTTTAATATCAGGGTCATTAAAGGATACTTGCTCAGCTAATGCGTAGTTCGGTAGTAAAGCGCTACTTAGCATTGCCATTGAATAGCCAAGGGCAGCTAAGCCACCCAGCTTTTTCATAAAGGTGCGACGGTCCATTAAGCCATGTGCGTATTCATCGTACCAATCGAAAGCTTCTTGGGGAATGTGGTTATGACGTTGCTCAGTCATACTTATATCCTTTAAAAACGAGTTAGGTTTATAACTTTAGCTGAAATATCAGCGATTAACAGCCAGTTGTTTTGTTTGCATTACTACGTCCATAAAGCGGCGTTGCCAAATAGCCTTAAAGGCTTTGTTAAATAGGTATAAAAATATTAGCGGCATTAATAACAGCTTTAAAATCAGCAGTGACAAGATATTCAAAAAGTCGATAAATAAGTCTTCGACGGCAGCCACCATGTTGCTAATACCAGAGGTGACGGTATCGATAATTTTACTCACCTGCGACGATTGGTCTTGATTGAGTGATGCGTTAAGGTTTTCTAGTTGCTTGTTTAAGGCGTCTTTGTCTAGGTTCAGCTGTCTTTGCTGGTTTAGTACCGCATTAAACTGCGCTGTTAATTGCTGCTTTTTATCAAGTAATGGCTTGGCTTGTTCAAGCTCAGTAAAGGTCAGTCGCTCAGACAAGCTGCGGGTTGCTTGAATCGCTTCTATTTGGGCTTCGACCTCTGCTAAATCACCTTTGAGCTCAGTGGCTCGCTGGTGGTTCTTAATCTGCTGCTCATTTAATAGCGAGAGCTTGTCGAAGATGGTTTGTTTTTCACTATCGACCTCGGCTTTTAGCTTGGCTGATAGGGCAGAGGTGTTATTTGCACTACTATTCACCGTCTCGACTTTTTCGCTTACGATTTCACTTTGCTGGTTTATTTGCTCATCTAAGAATACTTGGCTCACGAGGCCTGTTGTAAGCACCACAGCAGGCACTAAAAAGCGAATTAAAATAAGACTCGCCATAATTTTATGACGTAAGTTGGGTAAGAAGTTACGCCATTCACAAATAAAGTAAGCGACAACCGAAACTGTAAAGAGACTGCTAAAAATAACCCCAGAAGAAATGGTGTATAAAATGCGTTGTAAAAATAACGAGCCTATAGCTAAGCGCATAGCATCCGACATGTATTCAGCTAGGTCATTTACTGGGTCGAGTAGTTGTGCAGGTTGAATACTCGCAATACCAATGCCCACTTCGGCTGATTGCAATAGCGAAATAGCAGCGTTAACTGTACGTGATGAAGCGTACACTAGGGTTGATTGTACTAGGGCGCTGTCGATAAAGCGCATAATGAAATGGTTATAATGCTCTAGCCAACAAAGAAGTAGCAGTATTGTAAGAGATAAATACTTGATAATATGTTGTTTAGTTAGCATAACGCCCCCGACAGTTAGTACGCTTGTTCACGCTACACTATTCATAGCCGTTGAAGCAATCTAATAGGATTGAATTATTTTTCCGATTAACTGTCTATGAATTGCTATTAACCGCTTTAGAGGAAATATGAAAGAACCTGCATCAATTGGCCAGTGCTGTATTGAAGATTTAGATCCCGTGCAAGACTTAGGTCGCTTAGTCTCTTACTTACGTTCAAACCTAGTGACTCATCTTGATGATGCTTTAGAGGATAAAGAGCTAACGTCGGCTCAGTACATTGTGGTTGTGCTACTTGCGCGCGGTAAAGTAAATACCTTGGCTGAGCTTTGTGAGCACATGGTGTATGACCGTGGTGCCATGAGTCGATTACTTTCTCGTTTAGAAGACAAGGGCTTAGTTGCTAAAAAGCAGTCAGTTGAAGATCGCCGTTCAACTCTTTTATGCCTGACTGAAAAAGGCCAACAGCTTTACCCAGAAATTTTACCCACTGTAAATGATATCTATCGCAAAGCACTCACAGGCTTCTCTGATGATGAGCAAGAGCAACTCGCAAGCTTATTGTTTAGAGCAATTCATAATTTAAAAGCATAAATTTCTCTAAGCGGTACATTGTCGCTGTAGACGCATTTTGATAATATAGTTGCCTAGGCATTTAATTTTAACAAGTCCGGGTTGTTATGTTTGAATCATCTTTGCTTGCGCAGCTTCACGCTCAATTTCCAGCTCATCAATTTAGCCCCGAAGGTTTGTCGGTTGTTCACACAGGCCGCTTTGCCAATGCCATTGTTTATCGTTATAAAGACGCGAAATTTGATTTAATTATTAAAGACTTTCAGCACAGCCCATGGTGGGTGAGAAAAACCATCGCGCCGCTTTTTATCAATCAAGAGTACAAGGGGCTGGCACGCCTGCAAGACGTAGACGGAGTGGTCGATAACTTTTGTCGTTTGTCATCAATTGCTATTGCTTATGATTTTATTGAAGGCACGCCACTTCGCCAGCTTGCCTTGCAACAGCAGCATTTACCGAGTGAGTTCTTTAAAGAATTTGAGCGTTTGGTAGCAAAAATGCATCGCCGCGGCGTGGTGCACCTCGACTTACGTAATTTAGGTAATGTTATTTGTTCAAAAGACGGCAAGCCTTACATTATTGATTTTCAGTCAGCGATTCGCTTTGCACGCTTTCCTCGCTGGTTACAGCGTTTTATGCGTGGTGCCGATATGAGTGGGGTTTATAAAGCATGGCATAAGTTAGCCAAAGACTCGTTACCGCAAGCAAAGGCTGATTATTTGCACGACTTTAATCATGTGCGTAAGCGTTGGATTTTTAAAGGTTATCCGATTCAACGTGCCTATTTATGGTGTAGCGGGGCTGTAACTCAGATTCTTAATTCTGAATTTGTTCGCAGTATATTAGATAGATTGTAAAAAGCGCGCTTGCACGCGCTTAGTGGGGAGAACTAGTATTTAGGCCAACCATTCGCATCCCAATTCAGGGTGCTGATGAGCAATTTAGGGGTACCATTATCACCTGCATCATAGGCATGACGAACAATCACATCGGTATTTAAAATGTCTTGTCCACCTGGACCTACCCATTGGCTATTACCCGCATCAAGAATGCTCCCGCCGCTGGCTAACATGTCGGTACCATTTTTATCTAGGTATGGGCCGCGGATGTCACTAGAGCGACCATACGCAATACGGTAAGTACTATTCGTGCCATCACAGCATTTGCCAACTGAAACAAACAAATAGTAATAGCCTTGGCGATACACTATGGTAGGTGCTTCGATGCCACCAGAGCGACTTGCTAAAGAGTAGATTTGACCAAATGGTTTCATGGTCATTGGGTTAATACGCGTTAGTTTAATACCCGAATTCCATGAGCCAAAGGCAAGCCAAGGTGCTCCATCTTTTGCTACCACGAGATCGGGGTCAATGGCGTTATAATTATTGCTATTGGTCGTGTTAATTACTAAACCATCATCACGCCAATCACCGGCTGCCACACTACTTGCTGAGGTAAGGCCAATAGCGCTAACACGTGAACCAAAGGTCGAAATCGAATAATAAAGCCAGCTACGACCATTGTAGCTTTTTAATTCAGGCGCCCAGACATCAATTCCATCATGATCTGGCACATAGTTACTCCACCAGCTTAAACCATTTGAGAAAATTGGTTGCGCATCATTCCAATCTACACCGTTGCTTGAATATTTACCGTAAATACCAGGGCCTGTTTGAAAAACCCACCAAGTGCCATTTTCATAGCCAAGTGTTGGATCGTGGGTGACTAAATTACCTGTAAGTGGCCAGTGGTCTGCAGCGCCATTAGTTGTGGATGGATCCCAAGGGGTTGATTCAACATTAGCAAGCTTGGTTAGCTGCCACTGCTGTGCATCGCTGCCGTTATAGCTCCACTGGCTAATATTTGCGCCATCGTTGCCATCAAAAGCATATAGGTCAAGAGCCTTACCACTGTGATCGTTAATAAAGCTGTAATAGCCGCTACCTTCCTCATTAATTTGCCAGTGTTGGCTGGCAAGATTAGCGTACTCATATTGCACCACATTGCCGCCATCGGCGGTCGAGAAGTCAAACACCTCTAGGGCTTTACCACTATTTAAGTTAATAACCGAATAGTTGCTGCCACCTATGTTGGTGATTAACCAGCGCTGGGTGTCGTGATTAGTGTCAGCCCACTGACTAACATTTGCACCGTCGTTGGTTTGCGCGCTGGCTACTTCAACAAACTTAGCACTGTACTTTGATTTAATGGTGTATACGCCATTATCAATCGCATAAGCACTGGGCAGTATGAGGGTTGTTGCCAAGCTGAGTGCAGCTAGGGCTTTTTTTGAAAGTATCATTGTGTCTCCAAATCATTGTTATTGAGCTTTCCTTGTGTGTTCTGCTCCTTGGATGAGTTTTGATCTACAGCTACTAACTCAGTTAAGAGTATTGGTGCAAATGAAAACCATTTATAATACTTTATTATATTATTACTTTTGTAAAGGTGGATGGTAAAAATAATTAACAAAAATTTTACCTTTCACGATTTTGGAAGGGACTTTAGTGTTTAGCTGAGATACAAAAAAGCCACTCAGTGAGTGGCTTTTCGGATGTTATTGAGTAATAAACTGGCTGGGAATATCCCATTTGAGGGTATGCAGTTGGCCTTGCCAAGTTTGGATGGTGATCCACAGTTTATCATCTGCTGAGATGGATTTAGGAGCTATCGCATGGGCGTGCTGACCATGATTGGTGCCATGCATTATGCCTTCTTCATCTTTAGCAAACTCCGTTAGTGCTAAAGGTGCTTGGCCAATATTTAAATACGCCTGACGAACATTGCTTATGTCACCTTGATTAAAGGCGATAAAGAAATCTTTCACATACTCATTGTGGTGTGAGTACGGGGCATCTTCATTTAGCGGCATCGGGGCGATTTTAAATTCGCCCGCTTGTTGCTCTTGCCAAAGTGCAGGAAACTGAGGGTTTAATGACTGATAAATAAACCATACAGGTAAAGCCAGTACCACAGCATGTAAAACATACTTTTTACGTTGCCACCAAGTTGCTTGTAAACGAGCCATTAGTTTGCCTCCTGAACGTTATTCACTGGCGCTGATTGGCGCGCTTTTACAGGTTTGTTATTTACTAATTTTGCGGCATACATCATAAAACCAGTGATCGACATACCACTTAAAATTAAACCAAAGATAAACCAGATAACCTTTGTCCACAGACCGCCAATGTTACCGTAATGCAGCGGATCGGCGATATGTGAAAGGGTGAGTAATCCCGACATGGTTTCTGGGCTTTTACTTGCTGCAATTTCACCTGTCCAAGGATTGATTGAAGTTGAGTAAGCGTAGTTATCGTAGAAAATAGTATCGCCACTGCCCATGATATTAAACATGCCGCGGTTATGCTCTGGCAGCATCACATAACTAGGTTTGAAATCTGGGAATTTCTCTTTGGTAATAGCCAGTGCCGCTTTTAAGTCGGTTGGCGGTGTTTGTTTATCCGCAGGTAAAGTTGACACTGCCACGAGCGGTGCGTGCTCTTCAATGTCTATTTCGTTATGCCACATGATGGCTTGCACTAAATACCACAGACCTGTGAGTGCCATTACTACCATAAACCAAATTGACCAAACACCACTTAGGGTATGTAAATCTTTTAGAAAGGTTTTTTTACCTTGGTTAAAACGTAGTTTTGGCTGACTAAATGCACGCCAAAAGTTTTTATAAATCACTAAACCAGTTACTAGTGCACCTAAAATAACAAAGGCCATGGCGCTGACGAGGTAGTAACCTATGCTGTAACCTTCTTGCCAAGGGAAGAATAACCAGCCGTGTAGGGTACGCATAAATTCAATGAATGAGATAGTGTCATTAACCGCTTGTACTTCGCCGGTGTATTGATTGACATAAGCCACAGCATAAGGTTTGTCGGTATCAGTGAAAATAACCGCATTAACCAAGTAAGGCTCATAAGTAAGCACGCTCATTACATCGGCAGTCGGGTAGGCTTTTTCAACGCTATTAATAACTTGATCAACACCAAGTGCAGGTAAATCATTTGGGTTGTTTGCGCGTGCCTCACTGTTGGTGAGCCAGGTAAGCTCATGGCTTATCACAGACACAGTGCCTGTGACACAGATAAAGCAAAATAGCACCCATACAGGGAGTGAAAACCAACCATGTAGTTGGAACCAAAGACGTTTACTCATGGTAAAAATAGCCCGACGTTAATTGATGATAGTAATTGTTATCATTTAAATTGTACTACAATCTTTTGAACAAACACAATCTCTGTCGACGAGCTGCAAAAAAGGCGCTTTAAGCGCCTTTATCATTAGTTTGATTGAGGGTAACAATTCGTTGTGGGAAAGGAATTTCGATATCCGCTCCTTGAATTGCTTTAAATACATTGCGGTTCACCGCTAATTTGGTCTCAATAATTTTGGTGGTTGGCACCCAAAAGCGATAGCTCAAGGTAACACCGCTCTCAGCAAAGCGCTCAATACCGACTTGTGCATGAGGAGAGTCACTAACTAGCTCATGCTCGTCTAACACTTTTTCGATAAGCTCAATAGCGAGGTCTGCATTGGCATCATAAGCGATGTCTATTTCACCTTTAACTAATGAATAGCTAAACGAATTATGTAAAATCTCACCAACAATATGTTTGTTAGGAATGGTGATTTCGACTTTTTCTTCGTTAATCAAAATTGTGTGACCAAGCTCAATGGTTTTAACTTGCCCACTCACGCCTTTTACTTCAATAGTATCGCCAACAACAAATGGCCTTGTTGCAATGATGGCAAGGCCCGCACCATAGTTTGAAAGCATGCCTTGCATTGCTAAACCAGCACCTAAAGATGCAGCACCAATGGCAGCGACAAATGGGGTCACGCTAATGCCAATTTTGCCAAGGGCAATAACCAAGAACATAATGATCAGCAATACTTTGATGACATTACTGACAAAGTTGGTGAGGGTAATATCGATATTGTGACGCTGCATGAGTCCAGCAACCATATTCGATACTTTTTGCGCAATCCATAAACCAATAAATAGAATTAAGATGGCACCTAAAATTTGCATACTGTAGGTGACCAAATATTCCATGATCAGATTGTAGTATTTTTCGACTTGCTGTATTTCTGAGTCAATCATGTGTTTTCCTAACAAGGTTACTGCGAATTCTGACTATACCAGAACATGCTGAATAACAGGATAAAGTATCGGCACTATTATCGCGCTGAGTAGCGCACTTAATGCCATCGCCACAGAGGCAAAGGCACCTGCTTTTGGCTGATCACTAATCAGTGATGCTGTGCCAATGGCATGGCAAGCGGTACCAATGGCAACACCTTTTGCTTGGGCGTTGCGGATATTTATCAGCGAGAAAATCAAATTACCAAATATAGCCCCAAGTACGCCAATAAAAATCACCATGGCTGCCGCCAAAGAAGGAATCCCCCCCAGTGACTCAGTTACTAATAAGGTGATGGGTGTTGTTACAGATAAACTTGCTAGGGATGCGCTTAGCTGAGCAGGGGCAGCAAAAAAATAACATATTAGCGAGGCGACCAAGGTGGCATTGATCACCCCTAAGCTACAACTTATGAGGATTAGCAGTAGGTTCTTTTTTACGTGGATAAATTGCTGATAAAGCGGTAAAGCCAATGCCACAATGGCAGGCTCAAGCAACCAGCTTAAAACTTTACTGTGCTCGGCAAAAGGCTCATAAGGGAGCTTAAATGCCACTAACAACGCTGCAGTTAACACAATTGCCCAGCACACAGGATTACTAAGCGCTTTGGCAGTGGCATGCTGGGTTTTCGCGTTTAAAAACCGCAGTACTAAGAAAAGCGCAATAATGCACGGAACGCAGAGCCACCATAAACTAACTGTCATTTTCGCGGCCCTTAAAATAAGCGATAACAGCGCCTATGAGTAAAACACTGGTCAGTGGCACGACAATAAAAATAGTTAGTAATAAAGTCCAGTTCTGCGAAATTAAACCTAGGTGCTCAATAATGCCAACCCCTGCAGGGATGAAGAACAACGGCATATAATTAAGTAAAGGGCTGGCTGTTGGTTTTAAATGTTGTTCTTTAACGAGGCCCGTTAACAGTAGCACGAGAAGTAACACCATACCGAGTAATGGGGCAGGGAAAGAGCTTTCAAGCAAAGCCGTTAAAAACTTTGCAACGGCTAAGCAGGTAAGAATAATGACACTACTGATAAGGTATTTCATAAGTCAGGATAATTGCGAATAAAGTACAACTACATCATACCCTTGTCAGTTGTACTATGCGACTTTAGCTTACCATGATTTGGCATTATTAAATTGAATATCCTCTGCACCTTTCGCCTTTGCAATCGCCTTTTTAGTATTAGGGTTCATCAGTAAGCGAATTTGACTCCAGGTTTCTTTAGCGAGAATTTTACGCTGCTGTGAACGGTAGCTTTGCTGAGTAATTCGTTTAATTGCTGCCAGAGTATCTGGTGAGCGCGCTAGTAGGGTTTCTAGTACAGCATCGGTTTGTTTATCAACGTCATCAGTGAGCTGTGTAACTAAACCATACTCCTTAGCATCTTCAGCAGAGATTGGCCCTGCATGACTTGCTAACCAAAGTGCTTGATCACGCTTCATTAAACCTGCAAGCACCACGTTAGCTCCCATATCAGGGCATAAGCCCCAACGAGCTTCCATGATCGCTAATTTAGCGTTTTTATCGACGATGCGGTAATCAGCACCGAGTGCGATTTGCATACCGCCACCAAAGCAGTGTCCGGTTACTTTCGCAATCACCGGAATACTTAAGTCTTGCCAACCTAGTACAACTTTTTGCGCTAAGTTTTGGTTTCCTGGTAACCACTTGAATAAAAGCTTGATGATATTGCTTGGCTTTTTCATCACCGCAGCAACATCCAATCCAGAGCAAAAGTGTTCGCCTTCACCAGAAATAACCACCGCACGTAAACTGCGATCACGTTTAATTTTTTTGATTACGTTTGAAAGCTCGACAAACATGGCAAAACTGAGTGCATTTTGTTTCTCGGGACGAGCAAGGCTAACCCATGCGACTTGTTGTTTTATTTCTAGTTTTATCATGGTAACTCCTCTGACCTGTTTGCTAGAGCTTACGAGTTAATTACAACTAAGTAAAGAATTGCTGATGTGTCGCAAGTAATCATTATATTTTCCAAAAATGGGTAACCTTGTCATATATTTAGTTACAAATTGGTGTATATTTTTAAAACAAAGATGCTAGTTCATCGCTAGTTTGATTTTGTGATTAGTTAGATACTTTCGCAAAATCCCATGACACGACTAGACTTAGCTTTAAGTCGCGCAACAAGGAGTAAATATATGCTGATGCGCAAAACAGCTCGCATAACTAAACAATCATCTCGTTCTTTGGCTTTTGCTGCAATTTCTGTAGCATTAACAACTACATTGGTTGGCTGCTCAGATGATAAAGCACAACAACAAGCTACGCCGCCACCGGCCGTATCAGTATTTAATGTCGTCACACAAGAAGTTGGTAATTACCGAGAGTTTGTCGCGCGTACTGAAGCATTCCAAGAGGTTGCTATTAGAGCCCGAGTTGAGGGTGAACTAATTGAACGTCACTTTAATGAAGGTTCATCGGTCGAAAAAGATCAGCTTTTACTGCGTATTGACCCATCAGAGTACCGCTCTACTGTGGCAGAAGTTGAAGCTGACTTAAAAAGTAAAGTTGCCGCAGCGGGCGCCGCTGAACGTGATTTAAAACGCGGCAAAGATGTGGCCGCGCAAGGTTTTATTTCACAATCAGACCTCGATAAACTAACCACTAATTTTGAGCAAACCACCGCAGCTGTTAAAGCCGCAGAAGCTGAACTTGAAAAAGCAAAACTTAATCTAAGTTATACCGAAATTCGTGCGCCGTTTGCAGGGCGTATTGGTAAAGTGAACTATGATGTGGGGAATATTGTTGGGCCATCATCCAATGAGCTTGCGGAGCTGACCGATGTAGACCCAATTTATGTAAGTTTTCAGGTTGAAGAAGCAGACTACATCTCTTATCGCCAAAATCATCAAGCACCGTCAGATAAAGACCCTCGCGATGTGCCAATCGATTTAACTTTACGCTTACCGAATAATTCGACCTTCCCTGATAAAGGCGAACTTGATTTTGCTGATACCAAAATTAACCGCAACACAGGCACGGTTGAGCTAAGAGCCGCTTTTGATAACCCAGATGGCATTGTCATGCCGGGCTTATTTGTCACCTTGATCGTTGAAAGCACCAATAAACAAGACTTGGCACTCATTCCTCAAGTAGCGGTACAAGAAAACCAGCAAGGTAAGTTTGTGCTCGTTGTTGATAACGAAAACAAAGTGGCTATGCGGATTGTTAAACTTGGTCGTCGTATTAATGCAATGTGGGTTGTTGAGTCAGGCTTAGAGGCTGGTGAAAAAGTCATTATTGAAGGTTTACAAAAAGTTCGCCAAGGCGCTGAAGTGAAAGCTGTTGAAAAAAATGTCGATGAAACAACCGGCACTATTTCTAGCAAAGCTAACTCTTAGGAGTGAGATATGATCAGTAAAACTTTTATATCTCGCCCAAAATTTGCCTTGGTAATTTCGATTGTTATTACCATTGCGGGTTTAATTTCAATGGCCTTGCTGCCTGTGAATATGTATCCGCAAATAACCCCTCCGCAGGTACAAATTAGTGCTAGTTACCCAGGTGCAAGTGCGCAAATTGTCGAAGAGTCGGTGATCCGGCCCATAGAAGAGCAGGTTAATGGTGTTGAAGATATGATGTATATCGAATCAACATCGTCGAATAACGGCACGGCCAACATAACTGTGTATTTTAAGGTCGGCACAGATACAGATATTGCCCAAGTTAACGTACAAAACCGTGTGGCACTTGCAGAAGCAGGCTTACCTGAAGAGGTTAAGCGCCAAGGTGTGTCGGTTAAGAAAAAATCGAGCTCGATGCTACTTGGTATCAACTTGTACTCTAACCAAGAAAATATCGACGCTATTTTCTTAAGTAACTATGCAACTAACTATTTAACCGAGCCACTTGGCAGAATAAATGGAGTTGCATCTGCTGAGGTAATGGGTGAACAAACCTATTCAATGCGTTTGTGGTTACGCCCAGATCGAATGGCGTCACTGGGTTTAACTGTGTCAGAAGTTCAAGCTGCGCTGCAAGAGCAAAATACTATCGTAGCAGCAGGTAAACTGGGGGCTGCCCCCTCTGCACCGAGCCAGCAATTTGAATATTCGATTCAGGCAAAAGGGCGTTTAAAAACCCCTGAAGAGTTTGGGCAAACCATCATTCGCTCAAGTAAAGATGGTAACTTCGTGCGCTTAAACGATATTGCCCGTATTGAATTAGGTGCGGCAAGCTACAGCACAACAGCAAAGTTAAACCAGCAAGACACTGCATTCTTAGTTATTTATCAGCTAACAGAAGCGAATGCGACACAAGTGGCTACCGATGTAAAAGCACGTATGGCTGAGCTTGCTAAACAGCTACCTGATGGTGTTGAGTACTCAATTCCTTATGACACTACAGAGTTCATCAATCGCTCGATTGACGAAGTAGTTGTAACCCTTGTTCAAGCGGTTGGCTTAGTTATTTTAGTGGTGTTTTTATTCTTACAAAATTGGCGCGCTACGCTCATTCCAACGGTGGCTATTCCGGTATCCTTGGTGGGGACTTTCGCGTTTATGATGATGATGGACTACTCCATCAACTTAATCACCTTGTTTGGTTTAGTGCTTGCAATAGGTATCGTGGTAGATGATGCCATTATCGTTATTGAAAACGTTGAACGAATACTTAAAGAAGAAAAGCTGCCAATTAAAGAAGCGGTTACCAAAGCGATGGAGCAGGTATCGGGGCCGATAGTGGCAACGACCTTAGTTTTGCTTGCGGTGTTTGTGCCAGTAGGCTTTATGCCGGGAATAACCGGGGAGCTTTATAAACAGTTCTCGGTGACGATTTCTTTTGCAGTACTCATTTCATCTTTAAATGCACTGACATTAAGCCCTGCTTTGTGTGCTTTATTGTTAAGTGAAAAAGCCATGAAGCCGATTAAATGGCTAGCACCATTCGAGAACATTATTACTCGTTCAACTAATGGTTACAGTAAAGTTATTAACTTTATCCTCAAACGTACAGCAAGAATGGCATTGTTTGCAGTGGTTATTTTTGCTGCTGCAGGTTGGTTGGTAAAAACGGTGCCTACAGGCTTTGTACCAGCAGAAGACCAAGGCTTTCTTTTTGTTGATGTGCAATTACCAGATGCCGCAGCTAGCGGTCGTACCCAAGATGTAATGCATAAGCTGGGCGACATTGTAAAAAATGAACCAGCGGCAACCGACTTTATTGCGGTGTCTGGTTTTTCATTACTCGGTGGTGCGGGGTCTAATAATGCGCTTGGTATCGTAGTACTGAAAGACTGGGAAGAGCGAACTAGCCCTGATCTTGGTTTACGAGCGGTACTAACGCGCTTAATGGGGCAGTTCTGGGCGATGCCTGATGCGCAAATCATGGCCTTTAACCCGCCTGCAATTCCGGGGCTTGGTAACAGTGCTGGCTTTGAGTTTAGGTTACAAGATAGTGAAGGGCGCGAGCCTGCAGAGCTTGCTCAAGTTTTAAATGGCTTAATTTATGAAGCGAACCAGCGCCCAGAGCTATCAAATGTTTACAGTACATTTAGAGCCAATGTGCCGCAGTATTTTCTTGAAATTGACCGTAATAAGGCAAAAGCTCAAGGGGTCGCGCTTAGCGATATTTTCTTAACTTTACAGGCGCAACTGGGCTCATTATACATTAATGACTTTAACCAGTTCAGTCGTACTTACCGTGTCATCATGCAGGCGGAAAGCCGTTTTCGTCAAAACCCCGCAGACTTACAGCACTACTACGTGCGTAATGATGAAGGAGCAATGGTGCCGCTCACTACATTGGCTAAACTTGAGCCAATTCTTGGCCCTACAAGTTTAACGCACTTTAACTTATACCGAAGTGCAAGCATTAGCGGACAACCTGCGGCGGGTTATGCTAGTGGTGATGCTATTAAAGCAATGCAAGAGTTGGCTGAGCAATTACCAACAGGCTATGTGTACGAGTGGGCTGGGCAGTCTAAACAAGAGATTGAAGCGGGTAACATGGCGCCAATCTTGTTTGGCTTAGCGGTAGTATTTGTGTATCTATTCTTAGTAGCGCAATACGAAAGTTGGACAATTCCGTTTTCGGTCATTGCAGCGGTACCGCTGGCGTTATTTGGTGCCATGCTTGCGCTGTATGTAATTGGTATGGAAAACAACATCTATGCACAGGTTGGTTTAGTGCTACTGATTGGCTTGTCCACCAAAACCGCCATTTTGATTGTTGAGTTTGCTATGGAAGAGCGCGCGGCAGGCAAAAGTATTTTTGAAGCGGCTCTTAACGCGGCAAGATTACGCTTTAGAGCGGTGTTGATGACGGCACTGTCGTTTGTACTTGGCGTATTGCCGTTGGTGTTTGCAAGTGGCGCAGGGGCAGGTAGCCGAATATCGCTCGGTATTACCGTGTTATTCGGGATGTTAGCTGCAACCATTTTTGGTACCTTGCTTGTTCCTCTATTTTATACGCTCGTGCAATCAATGCGCGAAAAAATAAAAGGCACAGCAAGTGCTGAGTAAAATCTGTTATTAATTACAAAAAAGTCAGGGCAACCTGGCTTTTTTTTTGGTAAAACTCAAAAGAGGTTTGTTATCATAACCAGATTCAAAGCGACACACATGTGCAGAGGTTTAAGGAATGGCTGGTCCACGCTTATACAGTGAAGAAGAAGTAACTCATCAGGCTTATGATATCTTTTTAGAATTAGCGCCTGATAATTTAAGCGAGCAAGATATTGTTGATTTTAACGAGCACAGAGAAGAGCTTGGCTTTATTGAAGAAGGTGAGCCTGACGAGCAGTGGCAAGATTTTGTTGCACTCGAAATTGAACCTGAGCTATTTGTACAAGTCTTAGTAGGACTAGAATTCGACAATCAAGATATCTTGTTTGCGAAAATTTTAATTAGCCGAGACAAAGATGCACCGTTTTGCCACATTCTTTGGAAAGATAGCGAATAACTCTCCAGCCGATGTTTGACTCTACTTTTAGTTGTTTTAATTCAATAAAACGAATTATTTTGCCCGCCCTGCTAGTTTGCAGTTGGCAGGCTTTTGCTGTTGATCCGTTTGAAGACTTCCATGAGTACGGCCAATTATCAGAAGAAGAAATCCATAAAATTCATAAAGGCGAGTTGCTGTACGGAGATATGGAGTTTGGTTTTATGGTAAGCCGTGGCAATACCAACTCAACCAGCTTCAAACTTAAAGGTAACCTATACCAAGATTTCGAAAAGTGGCGTAACCAATTTAAGCTCGATACTTTATACAAACGTGACCGTAATGAAGAAACTGGTGATGAAGAAGTCTCTGCTGACCGTATTTTTGTATCGGGCCAAGGTAACTATAAGCTAAATGTGAAAAATGAGTCATTTTTCATATATGGTGACTATGAGCGAGATAAGTTTAGTGGTCTTGAGTTTAAGAGCACCATAGCGACTGGTTACGGTAACCGCATTTACCAAGGCAGCAAGAATAAAGTCGATATCGATGTGGGCCCTGGTTTATACCGCTCGGTGGCTGATCAAGAGACTGCAACAGAAGAAGATGAAACAAAAACAGGTTATCTGCTTCGTTTAGCGCTGCAGTGGGAGCGTACGGTCTCTGCTCGTACTCGCTTTAATCAAGATGTCAGTTATGAACAATCATTGTCAGGGTTAAACTCGCGTTTAAAGTCAGAAACATCCCTGATCAGCAAAATTATGGGTGATGTATCACTCAAATTTACTTACATGTATCGCTATAACTCAAAACCAGAGGAAGATAAGCTCAAGTACGATTCTGAGCTGAGTGCAACCTTTGTTTATAGCTTTTAAGAGAATACTTCAGAATGTATCAACATAAACAGTACGCTATTTTTATTTTTGTTATCTTAGGCTGGATTGGCGCCTTCATTGCCTTAGCTTGGAACTTAATTGGTGCAGATATTCCTCTTATGGTGTTTAGCGCTATCTTAGTGCTGGTGGCCTTTTTGTTTCATGGCTTAACGATTAAGGTGAGCGATAAAACAGTAAGCTGGGCATTCGGTCCGGGTGTATTTGGTAAAACAGTGACTTTTGATGAGATTGAATCAGTTCGAGCGGTAAGTAATTCATTTCGCCATGGTATTGGTCTGCGTATCACGCATGATGGCTGGGTTTACAGTGTATCTGGATTTAGTGCTGTTGAATTGGCAATGAAAGATGGCACGCACTATCGCTTAGGGACAAATGACCAAGAAGGCTTACTTGCTGCGCTTAGAGAGCATATTGCAGAACCTGTGACAGACGCTTCTGTGGATACAGAAGAAGTAGTCGAATAAGAACACAGCAGATATAAGAAAAGCGCCAATGGCGCTTTTTTTATAGTAATGGTTTAGTGGCTGTGACCACAACCACCTTCACCGTGCACATGACCATGTGCTAATTCTTCTTCAGTTGCATCGCGTACTTCAAGTACTTCAACATCAAAATGAAGGGTAATACCTGAAAGAGGGTGGTTACCATCTACAATAACGTCTTCGTCTTGAATTTCAATGATCATTACTGATTGGTCGCCAGCGTCTGTCGTAGCGCGGAACTGCATACCAACTTCAATTTCCATACCTTCAAACATTGATTTTGGCACTGCTTGCATTAGGTCATCGTGACGCTCACCATAGCCTTGCTCTGGCTCAACTGTTACGCTGAATGTGTCGCCCGCTTCTTTACCTAATAGCGCATTTTCGAGGCCTGGAATTAAGAAACCCGTGCCAACGATAAACACTAGTGGCTCGCCATCGAAAGAGTTGTCGATGGTGTTTTTGTTATTATCCAATACTGAATAATGCATTTTTACCACTTTGTTTGCTGCTACGATCATAGTCATTCCTATTTATTCATCTTCGAGAGAGTAAGGCAGAGCTTGAATAGATAACTCTACCTGAGGGAGGTGTTTTGCTCGCAAAATTTGGCCTGCTTCATTGTCGTTAGGAAGCACAACCAGACCCATTAAGGTTTGCGTTTGTTGATTAAAACTTTGGCTAATAAGCTTGCCAGCACGGCGCCAGTTTTCGCCCATTTGTGTTTCGAGTTCAAGCTCGTCAAGTAAGCCTTCAGCTTTGCCCGAAACTATATACATAGCACGTTTATTTTTGCCTAGGTATTTCATACGAGCGACGGTTTCTTGCCCTGTGTAGCAGCCTTTTCTGAAACTGATACCACCAAGCGCTTGCAAGTTAACCATTTGCGGTACGTATTCGCCAATAGCGTCGCTGTTTAATGACGGCTCGCCTGCGGCAATAGCTGCCTGTTGCCATAACGCGTCATCATCAAGAGCTGTGACGTTATCAGGTAAGCTAAATTCTTCGTTGACCATAAGCAAGACACGGTTATCTGCAAGCTTTAACGCTTTACCGCCAGCAAAGTCGACTGCGCTGTGCTCGTCGTCAAAATTAATTGCTAAGGTTTCTAGAGTCGCTGTTAGGTCATCACCTAGTAAGCCAATTAGCGGTTTTTCAGATTGCTGAATTTCTACTTGCGAAAATACCGCATATTTTTTTAACTCGACTAGCGATTGCTCTACCTCAGGTTTTGAGCCCGCAAGGTAATAGCTATCAAGGTGTGAAAACAACCTAAACACACCCCAAAGCTTGCCTTTTGCATTACAGTGGCCAGCCCAAAGGAAGTTATCATCAGTTAATTTGTTGATATCTTGCGTAATTTGTCCGTGAAGGTAAGACAACTTATCTTTGCCAGTTAGGCTGATAAGTGAATAAGATAAAGGACATGCGTAAACAGTCGACATAAAAACCTTCTTTACGATATGAATGAGCGCTAATGATAACTTAGTTAGGGTAGCAATTTAAATAGCTGTTTATTCGATAGCAATTTGGTAAACTGCAGACAAATAAGTACGAGGTTTAAAATGACTGAAATTCACAGTAAAGAACGTATTCGTTGGGCATGCCGTCGCGGTATGTTAGAACTAGATGTTTTATTTATGCCATTCGTTGAAGAAGCGTTTGACTCACTATCAAAAGAACAGCAAGCCGTTTTTCAACGCTTACTTGAGTGCGATGATCCTGATTTATTCGCCTGGTTCATGGGTCATGAAGAGTGTAAAGACCCAGAGCTTAACGGTATGGTCGCGTTAATTTTAGACCGAGTTCGTGTATAGATTTACCGTTACAAATAACACCCCAGACCACAAACCCTTTGTGGTCTTTTTTTGCTTAACAGCCATCATATTATGCTTTGTTTACCAGCATGTTTTCGCTCAACTTTTGGCTTGTTTAGCGTGCTTTTTCTTAGCCATTCTTAGTTTTAAAAAAGTCCAGCAAGCACAGCCTGAAAAGGGTTTTATAATTTTAGAGCAAGCAGAGCTCAGGTTTGTTAACGACAAACTTAAAATTCAAGGCCAGATAACAGCTAAAAGTTATGTGTTTGCTAATTTTGTAGTGCTGAGGCTGGTTGGGTTTTATCAATCACACTGGCTGATTATAAGCTCAGCCAGTGTTGATAAAGAAAGTTTCTCGCGTTTAAAGCGTGCGATTATTGCAGTGCAGCAACCGACTTAGGGGTTAAAATTGTTGGTGTTGGATTTTCGTTTTGCTCTGGGTAATCAATCGTGTAATGAAGACCACGACTTTCTTTACGCTCAAGGGCGCTGCGAATAATAAGCTCTGCAACCTGTACTAGGTTTCGAAGTTCTAATAAGTTATTTGTAACTCTAAAGTTGGCGTAATAGTCGTGAATCTCTTGCTGCAGTAATTCAACGCGGTGAAGCGCACGTTCTAAACGTTTTGTTGAGCGTACAATACCCACGTAATCCCACATAAATAACCTTAGTTCATGCCAGTTGTGGGTAATAACGATTTCTTCGTCTGAGTTAGTTACGCGACTTTCATCCCAAAGTGGTAAGGCTTCAAGGGCAGGGCTTGCATCGATTTTGCTCAGAATATCTTTCGCGGCAGCATGGGCAAACACGATACATTCAAGTAACGAATTACTCGCCATACGATTAGCACCATGTAAACCTGTGTAAGCTACTTCGCCAACCGCGTATAAGTTATCTAAATCTGTACGGCCATTAAAGTCGGTCATAACACCGCCACAGGTATAGTGTGCAGCAGGCACCACAGGAATGGCTTCTTTGGTAATGTCGAGGCCAACACTTAAGCATTTTGCGTAGATAGTTGGGAAGTGTTCAATGATAAAGTCTTTGTCTTTGTGACTAATATCAAGGTACACACAGTTCGCACCAAGGCGTTTCATTTCAAAATCGATAGCACGAGCAACAATATCGCGAGGGGCAAGCTCTTCGCGCTCATCAAAGTCTTTCATAAAGCGAGTGCCATCAGGGCGTTTTAAATACGCACCTTCACCGCGCATTGCTTCGGTGATCAAAAAGTTTTGCAGCTCTGGGTGGTACAAACTTGTTGGATGGAATTGGTTAAACTCCATATTGGCAACACGGCACCCTGCACGCCATGCCATTGCTATACCATCACCACTCGATACATCAGGGTTAGAAGTATATAAGTACACTTTACTTGCGCCGCCTGTTGCCAGTGATACGAATTTAGCTGCAATGGTTTCAACTTTTTTATCAACACAATTCCAGACGTATAAGCCGTGAACATGCTTGCCTTTTTTGGCTAAGCTTTTATCTGTAATTAAATCAATGGCATTGTAGTTTTCTAACAGAGTGATGTTAGGGTGTGCTTGTACTTGGCTAATTAAGGTTGTTTGCACTGCTCGGCCAGTTGCATCGGCAGCATGTAAAATACGACGATGACTATGACCACCTTCGCGAGTTAAATGAAAACGCTCTTTACCTTTTGAATCGAATTCCATATCAAAAGGTACGCCTTGCTCAATAAGCCACTTTAAACATTTTTTAGCATTGCTTGCTGTGTAGTGAACCGCATCACGGTCACATAATCCGCCGCCTGCATCGAGTGTATCTTCAACATGAGATTCAATACTGTCATTCTTTTTATCAAATACTGCTGCAATACCACCTTGAGCATATAAGGTAGAACCTTCAGTTAATGCGCCTTTACTAAGTACCGTCACCTTACAGTAATTAGCAAGCGATAAAGCAAGAGAAAGGCCAGCGGCGCCGCTGCCAATGATAGCGACATCAGTAATGTGATGTTTATTTTGGTTCATGTCTGTGGTCTTTGCGGTTACAATGCTCGGCTAGTAGTGCCAAAAGTTTGAGCAAATAAATTTTTATGTGGTATACGTATATGTACCATATTTGCTTTAACACTATTAGTCATTTTAATACGTTATACCAATCTTATTAGTTTTATCGTCACATAAACAGTTTATTGTTAGCTGTTTTTAATTGTGAATTCAATTTAGATAACCGTTGATTTTTAAGCAGTTATTGAGGTTGTCGTGTAATAAGATTGGTATGACTCAATTTATTTGCGTGCTATTTTATAAAAAAATCATTTTAAACTGAACTTTTATATTCATGGTGCAGTCAGAGTTTGTGTAAACAATGGCGAGTATATGAATAGCAAGCAAGAATCAAACAGAGGAGTACCGGCTCGAATGAGCGAGCAGGATTTGGATTTAGCGCTAGTTAAAAGGGTCCAGCAAGGAGATAAAAACGCCTTCAACCTATTAGTTAGAAAATATCAGAATAAAATTGCAGGTTTGATTTCACGTTATGTATCGAACCAAGGTGATGTTGCTGATGTCGCACAAGAAGCTTTTATTAAAGCTTACCGTGCTTTACCTAACTTTAGAGGTGATAGCGCCTTTTATACTTGGTTGTACCGTATCGCCGTAAATTGTGCTAAAAATTACTTAGTTGCGCAGGGCCGTAAGCCCCCAGCTAACGATGTTGATGCCGAAGAAGCAGAATTTTATGACAGTGCAGATGCAATGCGTTCAAACGCATCGCCAGAAAACCTGTTATTAAGTGACGAAGTACGTGCTGTAATTTTTAATACGATTGATAGTTTGCCTGAAGATCTTAAAACCGCGATTACCCTTCGTGAAATTGAAGGTATGAGCTATGAAGAAATAGCCGTGGTTATGGATTGCCCTGTGGGAACGGTGCGTTCACGTATTTTCCGTGCCCGTGAGGCGATTGATAATAAATTGAATCCATTAATAGGTGAGTCTTAGTATGACAAAAGCAGACGTTAACAAGTTGGATAATGAGCAGTTGTCCGCGTTACTTGACGGCGAGCAGCAGTTAACTGATCAAGCGATCACAAACGACGATGTATCTACATTTGGTCGTTACGCAATGATTGGTGATGTAATGCGTGCTGAGGCAAATAATAACGCTTTTAATTTTGACATTGCAGATGCAGTGGCAGAATCACTTGAGCAAGAACCTGTTTACGCAGATTTCGCGAATAAAACAACGGCACCAAAAAGCGAAGAAATCGTGGCGGCAACAGGCACAGATAACGTGGTAGCATTTAATTGGCGTCGTCCATTTGCCCAAGTGGCTATTGCTGCTAGTGTTGCTATGTTTGCGATTGTGGGCGTACAAACATTGCCACAAAACACCGAGTCACCGCAAAGTGACATTCCAACATTACAAACAGTACCGTTAACGGGTATGGCTTCTCCTGTAAGTTACTCATCTGAGCAGCCTGCATTAGAAAATGCAGAGCAAGGTTTACGTGAGTTACAACAGCAGCGTATTGGCGCATTAGTTCTTGAGCACCAACGTCAAGCACGTGTTGCATATTCGCTAGAAAAATCGCAAACTGCAGAAAATGCAGACGAGGAAAAAAACTAATTAAATGAAAGTTTTTACTTTTATTTTGTCGCTGGTATTAACGGCTCCTGCCATTGCCAGCGACGAAAATCCCGCCAAGACTTTATTAAATGATATGGCTACGGCCGTTCATACTCGCAACTTTGACGCATCATTTGTGGTTGTAAAAGGCCAAGCTATGGAACCCTATCGCTGGTTACATGCAAAACAAGGTGATATTGAACTTGAGCATCTAAGTTTACTCAACGGCGCTGGCCTAGAAATGGTGCGCGTTGACGATCAAGTTACCTATTTTGAGCCTCATTCAGAGCCTTATTCAGTTAAAACAGACTCTATCGCTGGGCCAATTCCTGAAGTACTTTTTAAAGATATTAACCGACTAAGCGCTCATTATGATTTTGTGCTTGGCGGAAAAGGCCGTATTGCAGGGCGCTCAGCACAGTTAGTGCGTATTGAATCAAAAGATGAATACAAATATAACTATTGGATTTGGTTAGATACTGAGTCATCGTTGTTACTTAAATCTGCCTATGTGAATCACAAAGGTGAGATGCTTGAGCAGTTACAGTTAACTCATATCAGCGTAACAGAACAGCCAGCGCCTATGTTAGTTGAAATGCAAAATCGTGACTTTCCTGCGGTGTTGGCGACTAACGATTTAGCCAATAATGAAGACAGCGCAGCGAATGATTGGAAAATTGGTTGGTTGCCAGATGGCTTTAAATTATTAAAGTCAGATCGTCATAAACTTGACTTAAACAATGAACTTGCTGACTATTATTTATATTCAGATGGGTTTGTTGAAGTGTCTGTTTTTATTCAAAGACCTTTACCGGGTAAGCGCGCAAGCGGTGCTTTAACGTCAGGCGCAACGACTGTGTATGTACACAATGGTGGTAGCTTTGATGTATCGGTTGTTGGTAATATCCCTGCTATGACAGCCAAAGCTATAGCTGAGTCGGTAGCGCGACCTCTTTAAATCATGATTGAACAAACACTCACTGTCGTGTCGGTAAAAGGCACGACAGCGAATTTAGAAGCAGAGCAAAAGCAAGCCTGTGCCGGCTGTAATGGTCGTTGTGGTTCGCAAGTTTTTGCAAAGCTGTTTGGAACAGCTAAAAAAACCTTTCCTTATACCTTCGAAAAAGAGCTCCAAGTAGGGCAAAAAGTAACATTAGCACTCGATGATAGTCACTTAGTTAAACACGCTATGGCTGTTTACATGCTACCCCTTTTGTTTAGCTTAGGGTTTGCTTTGATCGCATTTTCGGCTTTTTCGCTTACAGAAGGCTGGCAAATTTTAGCCGCCGTGATTGGTGGCATAACGGGCTATGCGATAGCAAAATCAAGGGTTAAGAGCCTTAAGCATGATATTAAAGTAATAAAAATTCACCCAATTACTATTCCTTTCACTCAAATAGATGGTGATTAAAGCCAATTAAATGTAAAATTGTCGCTTTATACACTTAGTCCATTTTATATAGAAGTTTAGAATCCAGTTTATGAAGCATATCCGTAATTTTTCGATCATCGCCCATATTGACCATGGTAAATCGACTCTCTCTGACCGTCTTATCCAAGTTTGTGGTGGTTTAACAGACCGTGAAATGCAGCAGCAGGTGTTAGACTCAATGGACATTGAGCGTGAGCGTGGTATCACCATCAAAGCGCAAAGTGTAACGCTAAATTATAAAGCTAAAGACGGCGAAACATATCAGTTAAACTTTATCGACACGCCAGGACACGTTGACTTCACATACGAAGTATCACGTTCACTTGCAGCCTGTGAAGGTGCACTTTTAGTTGTTGATGCGGGTCAAGGTGTTGAAGCTCAAACTTTAGCTAACTGCTACACAGCAATCGAAATGGACTTAGAAGTTATTCCAGTTCTAAATAAAATCGACTTACCACAAGCCGATCCACTTCGTGTAGCAGAAGAAATTGAAGACATCATTGGTATCGATGCCCTTGATGCTGTGCAATGTAGTGCTAAAACCGGTATTGGTATTGAAGAAGTACTCGAAATCATTGTTAAAGATATTCCGCCACCAGAAGGTGACAAAGATGAGCCACTACAGGCGCTTATCATTGACTCATGGTTTGACCCATACCAAGGCGTTGTATCATTAGTACGTATTAAGCACGGTGAATTGCGCGCGGGCGATAAAATTAAGATCATGTCGAATGATCAAGTTCACATCGCAGATAAAGTAGGTATTTTCACGCCAAAACAAACCAACACGGGTATCTTAAAAACCGGTGAAGTAGGCTTTGTTATTGCGGGTATTAAAGAAATCCATGGTGCACCTGTAGGTGATACCATCACTTTACAACGTAATTCTGCTCCAGAGCGTTTACCAGGCTTCCAACGCATTAAACCGCAGGTTTATGCTGGTATGTTCCCAATTTCATCAGATGACTATGAATCATTCCGTGATGCGCTTGATAAATTAAGCTTGAACGATGCGTCGTTATTCTTCGAGCCAGAAAACTCAACAGCACTAGGTTTTGGTTTCCGTTGTGGCTTCTTAGGTATGCTACACATGGAAATCATTCAAGAGCGTCTTGAGCGTGAATACGACATTGACCTTATTACTACTGCGCCAACAGTAATCTACGAAGTAGAGACTAAAGACGGAACTAAACAGATAGATAACCCGTCTGACTTACCGCCGGTGAATAATATTCTTGAAATCCGTGAGCCAATTGTTGAAGCTAACATATTAGTTCCGCAAGAGTTTTTAGGTAACGTAATTACGCTTTGTGTTGAAAAGCGTGGTATGCAAACTAAAATGAGCTACCATGGTAAGCAAGTTGCGGTGACGTACGAATTACCGATGGCTGAAGTAGTCATGGACTTCTTTGATAAGTTAAAATCAACAAGCCGTGGTTTTGCATCGCTTGATTATAACTTTAAGCATTTCCAAGCTTCAGACATGGTACGTGTTGACGTATTAATTAATGGTGAGCGTGTTGATGCGTTAGCGATTATTGTACACCGCGATATTGCACAATCACGTGGTCGTCAGTTAGCCGAAGCACTGAAAGACTTAATTCCACGTCAGCAGTTTGATATTGCGATTCAAGCAGCGATTGGTCAGCATGTTATTGCCCGTACAACAGTTAAGCAATTACGTAAAAACGTAATCGCGAAATGTTACGGTGGTGACGTGAGCCGTAAGAAGAAACTACTACAAAAACAAAAAGAAGGTAAAAAGCGAATGAAGCAACTAGGTAACGTTGAAGTACCTCAAGATGCATTCTTAGCTATCCTTAAAGTTGGTAAATAATTAGAAGTAAATAAAGGAATTAATGCATGGCGGGTTACTTTTCTATTTTCTTAGTGTTGTTAACGCTAGGCTCAGGATTAATTTGGTTAATTGACCACTTTATGTTTGCGCCAAAGCGTCAGCAACGCATTGCCCTTGCTCAAAACGCAGCAGGTGGCGAATTAGACGAAGAAACCGCTGCATTAATTGCGCCTGAGCCAAGTATCACTGAAACGGCAAAGTCAATTTTTCCGATGATTGCAGCGATCACTATTTTTCGCTCTTTCATTTTTGAACCGTTTCAAATTCCATCTGGTTCAATGATGCCAACCCTATTAGTGGGCGACTTCATTTTAGTGCAGAAGTACTCATATGGCGTTAAAGATCCTATTTGGCGTAGCCAGTTAGTTGATGTTGATGAACCTGAACGTGGTGATATTGTGGTATTTAAATACCCATTAGACGAGCGCGTAGATTACATTAAACGTACGATTGGTTTACCGGGCGATAAAATTGTATATCGCAATAAGCACCTTTATATTCAGCCAAAATGTGCCGAAGGTGTAACGCAGCAAGGTGATTTGCTGTGTAATGAATACAACAAAATTGATATGGAAATCCTCAATAGTGACGAGTTCAAGCAGGGTTCGATGAATTTAGTGCGCTTAGAAGAAAACCTAAGCACATTGAATCATAATATTTTAATTAACCCGCAAGCTCCTGAAATGAAAGGCCGTTATTATCAACAACCAGGTACACGCTCAGACGAGTGGGTTGTTCCTGCCGATCATTATTTCATGATGGGTGATAACCGTGATAATAGCCAAGACAGTCGCTTTTGGGGCTTTGTACCTAAAGAAAACTTGGTAGGTAAAGCCGTCTTTATATGGATGAGTTTTGAATTTGAGAATGGCCCAGATGACTTTTTACCAGGCTGGGTTCCAACTGGTGTTCGTTTTGAACGCCTAGGTAATATTCAGTAACGATGAAAAAAAACGTAACAGAGTTATACAACAAAATAGGTTATACATTTACTGATCAAGCTTTGCTTGAGCAGGCAATGACGCACCGCAGTCATAAAGGCCAACATAACGAGCGCTTAGAGTTTTTAGGTGATTCGATTTTGAGCTTTGTGATTGCGAATGCACTTTACACTAAATTTCCAAAAGCACGTGAAGGTGATTTAAGCCGCATGCGTTCGACCCTAGTTCGTGGTCAAACGTTGGCTGAGTTTGGCCTAGAGTTTGGCTTAGGCGATTACTTACGCTTAGGTCCAGGCGAGCTTAAAAGCGGTGGTTTTCGCCGTGAATCAACCCTTGCTGATGCCGTTGAGGCGATCATTGGTGCGGTGTTCTTAGACTCAAACATTGAACAATGTGGTGAGTTAATTTTAAGCTGGTACGAGTCGCGTCTTGATGCAATTTCGCCGGGCTTAAATCAAAAAGATCCAAAAACATTACTTCAAGAATACTTACAAGCGCGCAAATTATCGTTACCTGGCTACACTGTAATTGATACAAAAGGCCAAGCGCACAATCAAACATTCACGGTTGAATGTATTGTTGAAGGGATGGATAGCATTATCTCAGTAGGTAGCTCACGTCGTAAAGCTGAGCAAAAAGCCGCTGAAAAAGCCTTAAAGATACTTAAAAATGAATCTTGATGATTTAATTAGCAAAGAACCTGCAGAGCTAGACACGCACTGCGGTATGGTTGCCATTGTTGGCCGCCCAAATGTAGGTAAATCAACCTTACTTAACTATATTGTTGAGCAAAAGGTGTCTATTACTTCTCGTAAGCCACAAACCACACGCCACCGTATCATGGGTATTCATACCGAAGGTAAATACCAAGCTGTTTATGTGGATACACCAGGCTTACACGTCGAAGAAAAACGTGCTATTAACCGTTTAATGAACCGTGCCGCATCAAGCTCAATTGGCGATGTAGAACTGATCATCTTTGTGGTTGAAGGCACACACTGGAACGAAGACGATGAGATGGTACTAAATAAAGTACGTCAGAGCGGTCGTCCAGTATTATTAGTTATGAATAAAATTGACCAAGTTAAAGACCGTGATTTAGTGCTTCCGCACATGCAGTTTTTAGGTGGTAAATTTGATTTTGTGGCTATTATGCCGGTCTCAGCAAAGCAGGGTAAAAATATTGATTTAATCAAAGATGAAGTGAAAAAGCGTTTACCGCTTTGTGAGTTTTACTTCCCTGAAGATTACGTAACAGACCGTTCAATGCGCTTTATGGCGGCTGAAGTGATCCGTGAAAAGCTGATGCGCTTTATGGGTGATGAGCTACCATATTCAGTCACCGTCGAGATCGAGCAGTTTAAATGGCAAGAAAACGGTGTTTGGCAAATTAATGGTTTGATCCTCGTTGAGCGTGAAACGCAAAAGCGTATGGTGATCGGCAATAAAGGCGAAAAGCTCAAAGTGATTGGCCGTGAAGCTCGTAAAGACCTTGAAGACATGCTTGATAACAAAGTGTTTTTAGAACTTTGGGTAAAAGTGAAGTCTGGCTGGGCTGACGATGAGCGTGCGCTACGTAGCCTTGGCTATGGTGAAGACTAAGTAAAGTCTTACACGCCATGGATAGCGAATTCTACACAGCATACTTGCTGCACCGACGTCCATTTAGCGACTCGCAAGTCATGCTCGATATGCTGGTAGAAGGCGTAGGTCAGCTGAGAATGCTGGCCCGTGTTAGTGGTCGCCAGGCCACTAAACATAAAGCACAATTACAACCTTTCCAATCTCTGCTCGTACAATATAGCGGCAAGTCTGATTTAAAATACATTAATCGTTTTGAACCCCATGGCCGGCAAACTATGTTGCAGGGTACCGAGCTTTATTGCGGCTTCTATATGAACGAATTAACCAATCGTATCGTACCTATCAATGAGCCGATGGAAAGTGTATATCATCTTTATAAACAGCATCTAGACGAGTTATCATGCACTAAAAACCTACAAGCTGTGCTGCGCTCTTACGAGTTTCAACTATTAGAGATGCTGGGTTATGGCGTTGATTTTAGTGTTGATGCCGAAGGTGATGAAATTAACGATGCAGCAAATTACCAGTACTTTGCTGAATACGGTTTTTTACTGCATGACGACCCCCATAGTGGCTTTTCAGGAAAGCAATTAAATGCCATAGCAGCTCATGACTTTAGCGCCCCTGATGTGTTATATATGGCAAAGCAATTAAGTCGATACCTACTCAAGCCTTTACTTGGTAAAAAGCCATTAAAAAGCCGTGAGTTATTTATTAAGTAGGCTGATGTTCAGCCTTGAATCGTTGTTTTAAACAGGTAAAAAAATGAAAGATATTCTTCTTGGTGTAAACGTTGATCACATTGCCACTTTACGCCAAGCGCGTGGCACGAGTTACCCAGATCCTGCGCATGCTGCAGCTGTTGCAGAGCATGCTGGTGCAGATGGTATCACCATTCATTTGCGTGAAGACCGTCGTCATATTCAAGACCGCGACGTATATGTGATGGCAAAAACGATTCAAACACGTATGAATCTTGAAATTGCAGTCACCGATGAAATGATCGACATCGCCCTTGAAGTGAAACCTGCTTATGTTTGTTTAGTGCCTGAAAAGCGTGAAGAGCTCACCACTGAGGGTGGCCTGGATGTTGTGGGTAATTTTGAAAAAGTAAAAGCAGCAACAGAAAAGTTAACTGCAGCAGGAATTAAGGTCTCGTTATTCATTGATGCCGACAACGCACAACTTGACGCTGCAAAAGCGTGTAATGCTCCATACGTTGAAATTCACACAGGTGCTTATGCCGATGCTGAAAATGACGAAGAGCTTCACACTGAGCTTGAGCGTATTCGTAGCGGCGTACAATATGCTGATAGCTTAGGTTTAATCGTTAATGCCGGCCATGGTCTTCATTATCACAATGTAAAACCTATTGCGGCAATGCCAGAAATTTATGAGTTAAACATTGGTCATGCGATTATTGCCCGTGCAGCGATTGATGGTTTAGAAAAAGCAGTCAGCGATATGAAACGTTTAATGATTGAAGCAAGACTTTGAACTGCCGCTCTTTTATAGACGCTGGTAAGTTTGAATACTGAGCGCGGTGGATATGATATCCACCGCGTTTTTATTTACTCATTTATTTACTCAGATAAACAATAAATTGTGCAAGCAATGAAGATAGCCAAGGCGAAAGGCAGAGTAGGGCCACTAAATATTGATGTTTTTTCTTAAAGCTTTTTAAAACATCATCATCTATTGCCGACAATTCACCTTTCTTGATTGAATGAAAAACCATTGAGTTAGGTTTTGCCTTCATCAAACGGGCTTGGCTTTCGTATGTTTGCCATTGCTCTGTGTAATTGGTTTTTACGTAATTATTAGCTTCAATACTTAGTTTTTTATAGCGGAGGAAAAACCAAGTGATTGAAATAGCACTAAAGATGATAAGTAAGATAAAATACAAAGCAAGCTCCCTTTAATACTTCACTACGCGTGTACCCGTGGAATAAATAATATCTGAACTAGGGCATGAATAGTTAGGTTTTAGCTTTTTGCAAGATTGCTCAGGTGTGTCAAAACAAAAATCAAAGCGAGTTTGGGTTTTCACCGCTTTATCAGTAATATTTTTCGCCAGTTCATTCCAGTGCCAATTAGTGATTACATCTTTTGCTGCAGCGGCAAATACAGGGTTAGTTGAGGCAACTACCTGAATATCTCTAATCTCATTTTGTGGCGTAATGACATACTCAATAGTTGCGCAACCTTCTTTTGCTTGGATAACTGCTTTTTTGGGGTATCTGGCAGGAAAGCGTTCAAGCGGTTGCCATTTTGCTGACTCCATTTCATTATAGCTAACAGCTAAATCTGCATACTCTAATTTTACGGGTTTCTCTTCGGTTGATGTGCAACCAAATACAAACAAACTACCAGCTAGCAATAAATAGTTTTTCATTAATATATTCCTTTATACAATTTATTGAGTGTTCTCTTATCGTTGTTGCTCAACCATTCCCGCATCACTTAACAAGTTATTCAGCTCATCAATCAGCTCAAATAATTCAGGCTCAATGTAATTTAAATCGCAATCGCCTTTTAAAGCGGTTTCGAGTGTTTCTGCAAGTGATTTTAGTTTTGGTACGCCGGTGTAACAACATGCGCCATGGAACTTGTGGACTATACTAAGTACATGTTCACAATCTTCTTTTTCTATAGCTTCATTGAGTAGGCGCAAGGTTTCAGGAACGCTGAGTAACAACATATTGAGCATTTCAAGTGCTAGTTCTTCTTTTCCGCCTGCGCGTTGTAGTGCCAATTGCCAATCGAGGCGGGCACTTTCAAATGGAGGTTCAGAGTCAACTGCGGCAGTTTTGCTACGTTCACGATTAATCGGCGCTTGTGGGCTATGATCGCTAATTATTTGTTTTAGCATGTCTTCATCAATAGGCTTAGTTAAATAGCCTTTAAAGCCATCTTTAAGTAGTTGCTCTTTTTCACCTGCGAGGGCGTGAGCAGTAACCGCAATGATGGGGGTATCTTCATTGAGAGATGACTCGCGAATAAGTTTACATGCGGTAATACCATCCATAATTGGCATTTGGATGTCCATGAAGATCAAGTCATATTTATGGCTTTTACTTAAGCTGTAAGCTTGTGAGCCGTTGTGTGCGGTATCAATTAGCTCAATTTGTTCTTCAAGCAAGGTGCAAATTAGTTTTAGGTTAGCATCGTTATCGTCAACAACCAGTACTTTAAGTGGTAATAATTTTTCATCACCTTGCTCAATGTTATGCACCGGGTGGTCAAGACGGTAAGGCGCAGCAAGTACCTCACATAATTTACGGTGGTTAAGCGGTTTACTTAAGCAAGCATCTGCGCCGCTACCAACAAAGGCTTCACGCATATTATGCGAAACAGTATTAAGCATTATGTATAAATAATCAGTGACAGGACGCACTGCTTTTACATAACTCTTAAGTTGCTGCATATCGTCAATAGTAGCGGTATGGCCAATAATACAAATATCGTAGCTGAAGTCTTTGTTGATCTCATTTAAGAAGCTTTCTTCATCCATGCAGGCGGTAACGCGAGTTTGCCATTCATGCAGTAGCGATAACGTTGCTTGATGGGTATGCTCATGAGGCTCAAGATACAAAATACGCTTATTGATCAGTGATTGTGTTGGTAAGTCACTGGTAATTGAGTTACTTGGCGTTCTGAATACGGCGTTGAACGTAAAGCAGGTACCATTACCAGGTGCTGAGTTTAGGGTAATGCGGCCATTCATCGCTTCAACAATATGTTTAGTGATGATTAACCCAAGACCTGTGCCACCAAATTTACGGGTGATACTAGAGTCTGCTTGGCCAAATGGTGTAAACAACGCATCTTGTTTATCCATAGGGATACCCACACCGGTGTCGGTGACAGACACCAAAATAGAGGCGCGCTCTTCGTCTAATAAGCGATAGCCAACATCAACCTTGATTGAGCCTTTTTCAGTAAATTTAATGGCATTACTTAATAGGTTTATCAAAATTTGTTTAAAGCGGGTCGGGTCGCCAGTTAGGTTGTCTGGTACTTGCGGATGGATAAATATTGAAAGCTCAAGTTGCTTTTCGTGAGCACTTGGTGCCAACAAGGTCATAACTTCATTAATATTGTCACGGAGCTGGAATTGCATTGACTCAAGTTCCATGGCACCGGCTTCTAATTTCGAAAAGTCTAAAATATCACTGATAATGGTAAGTAAGCTATTGGCCGACAGTTCAATGGTATCTAGATAATCCTTTTGATGCTTATTCAGCGGGGTTTTATAAAGCTGACGCGTAAAACCAATTACACCATTTAAAGGCGTACGTAATTCATGACTCATTTTAGCTAAGAAGTCTGACTTTACTCGGTTCGCATCTTGCGCGTCTTTTTTAGCAATACTTAACTGAATATTTTGGGTTTCGTATTGTTCAAGTGTTTCGCGGTAATCAGAGGTTGCTTGGTCAATGTGCTTTTGCATCTCATCACGTTGTACAACCATAGTTTCTGAAATGGTATTTAAACCAGTACGTAAGAGCTCAAACTCGCCAAACATTTTTTGATCAAGTCCGGTGTCTACTTTACCTTCAATGAGTTTGTCGGTAGCTAGTACTAACTTATTAAGTGGCTGAATAAACATCCGAGTTAATCTAAACGCTAATACGGTGGCAAGTATGAGTGCGAGTAAAATCACCACGCCACTGACTAATAATGCCCGTTGCTGGCCAATAATGGCTTGTTGTTTGTTGAGCATGATCACCACAGTGCCCAGCGATGCTTGGTAGCTGTGATGATTCCAAATCATGTCTTGGCGGCTATGATTAATTATGGCAGTAGAAAATGTTAAATAGTGCTCAGAATTTTGTACTTGAATGCCATCCATGCTGTTTGCATTGCTGCTAACAATTTCTTTGAATTCACTTTGGTATTTACTAAAAATCACTAACTCATTGTTTTCATCAAAAATAGCAATTGATTGGATAGCAGGGGAGTGTTTGTTATGTGTATGACTAACTAAGCGAGTTAATAAGGCTTTATCACGCTTTATTAATGGTTGCTCAACAGCAATGGCGAGGGGCTCAATAATAGTCACGCCCTGTTGATACAAAATTTCATCGAGCTCAATGTAACGATTTATTGTAAAATAACCGCCCAGCAACAAGCCTATGATCACAGTCGGTATAAGTGTAAGGGTTAAGACTGAGTCACGTAAGCCAAATTTAGTCATAAAGAATGTTGTTATCATTATTATCGTTGTTTAAGAGTATATACTTACTCCCGCTTTATCAATAATTAAGGTGTTGCCCGATGGCACAGATTTTCAAAGCCAAAAAGAAATCCGTTTCGCAAAAAATGCTAACCCTCAATGTCACTGCTATGGATCACCAAGGGCGGGGCGTTGCTAAGCAGGGAAATAAAGTCTGTTTTGTTAATGGTGCTTTGCCGGGTGAAGAAGTAAAAGCGTTATTGATTGAAGATAAGGCACGTTTTGCCAGTGCAGATTGCAAAAAAGTACTATCAGCCTCAGCGCATAGGGTTACTCCTTTTTGTCAGCATTATCAGGTTTGTGGTGGTTGTCAGCTACAGCACCTTAATGCAGAGCAACAATTGGTTGAGAAGCAAGCTGCGGTGAGTCAGCTGTTTAGCAAGTTTGCTAAAGCTGATGACTTAAATTGGCAAGCACCTCTGCTTAGTGAAGAGCACCATTATCGTCGCTCTGCGCGTATTGCTGTAATGCATGATAAATCCGCAAAGAAAATGCGCGTAGGGTATCGAGCTCAGGGTTCTAAACAATTGGTGAGTATTGAAAGCTGTGATGTTCTGAGCAGCACTTTTAAAGACGTTTTTTCAGTTTTTGATGTTCTTATCAACAGCCATTCAGGTCTGAGCAGTATTAGTCACTTACAATTATGTGAAGCTGATAATGCGGCCTTTGTGGTTATTAGGCATACCAAAGCTATTAATGCAGAGTTAAAAGCCATAGTCGTAGCGGCGTGTGATGAATATAGCTGGCGTGTTGTGTGGCAATCACAAAGTGGTGAAATTGATCACAGTGACCATCCAATGCCGTACTACCAGATACCAGCTTATGATTTACGCTTTGAGTTTGGCCTTGAAAACTTTATTCAAGTTAACCCGCAAGTGAACCAAGCTATGCTGCATCAAGCAAAACAGTGGCTTGATTTACAAGGTCATGAGCAGGTATTGGATTTGTTTTGTGGTATTGGTAACTTTTCATTATTGATTGCAAAGTATGCTAAATATGTTATTGGTGTTGAAGGGGTCGATTCTGCGGTTGCATTAGCAAAACAAAATGCGCAAACTAACTCATTGTCGAATACCGATTTTTATTGTTTTGATTTAACAAAATCAATGCAATCAGCTGCTTGGTTTAGTGCCGAACTTGACGTGTTAGTTCTTGATCCATCACGTACTGGCGCAATGGCTATTTTAGAGCAGTTACCACTTACTCAGTTTAAAACGATTTTATACGTCTCTTGTGATCCTGTTACTTTAGCCCGTGACAGTGCAATTATTTTACAAGCAGGCTTTAGCATTGAAAAAATTGGGCTTATGAATATGTTCCCGCATACCGGGCATATTGAAACGATGGCGTTATTTCACAGGAGGTAAAGCGCACATGGTAGCCACTAGACAGTCACATCAGCTAACTAAGCCGAGTGATTTTGCCAGCCGTATCGAGCTGTTAGCGCTAACAGAAGACAAACATACCTTATTAGAGCAGGCCCACCAACTGTGCCTGCATTGCGATGATGCAAAACGTGAAAACACAGCCATTGAAATGGTGGAGATTTTAGCTGAGCTAAATTTAGATGCAGACTCTCTTGCCACTGCTTTTTTAACGCCTTATTTTTTAGCCGAAAAAATCTCAATTGAGACAGTCACCGAAAAGCTAGGTAATCACGTTGCGTTATTACTAACAGGCGTAAGCCAAATGGCTACCATCAGCACCTTAGCCCATCAAGGAAAAGGCACAGTACAAATCGATAATATTCGCCGTATGCTGTTAGCCATGGTTGAAGATGTGCGCGCCGTAGTGATTAAACTTGCAGAGCAAGTGTGCCACCTGCGTGATGTTAAAGACGCAAGTGAAGAAGAGCGCGTCATTGCCGCTAAAGAAACACGCGACATTTTTGCTCCCCTAGCTAACCGTTTAGGGATTGGTCAGCTTAAATGGGAACTTGAAGATCTTTCGTTCCGTTATTTGCACCCAGATACCTATAAAAATATCGCCAAACAGCTGGATGATAAGCGCCTTGCCCGTGAAGCCTACATGGAGAACATGGTTGCTTTAGTAAAAGCACGCTTGGCTGAAGCAGGTATTGAAGGTGAGGTGTATGGCCGCCCTAAACATATCTACAGCATCTACAAAAAAATGGCACAGAAGAACTACGAGTTCGACCAGCTTTTTGATATTCGCGCTATGCGCATAGTGGTAGAGCGCCTGCAAGATTGTTACGCGGCATTAGGTATCGTGCATACTAACTGGCGCCATTTAAATAAAGAATTTGATGATTACATCGCAACACCTAAGCAAAACGGTTATCAGTCAATTCATACCGTGGTATTTGGCCCAGAAGGTAAAACCGTTGAAATTCAAATTCGTACGAGCGAAATGCACCAAGATGCTGAGCTAGGTGTTGCTGCGCACTGGATGTACAAAGAAGGTGCATTGCCAGGACGAGGTTCAGGCTACGAGCAAAAAATTAGCTGGTTACGTAAGTTACTGCAATGGCAAGAAGAAGTTGTTGATGGCAGTGACCTAGCGGAAGAGCTTAAAAACCAAGTAGTAGAAGACCGTGTTTATGTGTTTACGCCTAAAGGGGATATTTTCGATTTGCCGCTGGGTGCAACACCACTTGATTTTGCTTATTACATTCACTCAAATGTAGGGCATCGCTGTATTGGCGCAAAAGTGTTTGGCAAAATTGTGCCATTTACTCACCAATTAAGCACCGGCGATCAGGTTGAAATTTTAACTCAAAAGCAACCTAACCCAAGCCGTGATTGGTTAAACCCATCGCTAGGTTATATTAAGTCTTCACGAGCACGCTCTAAAATCCATCATTGGTTTAAGCAGCTTGATCGCGATAAAAACTTAAGTGCCGGTAAAGAAATACTCGAAACTGAGCTGCAAAAACTAGATTTAACAACCAAAGATCTAGTGCCAGCAATCGAGCGCTTTAACCTTAAAGGCCTTGACGACCTTATGGTTGCGGTAGGTGCTGGAGATGTTCGCTTAAACCAGTTATTAAACTTCATTAGTGACCGTGAGCATGACGAACCACAAATTAAGTTTAAAAAGCCAAAAAGTGTCACCGGCGATAAGAACGGTATTGTTGTTGATGGGGTAGGTAGCTTAATGAGCCATGTTGCTAAATGCTGCCGACCTGTGCCGGGCGATGAAATTATTGGCTACATTACGCAAGGCCGAGGGATTGCAGTTCACCGTGAAGACTGCGATTCGTTTGAGAAACTTCGTGAAAAGCATCCTGAGCGGGTTATATCAGTAAGTTGGTCAGACGATGTCAATGGCTCTTACTCATTAACGATTAAAGTTGAAGCGACCGATCGCTCAGGCCTTATTCGAGATATCAGCTCAGTGCTTGCAAACGAAAAAGTGAATGTGCTGAACATGAACGTCAACACGGTTGAAGATAAGCAGCTTGCGCTGTTTTCAATGCAGGTTGAAGTACATGACTTATCAAGCACCAACCGCTTATTGTCTAAGTTACATCAAATCGAAGGTGTACATGATGCAAAGCGTGGTCATTCGTAATGTGTGATAAACAGTCAATTGAGCAGTCGCTTGCTATTATGGCCAAACTACGGGACCCAGAATCTGGGTGCCCGTGGGATTTAAAACAAGACTTTAAGTCAATAGTGCCGCATACCCTTGAAGAAGCTTACGAAGTAGCAGATTGCATTGAAAAAGGTGAGCTTACTGAGCTTAAAAGTGAACTTGGCGATTTACTGTTTCAAGTCATCTTTTATGCTCAACTTGCCAAAGAGCAAGGATTATTTGATTTTGCCGATGTGGCTAATACGCTTAATGATAAGTTAGTGCATCGTCATCCCCATGTCTTTGCAGAACAAAGTGAGCTGACTGACGCTGAGCTTTCTGAGCAGTGGCAGGCTATTAAAGCACAAGAGCGAGCAGAAAAAGCAGCTTCACCACAAATGAGCCTGTGGCAAGACATTCCTGATGCTATGCCGGGCCTTTCAAAAGCGAAGAAGATTCAACAGCGTGTAGCAAGCTTAGGGTTTGATTGGCCAAGTTATCATGGTGCGCTCGATAAAGTTGCTGAAGAAGTAGACGAAGTAAAAGAAGCGCTGGCTCACGACCCTTATTCAGAGCACAGTGCAGAAGAGCTTGGTGATTTACTGTTTGCAACAGTGAATGTTGCCCGTCATATTAAGCGCGATCCTGAGCAATTATTACGAAGTGCCAATGCTAAGTTCGCGTCACGCTTTGAAAAAGTGGCTGCTTACTTAGGTGAACGTGGCCAGAGTTTAGAAACGGCTAGCCTTGAAGAAATGGACAACGCATGGGAAGCCATTAAAAAGCAAGCCAAGTAAGTGCATTGTAGAGCAGTTTGGGTACAGTGTAACCAAGCTCGTTTTTTGTGCACTTATTTGCTAATTTTATCTGGATTGATAGCAGCCCCTTTGCTATAATATCGCCCCGTCTTGATTCTATATTATTCCTTTTAATTCCTGATATTCTAGGGTTCGCATGAGTACAAAATTTATCTTCGTAACTGGCGGGGTTGTTTCTTCGTTGGGTAAGGGTATTGCAGCAGCGTCATTAGCCGCTATTTTAGAAGCACGTGGTCTTAACGTGACTATTTTAAAGCTGGATCCTTACATTAACGTTGACCCAGGCACTATGAGCCCAATTCAGCACGGTGAAGTATTTGTAACTGAAGACGGTGCAGAGACTGACCTTGACTTAGGTCACTATGAGCGTTTCATCCGTACCAAGATGACTAGCCGCAACAACTTCACACAAGGTCGTGTTTATGAAGATGTATTACGACGTGAGCGTCGTGGTGAGTACCTTGGTGCAACAATTCAGGTTATTCCACACATCACAAACGACATTAAGCAACGTGTATACGACGGTGCTGAAGGTCGCGATGTAGCAATCGTTGAAATTGGCGGTACAGTTGGTGACATCGAGTCACAACCTTTCTTAGAAGCAATTCGTCAGCTTGGCACTGAAATTGGCCGTGAGCGCGCATTGTTTATCCACCTAACGCTAGTGCCATTCTTAGGCCCTGCAGGTGAAGTTAAAACTAAGCCAACACAACATTCTGTAAAAGAATTACGTTCGATTGGTATCCAACCAGATATCTTGATCTGTCGTTCTGATCGTAAATTACCAAATAACGAGCGCGCGAAGATTGCACTTTTCACTAACGTTGAAGAAAAAGCTGTTATTTCATTACCAGACGTAGAAAGCATCTATAAGATCCCTGCGTTACTTAAGTCACAAGAATTAGATAACTTCGTATGTCGTCGTTTCTATCTTGAGTGCCCAGAAGCAGATTTATCTGAGTGGGAACAAGTGTTATACCAAGAGTCTAACCCAACAGGTGAAGTGACAATTGGTATGGTTGGTAAGTACATCGAACTACCAGATGCATATAAATCAGTAAACGAAGCATTAAAGCATGCAGGTCTGAAAAACCGTTTAACTGTGAACATCGAATACGTTGATTCACAAGACTTAGAAAGTAAAGGTACTGAGTTACTCTCTCACCTTGATGCTATCTTAGTTCCAGGTGGCTTCGGCGGCCGTGGTGTTGAAGGTAAGATCTTAGCGGCTAAATATGCACGTGAAAATAAAGTTCCTTACTTAGGCATTTGTTTAGGTATGCAAGTAGCGCTTATTGAATATGCGCGTAATGTTGCAGGCCTTGAAGATGCAAACTCAACAGAGTTTAATGCTAAATCAGCACACCCAGTTGTTGGTTTAATCACTGAATGGCAAGATGCTGACGGTAACGTTGAAATCCGTGATGAGCAATCTGACCTAGGTGGTACTATGCGTTTAGGTGCACAGAAGTGTCACTTAACACCGGGTTCTAAAGTAAGTGAAGTATACGGTAGTGACGAAATTGTTGAACGTCACCGTCACCGTTACGAAGTGAATAACCACTTTGTAGAGCAGCTTGAAAAAGCAGGCTTAAGTTTCACTGGTTTATCTGAAGATAAGAAACTAGTCGAAATTATCGAGAATAAAGATCACCCTTGGTTTATTGCCGCGCAATTCCACCCGGAATTCACGTCAACACCACGTGATGGTCACCCGCTGTTTGAAGGGTTTGTTGCAGCTGCACACACTCACCAAAAAGCGTCATCGTAATTTAAATAGGCCGTGCTTTATGCACGGCTTATTTGTTTTAATAAGCCAATGGCATTAAGGATAATTAATAAAATTGGCACTAACTCACCATTTTCGGGAAAAGAGGAATCAAGATGTCAGAAATCGTAAAAGTGATTGGTCGCGAAATCATGGACTCGCGTGGTAACCCAACTGTTGAAGCTGATGTACATTTAGCTGATGGTTCATGGGGCCGTGCTGCAGCACCATCTGGTGCATCAACAGGTACTCGCGAAGCGCTTGAATTACGTGATGGTGATAAAGCACGTTACCTAGGTAAAGGTGTTTTAAAAGCAGTAGGCTATATCAATAACGAAATCGCTGAAGCTCTTAAAGGCCAAAACGCAGTTGATCAAAAAGCTGTTGACCAAGTGATGCTTGACTTAGATGGTACTGAAAACAAAGAAAAACTAGGTGCTAACGCTATCTTAGCTGTGTCTTTAGCAACAGCTAAAGCGGCTGCTAACTCTAAAGGCGTTGAGCTTTATGAGCACATTGCAGACCTAAACGGCACATCAGGTGTTTACTCAATGCCATTACCTATGATGAACATCATCAATGGTGGTGAGCATGCTGATAACTCTGTTGATATTCAAGAGTTCATGATCCAGCCAGTTGGTGCTACAAACTTCCGTGAAGCATTACGTATGGGCGCTGAAGTTTTCCACAGCTTAGCAAAAGTACTTAAAGCTGAAGGTCACTCTACATCAGTAGGTGATGAAGGTGGTTTTGCTCCTAACCTTGAATCAAACGAAGCGGCACTTGCTGCAATCAAGGTAGCCGTTGCAAATGCAGGTTATGAGCTTGGTAAAGATATCACTCTAGCTCTAGACTGTGCGGCATCTGAGTTCTACGACAAAGAAGCTAATATCTACGACCTTAAAGGCGAAGGTAAAAAATTCACTTCTGAAGAATTCAACCACTTCTTAAAAGGCCTTACTGAGCAATACCCAATTGTTTCAATTGAAGACGGCTTAGATGAGTCGGATTGGGATGGTTTCGCACACCAAACACAACTAATTGGCGATAAAGTACAATTAGTAGGTGACGATCTGTTCGTAACTAACACGAAGATCTTAAAGCGTGGTATTGATAACGGTATTGCTAACTCAATCCTAATCAAGTTCAACCAAATCGGTTCATTAACTGAAACGCTTGCTGCTATCAAAATGGCTAAAGACGCTGGTTTCACAGCTGTTATCTCACACCGTTCAGGTGAAACTGAAGATGCGACAATTGCTGATTTAGCAGTAGGTACTGCAGCTGGTCAAATCAAAACGGGTTCATTAAGCCGTTCTGACCGTATTGCTAAGTACAACCAATTACTTCGCATTGAAGAAGTATTAGGTGAGAAAGCACCTTACAACGGTCTTAAAGAGGTTAAAGGTCAGTAATCTGGCTTAGCTCATCAAGACTTTAAAAAACCTCCTTCGGGAGGTTTTTTTATAGCTGAAATTGTTGTTTTAGGATTTCGCCAGTAAAGCTGGTTTTTAGGTAAAAGCCGCGAGGTAAGGTTTGTACTATCTGGCCATTTGGGCCAATAGCGTCAGTCAGCGCTTTGCTATTGGCAGCTTTTGGCCTTATTTGCATTACATCACCTAAATGACCCGAAATTTCATCTACGCGACCAAGGGCAATTAGCTCCATTTGTTCTTCCCAATCACGCTGTAAAAGGGCATCTTGCTCTGCACTTGGCTGCCATAAAAAGCCACTGCCTATGGTACGGTGAAAAGGCAGTATCTCGCGCTCGCCTAAAATTGGTAACCACAAAACATGATTCAACTTTTTACGAACCGTACTTTGTTGCCAAGTCATTCCGGTTACATTTAATAGCGGCGTTACCGAAACAAAGGTTGTTTCGAGTGGTTTGCCTTTAAATGAAATAGGAAGAGTTTTTAGCTCAATGCCTAACTCTTCAAAATCAGGTGTTGGTTTTGAACCCGCTGTTGCGCCAAGCACATATTCGATAAGTTGCCCGGTCCAGCCTTTTTCACGAAGTAAATCGTCAGGGGTTTTAAACTGATATTGCTCAGCTAGCTGCCCTAGGGTGAGGCCTGCAATAGCATCAACACGTTGCATTAATTCGTTTATAGAAGCGGGTTTTATTGGTCGCATAAGGCGTTTATTTGATTGTCTATTTATCCGGTTCATGATAGCAAATGCACGCCTTAGTGGATATCTTTGTGTTTGGGTGTTTTTTGCGCACGTTAAGTGTGGGCTAAAAATAATCAGTTTTACTTTTGGATGTTCTAGTCTAACTAATTGATATTTAGTTGTTTTACTGTTTTTTTATGTTGTTTCTATTTCATTAATTAAACAGTTGTTTGTATAAATACAGATATATAAACATGTTTATCCACAGTTTCTGTGGAGAAAGTGGATATTTAAACTGTGGATTGTGGATTTGTTTGCAATTTAGGCATGATTTACAAAAGTTATGCACAAGCTGTGGGTAAGATGATGAAAATACGGTTGTAAATAGTTATTTTAATCAAACAGCACATTTTTATAATAATTACTTCGTAACACCTTGATTAAACGTGTTTGTTAAAAAATAAATTTTCAATCTAATTTAGGCTTAGGTGTAAAGTGTTTGCTGTATCGCAGGTTATGTGGAACAATCAATAAAAATCGACTTACAAATGAGGCACTAAGGTGATTGATGCCGAAGGTTTTCGTGCCAATGTCGGAATTGTAATTTGCAATAATCAGGGACAAGTATTTTGGGCTCGTCGCTATGGTCAGCACTCTTGGCAATTTCCCCAAGGTGGTGTTGATGACGGCGAAACAGCAGAGCAAACCATGTACAGAGAATTACACGAAGAAGTGGGCTTGCTTCCTGAAGACGTTGAGATCGTCGCAAGTTCTAAACATTGGTTACGCTATAAATTACCCAAGCGTTTAATTCGCAGAGACTCAAGTCCTGTGTGTATTGGGCAAAAACAAAAATGGTTTTTACTGAAACTTCGTTGTAAAGATGAAGATGTAGATTTACTTAAAACTCATCACCCCGAGTTTGATGATTGGCGATGGGTGAGTTATTGGTATCCGGTTAGGCAAGTTGTTTCGTTTAAGCGCGATGTATATCGTCGAGTAATGAAAGAGTTTGCTCCGTTTGCAATGCCGTTTAATAAACGAGAGCAACACAAAGATCATTGGCGACATAAACGATAAGGGCAACCTTATTTAAATCAAAGGAGCAGCATCATGTTAGCCACGCTCAGATCAATTGCTGAGGCAGTGTCGCAACAGGCGGACTTAAATAGTGCGCTGGGGTGTTTTGTGCAAATGGTAAAAGATGCCATGCAAACACAGTGCTGCTCGATTTATTTTGCAGATTATAGTCAAGATAACTTTGTATTGATGGCCACCCAAGGCCTCAACCCAGATGCAGTGGGTAAGTTTCGTATTGGCTTTACTGAAGGTCTCGTTGGTCTTGTTGCTCAGCGTGAAGAGCCTATCAATATTGCTTTTGCTAAGTCTCACCCACGTTTTAAACTCTCACCTGAAGTCAATGAAGAAGGCTATAACGCGTTCTTATCTGTGCCAGTCGTGCACCAGAAAAAGGTTTTAGGCGTTATTGTTGTTCAACAAAAACTAGCCCGTGTTTTTAGCCCTGACGAAGAGTCATTTTTAATTACGCTCTCGGCACAGCTAGCTTCTCAGTTAGCTCATGCAGAAATAAAAGAAATATTACGCGTCGATGAGTTTTCACACCAAACCTCAGTATTAAAAGGGGTATCAAGTGCACCAGGTATTGCTATAGGTGAAGCCTTTGTGGTGATCCCTAAACTTGACTTTAGCTCTATTGAACTGCAAAAAGACGACGATATGAGCACCCAGCGTAAGCTATTTACCCAAGCAGTGGCTGCGACGCGGAACGAGTTTAATACCTTATCGATGACACTGAGTGACTCTATTCCGCAAGAGGCACTGGCGGTATTTGATGTTTATCAGCAGTTACTTGATGCCAAAAGTCTTGGTCAAAATGTTGAAGCGCAATTACAACAAGGCTGGAATGCTAAAAGCGCCCTGAAAATTGTTATTGAGAAATTAGTGACTCAATTCAATGCCATGCAAGATCCTTACATTAAAGAGCGTGCTGTTGATGTTAAAGATATTGGTTTACGGGTTTTACATCACTTAGTTAATACTGAGCATGCGGCAAAACCTTACCCTAAAGACACTATTTTAATTGCCGGTACATTAACCCCAGCAATGCTTGCTGAAGTACCTAAAGGGCAACTTGCCGGGGTTGTGAGTGTTAATGGTGCGGCAAATAGTCATGCTTCTATATTAACTCGTGCTATGGGGATCCCTGCTATTTGGGGCATTGAAGATGTGCCGTTATTGCAGTTTGAAGGCAAGCAAATGATTTTAGATGCCTATGCAGGGCGTTTATATATTTCTCCTTCACAAATGCTGCAAGAGGAATACAGTCAGCTCAAATATCAAGAAGCCTTATTGAACGACCGTTTTGTGGCAGAGCAAAACCTAGATGCCGTCACTAAAGATGGCGAACACATTAGCTTATTACTTAACGCGGGTCTTGAATTAAATACCGAGCATGACAATAAGCCATTTTGCGATGGGGTAGGTCTTTATCGCACCGAAGCCTGGTTTATGCAAAAAGGCCAATTTCCTTCACAGTCAGAGCAAGAAAGCTGGTATCGCGAAGTGCTAACGAGTTACCACCCTAATCCTGTGGTGATGCGTACACTCGATATTGGTGGCGATAAAGTTTTAGATTACTTCAATATAACAGAAGAAAACCCATTCTTAGGTTGGCGTGGTATTCGCGTGACCTTAGACCATCCAGAGCTATTTTTAGATCAGCTCAAGGCAATGTTAAAAGCCAATATTGGTTTGGGTAATTTAAAAATCATGCTGCCGATGATCAGTGGTTCAGAGGAAGTCGATGAATCGTTAAAATTGCTCGAACAAGCCTATTTTGAGTTAAGTGAGCAATACCCCGAACAGGCAATAGAACGCCCTGAAATCGGCGTGATGTTAGAAGTACCTTCAAGTGTATTTATGCTTGAAGAGTGGTCGCAAAAAGTCGATTTTTGCTCTGTAGGTAGCAACGATTTAACCCAGTATATGCTGGCAGTTGATCGCTCTAATGCCCGCGTTGCTGAGCTATTTAACCCTTATCACCCAAGTGTACTTAGAGTGCTGTTAAAAATAGCACAAGAGTGTCAACAACATGAGTTGCCATTTAGTTTGTGTGGTGAGTTAGGAGGCGACCCTGAAGGCGCTTTACTGCTTATTGCGATGGGTTATCGAAGCTTGAGTATGAACTACGCTTCGATTAGTAAAATTAAGTTTGTGCTTAGGCGATTAAATGTCAGTGATATGGAAAAGTTACTTGCAGAGTGTTTATTACAACCCACTGCAAAACATGTACTTAGGTTAACGCGTAACTTTATGATTGAACATCAACTCGGTGAGCTATTTTATACCCCAAGCCAAGGCCAATCATGAGGGAAAATTGTGCTGTGAAGCGCCTATATATTAGTTTAGTATATGTATATAACAAATTGAATATATGAGTGTGCTATGCATGAAGTAATACTTTTAATGGTGTACTGCGCAATTTTGGGCAGTGTGGTTGGCTTTTTAGCCGGATTATTAGGCATTGGTGGTGGTCTTATTATCGTGCCGGTACTTAGTGCGCTGTTAGTGTCGTTTAATGTTGCCGATCCAAGCCATGTATTAGTCATTGCGATAGCAACCTCGTTAGCATCCATTATTTTTACCTCGACTTCTTCAGCCCTTGCTCATCATCGTAATGCTAACGTGCCTTGGGAAATTGCCCCATGGGTTATGACTGGTGTTGGCCTAGGCGCATTGATCAGTGGTTTTGCAGCAAGCTTTATCCCCGAGCAGCTACTGCGCTTTGTTTTTGCTGGTAGCGTGGTGTTTATCGCGCTCAGAATGGTGTTATCGACACGAAAAAAAGCCGCCAGTGAAAAACCGCTTCCATCAGGGCCTATTCTTGGCTTTTTATGTGCCATAATGGGGGCGCTGTCGGGGCTAATTGGTATTGGCGGCGGGGCGCTTATTGTGCCGCTACTGCATTATTTTTCTGTTGATATTAAAAAGGCCATTGGTTGTGCTGCTGCATGTGGTATTGTCATTGCGCTGTTCGGCTCGGTGGGTTACGTATCTGCCGGGTGGCAATTAACATCTTTCAGTGATGGATTTGCCGGATTTGTGTATTTACCTGCGTTAGTGGGGATTGTGGTTACCTCGTCGCTCATTGCGCCAATAGGTGCCAAAGCCACGCATTACTTGCCTGTGGCAACAATAAAAAAAGTATTCGCGCTATTACTTGTCATAATTGCGCTTAAAATGGTGTTTAGTTAAAGGTTTTTATTTTTATGGCTCTTCAATTTCCAGATATCGATCCGGTTATTTTTTCGGTAGGCCCGCTTAGCGTACGTTGGTACGGTTTAATGTATTTAATTGGTTTTGCTTTGGCTATGTGGCTTGCTAATCGTCAAGCAGAAAAACCAAACTCAGGTTGGACAAAAGAACAAGTTAGTGACTTATTATTTTACGGCATGCTCGGGGTAATACTAGGCGGCCGTATTGGTTATGTATTGTTTTATCAGTTCAGCTACTTTATTGAAAACCCACTGTATTTATTTAGAATTGACCAAGGTGGTATGTCGTTCCATGGTGGCACTCTGGGTGTAATTACAGCCATTGCAATTTTTGCTTGGACCCGTAAAAAATCATTATTTGAAGTGGGCGATTTTGTAGTGCCACTCGTACCGCTTGGTTTACTAGCTGGACGTATTGGTAACTTTATTAATGGCGAGTTATGGGGCCGAGTGACAGATGTACCTTGGGCGTTTATTTTCCCATCAGGTGGCCCAGAGCCCCGTCATCCATCACAATTATACGAAGCCTTTTTAGAAGGTTTGGTGCTGTTCTTAATCTTACAATGGTTTATCAAAAAGCCTCGTCCAGCGGGAAGTGTTGCTGGGGTGTTCTTACTTGGCTATGGCGTGTTTAGATTTATTGTTGAATATTTCCGTGAGCCAGATGCTCATTTAGGTTTATTCGCAGGCTTTATCTCGATGGGGCAAATACTGTCATTGCCGATGGTAATTGGTGGCCTTGGTTTGTTAATATGGGCCTATAAAAAGCCGCAACACAGCGTGGCAAGCAAAGCATAACAAGAGCAAATCAATGAAACAGTATTTAGATTTATGTCAGCGTATTGTTGACGAAGGTGTGTGGGTTGAGAACAAACGCACAGGGACTAAGTGTTTAACCGTTATTAATGCCGATCTTGAATATGATGTGGCAAATAATAAGTTTCCGCTAATAACAACGCGCAAGAGCTTTTACAAAGCGGCGATTGCGGAGTTACTTGGTTATTTACGTGGTTACGACAGCGCTGCACAGTTTCGTGATATCGGCTGTATGACTTGGAATGCTAACGCAAACGAAAACAAAGCTTGGCTTGAAAATCCACATCGTCGTGGTGAAGATGATATGGGTCGAGTGTATGGTGTGCAAGGCCGCAGTTGGCAACGTCCGGATGGCAGCCACCTTGATCAACTTAAAAAAGTTATCGATAACTTATCAAAAGGGATTGATGATCGCGGTGAAATCGTCACTTTTTATAACCCAGGTGAGTTTGAGTTAGGCTGTTTACGCCCTTGTATGCACACGCACACCTTTTCTTTGTTGGGCGATACCTTATACTTAACATCATACCAACGTAGCTGCGATGTGCCGCTGGGTTTGAACTTTAATCAAATTCAATGTTTTGTGTTACTTGCTTTAGTTGCACAAATCACCGGCCACAAACCGGGTAAGGCGTATCATAAAATAGCGAATGCGCATATTTATGAAAACCAACTTGAGTTGATGCGTGATGTGCAGCTTAAGCGTGAGCCATTCGCGTCGCCAGAATTAAAAATAAACCCAAATATTAAATCACTAGAAGACATTGAAACCTGGGTTACAAAAGACGATTTTGAAGTAGTAGGTTATCAGTGTCACGATGCAATTAAGTATCCGTTTTCAGTTTAAGAACAATAAAATTTAAGGAGAAATCAATGAAAGCAGTGATCCCAGTTGCTGGTCTTGGCACGCGTATGTTACCTGCAACAAAAGCAATCCCTAAAGAAATGCTTCCTATTGTTGACCGCCCGTTGATTCAGTACGTTGTGAATGAAGCAATTTCAGCAGGAATTAAAGAAATTGTTTTAGTAACGCATTCAAGTAAAAACTCAATTGAAAACCACTTTGATACCAGTTTTGAGTTAGAAGCAACGCTAGAAAAGCGTGTTAAACGTCAGTTACTTGCAGAAGTACAATCAATCTGCCCGAAAGATGTAACAATTATTCATGTTCGCCAAGGTGAAGCGAAAGGCCTTGGTCATGCGATTAACTGTGCTGCACCTATCATAGGTGATGAACCGTTTGTTGTTATCTTACCGGATGTGATCATCGATGATGTAGCAAGCGACCTTAAAAAAGATAATTTAGCTGAAATGATCCAGCGCTTTGAAACCACCGGTGAGAGCCAAATCATGGTTGAGCCTGTGCCGCAAAACGAAGTAGACAAGTTCGGTGTTGTCGACTTAGGTGATGTAAAAATCAATCAAGGTGAAAGCGCAGCTATTTTAAATATGGTTGAAAAGCCTCCAGTTGATCAAGCACCATCAAATCTTGCTGTTGTGGGTCGCTATGTATTGAGCAAAAATATTTGGCCATTACTTGCAAAAACCCCAGCCGGTGCAGGCGATGAAATCCAATTAACAGATGCCATTGCCATGCTCATGGAAAAAGAGATTGTTGATGCTTACTCAATGAAGGGTAAAAGCCATGATTGCGGTAGCAAAATTGGTTATTTAAAAGCCATCGTTGAGTTTGCACTGCGTCGTGATGAATTCAAAGGTGAGCTTACAGACTTCATAAAGTCGCTTGTTAAATAAGCAATTCAAATTACCTAGTTGAAAATTATGTAAAAAAAGTGTCTATATGGCACTTTTTTGTTATTTACATGTTCCTCCCAATTGTCGATTATTACCCAATAAAGGATTTTTCTGATATACCTAAGTCTTAACGCATTGTTAAGATTAAAGATCAGTGAGATGCTTATTTACCCCTGTAGGATAGTTAAACTCAGCTATACTTATAAAAATACCTATGTAAAGACGGATTTTTATTGCTTTAGGTTGTCTAATATGAAAACTTAAGTATTAGGGTGTCATTAAGTTTTTATTGCAGTTAGTTAAGCACTGTACTGAAAATATTATAATAACAAATAATGTGTTAGAGTTTTCTTATGCAATGCCGTAAATCACTTTTATGGTTTTTGTATAGGTAAGTGCTAACAGATAGACTTCTTTAAAAAGAAGCAAATTTTTAATGGTACGTTTAAGAATCCTACTTATGAAATATTGCTCAAAACCTTTGCGTTACAGTATATACCTGTTGGTGTTATTGACTGTGTCTGGTTGCAGTAATAAGGCATTTCCTGATATCTCTTTTAACAAGCTTCCTGTTTTCAATGTTGTTCAGTACCTTAGCGATGTAACGCTAATGCAAAACTCATTTTTGTTGGCGCAAACCCAAAGTGAACCGGTCAGTACAGTGTTAGATCAGGCTGATACTTCTCAAGCACTATCAAGCGACTCTAAAGACTCTGTTAAACCTGACTATGCATTTGCTTTGCAATTAGCGTCTGTTAATACGGAACAAGATCTAGCTTATACATTAAAGAAAATGGCTAAACGAGCACCCAGTATTTTTCAAGGAAAGCCGATACTTAATGTTGAAGTCGCTGATGTAAATGAGCATACCTACTATCGACTTAAGTTTGGTGGCTATAAGTATTTGAAAAACGCGAAAGCTGATTGTGAAGCGATTAAACGACAAGGCATTGATTGCTGGGTAAGTAACTACACTGACAACCGAATTTATTTTTAGCGTCAAATATTCACTCTAAAGATGGCATTTTTATTGCTAGGATTTAAGTCTGTTTTTTAGAATTGACGTCACCATGCATTTTTCTATTTTCTCGAAATATCTATTTATAACCATCTGCTTAACTGCTCTAACAGCATGTATGATGAGCCAAGAGCAAACCCAGCCAGCTTACACTGAGCAGCAAGTACAGCAATTTGCTGCCCAGTGGCATAATAAACAACCTAGTATTGAGCGTCTTGCGTTGATGGAAAAAGACCTTGCGTTGTTAATCGAAGTGCTTTCAGCCAATAGCGATTTAACCGCACAACCATCACAATTTGAGCCACAAAATGATGTGATTATTCATCAAAGCGAACAAACGCAAGTACAGCAAGCATCATCCACAGACTCACTTGAGGCGATTATTGCAGCAAATAAAGCGGCTGAAGCGGGCGTGCAATTAGGTTTATATTTAACGCCGAAAAAAGTTAGTCATCAGGTCTTAAAGCTTAAACGTGATTATCCTGCTGTTTTAAATGACCTTGATTTTCGTTTTAAAACACGAGAGCAAAAAGGCGTAACCTTGTATGGATTGAGGGCTGGTCCATTTGCAAATTATACTCAGGCTACTGCATTTTGTGAGATAGCCAAAAGAATGGGGCAAACCTGTGTGACGGCACCGTTTCTTGGGCAGATACTATAACCGCTTATTTAACAACAGAAGGGAATTGACCCTTCTGATAAACCATTCGCCTCCTCAAAAAATTAGTTACATCAGCCTACACAATTAAATCATTGTCTGAATGCAACGCTAGCTTATTGGTATTTTAGAAGTGACGTGTTCTTGTTACCACGCTTCGGCTTTTCATAATAATCCCATCAACAATAATACTTAGGCATAATTATTGCTTTGTACTTACTAAGTTTAGTGAGGATGGCAATTATGCGCCTGTTATTTTATTCAGTTTTTTTAGTGTTGGTGGGTTGTAGCTTAACTGAAGAGCCACAAAAAACGCCCCCTAGAGAAACCCCAAAATCGCCGATGGCACCTTATACGGTGCATCAATACGTTGCTGATTTAAGTAGTCAGCTGAGCCGTATTCAAGGCCCTTACAAAGGCAATGCACGTATTGCTGTGACCAGTTTTTATATGGCTGATGGCTTAGGTACTGATTTAGCAGAAGATCAGGGCAGTGGCTTGAGTCAGCAAATTCAAGAAAGTTTATTAACGCAATTTACTCAGCTTGGTTTTCATACCATAGAGTATCGATTAGAAAATACTTTAAATTTGCAGCAATCGGCCGATAGTGTACTTAGTCGTGATATAAATACTTTGCGTCAACGTCAGAATATTGACTTTGTTATTACCGGCACACTGACGCGGCAACAACATGCCTACATAGTTAACGCCCGATTGGTAAATACCAAAGATCTGCGAATAGTATCAGCAGCAAGCACCGAGATCCCTATCAATGTGATGTGGGGCGCTGAAAAAGTTCAGCAACGTGATGGCCAGTTGTATCGAAGCGAATATTAAGAGGAACTCATTTAATGAAACGTTTAATTTTAACTTTATGTTTGCCGTTTGGCTTTGGTTGCTCGTCAATGTTAACTGGTGATGCAACACAACACGAAAATGATCCTCAGTTAGCTGCGCAAAGAGAAGTTGCCGCGCCGCATAGTAATGACAGTGTGTTTCAAACCAATCAGGCGGTAATGAATAACAGCACTTTTACAGCAGCCCCAACTCGTAAAAATATCAATCACTATGTACGTGGCATCATGCAGGATTTAGTTGAAAACTTGCAATATGTTAGTGATAACACACCAGTTGCTGTTTCAAGCTTTGTGTACCTTGATGCAGATTACAACTCAACAAATTTGCTGGGTAATCAAATTGCCGAAAGTTTTATTCATGAACTTCATGCGTTTGGTGTGCCTGTCATTGATTTTAAAACCACGGATTATATGCGTGTTACGCCAAGTGGTGATTATGTTTTCAGTCGTGATTATTTAGAGCTTAGCCAAGACCAAAACTTCAATTATGTATTGGCAGGTACTTTGGTTAATCATCAAAGTGGTGTGCTCGTGAATGCGCGTATTGTTGGTTTAGCAAGCAAAGCTGTTGTAGGGTCAGCGCAAGGTTTTATCCCGCAATCAGTGGTTGATGCCCTTGATAGTACCAACCGCAGTGATGGTATTACACTAAAACAAGCAAGTGAGTAAGCTATGAAAGGTTTTATCTTAGCATCGTTAACGCTCGCACTATCTGGCTGCCAATTGCTGCCAGAGCAATCAGCAGAGCCGCAAAATACAGCTCAAAATGTACCTGCATCAGCAAATACTCAAGTCGATTACGTTGCTATGCTACAAGCGCTTGAACAAAATGATATGCAGCAGGATAACGCTAACCATCGTTTATTTGTGCCTTATCAACATCATAAAACCGTTGTTAATTATGTCGAGCAAATGGCCCTTGAGTTAGTGGATACCATGCAACAAGAAAGCGAGTTAGGAATAGCCATAACTAGCTTTGTTGATTTAGATGCGAGCCTTAAAAATAGCTCTCAACTTGGTAATCAACTCTCTGAAACAATGATGCACCAGCTGCAAAAATTTGGCTTTGGCGTTGTTGATTTTAAAACGATGGATATCATTAGTGTGACCTCACGTGGTGATTTTGTGATGTCGCGAGATGTAGAAGAGTTAGCCGAGCGTCGCATCGCGAGCCATGTACTTACAGGCACGCTGATATACCGCCCAAATGGTGTTGAAGTGAATGCTCGAGTAATTAACTTAAACTCAAAGCTGGTTATTGCCAGCGCACAAAAAGTGATCCCTTATTTTGTGCTAAAAAATGAGTCAATCAAATCAGCAACTGCTCGCGTTAACTAGCTTCATTATTTTGCCAATCGACTTACTCACAAGTCGATTGGTTTATTCTCTTGATTACCAAAGCCTTAGACCGTTATAATTTTAGCTACAAGCTACAAGCTACAAGCTACAAGCTACAAGCTACAAGCTACAAGCTACAAGTTACAAGTTACAAGCTTTACCTCAACTTTTGAGTGGCCTCTTAGTTAAATGGATATAACGGCCCCCTCCTAAGGGGCAGTTACAGGTTCGATTCCTGTAGGGGCTACCAAGTTACTTCAGCAACCCCCAATTAAATTAACCCGTTACTTTTTCAAGCTCGCCTGTGCGCCATGGTTCAATGATGATTTTGATATGGTCGTTTGGTTTAAATAAGGTATCAAATGCACCTTGTACGCCGTCTATGCCGACTTTACCAGTACGCATTTTTTGCCATGCAATTTTGCCTGACGCAATGTTCTCAAGTGATTGTGCAAACTCTTCTGGCTGGTAGTAATAAGAGAAAATAAGGTCGAGCTCTTTCACTGTGGCATAGGCAAAGTTAACGTTTAGTGGCGCGGTATGTACACCTGTTACAATGATTTTTGCTTTTGCCGGTGCACGTAAAATGTAGTCGTTCAATAAGCGGCTTACACCGGCACATTCAAAAATAACGACCTTGTTGTTACCCGCAAGTGCTGCGGCTGTAGCAACTTCATCATCTTCCATAGGGTTAACATATTCTGTGGCGCCAAATTCAAGGGCAATTTGTTTTTTGCTCTCTTGTGGATCAGAGGCAACGATGTGTTTTACGCCTTGAAGCTTTAACGCGGCAATCGCGGCAAGGCCAATTGGGCCACAGCCAACCACAATGGCAACATCATCATTATGCATTTGTGAGCGGTTTACTGCGTGCAGGCCAACAGCAAGTGGTTCTGTAATGGCTGCCGCTTCTGATGGAACAGCATCAGGGATAGGTAATAGTAAGGCTTCATCAACAATAAAGTATTCAGAGTAGGCACCATATAGCCCAGGGGTTACACCTACGCCAGCGCCGCCCGCAGAAAGTAAAATTGGCACTGAGGTTACGCGGGTGCCTTTAGCTAATTCGCCTTTAGTATTTGGACCGTAGCTAACGATTTCTGCCGCGTACTCATGGCCTAATAACACTTCTTGGTCATCGCCTGCATCTTTAGCCATGATGCCAAGGTTTTTATAGATATCGAATACATCGCTGGTGTGGCGGGTTATATGAATATCAGAACCGCAAATACCGCAAGCTAGGCTTTTTACCAGTACTTGGCCGGGTCCAGGTGTAGGAATATCAATTTGTTTTACATGCAGCTTGCCATTTTGCATGGCAACAGAATTCATTTGGCTCATATGTGTGTCCTCAATTCACCTTATTTGTGAATTATTAGACTAAAGTAAAGCGCCTGCCTTAATCTTGACTTTTTACGACAAAAACACAGCTTATTACGACATGTCTGTTTATAAACTGCTCATTGTGGAATATTTAAAGTAAAAACCCTCAAAGTGATAAGGGTTTTTACTTTATTAAGTCTTAGCCGAAGTAGGCTGTATTGAGGTATAAATGAGTTAATACTCCAGCAAAGTAACCTAGTAAAATGACCGGCGACCATTTTAAGTGGCTATTAAATGTGTAGATCCCTCGCGCTTGACCCATTAGTGCAACTCCTGCCGCAGAGCCAATTGATAACAGGCTGCCACCAATTCCTGCTGTTAGCGTAATAAGCAGCCATTGACCGTGCGACATATCAGGCATCATTTGTAACACTGCAAACATCACTGGAATGTTATCGACTACCGCTGACATTAAACCAAGAATAATGTTCGCACCGGTAGCAGACCAGTTGTTATAAAGTAAGTCAGAAAGCAGCGCTAAGTAGCCGATAAACCCTAAGCCTCCAACACAAATAACGATGCCATAGAAGAACAAGAGCGTGTCCCACTCGGCTCTCGATACACGGCTAAATACATCAAAAGGAACAACGTTACCTAAGCGAGATAAGCGCTCTTTGTCACCTTCACGCTCTGCCATGGCGCGCTTTCTGGCAAGAGAGCCGGGGAGTGTCACGCGTAAGAAGTAACCAAAAAACTGTAAATAGCCAAGACCCATCATCATGCCCACAACCGGTGGTAAACCAAAGGCGGTTTTTAGCACCACCGCGGTGAGTATTGTCAGTAAGAATAAGCACAATATGCGAAGCGCACCGCGTTTAAGTTCAATATCTTCATCGGCCGTATCCGGGTGACGGTTATTGATAAATAAAGACATAACAAATGCAGGAATAATATAGCTGACTAAAGCTGGTAGGAATAAAACAAAAAACTCGGTAAAGGCAACAACATCGGCTTGCCAAACCATCAGAGTCGTGATGTCACCAAACGGGCTGAATGCGCCACCGGCATTTGCGGCTATTACAATATTGACGCACGACATAGCAATGAAGCGGTTATCATATGCTGCTACCTTCATTACCACTGCACATAAAAGTAGGGCAGTAGTTAAGTTATCGGCTACAGGTGAAATACAAAATGCCAGTACACCGCTTATCCAAAATAATTGCTTGTAGCTAAAGCCTCTAGCAACCAGCCAGCTTCTTAAGCTATCAAATAAACGACGCTCTTCTAGGGCGTTGATGTAGGTCATCGCAACGAGCAAAAATAGCATTAACTCCGAAAATTCTAACAAGGCGTGACGAAATGCGTCGGTGCTAAGATCAGATAAGTTTTGTGCACTGTACTGCCAAGCAATAAGGGTCCAAATAATCCCGGCTGCAACCAATACGGGTTTTGATTTGCGTAAGTGAATTTTTTCTTCGAGTATGACGAGCACATAAGCAAAGATAAAAATAACAAGGCATATAATGCCAACAGGATGGGTGAGTAAATCGATAGTACCAGTTGACGCAGCATGAGCTTGGCCACCGAAACATAGCAAGGAAAGGAGCAATCCTTGTGTTAGTTTTTTCATTGTATATTCCAATTAAATCATCTTAATTTCGTTACGGTTTAAGTTAAATGTAGCTGCAGACATTTTAGATTCATTCTTTGCTTTATGTAACAAATTGGTAACTAAGATGTTGGTATTTTGAATATAAATACGGGTGATGGCGAGAGCAGACCAGTTATATAATTTATAATTTAATCAATGTGTTGTGGTTTTAAAATAATAAAGGGCTGCAATTAGCAGCCCCAACTTGAAAATTATGCAAAGTGTTTTTCTAAATCGTCAGAGCCACCAATGTGCTCACCGCCTATGAATACTTGCGGCACTGTCTCACGACCAGAAATCGCTTTTAAACTAGTTAATGAAGCGTGTTGACCTAATACGATTTCTTCGTACACATAACCTTTCGTCTCTAGTAACGCTTTAGCTTTTGTACAGAACGGACAATTAGGCTTGGTAATAATACTCACTGATTCTGGTTTTACCTGTGCTGGGTTAATGTACTCAAGCATGGTATCTGCATCAGATACTTCAAACGGGTCGCCAGGCTTTTGTGGCTCGATAAACATTTTTTCGATAACGCCGTCTTTTACCAACATAGAATAACGCCAACTGCGCTTACCAAAACCTAAGTCGTTTTTATCGACTAGCATACCCATGCCGTCGGTAAATTCGCCGTTGCCGTCTGGCAATAAAGTGATATTTTGCGCTTCTTGGTTTTGTGCCCATGCATTCATTACGAAGGTATCGTTTACAGAAATACATACAATGTCATCAACACCGTTTTGTTTAAATACAGCCGCAAGCTCGTTATAACGTGGCAAGTGAGTTGATGAACATGTTGGTGTAAATGCACCTGGTAATGCAAATAGCACAACTGTTTTACCTTTAAAAATTTCGTCAGTGGTCATTGATTTCCACTGCTCGTCTACACGTGTTGCGAATGTAACGTTTGGTACTTTTTGGCCTTCGATATTGTTTAACATTGTTTTGATTCCTCTTGATTTGATGAGTGCCATTATGCGATTTAATTTATGATAGCTCCAATCGTTTGTTTGTATTAGTATGATAGGTAAAAGCTATTGGTGGTGTAATATGAATTTAAAAGACTTTGAATACGTTAAAGCGGTTGCACAATATAAGCACTTCAGAAAAGCAGCTGATGCTTGCTATGTCAGCCAACCGACATTAAGCGGGCAAGTTAAAAAGCTTGAACAAGAGCTGGGAGTTGTTATTTTTGACCGTTCAACAAAGCAAGTCACGTTGACTGTGCAAGGTGAACAACTTCTTAAGCAGATCACACTGATCCTAGATCAAACCCAAGTGCTTAAAGAAATAGCTGCCAGCTCACATGACCCACTAAAGGGTAAAATCAATGTAGGTATTATTCCTACCATTGCACCTTATTTACTGCCAACACTCTTAACTTCTATGAAGCAGGCATTTAGTGAAACCCAGTTTTCATTTATAGAAATGCAAACAGCGCAAACGCTGGTGGCCCTTGATAATGGTGAGATTGATATTGCAATTGTTGCTGATGTTGCCGATTTAGCGCCTTATCATGTGTCACCGCTTTATAAAGAAGACTTTTTAGTTGCGGTTTCTGAGCAACACGCTTTAGCACAACATACTGAAGTTGCCTTAGCTCAATTACATGAATGTGACTTATTAATGTTAAACGAAGGGCATTGCTTTAAGGAGCAAGCTGAGCAATTTTGCTTTTCAGCTGGGGTTGAAGTCTCGAATCAATATAAAGGTAACAGTATTGAAACCTTACTCGCGCTGGTGGCAATGGATGATGGGGTAACCTTTGTTCCTAAGCTTGCATGTACACCACGTGAAGGAGTGAAGTATTTAGCTATAACACCAAACCAGCAACGCCAAGTTGTCATTGCAACTCGTAAGCACTACCCACATATAGCTGGTGTTGAGCAATTAGCTAACTGGCTAAATGCTCATGAAGGCCTACAAGCTCATTTACTCACTAGCAGCTAATTCAACAATATCGTTAATTTGAATGTTAGGTAGTGGTTGCTTATCTATACTCATGGCAACCGCTGATTGCTGATAAAGCTGAGTCACTTTTATTTGATTAAGTGTGGTGATTTTGTGCGGGAGTTTATTACCCTGTGCATCCGTCAGGTAATTATGATGGGCAATATTTAAAATTTGCCCTTGCTCAAGTCCATGCGCCTTACCCAAGTTAATGATTAGCCTGTCATTTTCGATATGCAGTATTTTACCTTGCGTAGGTAAGCAGGCCATGGCTGCTTGTAAGTCATAGGTTAGGGTTTGGTTTATATCGCTAATAGCTTGGCCATAGTCAGTTGCCCAAAATCGGTCGCTATATACATCGATGATCTCAGTCTTTTTATACGGCCAAATACCTTCTGTTTGGTAGCTTTTTTGCCAGAGCTTTTCGTAAGTGGTGCCATCAAATAAGACGTAATCTACTTTGTATGCACGCTTGAAACTATCATCTTGCCAAAATGCATAATCGTTATTGATCTTATGGTTAACCGATAAATCACGAATACGGCTCAGTAATACATATTGCGAGTTACTGCGGCTAGTGATCTCTTCAAGTAGCGCATTACTGTAATCGTATTGCTGAGTGAAAAAATGATCTACTCGCAACGGCATATTGTAATAGGCTGTCGGTTTAGCTGCCATTTGCGTATTACTTAAGCTGGCATATAAGTGTTCACTAATGGCTTTGTTTACGTCAAAAATTTGGCCCATACGCGCTTGCTCGCGATTGGCGAGTTGGCTTTGTGTCACGGCAATAAATTTGGTGTATTGGTTTGCAGGGCATTCTTCTGCATGAGCAAAAATATCGAGGCGAAGCGTGATGGCATAGGTGTCGTTATGGCGATCTTCGCTGATCAATTCTATTTTCTGGATTTCACCATGGCTGCTTATTTTTAGCTGATCTTGCGTCAAAACCCCGTCAACTAGTGTCTGTACAGAGCTTACTCGAGCGCCAGAAAACACTAAAGCTTGAGTTATGGCGTCTTTAATGGCGGCAGATTTGGCTTGGCTCGTATCGCCATTTTTTACAACTGCATGGCCTGTAGATTCAAACCACTGCGCTAAGCTATTGTTAGAAAACAAAATTGTAAAGGCTAAGCCAAGGCCTATTAAGCTGGCTATTGTTTTATTTTTCATGCTGACACCTAGCATTAAAACCAATGAATAACCTAAATGAGCAAGGACTGTACCACAGTGGCATTAAACGTGCATATTTGTAGCCAAAGAGTTTTAAGCGGAAGCAAATTATGCGAGCACTTCTATTCGGTGGGCTGGTTGCCTGCGCAGCATTAACTGGCTGCAGTAGTATTTTTGATAAACATGTAGAATACACTTACATTGAGCCAGATAGCTACCCAGTGCTAAAAGCCGTGGGTTATGCGCCAATTAGTGCTCAACCAGGTAGCAATGAATCGCAGCGTACTCTACTTGCGATTAAAGCCTCAAAGCTTGAAGCTTACCGCGAGCTTGCTGAGCAAGTTTACGGGCAAAGAATTTCCGCAGGCACTACAGTGCAAAACAGCATTGCTCATAATGATCAATTACAAAGCCAAGTACAAGGTGTGATCAAAGGTGCACAGGTTATTAAAACCTATGCAGTAGGGGACACCTACGCAACTGAATTACAGCTTGATATGAAGCGAGTGCACGATTTATACATCGGCGAAGTAAAACCGCGCCAAGTGAAAAAAGTAACGTATTATTAGGTGCAACTTAGTATTGGCTTGCTGTATAAGCCCAGCAAATTCTGCAAGCATTAAAAAAGCGCGATAACTTAGTTATCGCGCTTTTTTAATGAAATAGTATTTAGGCTTTCAAGTTGTGAACGATTTTCTTATCGCCTTGAATCACGCTACCGCCTTGGTCGTAGGTCATCGATGATGGTGCGCCGATTAAAATATCTTTAAGTTGCTTAACACTCAACTGTGCTTGATGGGCCGCGTGAGCGTTTACATCGTTTTTCTTTTTGCAGCTTGCTAGGAGAGTATTTACTTGCTTAATAAGTGCACTTACTTCGTCATCTTGCGATTCGTTGTGCGCAACAAGCTTTTGCACTTCTTTATCAATGGTTTGAATTTGTTGGAGCAAAGAGATTTTTTGTTGGGCAATACTCTTTAATCCGTCGCCACGCTTTGCAGCAATGGCTGTCAACTCATCATCTAACAGCGCAGCAATAGACTCCAAGCACGAAACTTGTTGTGTTAATTTGCTAGCTATTAAATGATTATGATCAGCCATAGACATCAAACTCGAATGCAGCGATGTTCTTTGCTAGCTTTTCAGCATCAATTTGGTATTTACCTTCACTGATTGCTTTTTTCAGCTCAGCCACTTTATTGCTATCAAAGCCAGATGATTGCTCTGCTTTTTCTTGCAAAGATTTTAGCTGTTTAGCTTGAGGAGTTAAGCTCACAGAATCTGCACTTGCTTTTGGTGCGGCCGATTTTGCAGCGGCTGCATTAGCATTATCTTTTTGTAAATCAAGCTTTTTTTGCTTGGTATTTGTCAACACAGAAGGCTGTTGTTGACCATTATTGACATTGCTTACCATAATTTTGACCTATACATTACCCAACATATGCCTTTATATCGGCGGGCACAGCGGATACTTTAGCATAAATATAAAAAATTAAATATTTACTTGTACAGACTCGACCCCATCCACACGTGCATTTAATACTTTACCTGATTTTTTGTTTTTTACACGTACTAATTCGTCTAACGTACCATCTTCTAGAGCAATTCCGGTGGTTTTAATTCTTAACCCGCGTAATGAAGCATAGATAGTTACATTATCGCCTTTACAAACCATACAAACTTGGCTCATAACAATAGGTGTGCCGTCACGTAAATTGCGCTTACTGCGACTGCCAATAAGTATAGCCTCATCTTGAACATATTGCGTTCTAACAAATTGCTTTGGCTTCATTTCGAGGCGTAAATGTTCAGGGCGAATGACCTCTCCACGGGCTAAATTAGTGGTAACAACAACCACAGGTTCGAGCTCAATAATGCGCACGTGAACGTATTGGGTCCAACTATTTAAATCTTGGCACTTAAGTTGTACAGTTACCTGCCGATTAAAAGGAGGCTCTGTTGGTAACTCTTTGTTAATTGGTGACTCACATAACCTCTCAGGAATGCGACTATCTAATGGTAAAGCACTAATTTGAGGTGTGGTGTCCAGATCAGGGAGCTGCTCGCTAACAAAATCGATGGCGATTTGTTGAAGTTGCTCGGTATTATAAACTTCTGCCTGTAGTTGTGTTGTAAACAACAGGCTAGTAAGAAAATAAAAAACACTGTATCTTCGGCTTTTTTTTAACAAACTCATATTGTTTCGACTATGCTTATGGTTGAAAACAAGGTATAAATATTTTGCGTCAAAAAACAGACGCTTTGTAACCTTATGTAGCTTTAACACAAAGAAGGCAATTATTGTTCCAGCTCTGATTGTTTATCTTTAGGAGATTGAAATGGCAGGCATTTTAGACTCAGTTAACCAGCGTACTCAGTTGGTTGGGCAAAACCGCCTTGAATTACTATTATTCAAACTCAGAGGGCGACAACGCTTTGGTATAAACGTGTTTAAAGTAAGAGAGGTTCTGCAATGTCCACCACTTACTAACATGCCTAAATCAAATGCGTACATTCGCGGTGTTGCGCATATCCGTGGTCAAACTATCTCTGTTATTGATTTATCGATGGCTGTAGGTGGCCCTGCAATTGAAAATATCAAAGACAGTTTTATCATCATTGCTGAGTACAACCGTTCAGTGCAAGGGTTTTTAGTTGGTGGTGTTGAACGCATCGTGAATATGAACTGGGAAAAAATAATGCCGCCGCCTTCGGGAGCCGGACGTTATTCTTACCTAACTGCGGTCACTGAGATTGAAAACGAATTAGTTGAAATTCTCGATGTAGAAAAGATATTAAACGAAATTTGCCCAGTTAACACTGAAGTGAGTGCTGAAGTAGTTGGTGAAGGTGAGATTCAGCGTGACTTGGGTGAGCGTATTGTTTTTATTGCTGATGACTCTGCAGTAGCTCGAAACCAAGTCAAGCGTGCGCTTGAACCTCTAGGTGTACAAACTGAACTAGCTAAAAACGGAAAAGAAGCACTTTTACGTTTAAGAGAGATTGCTCAGCTCGATTGTCAAAATGATATTACTGAACGTGTTGGTCTATTAATATCTGATGTAGAAATGCCAGAAATGGACGGTTATACCTTAACCGCTGAAATTAAGGCAGATCCAAAATTATCACCTTTGCATGTGATCTTGCATACCTCTTTAAGTGGGGTGTTTAACCAAGCAATGATCGAAAAAGTGGGTGCTGATGATTTTATTGCAAAATTTAACCCAGATGAATTAGCGACAGCTGTGAAGAAGTGGGTTCATTGTGATTAATTATTTATAGGTGGTATTACTTTGGAAAATAAGCATTTACAACAAAGCGAATACGATCAATTCCGCTCTTTTTTAGAGCAACAATGTGGCATTGTGCTTGGCGATAATAAACTTTATCTAGTTAAAAGCCGCCTTGCGCCGCTTATGGCGCGTTTTAATGTTGAGTCTTTATCACAGTTGGTAAGTAAAACACTAAGCCCTCATGAGAGGCAGCTTCGTGCCGCTGTCGTTGATGCGATGACAACCAATGAAACGCTTTGGTTTCGTGACCAATATCCGTTTGAGTTATTGAAAACAAAACTATTTCCTGAGCTTAAAGATGTGCGTAGGCCACTAAAAATATGGTCAGCGGCAAGTTCATCAGGACAAGAGCCGTACTCAATTGCCATGTCTGTTGCCGAGTTCCAATCTAAAAACCCAGGTGTGTTAAAGATGGGTGCGCAAATTATTGGCACTGATATCTCTAATACCATGCTTGATATGTGCAAGAATGCTGAGTATGACTCGCTGGCGCTCGCTCGTGGCTTGTCGATGGAGCGTCGTCAAAAGTTCTTCAAGGACAGCGGTAATGGAATGGCTCAGGTAGTTGACCCTATACGTAAAATGGTCAGCTTTAGACATTTAAACTTACTCGATTCATATGCCCTAATGGGCAAGTTTGACATCATATTTTGCCGTAATGTGTTGATTTACTTTTCACCAGAAGTAAAAGCTAAAATCATTTCTCAATTTGCTCAAGCTTTAAACCCGAAAGGTTACCTGTTTTTAGGTGCGTCAGAATCAATGGCGGGCTTAAGTGATAGCTTTGATATGGTTCGTTGTAACCCAGGTATCATCTATCAGAAAAAGTAAACTCTCCTTAGCAACTATCAGAAAAAGTAAACTCTCCTTAGCAACCTAGTCCTTAGGTTGCTAAATTTACTTATTTTTCAGTCTCTTATATAAATCAAATTACTCCTAAATTTTTGGCTTAGCTTTTGCATTAACCTCTACAGAGTCAATTTTTTGGAGATGGTTATGGCTATCAGTTTTGATAAAGCATTTGGTGTTCATCCTCATGCGATGTTGATCCGTTCACAACGCGCTGAGTTATTAGCGACAAATATCGCTAATGCTGATACGCCGGGCTATAAAGCGAAAGATATCGATTTTGCCTCGGCATTAAAAGCGGCAAAAAGCAACCAACAAGGCGGCAATAGCATGGTAAGAACCGATGCTAAACATATTGCCGGGGGCAGTCGTTTTGTTGGCAGCGCAGAAATGTTTCGTACGCCAAATCAAGCAGATACAGGTGATGGTAACTCAGTCGATATACAAGTGGAACGAAACTTGTATGTACAGAACTCATTAGAGTATCAGGCAAGCCTGCAATTTATGAGTAGTAAAATTAAAGGCCTTAAAAAAGCCCTCGGTAGTCAAGGAGCTTAATCATGAGTTTGTATAATGTTTTTGATATTTCAGCAACCGGTATGAGTGCGCAAAATGTTCGCTTAAATACCACAGCCAGTAATATCTCGAATGCAAATACGATTAGTTCTAGTCAAGATCAGACATATCGAGCGCGCCACCCTGTTTTTGCTGCAGAGTTGACTAAAGCGTCAGCATCACAAAGCAATCCTCAGGGCTCTTCTGTTGGCGTTAAAGTGTTAGGCATTGTAGAGAGTGATAAACCTCTACAAATTGAATATAACCCGAACCACCCAAGTGCGGATGAAAATGGTTATATCTACAAACCTAACGTTAATGTTGTAGAAGAAATGGCAAATATGATTTCTGCCTCTCGCTCTTACCAAACAAATGTGCAAGTTGCTGATGCAGCTAAGCAAATGTTAAGTAAAACACTGTTGTTAGGACAACGGTAACCGAGGATAAGTTATGAGTAACGACATCAGCTCTGCATCATCATCCTATATGGATAGTTTGCGTTGGAATCAAAGTAGTACGCAAACAACTGAAGAAGACAACAACACGCTTTCTCAGGAAGATTTCTTTTCGTTGTTAACACAGCAGTTGTCGTTTCAGGATCCGAGTAATCCTGCTGATAACGATCAAATGATTGCGCAGATGACGAACTTTACCATGGCTGAAGGTATTTCAAACTTAAACGAGAAGTTTGATTCACTCACTGCATCAATGACATCAAATTCTGCGTTACAGGCTTCGACTCTTGTTGGTAAGCAAGCGTTACTTGAGTCTGACACCATTGATTTTGATGGCGAAAATCTAGCTAAAGGGTCGGTGGTTGCAGAAACCGCTGTTGAATCTTTAACGCTAAGAATAACGGATTCATCAGGCCAGTTAGTGCGTACCATTGAATTAGGTTCTCAGTCAGCGGGTGCACTTCGTTTTGAATGGGATGGTAAAGACAATGATGGCAATGTGCTACCTGAAGGTGAATATGACATCAGTGCTGAAGGCTTTGTCAATGGAGACTACAGCAGTATGCCAATGGCGACCTTTAAGAATATTGAAAGTGTCAATATTAATGGCGCAAGCGGCATTATCGTAAATACAAAAGAGGGTGCGGTTAGGCTAACTGATATAGCTGAAATCGCATAAGTAAAAAAGGTTTGGGTTAGCTTAGGCTAAGAGATAGGTTAGAGGTGAGTTATGAGCTTCAATATTGCATTAACAGGCTTAGCAGCCGCGCAAAAAGATTTAGACGTTACCGCAAATAACATTGCTAACGTTAATACTACGGGCTTTAAAGAGTCTCGTGCAGAGTTCGCTGATGTATACGCATCATCAGTATTTAGTTCTGGTAAAACAAAAAATGGTGACGGTGTAAGAACAACAATGGTGGCACAACAATTCCACCAAGGTTCGTTATCTTTCACAAATAACTCACTTGACTTAGCGATCACTGGTGAAGGTTATTTCGCAATGGCGAATGACCTAGGTGCACAAGACTTCACATATACCCGAGCAGGTGCGTTTAAATTAAATAAAGATAACTTTGTAGTCGATGCTAATGGCAACTATCTACAAGGTTTCCCTGTTGATGAAGCAACCGGTGATACCACTTCTGTTAGCTTAAGTACATCTTCTGCACTACAAATTCCTGATGCATCAGGTTCACCACGTGCAACCACGAATGTTTATTCATCTTTTAATCTAGACTCTCGAGCAACTTCACCGTCAGTGACGCCGTTTGATCCTGAGACAAGTGCTTCATATAACAGCTCAACATCAACAACAGTGTATGATTCATTAGGTGAGCCACATATTTTACAATTCTTTTTTGTGAAAACTGATTCAACAACTACTGGTAATGAAAATGAGTGGGAAGTGTATGCTACTTTAGATGAAAAACCGTTTGCTGCGGATGGTACTGAGCAAACTACGTCGCCATACACGCCTATTTCGACTTTTCAGTTTGACTCAAGTGGTTTACCACTAAATACAGATGGTGTAGCAAACACTGACACTACGTTTGACCCATTAACGTTACCAAATGGTGTTGGTGCTGCGGCAGGCTTATCTGACTTACTTTCTAATGGTGCCAGCTTCCCAGATGATGTCACTATTAATTGGCGTGATGAAGCAGCAACAACAAATAAAATTCCTACTCAGTATGCTAGTAACTTTGAAGTAAAAGCACTGGAACAAGATGGTGCGACTGTAGGTCGTCTATCAGGTATCGATATCGGTTCTGACGGTAAAATTGTTGCTTCATACAGTAATGGTGATACTTCATTCCTAGGTCAAGTTGCGATGGTACGCTTTTCGAACTCACAGGGTTTACAACAAGTGGGTGATACAGCCTGGAAGAAGAGCCTTACATCAGGTGAACCTATTGCTGGCGAACCAGGTTCAGGTACTTTAGGCTCAATTAACTCATCAGCGCTTGAACAATCAAACGTTAACCTAACTAACGAACTTGTTGACTTGATCAGTGCGCAGCGTAACTTCCAAGCAAATTCACGTGCGCTTGAGGTTAACTCAACACTACAGCAAAACATCCTACAGATCCGTTAATTTTAACGGCTCTAAGCTTAATCCGACACGAAGGCTGCTCCCTCTATTGGCAGCCTTTTTTCATTCTAATTATTCATTTTTCTCTTCTATTTTAGCGTCAATTTTACTTTGGCACTTTTATTGCATTTCTTAGTTATCGTATTTTTAGTGAGTCAATGTTATGGACAAAATGGTCTACATTGCCATGTCGGGTGCTAAGCAAAGTTTGCGAGGTCTTGAACTCAAGGCCAACAACCTTGCGAATGCTAACACCACTGGCTTTAAAGCTGATTTTGCACAAGCTCGCTCTATGCAAGCCTTCGGTGAAGGTCTGCCATCTAGGGTGTTTGCAATGCAAGAACGCCCTGGATCTAATATGGAATCGGGTGGTTTTGTTGAAACTGGCCGCGAGCTTGATATCGCGATGAGTGACCGTGGTTGGTTGAGTGTACAAGATGCATCAGGCAATGAGGCGTACACCAAAACTGGCACATTAAACATTACTCCAGATGGCGCGTTGATCACTAGCCATGGCCGTCAAGTAATTGGCGAAGGTGGTCCAATCATTTTGCCATTACCTATCGAGAAAGTTGAGTTTAGTGAAGACGGTGCTATTCAGGTTCGCCCACAAGGTGCGCCAGCTAACTTTTTGGAAGTGGTTGATCGCTTAAAAGTGATTGAGGCTGATAACACTCAGCTTGAAAAAGGTAATGACGGTTTATTTCGACCAAAAGAAGACATGTTGGTCAATGACCTTTGTGGTTTTTGTGATATTTCACCAAACGTAAAGGTACTGTCGGGTACGCTTGAAATGTCGAACGTAAACCCAGTGCATGAAATGGTCGACATGATCAGCAATCAACGCCAATTTGAATTACAAGTTAAATTAATGAAAACAGCCGAAGAGCTCGACGAGCGTCAAGATCAGCTGTTACGCATTGTTTAAGATGACTGAGAGGGTAGAGTTATGAATCCTGCATTATGGATCAGTAAAACCGGGCTTGACGCCCAGCAAACCGATATTTCGGTGATCTCAAATAATCTCGCAAATGCCAGCACGGTCGGTTACAAAAAAAGCCGCGCCGTATTTGAAGATTTACTATATCAAAACATCAATCAACCAGGTGGCCGTTCATCTCAAGACACTGAAATGCCATCGGGTTTAATGCTTGGTGCCGGTGCAAAAGTGGTTGCTAACCAAAAGAACTTTTCACAAGGTAACATGCTTACCACAGAAAATTCATTGGACTGGATGATCTCAGGTCCTGGCTTTTTTGAAGTGCAATTACCAGATGGCAACATTGCATACTCACGTAATGGTCAATTCACCACTGACGAAGATGGTCGCATTGTAACTTCTGGTGCGGGTTTTCCATTACAGCCAGAAATGAACGTACCAGACGATGCACAATCAATTACTGTTTCGCAAGACGGTGAAGTGTCGGTACGTATTTCAGGGCAAGCAGAGAACGTGGTCATTGGTCAGCTAACAATTAGTGACTTTATTAATCCATCGGGTCTTGAACCTATGGGGCAAAACTTGTACACAGAAACTGCTGTGAGTGGCGCACCTGTGCAAGGGAACCCAGGTATCGATGGTTTAGGTACTGTGGTTCAAGGTTCACTAGAAACGTCTAATGTGAATGTAACAGAAGAACTCGTTAACTTGATCGAAACGCAACGAATTTATGAAATGAATTCAAAAGTGATTTCAGCGGTTGATGAAATGCTTAGTTACATCAATCAACAGCTTTAATGGGTAGGAGGCAGCATGCGTAACATTATCTTAGTCACATCGGCAGCATTAATGCTGGGTGGTTGTATGACAACGCAAAATCATCATGTGGTTCAGGATGACCCTTACTATGCGCCTATGTATCCGGAGCCAACAACAGAGCCAATGGTACCAACGGGTTCGTTGTTTGATAGTTATTCAGCAGATGACTTGTACTCAGATAAAAAGGCATTGCGCGCGGGTGATATCATCACGGTTAAATTGCAAGAATCAACGCAAGCCACCAAAGCGGCAAAAACCGAAACCGACAAAGAAACGGACGCTAGTTTAGACCCTGTTATTGGGCTTGGCGGTAATCCAGTTAACATTGGCGGTGATAGCATTCAGTTTGGTATTGGTTCTGGGGCATCGTTTAAAGGTGATTCAAAGTCTAACCAATCAAATAGCTTATTTGGTGATATATCTGTCAATGTGATGCGTGTTCTACCGAACGGAAATTTGGTTATTCGCGGTGAAAAATGGCTCACTTTGAACACCGGTGAAGAATTTATTCGCCTTGAAGGTTTAGTTCGTCCTGAAGATGTTCAAGCAGATAACACGGTCACATCAAACCGTATTGCTAATGCGCGAATTCAATACTCAGGTAAAGGGCAAATTCAAGAAACGCAAAGTGCAGGTTGGCTGTCTCGTTTCTTTAGTAGTTCGCTTTTCCCATTTTAGAGGAATAAAGTCATGAATGGGTTTAAATACATCATCGCTCTTTGCTTAATTAGCCTGCAGTTTTCTGCACAGGCTGAGCGAGTCAAAGATGTATCTATGGTTGAGGGCGTGCGCGCAAACCAATTAGTGGGTTATGGTTTGGTTGTCGGTTTGCCCGGCACAGGTGAACAAAGCCGATTTACTCAACAAAGCTTTAAAGCTATGCTGAATGGTTTTGGTATTACCTTACCTGATAGCTTAAAACCTAAGATTAAAAATGTTGCCGCTGTGGCTGTACATGCAGAGTTACCGGCATTCAGAAAACCCGGTCAAACCATTGATATTACGGTTTCATCTATTGGTAGTGCGGGTAGTTTACGTGGCGGTACTTTATTACAAACCTTCCTAAAAGGGGTTGATGGCAATACCTATGCGATTGCACAAGGCAGCTTAGTCGTTGGTGGTCTAGGTGCTGAAGGGGCAGACGGTAGCCGTGTAATTATTAACACACCCACAGTGGGTCGTATTCCAAACGGTGCCATTGTAGAACGTGCTATTAAGAGCCCGTTTATGCAAGGTGACTACATTACCTTTAATTTAAATCGTCCTGATTTCACAACGGCTAAACGCTTAGAGCAAACGATTAATGATTTAGTGGGTCCTGACAGCGCTCAGGCAATCGATGCAGCTTCAGTACGAGTGTTAGCACCGCGTGATGCTTCTCAACGTGTTGCTTATTTGTCGACACTTGAAAACTTAGAGTTTAAGCCAGCAGACACAGCAGCAAAAATTATTGTGAACTCTCGCACAGGCACAATAGTGATTGGCAAAAACGTGAAGCTACAGCCAGCGGCGATTACACATGGTGGTTTAACGGTCACCATTGCTGAGCAGCAAAATGTGTCACAGCCAAATGCTTTAAGTGATGGTGAAACTACCGTTACCAATCAAAGTATTATTGATGTGAACGAAGATGATTCACGTGCTTTTGTATTTAACCCGGGTGTTAATCTTGATGATCTCGTGCGTGCAATCAATGAAGTTGGGGCCGCACCGGGTGATTTAATGGCAATCCTTGAAGCTTTAAAAGAAGCGGGGGCGATAAACGGGCAACTGGTTATCATTTAAATTAAAACGCGCTTTCGAGCGCGTTTTTTGTTTTAGTATTTCTTAAATCATTTAGCACACAAACATCAGCCAAAATCTTGGCTCTGAAGTTACTCCATTCCTGTATCAGTTATTAGCCATTCATTTATAAAGTTTTTTATTGGCGCAATTTTTGCATTTTAATTTTCATTATTAACTATTGTGTCAAAAAGCTGATGGATACAAATCATCTCGACAAGCAAAACTTTTTTGATTTAGGCAACTTAGACTCATTACGTCAAAATGCCTTAAAAAGTGATGCCTCTAGCGATGCGTCAAAAGAGGCGCTGAAAAAAGCGGCGGCACAATTTGAATCTATCTTCACTCAGATGCTACTTAAAAGCATGCGCAAAGCAAATGAAGCGTTTGAAGATAAAGACAGCCCATTTAATTCAAGCGGCGTTAAATTTTTTGAAGAGATGCATGACCAACAAATGTCGGTTGAGCTTTCATCAAATGGTTCGCTCGGCCTAGCTGACTTGATTGTTCAGCAGCTCTCGCCAGACGGTAAAGAGTTTACACCAGGTTCTGTACTAAGAACGACGGCTGACTTTGATAGTGATAAACGCGCAAGCGGTGTCCTTAATAGCACTACTGAGGCTAAGGCTAAACCACAAGCTGTCGAGGATACATCAGCGAACGAGCAATCAGAAAACCGCTTTGAAGATGCTGAGTCTTTCATTAGCTCTGTTTGGGAGCACGCTAAAAATGCGGCTGAAAAAATTGGCTTAAACCCAGCTGTGATGGTTGCTCAAGCAGCACTTGAAACGGGCTGGGGTAAACACATCATCAGTAAAGCTGATGGCACAAGTAGTAACAACTTATTCAATATTAAATCGGATAGGAGCTGGCAAGGTGATAAAGCAAGCAAAGTCACGCTTGAGTTTGAACAAGGTGTGCCAGTTAAAAAGCAAGCAAGTTTTCGCTCTTATCAATCGATTAAAGACAGTGTGAACGACTTTGTGGATTTTTTAAATGAAAACCCACGTTATCAAGAAGCACTTAATAATACCGCAGAGCCTGCAGCCTTTTTAGATTCGTTACAAAAAGCAGGCTATGCAACTGATCCAAATTATGCCGATAAAATTAAGCAGGTATTGAAGCGCGTTGAGCTTCAAAGCGTCGCTGCTTCATTGGTACGTTAAGGAGTAGACCCTCATGTCATTTAGCTTATATGACATAGCAAATGCCGGTGTAAGAGCTAACTCTGAGCTTTTACAAACCACCAGTAAAAACATCGCCAACGTTAATACCGAGGGCTATGTGCGTGAGCGTACTGAGTTCACAACCATGATCGATAACCAAGTCGGCCGTGGTGAAACGTATCGCTTACTAAATGAATTTGCACAAAAGCAATTAAATAGAGATACCTCTAATAAAGCGTTTTTTGATCAGTTTGTAACTGAAGCAAGCCGTGTAGATAGCTTGTTTTCAGAAGAGTCAAACAGCTTATCAACGAGCGTAAATTCGTTTTTTAACAATGTACAAGAAAGCTTAAATCAACCGTCATCAACAGTAGCTCGTTCACTGGTCATGACGGATGCACAAAATTTGATTGATCAAATGGACAGGTTATCGAGCATTGTGGTTGACCAAAAAGCAGTAGTAAATGAGCAGCTAGAAATCTTTTCAGATGAAGCAAATAACCTGATCCAAAATATCAGTGATTTAAATACCAAGATTGCTTCGGTTCATGGTACTGATCGTGAGTCAGTATCAAGTGGTTTATATAATGAACGTGATAAAGCAATTCGTGATCTATCTGAGCTGATTGATATTGAAACACTCGATGGTAATAACGGCGAGAAACAAGTGTATTTAGGCTCTGGTCAAGCACTTGTCATGCAAAGTGGCACATTTAACCTGTTTTCATTCAGTGGCGATCCTGATCCGAACTTTAAAGAATTAAAACTTGATATAAACGGCGGCAAAGCCGTGCCGCTTGAAGTTGATGTGAGTAAATTGAAAGGCAAAATTGGTGGCTTACTGGCATTTCGTGACGATATTTTAGTTCCAGCGCAAAACCAACTTGGTCAAATGGGCTTAGCATTAGCCGATGCCTTTAACCAACAAAATAGCTTAGGTATGGACGCTAATGGTGAAATTGGTGGCGATATTTTTGCTATTCCAACGGTAGATGCGTTTGGTTATCAAGCGAATACGGGCACATCAACAATGACGGCAACCCTTGAACCTGGTAAAGGCAGCGAATTGCCAGCAAGTGATTTTATTGTGACCTATACAAGCGCAACCACTGTTGAGATTCAGGCAATTGATAATAAAGGTGAACCCATTGGCACCGCATCTACAGCGAATGTGACTGCCGGTGTGATTGACTCATCAACTATTACGGGTGGTGAAGCGTTTGGTTTACAGCTCAACGTATCAGGTGCTGCAAATACTGGTGACCAATTTATGGTTAAGTTGAACTCTCAGGCTGCAACTAGCTTAGAGCTTGCAACTGAACGTCCTGAAGATTTAGCGTTAGCATCACCTATTCGAACTGCGAACGATATCAATAATACCAGTGATGCAAGTATTTCTGCTGGCACAGTGTCCGATATTGACAACTCAACGGGTATTACCGTGGGTCCCCCACCGAGTTTGGCGAATGGCGATATCACACTCGTGAAAACGGCGAATGCTAACGAGTATCAAATTACAGATGGTAACGGTACATCGACGTTTACCATTACACCACCTGCTGAGAATATTCTTGCTCAAGCAGGGGCGCCTTACGATACCTACGGCTTTGACTTTAATATTGAAGGATCACCTGCAACAGGTGACACCTTCACAGTAGAGTTTAACACTGGTGGTTTTGATGATAACCGTAATGGTTTGCTATTGGCCGATTTACAAAATGGTGAGCTAGTGCGTCAAAATGTTGAAGCAAGTAGTACAGCCGATAATCATAAAACGTTTAATCAAGCCTATTCAGGCATTGTCACTGATATTGGTGTAGTGACTAGTCAAGCCCAAACCAATGGTGCGGCCTTTACAGCATTGGCTGATCAGTCTGAAGCTTGGTATGAATCGCTATCAGGTGTAAACCTTGATGAAGAAGCGGCAAACTTACTGCGCTTTCAACAATCGTATGCAGCATCAGCACAGGTCCTTTCAACAGCACGTACTATTTTTGACACCTTATTAAGTGCGGCGAGGTAATTATGCGTATTTCAAATAACATGATGTATAAGAATAACCTTAACTCTATTCTTAACTCACAGCAAAATGTAAACAAAGCGCAAGAGCAGGTTAATACTCAAAAGCGTGTATTGACTGCTGCTGACGATCCTTCGGCTACGGCTCGCGCACTACTTTATACAGATCGCATTCAGGGTAATGAACAGTTCACAAAAAACATTACAATGCTGAATAGCCGCCTAACAACAGAAGAAAGTGTGCTGCAAAATATTAAAGGTGCGCTTGAGTCTGCTTATACTTTATCTATTCAAGCTGGTAATGGTGCGTATAGTGATATCGACCGTGAAGGTATTGCTGAAGAAGTTAAAGCATTGCAAAGTACGGTACTTGATTTGATGAATGCAAAGACCGAAGACGGTAAATTTATCTTTTCGGGTTACCAAGATAATACTCCGTCTTACACCTTTAATAGTACTTCTGGTCGCTATGAATATGGTGGCGATCACGGGCAACACAAAATCAAAGTGGCTGAAGGTGTAGAAATCAAATCAAGTGACAATGGTTTTGATACATTCGAAAAAGTAAATGCTCGACTAAATGTGGCATCAAACGACGGCACTGTGTCAGGCGGTATCACAAGCTCAAAAATTTATGTTACTGAGCAAGCTGATTTCGATAAATTCCATCAGGCAAATTACAACGCAGACCCTGCCGCAGCCGCAAATGCCAATACACTAAGCTTTATTACTACCACAGGCACACCTAATACATTTGTTGTGCAGCAAGCTGGTGTAACGATTGACAGCGGTAGTTTTGAAAACGGTAAAATTGAATATCAAGGTATGGAGATTTCTGTTTCACCTGTTGCAAATGGCCAAGTTGATGTTGACCTTGAAGCACCACAAAAAGAGAATGCGTTAAATACTTTGGATGACCTGATAGCAGGACTAACCAATCCTGATTTAACTCAAGAAGAGTTTGATCAAGTTTTAGCTGATGCCATCGTACAACTCGATAATGCCAAAAATCAGGTTTCACTTGTTCAGGCCGGTTTGGGTGGTCGCTTAAATACGGCCAAGAAAATCGAACAATCAAACGGTGACTTAGATACTAGCAATAAAGCTGCAAAAGCTGAGCTTGTTGAGCTTGATATGGCTGAAGCGATTACTGAACTCACCAAACAAGAAACATCACTGCAAGCTGCACAGGCAACATTTGGCCGTTTGGCTAACCTCTCATTATTTGATTACTTATAATTTATGTAGGTTAAGCTTATTTAATAAACTTAACCTACAAAACCTTCCTTAAGCTTCACACTTTAAAAGCGTTTTTAGAGCACTCTTTTTAGTATTTATATCTTTAGTAAAACATCGTGATAGCGGCTTTCAAGGTAACCAGATGCCATGTTTAGTTAAAAAGCTAAAATATTTCTCTTTTAAATACAGTGCATTAAATAAAATTTTAAAAATTGTTTAAAAATTCACTAAAGGATTTTTTGAGCGGACCGATAACTTAATTAACCAAGCTGAGTAACAAACAACAGTTACCGCTTAATTAGAGTAAGTTTGAGAGTAAATGATAAGTTTACTTCGGGAGAAATATCATGGCACTTTATGTAAATACAAATGTTAGTTCATTAAACGCTCAAAGACAATTAATGAATTCTGGTAACTCACTTGACACTTCATTCAAGCGTTTATCATCTGGTTTCCGTATCAACAGCGCTGCTGACGATGCGGCTGGTCTACAAATTTCTGACCGTTTAACATCGCAAATTAACGGTCTTAATCAAGGTAACCGTAACGCGAACGACGGTATCTCTTTAGCGCAAACAGCTGAAGGTGCACTAGACGAAGTAACGTCAATGTTCCAACGTATACGTACCCTTGCGCAACAAGCGTCGAATGGTTCAAACACTGATGAAGATCGTTTGGCACTTCAAGAAGAAATTCGTTCTTTAGCATCAGAAGTAAACCGAGTTGCTGAAGATACTACTTTCGGTGGCCAAAATTTACTTGACGGTTCTTACTCAGCAAGTTTCCAAGTGGGTGCTGATGCTGTTCAAACAATTGGCTTCAGCATGAAGGATGTTGGTGGTACAGCTAATACGCTTTCTGCTAACGGTGGTTTTACTATGTCAGGTATTGCTGGTGTTGCTTCTGGTGTGACAGGTAAAGGTATGTCCACTCTTGCTGCAGGAATTAGTGATGTAGGTACAGGTTTGACTGCTGCAACTGTTGGTTTCTCAGCTTTCGGCGCAACTACAATCAGTGTGTCTTCTCAGGTTAATGCACAACAAATCTTGGCTGGTATGGATGCTATGATTGCGGTAGTTGATAAAAAGCGTGCAGAGCTAGGTGCGGTTCAAAATCGTTTCCAGTCAACGATTCGTAACCAAGCTAATATCTCTGAAAACTTAAGTGCAGCTCAATCTCGTATTAAAGATACAGATTTCGCGACTGAAACAGCTAACCTAACTAAGATGCAAATCTTACAACAAGCTAGCCAAACAATCTTGAGTCAAGCTAACCAACGTCCTCAAGCGGCATTAAGCTTACTAGGTTAATAGTTGGGAATTTGAGTCAAAGTGAAGTCAAAACTTTGACTTAAAGAAAAGCGCCTTTGTCTAATGGGGTATTAACAAAGGCGCTAAGATAGGATTATAAAGCGGAGGCGCTCAAAATCCTGACAGTAGTGTTCTAACATTTGTAAGAACATAAAACATAAAGCACAGATTATGCCATAATTTGTGTTATTAAACCCACTCTTAAACTTATCTCTCTTAAGGCTCCTAAATGGAGCCTTTTTATTCCTTTTTTAATCTTAATTAATAGTTGGCCTATTAATTGCTCTCATTACTTCAAGTTAATTAACTAATCAGCAAAGTGGCAGTATTTTGCCCCAGGCGACTTAGATTTGCCGCTGTAAGGGTCACTTTGTCAAATTCACTTTTTTAATAAGTGACTTTACTTTGACAGATAAGAAGAGAGTTTATTATGGCTTTATATGTAAATACTAATGTTAGTGCATTAAATGCACAAAGACAGTTGGATAGAACAGGTACAGATTTAGATACTTCGTTTAAACGTCTATCTTCAGGCCTACGTATTAATAGCGCAGCTGATGATGCTGCCGGTTTACAAATTTCTGACCGTTTACAATCACAAATTCTAGGTTTGAATCAAGGTAACCGAAATGCGAACGATGGTATTTCACTTGCGCAAACAGCTGAAGGGGCATTAGAAGAAATTACTTCAAGTTTTCAGCGAATTAGAACCCTTGCACAACAAGCAGCAAACGGTTCAAATACGGATGAAGACAGACTTGCTCTCCAAGAAGAGATTCGTCAGTTATCTGCTGAAGTAAACCGTATTGCTGCAGATACCACATTTGGTGGCCAAAACTTACTTGATGGGAGTTACTCCGCTAGTTTTCAAATTGGTGCTGATGCCGTTCAGACTATCGGCTTTAGTATGAAAAATGTTGGAAGTACAGCTAACTCACTAACTGCAAATAGTGGTTTCACTATGTCGGGTATAGCTGGTATTGCTTCAGGCGTGAGCGGAAAAGGAATGTCTACATTGGTTGCAGGTATTAGTGATATAGGCACTGGATTAACCGCAGCTACAGCAGGTTTTAGCAATATTACTGCAAGCGGAATAAGTGTATCTTCTCAAGTAAATGCTCAGCAAGTGCTCGCAGCTATGGATTCTATGATTGCTGTAGTAGATAAAAAGCGTGCTGAATTGGGTGCTGTACAAAACCGTTTTCAATCGACTATTCGTAACCAAGCGAATATTTCAGAAAACTTATCGGCTGCTAAATCACGAATTAAAGATGCTGATTTCGCAGCTGAAACGGCTAATTTGACTAAAAACCAAATTTTACAGCAAGCAAGCCAAACAATTTTAGGTCAAGCAAATCAAAGACCTCAAGCGGCATTAAGCTTATTACAAGGTTAAAATTTAAAAAATAGTTAAAAAATTTACAAATAAAGCTAAAGCTTTCGCTTTATCAGACGATAACTGATTTAGAGAACTATCAATCTAGGACTCTATGTCGGTTAAATAGCAGGGTAGGGGTATCCCGCTGTTTAGCTATTAAATGATAAAGCGGAGGCTAACATGGCTATCTATGTAAATACTAATGTGAGTTCTTTGAACGCACAGCGTCAGTTGATGAAATCTGGCAACTCCTTAGACACTTCATTCCAGCGATTATCATCTGGCTTACGCATTAATAGTGCGAAAGACGATGCTGCGGGTATGCAAATCGCTAACCGTTTAACAGGACAAGTTAACGGCCTTAATCAAGGTAACCGAAATGCGAACGATGGTATTTCTCTTGCGCAAACAGCTGAGGGTGCACTAGACGAAGTAACATCAATGTTCCAACGTATTCGTACGCTTGCACAACAAGCGTCGAATGGTTCGAATACTGATGAAGACCGTTTAGCACTTCAAGAAGAAATTCGATCATTAGCTTCAGAAGTTAATCGAGTGGCTGAAGATACAACGTTCGGTGGTCAAAACCTTCTTGATGGAACTTATAATGCCAGTTTCCAAGTTGGTGCTGATGCAGTTCAAACAATTAGCTTTAGCATGAAAAATGTTGGTGGTACAGCAAATTCACTAACTGCTAATGGTGGTTTTACTATGTCAGGCATCGCTCAAGTTGCTTCAGGTGTGACAGGAAAAGGCATGTCAACATTAGCTGCTGGTATTAGTGATGTTGGTACAGGTTTAACCGCAGCAACAGTTGGCTTTTCTGCATTCGGTGCAACAACTATTAGCGTATCTTCACAAGTTAATGCGCAGCAAGTATTAGCTGGTATGGATGCAATGATCGCTGTTGTTGATAAAAAGCGCGCTGAATTAGGTGCGGTTCAAAATCGTTTCCAATCAACAATCCGAAATCAATCAAATATAGCTGAAAACCTAACAGCTGCACGTTCGCGTATTCAAGATACTGACTTTGCAACAGAAACTGCTAACTTGACTAAGATGCAAATCTTACAACAAGCAAGTAGCTCTATCTTAAGTCAAGCAAATCAGCGCCCACAAGTAGCTCTTTCGTTACTAGGGTAGTCTAAGTTTTAAGTCACTGTACAGAGGAAATTTTCAGTACAGTGGCTTATAATTTAACAGATAACAGCTGGAGAGAGAAATGATAGATATTAATTCCGCAGCTAGGGCTTCAGATAATGTTAATACTTCAAACAGTGTTTCTGTAAAATCAGTGTTAGATGAAGAGAAGCTTAATAAAGGCACAGAAATTGCTAGTAGGGAACCTGTTAATATTGATGAAGTTTCAAGCAAGAAGCGTCAAGAAAAGCAAGATATGATTGCTGAGGTAAAAGAAAACCTCGAGAAGCTTAATAAATATATACCGGTAACTTCGACAAACTTAATTTTTGAGTTTGATGAGCTAGGTGAACCACCGATCATTAAAGTGCTCGATAAAGAAAGTGAAGAGGTGATCCGTGAGATACCCACAGAAGAGTTTCGAGAAGTGGCTAAAGCTTTGGATGAATTTGCCGATAAATTAACTAGTAAAGGTATGCTATTTAATCATTCAGCATAAAAGTGTAATATTTTTCAGGAGGTTAAAATGCCGTTAATTACTTCAGCTGGAATTGGCTCTGGCTTAGATCTTGAGAGCATTATCTCAGCAACCGTAAGTGCTGAAAACACTCCTAAAATGAACGCATTTGTTGCAAAAGAAGAGTCTTTACAGGTAGAGCTTTCAGCGATAGGTGAAATTAAATCTGCTCTTTCTAAGTTGCAAGACACTATCGAGAAGTTAGCTGATCCAGATAACTTTAACAAAAGAACTGCAACTATCAAACAGCCTACCAGTGATGATGGTGATCTGATATCAGTAACACCAACTTCAGATATTTCTCCTGGGGATTTCAACATTGAAGTATTAGAACTTGCTCAAGGTAGTAGAGCAACATCTAATGATGGCCTCTTTGCATCCACTGATGATGTGGTTACGGCATCAGGTGGTACTTTATCGTTTGCAGCAGGCGATAAAAATTTTGATATTACCTTAGATGCAGGTGCAACTCTTGCTGAGTTGCGCGATGCCATAAATGATTCAGATGACAACTTTGGCGTAACTGCCAATATTATAAATACAGGTACAGAGTCTAAGCTTGTCCTAACCTCATCTGTTACAGGTACTGGCAATGATTTAGTAATTACGAATGATACTGCTGAACTTGATAATGTTTCGACACTTGCTAACGATGGTGTTACTGCTGGTGGTATTGCAATTGCATCTGGTGATGAAGCTCAAGACGCTTCGATAAAAGTTGATGGTATTACTATTACTAATGATACCAACACGTTTAAAGATGCTGTTCAAGACATGACTATTACAGCTAAAAGAGAAAGCGTCGATGGTGAAACTGCAAAGTTATCAGTTCAAGTTGATCGTGAAAGTGTCACTAAGCTCGTAGATGAATTCATAGCGAATTATAACAATGTAATCGGGCAGTTAGGTTTTCAATCAAGAGTGGGTAAGCCACTCAATGGTGATGCAACGATTCGCTCTTTACAATCACAGCTTGTCAATAATTTATCTGTTAACTTAACAGATGCAGGTCCATTTGAAAGTATATTTGATATTGGCTTAGGCGTTGATAAGGATGGTTATTTAGAAAAGTCATCTCTAGTTCGTAGTTTAAATGAAGCAATGGACGAAAACTACGATGATATTGGCAAGGCTTTTGCAGGTGAAAATGGACTAGCTACACAATTTGAAACTTTATTAGAAAACTATGTTGACTCTAACGGTATAATTAAACAAAGAGAAACAAACTTAAACGCTCAGTTAGATGATCTCGAAGATGATGTCGCTAATCATGAATACCGTATGACTGAGCTAGAAGCTAGGCTTCGTAAACAGTACTCAGGTCTTGATGTATTATTGGCTCAGATGCAATCGACTCAAACTTACTTGAGTGCTCAATTATCTAGTTTACCAGGGTTTACTAAATCAAAATCTTAGTAGTAGCTAATGTCTTCAGCAATTATTTGTAGGTAAATTATGTATAATGCAAAAGTAAGAAATTATCAGAAAGAAGCACTTAAAACTCGAGTTGCAGGTGCTGATCGTTATGAAATAATCCAAATGTTAATGGCTGGTGCTTTAGAAAAAATGGTATTAGCAAAAGTTGCAATTGAGAAAAAGCATCTTGAAGCTAAAAGTGAGCATTTATCTAAGGCATCTGCAATTATTGAAGCATTAAGAGGATGCTTAGATTTTGAAGTGGGTGGTGAGGTTACAGAAAACCTCTATGCATTATACTCATATATGCTAGACCGCCTTCTTGATGCGAGCATTAAGAATGATCCTACCATCATAGATGAAGTTTCGAGCTTATTAAAAGAAATCAAATCAGCATGGGATTCAATTCCTAATGATATTCGTCAGCAGACACTGAGTGAAAACGGTGTTGATGCTAATGTTGGCTGAACGCTTAGATAAACTAGATATTTGCCTCTGTTCTTTGTTAAAAAATATTGAAAATATGCATTTTGACGAGGCTGTAGCAAATACTAAACAGATTGAAAAATTACTGGAACAATGCTTTGCATCATCTGATATGTCAAATACAGATGTTAGTCGTCTTGAATCAATTTTAAATGATTTTAATAACTTGATAACGAAAGTAGCTTCTTTGAAGGCAGATACTGCAAAATCATTGGGCACACATCTCAAAACTCAAAAAAAATTAGACATTTATAAAAGTATAAAATAAGAGCCTTATGACTAAAGAATCGAGCTTAGAGCAGCAAATAGAATCGCTAGCAGAAAAACTTGATAGTTCTTTGCAGCAACAGATAAATGAAGAGAAGTTTGCAGAGCAAGCTAATATTCGGTTTGCTAATAATGTAACTGCTTTTGAAAAATACTACCCTGAAATTGCGCAAGCGATTAAAAACTATAAAACTCGGGATGACTTTTGTTTACATGTAACTCGAGAGCTTAAAGCAAATTTTGTTAAAAAAGGCGAAAAAGTACCTTTATATAATGATAATCCTTACACCCAATGCGTTGAACAAGTTGAAAGAAACCTAAATAAACCTGCTATTAGTGCGGTTAAATATGACTTCAGAAAAAAGAAGAAAGACAATCGCATTCATGTTAAATACATGAATAAAATTAGTGAATTACTAGCTAATATAAGAGAACAAAAACCTGATACATTGAAACGACTGCCAGATCGCTTCCCTAGCGCAATGATTTTTGGCATTGGTTTAGGATATCACCTTGAGTATTTGCTTAATAAGGTTGAGTTTGATTATATCCACATCGTGGAACCTGACTTTGAGCTTTTTTTTGCGAGCCTGTTTTGTATAGAGTGGGATGTAATTATTCAAAGAGTAGATGATTCATTAGGTTGTTTATTTATACATCTAGGAATTAGCTATGAAAACTTCTTTGATTCACTTTACAAAGTTGTACAAGATATTGGGGCTTTCTCAATATCTAAAACCTTTTGCTACCAACACTACCCAAATAATGAATTAAACTCATTAATTTCAAATTTCTTTAAGCAGTTTTATCAATTTCAGAACGGCTTTGGTTTTTACAATGATGCTGTTACTAGCATAGCTCATACAATTAAACATATGAATAGTAACTTGCCATTTTGGATAAGTGATAATGTTGTAGCTGATGATGTAGCTGAAATACCTGTTTTTGTCGTGGGTAATGGACCATCATTAGATAGTGCGGAAGAATTACTAAGACAAAATAAAGATAATGCAATTATTTTGGCTGCAGGAACCGCCTTAGGTTCACTGCTTAAAATGGGTATAAAGCCAGACTTTCATGTTTTAATCGAGCGTCCTAAACGTAATTATGAAATTTTGCTTGAGACTCAAAAGAAAGAAGATTATTCCGATTTAAATTTATTAACAACTAATGTTATCTACTCACATACTCCTGAGCTTTATAAATGGACAGGCCTTGCAATAAAGGGGAACGAAGCAGGTTCAGATTATTATGCTCTGGCTAGAATAGGGAATGGATTGTTGCGTAGAGAAATAATTCCCTATTCAAACCCTTTAGTTGCAAATACAGCATTGTCTTATGCTAGTTCGTTTGGGTTCAAAAATATCTATTTAATTGGTGTGGATAATGCGATAACAGGTTCTGGGGAGCATCATTCTAAGTACTCTATTTACAATGATTCTTCTTTAAAACGTCAGTTTAAGCCTCACAGCGGTTACGATCATGAAGTCGAAGGGAATCTTGGGAACATAGTTTATGCAAATAATTTCTATATGGTTTCTAAAAATCAAATGGAATTATTAATTAAACATAAACCAAACTCTAATTACTTCAATGTTGGCCATGGTGCAAAACTAAAAGGAGCTTATCCATTAACTGAAGAAGAAGTCTTAATCCCTAGCCTTTCTACAGATAAAAACGAGGTTGTTGAATATATAAAAAATACTCAGTTTATCAGTGAGTCAGTAAAGGATGATGATTATCAAATGCTTGACTTAAAAGCTTTCTCTACTATAGCAAAAAACATAAAAGATATATCTCTATCTAGCTTTTCGAGTCGCCAAGATTGTTTAGATATTCTTCGGCGTCAATCGAGGTATGTATATTCTTTGAGAGGGGGGCGTTATAGTTACTACTTTCAATTATTCAAAGGCTCTTTGTTATATTATCATTGCCCATTGATAACTCTTTTATATAGCTATGAGGATGATAATTTAACACTTAATTGGTTTAAAGAGGGTCTAGATATGTGGAATGAGTATTTAGACGAGATTGAAGCTGATTTTCCTGAAAGTTATGATAAGCCATGTGACTGGGGACTGGAGTAAAGAAAGAAGCGCTTTATTCAAAGCGCTTCTATTAATTTATTTTCTAACGCAATCTTTATTAAGTTTATAATCTCATCAGTGCTGATTCCAAGAATGTTAGCCAGGTCTATAACATCATTTTTTCCATCACAGTAAGCTAAAACATTAAGAAGATTCCTCGCAACATTTGATGAACCTTTTTTGCTAAGAGTTGGGTATAAGTTATATTTGCTTAATTTAGGTTCACATAACTTAGTTGTAATGTACTTGTGGTTTTTTTCAAATAATTGAACACACTTCTTGGCAAAGTCTAGCCCACCTTTTAAACCAGAGGGGGTCATAAAAGTTAAGTCATCTAATGAAGTATGGTACTCAGGATAAACTCCATACTTTGTCCTCATTATAGAAGTAATTGGTAAATCGATATTGGGTGCACAATACTGGCGTTCATCACTTCCTCTTTTTAAAAAAGAGTATATCTTTGCGTCATTTTTATAGTTTTCACTTAATACCTTTTGAACGACTTTGTCACTCAAGTTATCACCATAACGTGATTGTACAGTTGAATAGTCACCGTCATCCCCTATGCATGTTAAAACTAAGCCTGCAGCAATATTACTTTTTAAATGTTCTAAATTACGGCTTAAATAGGTGATTGTGCCAATAGTCTCCGTTGTGAAAACAAAGCGATAACTATAAAAGTTATTCTCATTTTTTGCTAACCAGTTGATCAAAGCCAAAGAGACAAGGGGGCCTGAAAGCTCATTATTTGCGAGTGAGGGGTGACAAACATAACTAGATATTAAAATTTCCTTTTCACTTTTACCCGGGATAAGAAGTTCTGCATAGGTTAAAGAACCATCAAAATGATGACTGTTAATGAATACGTGGTAATCATCTTCAGTTAGAGACTTTCTTTGTTTGTCTGTTATGCAAAAACCCCATCGAGGCTCATAATAAGATGTAACGTAAGGAATTGCTTCAGGCTGTTCAGGCAATGAATGCAAATGTTCTTGTAGCTCATTAAGCGGGATTATTTTGTCGACTTGGGTTGAGTAGCCAAGTACATGTAAATTTGAGTCTTTAAAATCTACTACAGTATTCCCTTTAGAATCTTTTATCCACGCTTCTTCAATACTCCACTCTTTAGGAACAGTCCAATCAAATACTTGGGTACCAGAACGTACTTCATGCTTAACTAATGAGTACCCTTCAATATAATCATCAATAATATCTAAAGTCTTTCTAACACCATTACCGGTAATACTTCTGCAAATAGGAAATAACTCCTTTGCGATTTGATGTAGTGCTTTTCCGTCTAATTCTTTAAAGTTTGACATAGTAGACTCCAATCTAAAGGGGTTCCTGCATTAATATTTTGTTTTGCTGTGCACTTTAATACTTTGTTTTTATTTTTTGGGGCTAGACCATGGCCAGGACGAATACTTCTTATCATGTCACTAGTGATAAGTCGTCCTTTTGGGATATCTTTAACAGCATATAGTGACCGGAAGTTTTTGCGTGGTGACGAGTTACTGTAGTCAACCTTACCAATAGTAGCGAAACCGTTTCGTAATTTATCGGTGAATTCTTTCATTAGGGAAATAGGTAAAGAAAACTCAGAGTCAATTGCTCCGTCTTTTTGACTCACGGTAATATGCTTTTCGATCATCGAAGCGCCGTTGGCAATAGCAATAAGAGAACATATTTCATCCGTACTATGGTCAGAAAGCCCAATAGGGATATCAAAGCTTTGTTGCATATCAGTGATTGTTGCTAAGTTAAATTTGTCATAAGGGGCAGGGTAGTTACTTATACAATGCATTAAACCGATATTTCTATTCCTTACTTTTTTACATGTGTCTAATACCTCTTCTATCCCAACTTTATCTATGATACCGGTTGAAATAATCACAGGTTTTTGCGTTTTAGCAGCCGCCTCAATTAAATCTAGGTCCATTGCTTCAAAAGAAGCAATTTTGTATGCAGGGCAGCCTAACTCTTCTAAAATACAAAGTCCCTCATGAGAAAATACGGAAGAAAATAGAGTGATACCTATCTCTTTCGCATAATCAAATAAAATGGGGAGCCACTCCTTAGGGGTTGCGCCTTGTTCATAAAGTTCAAACAAGCTACGGTCTTTCCACAAACCACTTTTTACAATGAAGTCACCTTCACTGATATCCAATGTCATATCATTAGCAGTAAAGTATTGAATTTTTACAGCATCAAAACCATTTTCTTTCGCTGCTAATATTAACTTCTTAGCACGATCAATCTCATTGTCATGATTACCTGATATCTCTGCAATTAAATAAGGTTTCGAGTGGTTTTGAATGTTGAAATTATCTATTACAATTGATTTATTAAACATAGTGTTAGTTTGCCTGGTCTTCTATGAATTTTCTGAGGTTAATAGTGTGTTTTATTGCAAAGTTACCCGAAACATCAGCTTTTTCGGGTATATCACATACAACAGTTGAACCAATTCTAACCTTTGCTTTATCTCCAATTTTAACCCAGTTTGATATCGTACAATTGGCGCCAATCCACACATCACTTCCTATCGTTGATCTACCAGCAATATTTGAGTTACCACTAATTTCTGTGGATTGTCCGATAACAACATCATGAGCAATGTTTACGCCAATTCCTATGTGGCAATAATCACCGATAAGTGTTTTTCCCGAGTAAAACAATCCTTTTGAAATGTTTGAATTTGCATGTATGTAGCATCCTTTACCAATAATGACTGAACCATAATGAGTAATATGCTTTTTTATGCCATTTATTGACTTCGCAAGCATTCCTTCGGTGCTAATAGTGCAGTTTTGGGCTATGTATGCATCATCATTTAACACCGTGTTTTTTCCAATATATGCTCCTGAACAAATGGTTGTATTATGACCAATGTGAACAGGAGGGCAAATAACAGCATTTTCACTAATTGAAGCTGTTGGGCTCACATAGTGGGTTATTAATTCTTTTGTTGAGAAGTAAGTATTATGAATGTAATGAAATAGATCATCGAATCTATTAGTTGTTATCACCGCTTTATCAGTCTGAATGATTACTTCAGGAGCAATTATGCAAGCCACATTGCTATTGTTTATAGCTTGTTGGAAGTATTTTTTATTTGCTGCGAGTACGATGCATTCATCTCCTGTTCCCCAACAAAAATCTGTACATTTTGCTTGAATGTCACTATGAATATTCTGTGTTTTAATATCATCAAATACAGATAAAAGTTCGTTTAAAGGGATTTTGGTCATGTAAGCAATACCTCTGCTATTCTTTTTGCTGCTAACCCATCTATAAGTGGCTTTCGTGGTTTTTTAAGAGAAATGTTATTCAGAAGTTCCTTGAAGGGTTGCCCACTTATTTTGTTTGTTAGACAACCTAAACTATGTGCTAAGCCTGATTGTTGCCAAGAGTTAGCTATTTTTATTTGATTCTCAGCGAAGTAACCACAACTAAATGGTATACCAATATATGCCATTTCATAGCTTAAGGTGCCTGCAGAAACAATAGCATAATGACAGCGTTTTATTACTTCTGAATAATCACTTAAGTCGACATGAGTTGTAATGTTAGCGTTGTTTAGTTTCTCAACTAAAGGAATTGAGCTAGATAAGGATGACGCAACAAGGTGAATCTCACCTTTGTATACCCTATTAATTTGGTCGATTATGCTGGCGGCAACACCATTATCATTACCGCCGCCCATGCAAACAAATACACCCTCACCCTCTAAAGGTTTAGTAACCAAATTAGGGTTTATGATGGCAAATTTAGCGCCGCAAAGCAGCTTGGTTTCTCTATTTAGTACCGCCTTGTTGTACCAGTCTTTATTCGCACAAGGGTTTATATTTATTACAAATTTACCTAAATAACTTCCTTCACACTTAAAATCATATTGACCAAATACAATCCCATAGGAAGTTAGAGTTTCTTGGAAGATCACATCACATTGATAATGATCAATTAAAAGTTTGGGAATACTCTTTTCAATACATATTTGCGCAATTTCACCAGCATCTGAAAAGCTATTATTTATTTTTATGACCTCATCAAAGTGTAGATCTATAAATGAGTTATTGAAATTTTTTCCGACAATTGCAATGGTTTTTTGTTTTCTTTTTTTTAGTTCTTTAGCAATTTCATTGCATCGATTAAGGTGCCCATAACCAACACTTGAGTTAGCATCAAAGTTAAATCCAATAGCCATTAATTCTGTTTCATTGCTTTATAATACAATTCAGCTCTAACCCAATCATCTTGAGTATCTATATCATGAACTAAATAGTGAGGTAATATATGTATTAGTGCGTCAGATGAATCTATTACTTTTTTAATTTCCTTATCGTTGATTGTTTTGTACCAATAAAATTGTCCAGCATCATGGTAAGCTTTTTGTAAATCTTGCGATCTGTTGCTGACGTGTTGAGGAAATAAAAGCTCAAGTCCGTTTTCTGTCTGGGTAAACCCCCTATATGGGCTGTAATGAAATTCAGTAGCGCTGAAGCAAGCATTTTTCTTGTTTGACTGATTGAGCATATTGAATGAATTTATCAGCTGTTCTGGATTTATAAATGGAGTAGTTGGGTAAATACAGCAAATGTAATCAATGCTTTGTGTTTGCTCAAAAAAGTTTAAGGCATCTTGAACTACCTCTCTGGTAGGAGCGAAATCATCAGCGAGTGCAGGGTCACGCATGAAGGGAACCTCAGCACCAAATTGCTTTGCTATTTCAGCTATTTCAAAACAGTCAGTAGATACAACCACCTTGTCAAATAAACCACTGCTGATAGCTGTTGTTATTGCGTACCCGATAATAGGTTTACCGCAGAACAGCTTAATATTTTTTTTGGGTATTCTCTTACTCCCACCACGGGCAGGAATGATCGCTATTTTCATTTATTGTCCAGTCGTTATTCGTGTAAGCCACACTCACGCTTTAATCCAAAAAAACGTGTTTGTTCTATGCTCTCTACTTCATATATTGATTTAGTAGTGTGAGTATCACCGATTGAAACATATCCCTTATGCCAAAGAGGGTTGTAATCTAGAGAGTTATCTTTTATGTAGCTATCAATATCTTTAGAGGTCCAATCTAAAATAGGAGACACTTTGTATCGATTATTTGATAATTCAATGAACTTTTTTTGGTCACGTGTGGGTGACTGTTCCTTCCTTATCCCGGAGAACCATGTTGCTGCATGTAAATCATTTAATGCACGTTGCATGGGCTCGACTTTCCGGTTTTGATTGTAAAGTTCCAAGCCTTCTAAACCATTTTCCCAAACTTTTCCAAATTTTTTTTCGTACTTTTCTCTATCAAGTAATGGCCTAAATGTTTTCAAATTTAAGTTAAGTGTAGATGTTAGATGTTTTGAAAATTCAATTGTCTCATCAAATAGGTAACCTGTATCAATAAAAACAACTAAAATATCAGGCTTATGTAATGTCATTAAATGAAGCATAACAGCAGCTTGGGCACCAAAACTAGTACTTACGATATGTTGTTTAGGTAAGTTTGTTAGAGCCCAACCTATACGTTGGCTAGCTGTCCAGCTAACCATGCGTTTATTGATTAAGTCGATATCTATATTTGTATCCAACATCATAACTCCATCACTACAGAATTAAATTACCTCTAATTATATCGGCCGAAGTTTAGAAATATTTATTTGAGATGAATTGAGCACAAAGTATCAGAGCGCAATCCTAGTCTAAGTGTTTCTAGAGAGATAACATCTTCATATGCAATATTTCCCATATTTACATCACGGCCATATTGCTTAATCATGAAAACTTGGTGGGCTTTTTTGGGAGCTTCAAAGATTAATTTGTCGATTTCAACACCTGATTCCATTACTTCCTCTACTAATCCCATTCTTATTTCGCCATCACCTCGATATAAGCCAGCTGTTCCACTTTCTCTTCCTTCTAAAATTATACTTTTTGCCCCAGCATTAATTTCACTTTTTATTTGCTCTACCCATTTTGATGGAGACACAACCACCTTATCATCTTTACTGCCCACTTCAGAAAGCACAGTAAAGTCTTTTGCAAATCGGCTAATTAGTTCGTTTTTTTCTTTTTGTGGGATTGAAATTGTACCGTCAGATATTTCAATTAAAGATAATTTATGTTGTTTAAGAAAATCGATGTATTCATCCACTTTATTAGTTAAGTAACAATATTCGAATAAGGTACCACCAAGGCAAGGTTCTATACCATGAGATTTTATTAAATCTAATTTTGCTTCTAAATTGGGAGTGACTAATGATGTTCCCCAGCCAAGCTTGATAACATCTATGAATTCACCGCAGGCTTCTAATTGCATTTTGAGCTGCTCTAAACCCAACCCCTTATCAAGCACATTAGTTTTACCTGTTTGGCGCGGTTTAGTTGGTCTTTGGTCGATGAGTTTCATATCTAATCCTTTTTTAAAATATATGATAACTTAAGCATTATCTATGCCTGAATTACTGTATCTGTTTGTTTTATTTTACTTCATAATAGATTAGGTTTTAGCAAAAATACTTATTTTTTAACTGATTTGATATCTAGGAGCTTAGTTGAGTAAATTAACATCACTTAATGCTGAAGTTTTAGTTATCGGTGCAGGCATTGCTGGTTGTTGCGCTGCGTTAGAGGCAGCTTATGCAGGTAAGAAAGTAATTTTAATATCAAAGATTCCGCCTCTACACTCTCACTCTGTCAGTGCCAGAGGAGGAGTAAATGTTGCCATAAATGAACCCGATGCTTTTGCTCATATAAATGACTGTCTTAATGCGGGTAGAGGAGTTGCTAGTAAAGATTGTATTGAGTATATGTGCGAGTCTGCTCCTGAAAATCTTCATTGGTTAGAAAAATTAGGTGTGCAGTTTAGTAAAGATGAGTCAGGGCACTACAAAAACAAAGCCTTCGGAGGTTCTAATATTCCCAGAGCTTGCTTTAGTAAAGATAGGACCGGGCTTGCGATTATGGTCGCTTTAATCAAGCAAATAAAAAAGAATGAACAGATCACCTTACTAGATCAGATGATGGCTGTAGAGTTAATCCAAGAAAGTCGTCAAGTTATTGGCGCTCAAGTTTTACACTTGCGGAATACTCAGCTATTCAAGATTTTTGCTAATTCAGTGGTATTGTCAACTGGAGGAGGTTTGAATAGCTATAAATATAATACAAATGCTGTTTCTACAACTGGTGATGGTCTGTCCCTCGCATTCAATGCTGGTGCTGCTTTAAGGCATATGGAATTTGTTCAGTTCCACCCTTTGGGTTTACGAAATAGTGGTATACAAATACCTGAACCTGTACTTGGTGCTGGTGGTAAAATAGTCTCAATTTCAAATGACAATGTTATGTCACGTTACTATCCAGAGAAAAAGGAGTTGGCTGGTAGAGATAAAGTGTCTATAGCAATTGCAAAAGAATTAAGTAATCACCCAGGCTCTGAGCTCTATCTTGACTTAACAAACATTCCAGAGGAAAAAAAGTTTGCTTTGAAGGAAGCTTCTTTGATAGCGGCTACTTACCTTAATGCTGATGTAACTAAGGATAAAATTTCTATAATACCTTCAGCTCATTATTTAATGGGGGGGGTTAGTTGTAATATTAATGGTCAAGTTCTTAACTATATGGGCGATATAATAAATGGCTTATTTGTTGCGGGTGAAGCAGCTTGTAATGGTGTACATGGTGCAAACCGGATCGGTGGGAATTCATTGCTTGAAGTGGTTGTCTTTGGTCGTCTCGCTGGACAAAATGCTGCAAAGCTCCAAAAAAAGGCCAATTACCAAAGTGCCTCTTTCAAGGAGTTCACTTTTCCGTTTGGGGATAGCAAAGAAACGATGGGAGAAATTCTGAGTACTTTGAAAACGACAATGTCTCAAAACGTTGGAGTAATAAGAAATGAAAATGGGTTGAAAGAGCAGTTGAAAATATTAGCCGACTTGAATCAAAGGTATTTAGATATAAAAATCAGCGACCGCACTCATTTTTATAATCAGCAAATAAAACAATATATTGAACTTAAAAATATGCTTTTAATCTCAGAGGCTATATGTCGCGCGGCTCTTTGTAGGCCTGAATCAAGAGGTGCACATTATCGTGATGACTTCCCATCAGAAGGCAATTTTTTTGAAATGGCTACACTAACCTATAAACACGAGTCAGGTGGAATGGCATGTGAGTTAATTAGGATTTCATAATTAATGAACACAATAACATTAAACATTTATCGTTTTAACAAAGAAACAGTGAGTCCATCAATCTTACAACCTTTTACTCTTAGCTATAGCAATGAACAGACTCTTCTCGATTTGCTTATGAGAGTTCTGTATGAATTTGATAGCACTCTGGCTTTCGATAAAAACTGCCGAATAGGGTTGTGTGGTAGTTGTCGTTTAAAAGTTAATGGCAAAGTGATGTTAGCTTGCAGTGAAAATGTAGCAAAGTTAGTTTCCGAATTTGGCAATGAGCTTGAAATAACCCCTTACAATTGCACGAAAGTTGTTCGTGACCTAATAGTTGAGCCGCAGTTTGAAAACTGTTCAGAAATAGAGGTGAAAAAATGAGTAATAGTTTTTTAGGTGCGGGTTCTCGCTTTAAAGAAGGTCCAGATCAACGCTTATATAACAGTGCATTTCAATATGAACTTGAATGTAGCCCATATATTATGAGCAACTTAAGTATAGCGGATATGAGTCATGTCATGACTTTAATTCAAGGGGGAGTAATTTCTTCATCGAAAGGAAGAAAGTTGCTATCAGGCCTTCTTGAAGTCCACCTACAAGGAACTGAAAACATTCCCTTAGATCCTGCAGTAGGAGATAGTTACAATAATAGAGATAAATATTTGCAACAGCATATTGGTCCTGATAGTGGTTATGTCCACATCGGACGTGCTCGAAGGGAAGCTAGTACAATAGCTTGGCAAATGGTTTGTCGCGAAAAATTATTTTGCCTTCATGAAAAGTTAATTCAGTTATGTGAGGTATTTAATCAAGTTGTTTCACAGCATTTAAATACTTTTATGGCAGACTTTACCTATTTACAACATGCACAGCCGACTACCTTAGCCCATTATTTACAAGGGTTTCAAAGACCGCTATTAAGAGACATTAGTCGCGTAGAAACAGCTATAAAAATGGTGAATTTATCTCCTGCATGTTCAGGGAGTGTTAATGGCTCTCAAATTGAGATGAATCGAGAGTTTATTGCCGAGTTGCTGGAATTTGATGGCATATTAACTCACACTCGGGATGCGATGTGGGCACCAGATATGTGTATAGATGTGATGACGAGTCTTTGTTCGATAATGACAAGCTTAAATCGAATCAGTGAAGAGTTTATAATTTGGAATAGCGCAGAATTCTCTTATCTTGAGTTAGCTGATGGCTTTACCCGCACAAGTGTCATAATGCCACAAAAGAAAAACCCATATGGGTTAGCATTCATTCGCGGTCAAGCTAGAACCTTTAATGGCATGATGACAAATATTTTATCTACAAATCAGACTATTAGTGGGCAGCCTGATAACCGACTCTATGCTTATGGAGAGCTACCAAAGGCTTTAGATTATGCTATTCAGTGTGTCGATCTTTTTGCCGGGATTTTATCTACATCTAAATTTAACAAGGATAAGCTTGCAGAAGCTGCAGCTGACAAATTTATTGTTGCAACAGACTTATGCGATATGTTGGTCAAATTTTCGGACTTAGATAATCGTAGTGCTCATAAAATCATCGGTAGGGCAGTAAGGAATGCTTGTGATGAAGAGCAAGATGGTTTTACTCTTGATAGTATAAAGTTAGCAGCACAGCAGTTGAATATTGATTTGCCAAACATTCCAGATCAGGTATTTAATTCTAACATTGACATACCTTCTCTTATTTCTTTAAGGAAAGGACTTGGTAGTGCAAACCCCGAGCAAGTCCAATTAATGGTTCAGGACAGTAAAAACAGTATAGCTAAGGCACATTCGTTTCAAGGAAATTATAGAATGTCATCTTTCAATGAGCGCTTTGTGAAAAAAGTGAACCTCTTTTTGAATGAGCTAAAGGACAAATAATGTTAACAAGTATTTATACAGAAATAGCTAACAAAAAAGGTACGAAAATAGCGGTTTCATTTGACGATAAAGAATATAGCTATGATGAGTTTCATACTGAAATAGACAAATTCGCTACTTTTTTAAAATCAAAAAATATCAAGCCTAGTCAAAGAGTCGCAGTATCAAATTTTTCACCTGTTGAGCTTCTTTTTTCTTATTATGCTGGTGCAAAATGTGGGGTTAGCATAGTGCCTATTCCCTTTATTGATCCACAGAGACTACAGGGGGCATTGGAAACTAGTGATGCTGCATTGTTTATTGAATCTTACCCTCAATTAGAGTCAACGAATATTGATGTTTCATTTGATCAAGAAGCTATGGTTATTTTTACTTCTGGAACGACTTCCAGCAAATTGAAAGGGGTAAGACTATCTCAGTGTGGCATCAACGATATTTGTGCATTCATGAATAGTAAGATGGAGGTTGATGAAGGAATTGCAGAATTAGTTTTTGCTTCAATAGATCATGCATTTGGTTTTGGGCGATGCCATAGTGTCCTGATGGCCGGCGGAAGAATTGTACTACCAACTCAGCTTAGTAATCCTTTATCAATTTCATCATTGTTTAGTAAGTATGATTGTAATGCATTATCAACGGCACCTTCTTTGTTAGCAGCTTTACTACAAGTAGGCAAAAGTGAGTTGGCGGCAGTTGCAGACAACCTAAAATGGCTACAAACTGGCGCGATGAGATTTGATCACTTTTTCCGAATTGAATTATGTAATTCACTGCCTAAAACAAGAATATTTCTCCATTATGGGTTAAGTGAAGCTATGCGAGTAACATTCTTTGAGCTAAACCGTAATTTAGATAAGGTTAAGACCGAAGGACCTGCTTCAGAATGCTCTGAGTTAAAAATTATTGATGAGCAAGGCTGTGCTTTACCCCCTTTCGAAAGTGGGCGAATAGCAATTAGAGGAAGTAATTTATGCTTAGGGTATCTCGATGATGAGCTATGGAATAGTCAGCTTCAAGATGGTTGGTTTATAACTTCTGATGTTGGGTACTTAGATGAGCAAGGTTATCTAGTCTTTTCAGGAAGAAGTGATGATGTAATAAATTATAATGGTGTTTTAGTGCACCCTGATGAAATAGAATCTAAACTGGTGACGTTATTTAAGAGCAATGCTTTTACAGTACTTGGTATGGAAGATCCCAGTAAAGTTAAAGATAGTATTATTGTTTTATGTGTAGAAGGAGAAACTAAAGTAACTCTTAAGGATGTAGCAAAACATTTGAAAGATACTGATTCAAATTTTAGACCGAATAAGCTATTTACATTAAGTGAGCTACCACGAACACGTTCTGGTAAAGTAAGTAGAGCATTAATTAAAAAGCATTTATGTGAGCAATATGAAAAATAAACAAATCATAAAAGAGTTAATTTTAATTCAAAACCCAAGTGTGGATCTTAGTAACGAAGCGGATTTTTCATCAAGCTTTGCTGAACTTGGACTGGATTCTATAGATGTTATGACTATAGTCTTAAAAATTAAGAGAGAGCTAGGTATAGACATCAACGATGAACAGTTGTCTAAGTTAGGTACTGTTTCTGAGTTAATAGAGTTTTTAGATAATAAATAAATGCATTAAGCTTGGTAGGGGCGACTATTCGGTGGCTCCGCAAGCCAACTGTAAATATCATCTCTCATCAGCTCAGTCGTTGCTTTATAAAACTCTCTCATATTGAAGCCCCAGACGCTGCCATGGCACATTTTAGAGTGATTTAATTTAAATTTTTTTTCGAAATTTTCAAATATTTTGACATTTTTATCTCTTTTTATATCGCAGTTTAAATATGTTACTAGATGATAAAAAGCTTTCATTTCTGTGTGCTGCCCAGTTTCAATTGGGTGTATGAACTCTTTTGTATATCTGTAAGGTACATTCATGTCAGACTCACATTGGTGAACAAGGCTGACAATTTGTTTTGGGTGAATACCTACGGAAATAAACATACTGTCAAGCTCCAGCATCCTTGAAAAAGGAGTGTGCATACCATAACTATGAGGAGCTGTGTTTTCGCAAATATAAGAAGCTTCTTTTCCTATAGCAGTGCGAGACGAAAAAGGGTGAAGCTGTCTAATGCTTCCTGCTTGATTTCTGATAAATTCGCTAAAAGCACCGGTTTCAGAAGGTGTATTTTTTAGTGAAAATGGAATGTTAGTATTACAAAGTGAAAAGCTATGGGTTGGCACTACAATTGTACCTTCTGGGCCTATCAAATCCATAATCACTTTAAGGTGTAAATTTAACAGCTCGAACTTACTCAAAGAAAGAGAAATACCAACTTTTGTGATATCTCCAGTAACATAAACAACTTTTCCTTCTGTGATACCAACAGAAGAGTATGCCTGTTTTAAACTTTCGTAAGATATGTCTGCTAACATGAAAGCTCTAATTCCTTGTTTAATTCACTAGGTTAAAGAATGCCGTAATTACAGCTTTTTGCTGATCTGCTGCCATAGTTGGATGCAGAGGAATAGTAACAGCCTGTTTGTAGTAGCTTTCTGCATTAGGAAAATCACCTTCCGAAAAGCCTAAAGCTTGATAATAAGGCTGTAAATGGATCGGTATATAATGCAAGTGAGCAATAATTCCTTGCTCGCGCATGCCTGTAATGACTGACTTGTGTTTTTCTACTTCACACTGCGTTAAACGAACAATATATAAATGGTAGCTAGAGTAACAATCATCCGATTGTTTTAAATGAGCTACCGTTGAGTTTGCAAATGCATGGTTATATGTTGTTGCAATGTCGTTTCGCACTGATACAAAGTTGTCTAGCTGCTTTAACTGACTCAGTCCTAAAGCGGCTTGCATATCAGTCATTCTATAATTAAAACCAAGCTCTAACTGTTGATAATACCAAGGGCCGTGACTTGGCTCGGTCATTTCTTCAGGAATATTAGTAATACCATGACTTCGCAAGCGGCTCATTTTTTTGTTGAGCTCAGCGCAGTTGGTAACCGCCATACCCCCTTCAGCAGATGTAATTATCTTGACTGGATGAAAGCTAAACACAGTAATATCTGAATAAACACAGCTGCCAACAGGCTTATCTTTGTACTTCGCGCCAATAGCATGCGAGGCATCTTCAATAACCTTAAAACCATACTCTTTGGCAAGTGCATTGATTGCTGCCATATCGCATGACTGACCAGCTAGATGAACAGGGATCACGACTTTAGGGAGTTGCTGGTTTTGTTTGGCTAACGTTAGTTTTTCTTGAAGCGCTGCAACAGACATATTGCCTGTTTCAAGGTCGATATCAACAAAATCGATGTCTGCGCCACAATACAGGGCGCAGTTACTCGAGGCGACAAAGGAGATTGGCGATGTCCATACAATGTCATCTTTACCTACGCCTAAAGCTAGGCAAGCAATATGTAACGCTGAAGTCGCACTGTTAGTGGCACAGGCATAGTGAGCACCACAATATTCTGCAATAGCACTTTCAAATGCCGGAACAGCAGGTCCTTGCGTTAGCCAGTCAGACTTTAATACATCAATTACGGCGTTGATGTCATCTTGAGAAATATTTTGTTTGCCGTAAGGGATTACCTTATTCGTCATAATGCAGTATTACAGTAACGCTTGGACATTGAAGTTTTTAATTTCTTCAATGCTCATATAATCTGGGTTATCGAGTGAGTTATACTCGAAACCTTGGGCAACTTGCTCGCCTTTTTCGCCAAGTGCGTTTTCAGTAAAATCATTGCTACGACTACTGAATTTTATGCCCGGAGCGATTACAAAGTGATCGCTATATTCGTACGTTTCAAAGCATAAGTCGGCAGGACACATAACTTCGTGTAACTTTTCACCAGGGCGAATACCAATTATTTTAATTGGTAAGTCAGGTGCCATTGCTTTGGCAAGATCAGTAATGCGAATTGAAGGGATCTTAGGAACGAAAATTTCGCCACCTAACATACGCTCAAAGTTTGTTAAAACAAAATCAACACCTTGTTGCAGGCTAATCCAGAAGCGAGTCATTTCTTCATGAGTAATTGGTATATGGTCGCGGCCTTGGTCGATAAATTTTTGGAAAATAGGCACAACAGAGCCACGCGAACACACTACGTTACCGTATCTTACTACAGCAAAGGTTGTTTTATGGCCGCCAGCAATATTGTTAGCAGCCACAAATAACTTATCTGATGCAAGTTTAGTCGCACCATATAAGTTGATTGGGTTCGCGGCTTTATCAGTCGACAGTGCAATGACTTTTTCTACGTTATTATCAAGAGCCGCATCAATGACATTTTCAGCACCATTAATATTGGTTTTGATACATTCCATTGGGTTGTATTCAGCGGCAGGTACTTGTTTTAATGCTGCTGCGTGAATCACATAGTTCACACCACGCATAGCACGACGAAGCCTTTCTTTATCGCGTACATCACCAATAAAATAACGCATACACGGTTGGTCAAACTCTTGCTGCATTTCAAACTGTTTGAGTTCGTCACGCGAAAAGATAATGATCTTTTTTGGCTTATAGCGTTCTAGAAGCGTTTTGACGTATTTTTTACCGAATGAACCGGTACCACCGGTAATTAAAATTGTTTTATTGTCGAACATAGTGTTACCCGAGTTATTTTTCATTGGCGTTTGATACGCAAAGTGAGAATTTTGACACAATTCTCAGTAATTTAACTATTAACTAATACACTAGCAAGTCAGATGCCAAGTTAATTTATCTAAACCATGGTACAAAGTGCAAATTTTGGCAAATTAAGCTATAATTTAAACAATCGGTTTGTCGGAGGCCGCCATGAAAATTCAATCACCCAATACCGGGTTTTTAAACCAAACTCAGCAAACGGGTAACAAGCTTGCTGAGCAACTAGCATCAGGTAAAAAAGTAAATTCAGCGGCAGATGATGCCGCTGCACTGCAAATTATTGATAGATTAACATCGCAGCAAGATGGCTACAGTCAAGCAATTAATAATGCGTACGATGGCATTTCTTACTCGCAAGTAACAGAGTCAAATTTATCTGGTGTAAATGATGCCGTTTCTCGCATTCGAGAGCTGTCTATTCAAGCGGGTAATGGTGCGCTCACAGATAATGATAGAGCTGCACTTCAAGAAGAAGTGTCGCAATTACAAACGCAAATATCAGAAACCTTTGAAAATGCGACATTCGGTGGTAAACCTTTATTTGATGGTGAGCAAGTGTCGTTTCAAGTTGGTCCTGATGCCAACACCACACAATCAGTGACGCCATCTGATGGCAGTATTGCTTCAGTTATTGCAGGAATCGATATTTCAACCCAAGCAGGAGCTCAAGCTGCGATTGATATTAGCGACCAAGCAGCTGAAGAAATTAACACGCAAAGAGCTGAGCTAGGCGCTTTTCAAAACACCTTGGCGAGTACGATAAAAGGTTTAGGCAACCAGCGAGAGAACATTGCTGCGAGCCAAAGCCGAATAGAAGATACTGACTATGCAAAAGCTGTGTCTGATCAAGTAGCTAATGATATTTTATCGCAAGCATCGATTGCCTTACGTGGTCAGGCAAATCGTTCAGCCGAATCTATATTAGGTTTACTTTAATTCTTTAGTATTAAATTTTAGTGCTAAGTGACTATTTTTTGGCGTTGATGTCAATAAATTGCCGCTTAGCGCTTGCATCCCTCCTAAACTCGCTTACAATTTAGAAATTAACTAACCTCGTGGTAACTGTGGTTCGCCAATAATGATCTTAATTTTAGACAATAATAATAATCGTGCGATAGGTTTACATGCAGCACTTACCTTCATTGGTGAAACTGCACAATTAGTTGATGAGACTTCATTACAGTCTTTTTGTGAAAAACATCAACAGCAAGAATGCATGGTCATTCTTGGTGCTTTACAGCAGCTAAATCACGAGGCTGTGATCAAACAGTTTCCAGCCATTCCGTTTTTATTAATTGGTGAAACACTCAAACCGTTACTAAGCATTGCTAATGTAGTTGGTTTAATTTGTGAGCCGTTTAACCATGATGTAACTACTCAGCTATTGCATGATTGTCAGCAATATCAGCGCATGCTACCGGGTGACCATAAACAAGCTAAATCTAACAAATCGTTTGATGGTTTAGTCGGTGAAACCGAAGCTGTAAAAGATGTGCGCTTTTTAATTGAACAAGTAGCAAAAACCGATGCAAATGTACTGATCTTAGGTGAGTCAGGCACAGGTAAAGAAGTTGTTGCACGTAACGTTCATTTACTCTCTAAACGCAATACCGGGCCATTTGTGCCGGTAAACTGTGGTGCTATCCCAGGCGAGCTTCTTGAAAGTGAGCTATTTGGCCATGAAAAGGGGGCTTTTACGGGGGCTATTTCTGCACGAAAAGGGCGTTTTGAATTAGCGCAAGGCGGCACGCTGTTTCTAGATGAAATTGGTGATATGCCTTTGCAAATGCAGGTTAAACTACTGCGTGTGTTGCAAGAGCGTAGCTATGAGCGAGTAGGGGGTACTAAGCCTATTCAAGCGGATGTACGCATTATTGCTGCAACTCACCGCAATCTTGAAGAGATGATTGACCAGGGCGACTTCCGTGAAGACCTTTTTTATCGCTTAAACGTGTTTCCAATTGAAAATCCTTCGCTTAGTGAGCGTGCTGACGACATTCCTCTGCTTTTAAAAGAGTTAATGCGTCGTGTGAACGAGCAAAGTGGCACAACGGCCAAATTTACTGAGCGTGCGATTCAAAGCTTAAAAGAGCATGCGTGGCCGGGGAATATTCGTGAACTTGCTAACTTAGTTGAACGCATGGTGATCATGTTCCCTGATAAAGTAGTTGATGTGCCAGACCTTCCAGCTAAATATCGTTATATTGAAGTTGAGGCTTATGAGCCTGAGTATCCAGAAGAGTTGATGGAGCGAGATGCTTTCAACGATATTTTCAGTACAGGCTTTAGTGATTATGATGATGAAGAACCTGATGTACCAGCAACAACGGTTGACTCAGGTTTACTACCAGATGAAGGAATTGAGCTCAAAGAGTATCTTGCTGAGCTAGAAATCAGCTTAATCAGCCAAGCATTAGAGCGCTATGATTACGTTGTTGCACGAGCTGCAGAAATTTTAGGTGTTAGGCGCACCACACTGGTCGAAAAAATGAAGAAATACAACCTAACGCGCGACTAAGCCGCGTTAGGTTTCTTCCTCGGTTTTATCTCTTTAATATTCACTAATTATCTCAGCTTTTCTAAAGCAATCATTGCTATGGTCATTTACCATGCCACAGGCCTGCATGTGGGCATACACCGTAGTAGGGCCTAAAAACTTAAAACCGCGCTTTTTTAAATCTTTGGCGAATGCTGTTGAGACTTCAGTAATAGCCGGGTAATCCTCTAATTTATCAAGGTTGTTTACCAACGGTTTGCCACCAACAAACTGCCATTGGTAATTTGAGAAACTGCCAAACTCTTTTTGTATCTCAATAAAACGTTGCGCGTTATTAATAGTGGCGGCGATTTTAGCGCGATTACGAATAATACCTTCAAACTGCATTAATCGTTCGACGTCGTCTTCGGTCATTTTGGCAACCTCTTCGACAATAAAGTTTTTGAAGGCACTGCGATAGCCATCACGCTTTTTAAGTATGGTATACCAACTCAGTCCCGCTTGTGCTGACTCTAAGGTTATAAATTCAAATAAGCGGTGATCATCATATAATGGCACCCCCCATTCTTGGTCATGATAGGCCACATAATCTTCTTTGCTGGTATCGAGCCACGGGCAACGACAATAGTGTTCTTTTTGCATTATTCCCTCGCGATTGTCATTTTTTTGTCAGTGTTGTTTTGTCTTTAATTTATTGAAATAAAACAAAAATAAATTTGGTACGGATTGTGCATTTACCTAGGTAGACACGATTTTTTGAGTATCGATTATGGCCTTAGCAAATGTCCTAAAACCACAATTTATCACAGCCAAACAATATAACCCATGCTTACAACAAGAAGAGTATGTGGGTGAGTTGAGTGAGCTGCGCCAACAAGCCAGTTGGTTAGGTCATTTGGTTGATACCATGCCTGCGGGTGTGGTGGTTTTAGATGGCCGAGGCATGATCGCAAAAGCCAATCAAATTGCCATTGATATGCTAGGTGAGCCCCTTGAAGGTGAAAAGTGGTTTAGCGTAATTCAACGCTCATTTCGACCACAGCAAGACGATGGACATGAAGTATCACTTAAGGATGGCCGTTTAATAAAGCTTGATATTACTGCGCTTGCTCCAGAGCCAGGGCAGTTAATTTTAATGACAGATTTAACTGAAACCAGGCGATTACAAAAGCGAGTAGCACATATGCAGCGCTTAAGTGCGCTTGGCAAAATGGTCGCTTCGCTTGCTCATCAAGTCAGAACACCGTTATCTGCGGCCATGCTTTATGCTGCCAATTTAGGCTCAAAGCGATTGCCAGAAAGCTCGCGTGGCAACTTTCATACGAAGCTAATGTCGCGTTTAAAAGATTTAGAAACCCAAGTGAACGATATGCTGTTATTTGCCAAAAGTGGTGAGCAACAAGTGGTCGAAAGCGTTTCAATGCAACAGTTACTTAATGAAGTAAAAGCCGGTGCTGATGCTATGGTTGCACAAAATAACAGTGAACTTAGCGTGAACTTGCCTGAGCCAGATATTGAAATTATGGGTAATAAAACTGCTCTGGCGAGTGCTATTCAAAACCTGATCCACAACAGTATTCAAATTATTGGCTCTGAGGCTGTGGTAACCCTGAGTGCCGAACGTGACGAAACCAGCGAAAACTGCGTTCGCATCAGTGTCAGTGATAATGGCCCAGGTGTTGATTTACGTCATGCGAACAAATTATTCGAACCTTTTTACACTACCAAAAGCCAAGGCACGGGGCTTGGACTTGCAGTTGTAAGTTCAGTCGCCAATGCGCACCAAGGACGGGTTGAAGTGACTAATAATGCTCATGGGGGAGCATGTTTTAGTTTGATCTTGCCAATTAGTGCAGAACCAATGTCAGCGGAGGCAAAATGAATACTAACTCTATTTTAGTCGTTGAAGACGACGCAGGCTTACGAGAAGCACTGATTGATACCCTTGAAATGTCGGGTATTGATTGCGTTGCTGCAGATAGCGCTGAACAAGCGATGATCTTGCTTAAGCAAAATAGCTATTCATTGGTTGTTAGTGATGTGCAAATGGGCGCTATGAGCGGCCTTGACCTACTACGTAGCATTAAACTTAATTACCCTGAGTTGCCGGTATTAATGATGACGGCCTATGCCACTATCGATGATGCTGTAGAAGCAATGCGTTTAGGCGCGATTGATTATATGGCAAAACCGTTTGCACCAGAAGTGCTTCTTAATATGGTGAGTCGTTATTTGCCTGAAAAGGAAAAAGAAACCGATGGCCCAATCGTTGCCGATCCATCAAGTATTAAGTTATTAGAGCTCGCGAGCAAAGTTGCCCGCTCAGATGCCAGTGTCATGGTACTCGGCCCAAGTGGCTCGGGTAAAGAAGTCTTGGCTCGTTTTATCCACGATAAATCAAATCGTAGCGATGCTCCCTTTGTGGCTATTAACTGTGCTGCTATTCCTGAAAACATGCTTGAAGCAACCTTATTCGGTTACGAAAAAGGGGCGTTTACCGGCGCGATTCAAGCTTGCCCGGGTAAATTTGAGCAAGCTCAAGGTGGTACCATCTTACTAGATGAAATCACTGAGATGGATTTAGGCTTACAAGCTAAATTACTGCGTGTACTTCAAGAGCGCGAAGTAGAGCGCTTAGGCGGTCGTAAAACGATAGAGCTTGATGTTCGCGTTCTAGCTACAAGTAACCGAGATTTAAAAGAAGCAGTGAGCGAAAATCTATTTAGAGAAGATTTATATTATCGCTTAAATGTATTCCCGCTAATGTGGAAACCATTAGCCGAGCGTCCTGGCGACATTATTGTATTGGCTGAGCATTTAATAGAGCGTCATTGCCTGAAAAGTAAAGAGCCTATCGCTCAACTAAGTGAGGGTGCGAAACAAAAGCTACTATCTCATGCTTGGCCTGGTAACGTACGAGAGCTTGATAACGTTATTCAACGGGCGTTGATATTATGTGATGGTAATAGTATTCATCAAGATGATGTCTTTATTGAAGAGTTGCTTACGGTTGATATAAAGCCAGTCGCTACGCCGCCACACAACGCACCGGTATATCAAGAACAGCCTGTTGAAGTTAATTTAGATACCGTGCCACAAGTGAGTGAGCAAGGTAATTACAAAGACGAGCTGAAAGACAAAGAGCATCGTATTATTTTAGAAACCTTAGCGCGTTGTAACGGTAAGCGTAAAGAGGTTGCAGAAACCTTAGGTATTAGTCCGCGCACGTTACGTTATAAACTGGCGCAAATGCGAGACTTGGGTATAGCCTTACCTGCATAAACTCCTTCCAAAAAGTTGCTCAAACAAGCTCACATTTTTGTGAGCTTGTTTGCTGTCAAAACTCTGACATGTGAAATTAATGATTCAAGTAGTTGAATTTACTTGCTTTATTTTGTGGCACGGTTTGTGCTTTATCAGTGCATAAGTAAACTGCATTGTCAGAGAGTATTATGAAAGTTCAAAACAGCGCATTATTTCAAGAAATGCAAGCTATGGCTTCAGAAGTAGGCCGTAGTAACTCAATTAATAATTTACCAACACAAACTCAGCCAACATCGTCGGCACAGTTTGGTGATTTACTTACCAATGCACTTGATACAGTGAATGGCTTACAACAAGACGCTAAGCAAAAAGTAACAGCAATGGAAATGGGCGATCGCAGTGTTTCTTTAGCTGACGTAATGATTGCTTCGCAAAAATCATCAGTCGCTTTTGAAGCTACGGTGCAAGTTCGAAATAAACTTGTTGAAGCTTATAAAGAAATCATGAACATGCCTGTGTAACTAGGTAGTGGAGAATTATTGTGGCGCAATCTAATCAATCAACTGATCTAGCCTTAGCAGGCGGCGGTATCGACTCAACCGATACTGATGATCAACAAGAGCAAAAGTCAGGCTACCTAAGTGCCTTAAACGGTGTAGATGTTTTACGCCAGGTTACTTTAGTGATCGCTTTGGCAATCTGTTTGGCTATCGCAATTTTTATTATTATTTGGGCTCGTCAACCAGATATGCGTCCGCTTGGCAAAATGCCAACGGAAGAGCTTATTCAAACGCTGGACTTTTTAGACGCTCAAAAGATTGATTACGAACTTGATGGTAACGTCATCTCTGTTGAAGAAGGTGAATACCAAAACATCAAATTATTGATGGCTCGTGAAGGCCTAGAGCAAGCGCCAAGCTCAGGGACTGACATCATCATGCAAGACATGGGGTTTGGTGTTAGCCAACGCCTTGAACGTGAACGTTTAAAACATGGTCGTGAGCAACAGCTTGCACGTACCATCGAAGAGCTAAAAAATGTTACTCGCGCCAAAGTACTTTTAGCTATTCCAAAAGAAAACGTATTTGCTCGTCGCGAAAAACAACCTTCAGCGACGGTAGTGCTTACCTTAAAACGCGGTCGTACACTTGACGGTGAAGAAGTTGACTCAGTAGTTGATATTGTTGCCTCAGCAGTCCAAGGTTTATCGCCAGAGCGTGTTACTGTTACCGATCAAAATGGTCGCTTACTTAATTCAGGTTCACAAAACTCACTTGCTGCTCGCTCTCGTAAAGAGTATGAGATTGAACGTAAGCGTGAAGAAGAGTACTTAAATAAAATCGATAGCATCCTTATTCCAGTTGTAGGCTTAGGTAACTATACCGCGCAAGTCGATTTAAACATGGACTTTAGTGCAGTCGAAGAAACACAAAAACGTTATAACCCAGACTTACCCGCTGTGCGCAGTGAAACCACGTTCGAAGAAAACAACATCGGTGGTCTTGCAGTGGGCATTCCTGGTGCGCTAACGAATCAGCCGCCAGTTAACTCTAATATTCCAGAAATTGCAGGCCAAGGTGGAGCAGGCTCAGCAACGAACCCAAGTCGTTCGCATAAAGAAGCAACACGTAACTACGAGCTTGATACAACAATTTCGCATAAGCGTCAGCAAACCGGTGTTATTCGTCGTATCAGTGTTTCAGTTGCCGTTGATTATGTACCGCAGGTGGGTGAAAATGGTGAAACAACCATGGTTCCTCGCTCTGTAGAAGCATTGTCAAATATTCGTCGTTTATTACAAGGCGGTGTTGGTTTTGATATGCAGCGTGGTGATGCACTTGAGGTTGTCACAGTGCCATTTGTTCGTGAAGATGCTGGTGAAGCGATTGAAGTTCCACTTTGGGAGCAAGATTGGTTCATGAAGATGCTACGCTTAGCATTAGGTGCACTGGTTATCATCGTACTGATTGTCTTTGTAGTAAGACCTATGCTGAAACGTCTAATTTACCCAGACGATACACTAGAAGAATATGATGAAGATGCATTAAGTGCAGGTGTAGATATTGGTGATAGCACGCTAGATATGCTAAATAAAGACTTTGACTCTGCTGCTGTAGGATTCTCAAGTGATGGTACACTACAGCTGCCAGACTTACATGGCGATGAAGATTTACTCAAAGCAGTTCGTGCATTGGTTGCAAATGAACCAGAACTGTCTTCTCAAGTAGTGAAAGCGTGGTTAACAGAAGATGACTGATCAAGAACAAAAACAACTACCACCGGCGTTTGATGTTGATAAATTAGACGGTGTTGATAAGGCGGCAATCTTATTGCTGAGCTTATCAGAAGAAGATGCTGCGCAAATCCTTAAGCACTTAGAGCCAAAGCAAGTGCAAAAAGTGGGTATGGCAATGGCTGCGCTAGATGATTTATCGCAAGCGAAAATTAGCGCAGTCCATAATTTGTTTATTGAGCAAATTCAAAGCTTCAGTACCATAGGCTTCCAGTCTGAAGACTTTATCAAAAAAGCTCTTACAGCAGCGCTTGGTGAAGACAAGGCAGCCAGCCTTATTGACCAAATTGTTATGGGCTCAGGGGCGAAAGGTCTTGATTCATTGAAGTGGATGGATTCAAAGCAAGTGGCGAATATTATTCGCAACGAGCACCCGCAAATTCAAACCATTGTTTTATCGTATTTAGAGCCAGAGCAATCAGCGGAAATCTTGTCGCAATTCCCAGAAAAAGTGCGCTTAGATTTAACCATGCGTATTGCAAACCTTGAAGAAGTTCAACCAGCAGCATTGCAAGAGTTGAATGAAATCATGGAGAAACAGTTCGCAGGTCAAGCTGGTGCGCAAGCTGCGAAAATGGGTGGCTTGAAAGCGGCTGCTGATATCATGAACTACCTAGATACCAATGTTGAAGGTCAGTTAATGGATTCAATCCGTGAACACGATGAAGAGATGTCACAGCAAATCCAAGACCTTATGTTTGTCTTTGAGAACTTAATGGATGTTGAAGACCGTGGTATTCAAGCGATCCTTCGTGAAGTACAGCAAGATGTATTAATGAAAGCAATTAAAGGTACTGACGAAGCATTAAAAGAGAAGATTTTGGGTAATATGTCAAAACGTGCTGCTGAATTACTCGCTGATGATCTTGAGGCAATGGGCCCTGTTCGTATTAGTGAAGTAGAAGCGGCACAGAAAGAAATTCTTTCTACGGCACGTCGTTTAGCTGACTCAGGCGAAATTATGCTTGGTGGCGGTGGTGGTGAGGAGTTCCTGTAAGCCATGAGTAAGTCTTCATTTCATACAGGACGCCCTGTGCATGCCAGTGAAGCTGCCGATGAATTATTGGAAAACTGGCCAATTCCTGAAGTGACGCAAGATACAACAAAACTCGCTGGACGCTCAACGGCGTATGGCACGCCTTTAGCTGACTTATATCGTAAAGAGCAGCAAAAGCAGCAGGCCGAAGAGCAGCCAGAAGAGCCTGAAATTCCGTCCCTAACAATGGCTGAGCTTGAAAAGATCCGTCAAGATGCCTACGAAGAAGGACTAAAGCAAGGCCATGAGCAAGGCTATATAGATGGTTTTGAAAAAGGCGCACATGAGGGAAAAGAAGCTGGCTTTAAAGAAGGTGTTGAGCTTGGTAAGGAGCAAGGCCAAGAAGAAATAAAGCCAATTTTAGAAGAGCAGCTGACCAACTTAAGAAGCTTACTTGATAGCCTTTCTCAACCATTATCTAAAGTCGATGAAAGTGCCGAAAAGCAGTTAGTGCAGTTAGCTGTTATGTTAACTGAAATTTTAGTTTACCAAGAAATTAAAACCTCACCTGAAGTCATTTTACATGCTTTGAAGCAAGCTATTGATGCGTTAGGTGAAGAGCAAGCTAAAGTACGTATTCACTTACACCCCGATGATATTACTTTAATTACTGAAAGTTATGGCGAACAAACTATCGCAGATAACCATTGGCAGTTAGTTGCAGAGCCGACTTTAGAACGTGGTGGCTGCGAAATTAAAACCCCGCAATCATCCCTCGACATGACAATAAAAACCCGCGTCAAAGAAACGTTGGAAAACTTTTTGCATAGCAGTGGTATCTAATACTTTTTAGGCTCATTATGAGTGCTCAATCAATGACTCTAAGCGAACGCTTACAGCGCTATGAAAAACATATCAAGGCCCCAAAACCAGCCGTTGCCGGTATTCTGACGCGTGTCGTTGGTTTAACGCTAGAAGCAAAAGGGCTTAGAGCACCTGTTGGCAGTCAATGTAAAATTGAAACCATTAACGGCTTTGTTGATGCTGAAGTCGTTGGTTTTAACGACCAAACACTTTACTTGATGCCAAATGATCACATCTCTGGCGTACTGCCTGGTGCACGAGTTATCCCAAAGCTAAATGAAACAGGACTGCCTGTTGGCATGAGTTTACTTGGCCGTGTAGTGGATGGCCTTGGTCGGCCACTTGATGGCTTAGGTGCCATTAATGCTGAGCATCACTTAAAGTTTGCACAAAACTCAATTAACCCTCTTGCAAGACGACCAATCAGTCAACCTATGGATGTAGGTGTTCGAGCCATCAACTCCGTTATTACCGTAGGTCAAGGGCAGCGTATGGGTCTGTTTGCAGGCTCTGGTGTCGGTAAATCAGTATTACTGGGTATGATGACTCGCGGCTCTGAAGCAGATGTAATTGTGGTAGGCCTTGTGGGTGAGCGTGGTCGTGAGGTAAAAGAGTTCATCGAAGAAATTCTAGGTGTTGAAGGGCGTAAGCGCTCAGTGGTGGTTGCAGCTCCTGCGGATGCTTCACCGTTAATGCGTTTAAAAGGCTGTGAAAGTGCAGTGACCATTGCGGAATACTTCCGTGACCAAGGCCTTAACGTGTTGCTATTACTTGACTCTGTTACCCGCTATGCCATGGCGCAACGTGAAATCGCCTTAGCGGTTGGTGAGCCTCCTGCTACTAAGGGTTATCCGCCTTCAGTATTTGCAAAATTACCTGCGCTGGTGGAGCGTGCCGGTAATGGAGGTGAAGGGCAAGGTGCGATTACCGCGTTTTTCACTGTGCTTAGTGAAGGGGATGATATGCAAGATCCAATTGCTGACTCTGCCCGCGCTATTTTAGATGGCCACATTGTTTTATCTCGAGATTTAGCCGACAGTGGTCATTATCCGGCTATTGATATTGAAAAATCGATTTCTCGTGTTATGCCACAGGTTGTATCTGAAGCGCATATGCAACAAGCTCGTGTGTTAAAACAAGTGTATTCAATGTATCAACAGAACAAAGATATGATCACACTAGGTGCGTACCAAAAAGGCACCGACCCTATGCTTGACCAAGCAATTAATATGATGCCACGTGTGAATCAATTCCTTCAGCAAGGCATGAAAGACGTTATTAGTTATGATGATGGTCTACAAGGTCTTGCGCAGTTATTAGGACAAGGTTAATGGCTCAAAGTAAACTTGATTTATTGTTAAAGCTTGAGAGCGATAAAGAAGAGTCTTTACGCATGGATTACTTAAAAGCGCAGCAGCACTTGCAAAGTAATCAACAAAAACTGCAAGGGCTGAATAACTTTCGCATGGAGTATTCTCAGCAGTTACATTTGAAAGGACGTTCTGGTTTGTCTAGCGCTGGGTTTAGTCAATATCATGCGTTTATCGCAAAAATTGAAGAAGCGATACGCCAGCAAGCAAGCACAGTGAATACTGCAAAACAAGTAGTTACGCAGCGCAAAGCATTGTGGTTAAAACAGCAAGTGAAAGCAAAAGCAGTGGCGAAGTTAATCGAAAAGCAAGCTGAAAAACATGCGATGCAAGTGGCTAAAGCAGAGCAAAAAATGCTGGATGAATTCGCTTCAAATCAGTTTTATCAACGTCAACTTAAAAACGCACTTCTCTAAAATACTATCTTTTTTAGGCATGTTAATTGCATTTACCTAACCAGTAGCATTAATTTTGGCACTTGCGGCGGCAAATTGCCTCTTTAGTTTTAGGTGAATTATGGCGATCAGTGATATCAATTTGCAGGTTAAAACTGAGCAAGGTACTGGTTTTTCAGGCAAAGACTCAGAGTCTAGCGACAAAGCATCGGGCTTAAGTTTTTTAACTTCACTTACAGAAGCAAGTGAAGCGGCAAACGCGCAAGCAAATACCACCCCTCAAACAAAAAGTGATGCAGATACTCATTCTGTTGATGAAACTAAAGCTGTCAGTATTTCTGAAGAACCTAAATCAGATGCCAAATTAGGCGACGAAAACACAACTGCTGATGCTAAAGTTGCAACTGCTACCACGTCTACACAGCAGCAATCTAAAACAAGTCCAGATATTCGTAATGCAGCTGTAACTAAAGAGCCAAGCGAAGAACTTGCACTTGTAGAAGATGAAGAAAACTCACTGCTTTCGCAAATTAATGCAGCTCAAGCTATGAGTACACGTGTTAATAAATTGATTGAAAATAATGACTTTAGCCCGGTAGTTGTTGATAAAAAACCAACCCCAATCGATACCATTACACCTGTTATACCTTCACCGATGACAGACGTTGCACAAACCGATGATTCAAAAGCCGACGCTGAAGGCGACAGTTCAATAGCAAGCTTATTACATAAGTCTAAAGTTGCGACAGCGGTAGATAGCCAGCTAAAAGCGATTGGCGATTTACCACCAAAAGATAGCGTGACTCCGATTGTTGATGGTCCATTAACAGACAAAGAAAAGCAGGGTGTTTCAGCTGTTAATACACCGGATACAAAACCTCAGGTAGCTAACTTTGCCAGTGCAACACAAGCAACTGACAACAAAGAAACCACAGTTGATGTAGACGCTCTGTTAAATAGCGCTCAAAAACAGACTGTGAATTCAGACGCTGCAAAAACATCTGATGGCAAAGAACTTGGCTTAAATGAGACAAGTAAAACTGTTTTAAATAAGGTGGTTGCAGATTTAAATAGCGATGATCAAGTAGATACAAAAACAGCTGAAGTTAATTCAAAACAAACACAAAGCTTCACTGACAAAACGGCAGCAAATTTCAGTACTGAGCAAAGCATTGTTAAAAACATTGAAGCTGGCGCGGCAAAAGTGGCAGATAAACCAACTGACGCAGCAACCAAAGTTGATCAAGCCGTAACAGAAAAACCAGTTTTAGATAAACCAGTAACAGATAAGTCAATCGTTAGCTTGCTGGCCAAAGTACAAAGTGGCGATGGGCAGGCTGTAAGTGAGTTCGCTAAAGGTTTATCGCTAACCTCTGAGCAACAAAAGCAACTTGAGCAACAAATAAATCAACTTAAAGCTGATAATAAGCTCGGTGCTGATGAGGTGGCAACAATCAAGTCGCTATTGACTGATGTGAACAGTAGTAAGCCTACAACGCAAACTGCACAGAGTCCTGTATCACAACTTGCTGTAGAGCAAGACATTGCTGAAGAAAGCCAGGCAAAACAAGGTGCTGAATTAGCTGACAATAAGGCTCTCGATAACAAATTACCTACAGGCGTAGAAAAGCAAATCACGGCGCTGACTAAGGATGAGCAGCAAGCATTGTTAAACAAAGTGAATACTCAGCTGCAAACGTTAACGCCGGGCACTGCTCAGTACGAAAAATTAGCTGCAGCTCAAACTGTGCTGACAGAGGCTATAAATGCCCCTGCAACAGCCAGTACTGCGATGCCAGTAACCGCAGCAACAGTTAATGTTGAAAATAATAAAGCGAAACAAAATAATACCGCGCAAATTACAGCCGATGTGACAAAAGTAGTTGCTAGTGAAGAAGTAACCACAGAGCTTGATACAAAAATTAATACAGAACGTACACAGGAAACTGTTACTGTGCGTGTAGCTCAATTATTTACCCAGCTAACGACTCAAGCAAATGCAACAACACAACCAGGTGCCTATGAGATGGCTCATCAGCAATATGAGCAAGCACTAGACGTACAAACACTGCATACACAAACAACTGCGCAAACTCAGACTCAATCTAAATCGGTGAATGTTGACCCTGGTGTAATGCAAGCGATTAATATCATAAAAAGTGATGCTGCAAAGATGCTTCAAGAGCGAGTTAGCGCGTTACTAAATATTAATAATAAAGAAGCTGAAATTCGCTTAGATCCGCCAGAAATGGGCAGTATGCAAATTCGTATACGTAGCGATGCGGAGCAAGCTCAAATTAATTTTGTTGTTCAAAATCAGCAGGCTAAAGAAGCTTTAGAGCAATCAATGCCACGCTTACGAGAAATGCTTGCACAGCAAGGTATTGAGCTTGGTGAAAGTAGTATTCAGCAGGGGAACCCTGAGCAACAACAAGAGCAGTCTGGGCAAGGGCAGCTTGCTGGAAATCAACAAGCTGAGGAGCAGCAGCCAGAAGTAACAGCACAAAGCGCAGAAACTTCTCGACAACAATCTTCATCATCAATAGATTACTATGCATAAGTCCTGCTATTATAAGAAATAAAATAGTTACAGCGCGATAAACAGCTTGCTGTAACTTTGAGGGAAGTGACAATGGCCGAAGAAGCAAATTTAGAAATAGAAGATACGGGTAAAGGCAAAAAGAAGCTGATTATCATCATTGCTGCTGTAGTGTTGATTGCTGGTGCTGCTGCGGGTTACTTTTTATTTATGGGCGATGATGCCCCTGAAGAAAGCCTAGCAGATGAAACCACAGTGACAGAGGCTGCTGCACCATCGAGCTCCGCACAGATTGGTTCGGCTCTGTATGTCGCAATGCCACGCCCATTTGTATTTAATGTACCCGGTGCTAGTCGCGACCGAATTGTACAAATAAAAGTTCAGCTACTTGTTCGCGGTGAAGTGAACGAAGAAACTGCCAAAAAGCATATTCCACTTATCGAAAGTACCTTACTTGGCGTTCTTTCAACAACGACCGCAGATGAATTAGGTACCAGTGAAGGTAAAGAGTCAGTACGTGTTGCTGCACTTGAAAAAGTACAATCAGCATTAAGTGATGTTGAAGGTAGCAAAGTGATAGAGCGGGTATTATTTACCGGCTTTGTGATGCAATAAGGGGTCAGCGTGAGCGATTTATTATCTCAAGACGAAATTGATGCGCTCTTACATGGCGTTGATGAAGTCGAAGAGGAAGATATTCACGAAGGTGATGACTTAGACAGTAATACCTTACAGTATGACTTCTCATCACAAGATCGTATTGTTCGGGGTCGTATGCCGACCTTGGAGATCGTGAATGAACGTTTTGCCCGTCATATGCGAATTAGCCTATTTAACATGATGCGCCGCACCGCTGAGGTGTCGATTAACGGCGTACAAATGATTAAATTTGGCGAATATATTCATACCTTATTCGTGCCAACTAGTTTGAACATGGTACGTTTTCGTCCGTTGAAGGGCACCGGCCTAATTACCATGGAAGCCCGATTAGTATTCATTTTGGTGGATAACTTTTTTGGTGGTGATGGCCGCTATCATGCAAAAATAGAAGGCCGTGAATTTACCCCAACAGAACGCCGTATTGTTCAAATGCTGCTTAAAATCATCTTCGAAGATTATAAAGAAGCATGGGCGCCGGTAATGGATGTGTCTTTTGAGTACCTTGACTCAGAAGTTAACCCAGCGATGGCTAACATCGTAAGTCCAACTGAAGTGGTTGTTATTAGCTCTTTCCATATTGAGCTAGATGGTGGTGGCGGTGATTTCCATATCGCATTACCTTATTCGATGCTTGAGCCAATCCGTGAATTACTCGATGCCGGTGTGCAATCAGACACTGAAGACACTGACTTACGTTGGAGTAAAGCATTACGTGATGAGATCATGGATGTTGAGGTCGATTTATCGACTCAATTGCTTGAGGTTGATCTAACGCTACAACAGATTATGGAGCTTAAAGCTGGCGATATTATCCCTGTTGAAATGCCAGAACATATCACCGTATTTGTAGAAGAATTGCCGACCTTCAGAGCGAAAATGGGCCGCTCTCGTGACAATGTGGCACTACAAATTAGTGAAAAAATTAAACGCCCTGAATCAGTTAAGTCAGAACTACATGTGTTCACAAAAGGTGGCAAAAAACTGGATTCAGATGCAGAATTAGCAGAACTAGAAGAAGATCTACATCTATCTGAAGGTGTAGATTTAGACTGGTAGTCGATTTATAAGGTTAAACATAATGAGTGATGATCAAGATACAATGGACGAATGGGCTGCGGCACTAGCCGAAGCTGAAGAAGCTGAGGGTGGCTCAGGCGATGCTGCTGTAGCGGAGCTTGATGAGTTAAAAGATGAAAGACATGAGCTGTCTGGCGACGAAAAACGTAAACTTGATACTATCTTGGACATTCCAGTTACTATTTCGATGGAAGTGGGTCGTTCAAAAATCAACATTCGTAACTTATTACAGCTTAACCAAGGTTCAGTGGTAGAACTAGACCGAGTCGCTGGTGAGCCACTTGATGTATTGGTTAATGGCACCCTGATTGCGCATGGTGAGGTGGTTGTCGTCAACGATAAGTTCGGTATTCGTTTAACTGACGTTATCAGCCAAGTTGAGCGTATTAAAAAGTTACGATGAATGCTTTAGTCGCTTTAACAAGTGCGTCGAGCACTGCATTTCCTACGGCATCACCGACGGCAGATTTACTGTCTATGGTGATGTCTTTGCTTTTAGTGCTGGTGGTTATTATTGCTTTGGCTTTTTTGGTTAAAAAACTAAATCCAAATCTTGCTAATAGTGATGAATTTAAAGTAGTGCGCAGTTTGCCTTTAGGTTCTCGTGAGCGCTTGATGGTCATTGAAATCGATAACGCTCAGCACCTAATTGGTGTGACCCCGCATAGTATTAACTACCTGCATAAACTAGAAACACCATTACAAGAAAAAGAACTGCCAGAACTTGCCAAAAAATTTGGTAAGTTACTGAACCCACAATCACCTTCAAATAAAAAGAATTAACGCTATGATCAAGTGGATACTTATTTTAGCAAGTGTGTTGTTTTTGCCGTCGGTTAACGCTGAAGGCATAGAAGCACTGACCATTACCACCAACCCTGATGGCTCTCAAGATTACTCCGTGACGCTACAAGTGTTAGCGATTATGACGGCGCTGAGTTTTATTCCAGCGGCGGTCATTATGATGACTTCATTTACACGGATTATTGTGGTTCTGGCGATATTACGCCAAGCAATAGGCTTACAACAAACTCCATCGAATCAAATTTTGTTAGGTATGTCGCTGTTTTTAAGTATTTTTATTATGGCGCCAATTTATCAGCAAGTGAATGAGCGCGCTATTGAGCCATACTTGAATGAACAAGTTACCTCAGTGCAAGCATTAGAACTTGCCAAAGAGCCAATGAAAGCGTTTATGCTCTCGCAAGTTCGTATAAAAGATTTAGAGACTTTTGCGAAAATAGCTGGTTATGAGCAATTAGATTCGCCAGAAGACACGCCGTTGATTGTATTGATCCCAGCGTTTGTTACCAGCGAATTGCAAACGGCCTTTATCATTGGTTTTATGTTTTTCATCCCATTTTTGATTGTGGATTTAGTCGTGGCCTCCGTATTAATGGCCATGGGTATGATGATGCTTTCGCCGATGATTGTATCTTTGCCGTTTAAGATTATGCTGTTTGTATTAGTAGACGGTTGGAGCCTTGTGATGGGCACGCTGGCGAAGAGCTTTGGGCTCGGGGTGTAACAATGCAATTCAAGACACATAATTAGGTAGGAGAGACAAAATGGAACCAGAAATTTTTGTCGATATACTCAGTGACGCGCTATTCTTAGTTATAAAGTTAGTGTCTGCAATCGTAGTACCTGGCTTATTAGTCGGTCTTGTAGTGGCAGTTTTCCAGGCGGCAACATCAATCAATGAGCAAACCTTAAGCTTTTTACCTCGTTTGCTGATTACCATAAGTGCACTTATTATCGGTGGTCACTGGTTCACGCAAGAGCTTATGGACTACTTCACTCGCTTAGTGATGTCGATACCGGAGATAGCAGGCTAAATGGAATTTCCATTTGCGGTTATTATTCAATGGCTCAGCGATTTTTTGCTGCCATTAGTGCGTATTAGCTCAATGATTATGATCATGGCAGGCCTTGGTGCGAAGAATGTACCAAGCCGAATTAAGCTTGGTTTAGCGGTAGTTGTAACCTTTGTTGCTGTGCCTATGCTGCCCCCTGCGACTTTTAATAACTTATTTTCGTTTGAGATGATCCTTGTGGTCATTCAGCAAATGCTTATTGGTGTGGCGATAGGCTTTGCTTCAGTACTATTATTAAATACCTTTGTTTTAGCAGGGCAAATACTCGCGATGCAAACTGGTCTTGGTTTTGCGTCCGTCGTTGATCCATCGAATGGTCTGAGTGTACCCGCTGTGGGTCAGTTTTACCTGATTTTGGCTACCTTACTGTTCTTTGTTTTTAATGGTCACTTAATGATGATCCAAATGGTCATTCATAGCTTTGAAGTATTACCAATTGATGGCAATTGGTGGGCGGTTGATCATTATTGGGATATCGTTACTTGGGGCGGTTGGATGTTCACCACAGCCTTGGTGCTTGCTTTAGCACCACTGACAGCTATGCTGGTTATTAACATGTCGTTTGGTGTGATGACCCGTGCGGCACCGCAGTTAAATATTTTTTCGATTGGTTTTCCGTTTACCTTAGTGGCTGGGCTCGTGATTATTTGGGCAACGCTAGGTAACTTCATGACTCAATTTGAGTTTCAGTGGTTAAAAATGGTTGAGTTAATGTGCAGCCTTGTTGGTTGTACACCTTAGGAGCACGCCATGGCTGAAGATTCAGGTCAAGAAAAAACCGAAGAACCCACGCAGAAAAAAATTGATGATGCCAAAAAGAAAGGTCAGGTTGCCCGCTCAAAAGAGCTAGGTACAATGTTTGTGCTTATCTTTTCAGCTATTTCCTTATTGTTGTATGGACCTGAAATTGGCAAAGGTCTTTATAATGTGATGGGGCGCTTATTAAGCCTTAACCGTAATGAAACCTACGACACCACTAAAATGTTTTCAGTGTGGGGAATTGTTGCGGATGCGTTGTTATTCCCTATGGCAATGTTTGTGTTGATCATCGTGATAGCCGCTTTTGTTGGGAATACTTTACTGGGGGGCTATAACTTTAGTTGGCAAGCGGCAGCACCAAAAGCAAGTAAGATGTCGCCGGCTAAAGGTATTAAGCGTATGCTTGGCCCTCAAGCAGGAGTAGAGCTAGTTAAGTCTATTTTAAAATTTGTAGTGGTTGCAGGTTTTGCGGTGTTCTTAATTAATACTTTCTTTGATGAAATACTGCACCTAAGCATTGAAAGCGCGCCCGGAAATTTTATCCATGCACTCGAAATCCTCTCTTGGATGTTCTTGGGGTTAACTTGTACGTTAATCATTATTGCAGCAATAGATTCTCCTTATCAAAGTCACAAACACCATAAACAGTTAAAAATGACCTTACAAGAGGTAAAAGACGAATTTAAAAACTCTGAGGGTGATCCGCAAATAAAAGCGCGTATTCGCCGTACTCAGCGTGAAATGTCGCAAAGGCGTATGATGCAAGACGTGCCTGATGCCGATGTGATTGTAACCAACCCGACGCACTACTCAGTCGCGCTTAAATACGATACAGCTAAAGCGGGTGCGCCAATTGTGCTTGCTAAAGGCGTGGACGAGCTTGCTATGCAAATTCGTAAAGTGGGTAAGGGTAATGACGTGCCAATTGTTGAATCACCGATGCTTACACGTGCACTGTATCACACCACCGATGTGGGCAATCAAATACCTGATCAGCTATTCACAGCCGTTGCGCAAGTGCTGGCTTATGTCTTCCAGTTAAAGCGCTTCCAAAAAGGGCGTGGAAAACGTCCTGTTCCACTTAATAAAAAGCTCCCAATACCCGATGCTTACAAATATTAGTAAGTAGTTATATAACTTGGAATAGTTATTGCAAATTCCGTGTAGTGTCAATATTTTGAAATTGTTGAATTATGGAATTTAAAGCGGTATTACAACAACTTAACAGAGATAAAAAAGAATATGCGAAGGGTATCGGCACGCCGTTAATGGTACTTGCTGCGCTGGGCATGGTGATTTTACCCCTGCCGCCATTTCTTTTAGATATTCTATTTTCGTTTAATATCGCGTTAGCACTGGTGGTGTTACTAGTTACTGTTTACACCATGAAACCACTTGAATTTGGTATGTTCCCTGCGGTTCTACTAATTGCAACCATCATGCGCTTAGCACTGAATGTCGCCAGTACCCGTGTGGTATTGCTAGAAGGTCATAATGGTGGAGATGCAGCCGGTAAAGTTATCGAGGCCTTTGGCTCGGTGGTTATCGGCGGTAACTATGCAGTTGGTTTAGTGGTCTTCCTGATTTTAATCATTATTAACTTTGTGGTTATCACCAAAGGTGCTGGCCGTATTTCTGAAGTATCAGCTCGCTTTACTCTTGACGCAATGCCTGGTAAACAAATGGCGATTGATGCTGACTTAAACGCCGGTTTCATCAGTGCAGAGCAAGCTCGTGAACGTCGTGAAGAAGTCACCCGCGAAGCCGATTTCTATGGTTCAATGGATGGTGCGAGTAAGTTCGTAAAAGGCGATGCAATAGCAGGTATCGTTATTCTAGTGATTAACATCGTTGGTGGCTTATTTGTTGGTATGATCCAACATGATTTATCGTTCAGCCGTGCGATGGAAGTATACACCTTACTAACCATTGGTGATGGTCTAGTTGCACAGCTACCTTCACTGTTACTGTCTATCGGTACCGCAATCGTTGTTACACGTCAAAATGAATCGCACAATATGGGCGACCAAGTTAAGACTCAGCTAGGTAACGAAAAATCACTTTATATCGCATCAGGTATTTTAATCATCATGGGTATTGTGCCGGGTATGCCGCACATCGCATTTTTAAGCTTAGGTGCATTACTCGGTTACCTTGCTTATTTCACACAGCAACAAAAAGCCAAAGCAGAAGCCGAAAAAGCAGAGCAAGAGGCAAATGGTGGTGCACCAGGTACAGGTGTTGCCAATAAACAAGAACAAAAAGAGCTGGGTTGGGATGATGTTCAGCAAGTTGATGTTATTGGTTTAGAAGTGGGTTATCGCTTAATTCCACTTGTTGACCAATCTCAAGGTGGTGAACTGTTAAATCGTATTAAAGGTGTGCGTAAAAAACTGTCTCAGGAGCTTGGCTTCTTGGTACCTCCTGTGCACATTCGCGATAACTTAGAGCTCGACCCTAACGCTTACAGAATTACTATGATGGGTGTTTCAAGCGGTGAAGGTGAGCTTAAGCATGGTGATGAGTTAGCGATTAATCCAGGCCAAGTATTTGGTCCAATCAAAGGGGTTGCTACAAAAGATCCTGCATTCGGATTAGATGCGGTGTGGATCAAACCTGATCAAAAAGATGAAGCACAATCACTTGGCTATACCGTCGTTGATTCTGCAACTGTGGTTGCAACTCATATTAGCCAGTTACTTACTAACAGTGCTGCTTTACTACTTGGTCATGAAGAAGTACAAAACTTATTAGATATGTTAGCGAAGAGTCATCCACGTCTTGTTGAAGGACTGGTTCCTGACGTATTACCACTTACTACTATCGTAAAAGTGCTACAAAACTTACTCAATGAAGGAGTGGCAATTCGCGATATGCGCTCGATTGTTCAAACCCTTGTTGAGTATGGCCCACGTAGCCAAGACCCAGATGTACTAACGGCTGCAGTGCGAATTTCACTGCGCAGACTAATCGTTCAAGACGCTGTTGGTATGTCTTCTGAGATCCCTGTCATAACCTTGGCGCCTGAGTTGGAACAGATGTTGCATCAGTCACTTCAGAATGCAGGTGACGAAGGTGCCGGAATAGAGCCAAGCCTTGCAGAGCGACTTCAACAATCATTGAATGAAGCGCATCAAAACCAAGAAATGGCCGGTGAACCTTCGATACTGTTAACGTCAGGAATGTTAAGAACTGTGTTATCTCGCTTCGTTAAGTACACCATCCCAGGTTTAAGGGTGATGTCTTACCAAGAGGTACCAGACGAAAGACAGATTAAGATTGTCAGCTCAGTAGGCCAACAATAGGATAGTAAAGGGGTTGAACCATGAAAATTAAACGTTTTTTTGCTAAAGATATGCGCACAGCACTGAAAGAAGTGAAAGATGAACTAGGTGTTGATGCGGTTATTATGTCGAACAAAAAGCTTGCTAACGGCGTTGAAATCGTTGCAGCTGTTGATTACGACAAAGCAGCCCCGAAAGCCGAAGCTAAACCAGCAGTGGCACAATCAGCAGTGGCACAATCAGCAGTGGCACAATCAGCACCTGCTCCACAGCATAACTTTGTTAAACCTGAGCCAATGCGTGCTAAACCTGAGCCGCAAGCGAAAGTTGCTGATAGCCTACAAGCGTTACTTGAGCGTCAAGCCCCACGCCCTCGTTCGCCAGAGCTTGCGTCAATGTTTAGTCAATCTGGTATTGATACGAGTGAACACTATCAACCAAAAGAGCCAAGCTTTGAGCAGCAACAGCCTGAATATAAGCAAGCTCCTCGTTATCAACAGCAAGCAGCACCTCGTGTACAAACTCAAGCACATAGCTTAGGTTTTGATGACGACTTAGATTCTGGTTTTGATGATTTAGATTCACCAGCCGAGCACAAAAACTCAGCACCTGCGAATCAATCAGAAATGACGACCATGCGTGAAGAAATGAATGCGATTCGTCAATTACTTGAACACCAAGTATCTGGCTTAATGCAACAAGATATGGCACGCCGTGATCCGACTCGTGCATGTATGATTGACCGCTTAGCAGGTATGGGTATTGAACGTGATGTTGCAGAGCAAATGGCTTGTTTCATTCCTGACGACGTATCACGTCAACAAGCGTGGCAAGCACTTCTGCAAATGGTTGAAAACCAAATGCATACCACTAATAACGAAATTCTGCGTCAAGGCGGTGTATTTGCGTTAGTGGGTCCAACAGGCGTTGGTAAAACAACCACAGTTGCAAAATTAGCTGCACTGGGTGCACAAAAATATGGTGCTGATAAAGTGGCGTTGATCACCACTGATACCTACAGAATTGGTGCCTACGAACAATTGGCTACTTATGGTCGTATTATTGGCTGTGGTGTTAAGCAGGTAAAAGATGCGAATGAATTAGCTGAAGTGTTATACCATTTACGTAATAAGCGTCTAGTATTAATAGACACAGCGGGTATGAGCCAACGTGATTTACGTTTAACTGAGCAGTTAAATACCCTAATGCGTAATCAGCGTGTTGATATTCGTAGTTATTTAGTATTAAGTGCTACAGCACAGATAAATGTGTTGCAAGAAACCGTAAGACACTTTAAAAAGGTTCACCTAAGTGGCTGTATCTTCACTAAATTGGATGAATCTTTAAGTTTAGGTGAGATTATTAGCATAGCGATTCAAAATCGCCTGCCAATAGGGTATCTTACTAACGGTCAGCGCGTTCCTGAGGATATTCGCGTAGCGAATGCTGAAAAACTAGTGAAAAAAGCTGAACAATTGTATTTAAAACGAGCAAAAGCACAACATTCAAGACGTCAAGCAGTAGCGTCGAACACAGTAGGGATGTATGATTAACACAGTATTAGATCAAGCAAGCGGCCTGCGCAAAATGAATCAAAATAATAATAGTGGCGTTAAAGTTATCGCTGTTACTGGCGGTAAAGGTGGAGTGGGTAAAACCAACGTTTCACTCAATACCGCAATCGCATTAGGTCAGCAAGGAAATCGTGTATTAGTATTAGATGCCGATTTAGGTTTGGCAAACTGTGACGTAATGCTTGGCCTTCGTGTTGAACGTAATTTATCTCATGTTTTGTCAGGCGAGTGTGAGCTTGACGAAATTCTTGTTGAAGGCCCTGCGGGCATCAAAATTGTACCAGCGACGTCTGGTTCACAAAGTATGGTTGAATTAACGCCATCTGAGCATGCAGGCCTTATTCGCGCTTTTAGCGAGTTAAACACCGAGTTTGATATATTAATTGTTGATACCGCCGCAGGTATTTCTGACATGGTATTAAGCTTTTCTCGTGCAGCCCAAGACGTTGTTGTGGTTGTATGCGATGAACCTACCTCAATTACTGATGCTTACGCACTTATTAAAGTGCTTAGCCGTGAGCATGGCGTATATAAATTTAAAATTGTTGCCAATATGGTGCGCAGTTTGCGTGAAGGGCAAGAATTATTTGCTAAACTTTCAAAAGTAACGGATCGTTTTTTAGATGTTTCAATGGAGTTGGTAGCAACCATTCCTTATGACGAGAACATGCGTAAATCTACGCGACGTCAAAAGGTGATTGTTGAATTATTCCCGAACTCACCGGCAGCGGTGGCGTTTAAAACATTAGCAACAAAAGCAGTTAAGTGGCCGATCCCTAATCAACCGTCTGGCCATTTAGAATTTTTTATTGAAAAACTAGTAAACGGCTAACTATGACAACATCGGTGAATAAAGCGATGGGATATCAATCAGCACAGAATTTAAATGCGATTGTCGAAAAACATGCCTCTTTAGTCAAAAAAGTGGCGTGCCATCTAATTGCTCGTTTACCTGCCAGTGTGCAACTCGATGATTTAATTCAATCAGGCATGATAGGCCTAATTGAAGCGTCAAAAAACTTTGATGCTAGCAAAGGTGCTAGTTTCGAAACCTTCGCTGGAATTCGTATTCGTGGTGCGATGTTAGACGAAATTCGTAGAGGTGACTGGGCGCCACGCTCAGTTCACCGAAATGCCCGCCTTGTGGCTGAAACCATTTCCGAATTAGAAAGCACTTTAAATCGTGAGCCCAAAGATACTGAAGTCGCTGAAAAACTTGATATTACGCTAGATGAGTACCATCATATTCTACATGATGTAAATTCGAGTAAAGTATTAGGTATTGAAGATTTAGGTGTAGATGAAGACGTCATCACACCAGTAGGTCAGGATTTAGGACTAGACAAACCGTTTAATAACGTTAAAAATGAGCGGTTTAACCAGTCTCTATTAACGGCTATCCAATCGTTACCAGAAAGAGATGCTCTCGTTTTGTCTTTGTACTACAACGACGAAATGAACTTAAAAGAAATAGGACACATACTCGATGTTAGCGAGTCGCGTGTGAGTCAAATACATGGTCAGGCGATGATTAAGCTCAAAGCAAAAATCAATGACTGGATTAATTAGTAGTAAGTAAATAAAGGTTCAAACCTCACCGGAGGATGTTTTGGATAAAAACATGAAAATTCTTGTTGTTGATGATTTTTCTACAATGAGACGTATCATTAAAAATCTATTAAGGGATTTAGGTTTTACCAATGTGCAGGAAGCTGACGACGGTTCAACAGCATTGCCAATGCTACAAAATCAAGAATTTGATTTTGTTGTAACAGATTGGAACATGCCTGGTATGCAAGGTATTGATTTGTTACGTGCAATTCGTGCTGATGATAGCCTTAAGCATATTCCTGTATTAATGGTGACAGCTGAAGCGAAAAAAGAACAAATTGTTGCTGCTGCTCAAGCAGGTGTTAATGGCTATATCGTTAAACCATTCACTGCTGCGACACTTAAAACCAAATTGGAAAAAGTGTTTGAACGTTTAGGTTAATCTAAGGGGAGAGGCTTATGTCAGCACTTGCTGCGCCTCAAATAAGTTTAGAGCAAGCTCGTCAACTTGTTGAGTATCTTGAAAATGGTGAACAAGAAAAAGCAGATAAGCTCATTCTTGACGCTGCATCAAAAGAACAATCAGAGTTGTTTGCTGAAGTCGGCAAATTGACGCGTCAGCTTCATGAAGCGTTAAAAAACTTTGACCTAGATACTCGTCTCACTGATTTAACTACCGACGCGATCCCAGACGCTAAGCAGCGCTTAAATTATGTTATGGAAATGACAGAAAGCGCCGCCAATAAAACCATGGATGCGGTTGAAGCAAGTTTACCAATAGCGCAACAACTTGCTGATGAAATTGCCGCAATCAAACCTACGTGGGATCGTTTAATGAACCGAGAAATTGAACTCGGTGAATTTAAATCGTTATGTCATAGCTTAGATAAGTTCATGAATAACTCGCATACCAAAACCGATGAGCTCCAAGGTTTGATGACTAATGTGCTGATGGCGCAGGATTATCAGGATTTAACCGGACAAGTTATTCGCCGTGTTATTGAGTTGGTGCGAGAGGTAGAAGACAGTTTAATTAATCTCTTAACTGTGTTTGGCAGTCAAGAAGATGGTCATCAACAACAAGAAAAACAGGCCATAGAAAAAGCACCTGCAACAAGTGACACACTAGCAGGTCCTGAAGGGCCAATTATTGATAAAGAGTCTCGCGATGATGTTGTCTCAGGACAAGATGAAGTCGATGATCTATTATCAAGTCTGGGCTTCTAAGAGGAGAGTAGCTGCATGAGCTTTGAAGTCGATGAAGATATATTACAGGATTTCCTTGTTGAAGCAGGAGAAATCTTAGAGCTTTTGTCAGAGCAATTAGTCGAGCTTGAAAACAACCCAGAAGACAAAGATCTATTAAACGCCATTTTTAGAGGCTTCCATACTGTTAAAGGTGGTGCAGGCTTCTTAAGTATGACTGAGCTTGTAGATGCGTGTCATGGTGCAGAGAATGTTTTCGATTTATTACGTCAAGGTGTACGCAGTGTAACACCAGAACTAATGGACGTAATTTTACAGGCTCTCGATACTATCAACGAAATGTTCGCTACGATTCAAAATCGCGAACAGCCAGAGCCTGCAGATCCAGCCCTATTAGAAGTCCTTCATAAATTAAGTCAGCCACCAACCGCAGAAGAGCTTGCAGGTGAAGACTTATCTGTAGCAGAGGATGTTGCAGTTGCACCTGAAGAACCCGCAGTTGAAGAGCCTGCTGTTGATACGCCTGAAGTCACAGCAGATACAGCAACAGACAATATCGATGAAGATGACCCGTTTGCGTTTGATATGTTATTTGATGGCGGCGGTCTTGCAGATAGCAGCGCTGAGCCTCAAAATATTGACGAAATCACCGAAGACGAATTTGAAAGCTTACTAGATGAACTGCATGGCAAAGGGCAAGGTCCAGCAGCGACTGCTCCTGAAGCAATTAGCAGTGATAGTGACGATATTACCGATGATGAATTTGACAGCTTATTAGACGAACTGCATGGCGTTGGTAACTTCGGTGAAGTAAAACAAGATACTTCTGCTCAGCCTGAAGCAGCAAAACCAGCACAGCCGGCTCCTCAAGCACCTGCAGCAGATACTTCAACCAATGACTCAGACGATGAAATTAGCGATGACGAGTTTGAAGCGCTGCTTGATGAATTACACGGTAAAGGTACTGCTCCTCAGTCTTTAGAAACGGCTGCGCCAGAAAAAGCGCCTGAACCACCAAAAGCAGAACCTGCAAAACCAGCACAGCCTGCAGCATCAAAACCGGCACCTGCGCCTAAACCTGCTGCCGCAGCGCCTAAACCTGCTCCAGCTCCTGCAAAAGCACCAGAAAAATCGCCTGCAGCCTCTGCTGCACCGAAAAAAGCGCCACCACCACAGGCAGAAACAACGGTACGTGTTGATACTAAACGTCTCGATGAAATCATGAACATGGTGGGTGAGCTGGTATTGGTCCGAAACCGCTTAGTGAGCCTTGCTAATAACAGCAATAGCGAGTCAATGGGCAAAGCCATCTCTAACCTAGATGTGGTAACCGCAGACTTGCAAGGCGCGGTTATGAAAACCCGCATGCAGCCAATTAAGAAAGTATTTGGCCGTTTCCCGCGGGTTGTTCGTGACTTAGCCCGTAGCTTGAAAAAAGATATTAACCTGCAGCTAGTTGGTGAAGAAACCGATTTAGATAAAAACCTTGTTGAAGCACTTGCTGATCCATTGGTGCACTTAGTGCGTAACTCTGTTGACCATGGTATTGAAATGCCAGATGTGCGTGAAGCCGCAGGTAAACCGCGTACAGGTACCGTAACGCTTTCGGCATCACAAGAAGGTGATCACATCCTACTAACCATTCGTGATGATGGTGCAGGTATGGATGCTGAGAAACTGAAAAAAATCGCAATTAGCAAAGGGGTGATCGATCACGACCAAGCAAGTCGCTTGTCGGATACCGAAGCGTACAACTTAATCTTTGCACCAGGTTTCTCAACCAAAGAAGAGATCTCTGACATCTCAGGACGTGGTGTGGGCATGGATGTTGTTAAAACTAAAATCACTCAGTTAAATGGCTCGGTTAATATTCAGTCTGAGCTGGGTGTAGGTACTGTACTTGAAATCAAGGTGCCATTAACACTTGCTATCTTACCGACCTTAATGGTTGTTGTGGGTGAGCAAACTTTTGCATTACCACTTGCTGGTGTTAGCGAAATTTTCCACCTTGATTTAACTAAAACTAACGTAGTTGATGGCCAACTGACAATTATTGTACGTGAAAAAGCGATCCCGCTTTTCTATTTACAACATTGGTTAGTAAAAGGCGCCAACCGCCAAGAGCGTAAAGCCGAAGGTCACGTGGTGATTGTACAAATAGGTACTAAGCAAGTGGGCTTTGTAGTTGACTCGTTAATTGGTCAAGAGGAAGTTGTTATTAAACCTTTGGATGCCTTATTGCAAGGTACACCAGGTATGGCAGGTGCGACAATTACTTCTGATGGTGGCATTGCATTGATCCTCGACGTACCTAGCATGCTTAAACACTACGTTGGCTAATAATAAATAATAAAGTGCAGCATTTAGCTGCACTTTGAATGATATAAAACAAGAGAGTGCCAATGGCAGTCAAAGTATTAGTTGTTGATGATTCAAGCTTTTTTCGCCGCCGTGTAAGCGAAATTTTAGAGCAAGACAGCAATATTCAAGTGATTGGTTTTGCCGTAAACGGTCGTGAAGCGGTCGATAAAGCCCGTGAATTAAAACCTGATGTAATTACTATGGATGTTGAAATGCCGGTTCTTGATGGCATTAGTGCCGTGAAAGAAATAATGGCAGCAACACCGACTCCTATTCTAATGTTCTCATCACTCACCCGTGATGGTGCAACAGCAACCCTAGATGCACTTGATGCTGGTGCCTTAGATTTTTTACCGAAAAAATTCGAAGATATTGCGCGCAACAATGAAGATGCAATCGCGCTTTTACAAAATAAAGTAAAAGAGATTGGTCGCCGTCGCCTTTCTCGTTTTGCGCGCCCAGCACCTATTTCGCGACCAACTCCGGCACCTGTACCACGGAGCAGTAGCAGTACAAGTGCTCGCAGCGGGATTGTTCAGCCTGATCGCAGCTTTAGCCGTCCAGCTCCTGCTAGCTCGCCTGCAGCCTCGTCATCGAGTACAAGTAACATTCGCGCTTCAGGCAAGCAATATCAGTTGGTTGCTATTGGTACATCAACCGGTGGACCTGTAGCGCTACAAACAATTTTAACTCAGCTGCCAGCTAACTTTCCGCATCCAATTTTGCTTATTCAGCATATGCCAGCTGCGTTTACACCTGCTTTTGCAGCCCGCCTCAATGGATTATGCAGAATCAATGTGAAAGAAGCGCAAAATGGTGACCGCTTAATGCCTGGTACCGCTTATTTAGCACCTGGTGGTCAACAAATGCTAATAGAAGGACGAGGCGGCTCTCGCACACTACGTGTGTTTGAAGACGACAGTCCGCGTATTACTTATAAACCGAGTGTTGATGTGACTTTTGCTAGTGCTGCAAAAACCTTTGGTGGTGATGTGCTAGCTGTCGTATTAACGGGCATGGGCGCTGATGGCCGTGATGGTGCGCGTATGCTTAAGCAAGTCGGTGCTACTATTTGGGCGCAAGATGAAAAAACCAGTGTGGTGTATGGTATGCCACAAGCTGTTGCAAATGCGGGGCTGGCGAGCGAGAGCTTAGCACTAACCGATGTTGCAGCTCGCCTAACACGTGAGACTGGTTGTGGATAAGCTATCTTTTCTTGGCTTAATTGTCGCGATAAGTGCAATCGCCTTTGGTTATGCATTAGAGGGCGGTGTTGTTTCTGCACTATTTAATGGTCCTGCGCTTATCATCGTACTCGGTGGTACGCTTGGGGCTGTGATGCTTCAAACCCCTGCAAGTGTTTTTACTAAAACACTAAAGATCAGTCATTGGGTGTTTTTTCCGCCATATCACGATATTGATGCAGCCATCGAACAAGTTAAGCGTTGGTCACACAAAGCACGCCAAGAAGGTTACTTAGCCCTTGAGTCTGAAGCGCTGTCGCATTCAGATCCTTATGCGGCAAAGGGGTTGAGTCTACTTGTTGACGGGATTGATGAGCAAAAGCTCAGAGATACCCTTGAAATTGATTTAATGCTTGAACGCGAGCGCTTACTCGAGGTAAGCCGGGTTTACGAAGCAATGGGTGGTTATAGCCCTACAATTGGTATTCTAGGTGCGGTACTCGGTTTGATTCAGGCCATGCAATTTATCACCGATCCTGAAAAACTGGGTGCCGGTGTCGCTACTGCGTTTATCGCTACTATTTATGGTGTTGGTTTAGCTAACTTATTATTCTTGCCTATGGCGAATAAACTTAAGCAGCAAGTTGAGCAAAAAATGCTTTATCATGAACTACTTGCTGAAGGTATTATTGCTATTTCGCAAGGTGAAAGCCCACTTAATATCGAACTAAAACTTGAGGCGTACCGTGTAGAGCGCCCAAGCTTAGTTGACGAGTAATTTATTATGATGCGCCGTCGTCTGCGTCATAACACGTCAAAAAACCAACATACTGAACGCTGGCTTGTCTCTTATGCCGATTACATGACCATCATGTTTGCTTTTTTTGTGGTCATGTATGCTATCGCAATTAGTAAAAATGAAGATTTTCAAATTCTCTCAGACTCACTGGAGCAGGTGTTCGAAAAATCAGCTCGTCAGCAACAACAGGTTGGCACTGGGGTTAACGGCACAGGCATATTAACTGACAGAGTCAGCCCTGAGAACGACATTCTATACGGTGAGAGCATCCGTAAAGATGAGCAAGGCCCTGAATTACTCGATGGGCAAAGCGAAACCAGCAATATTGAGAAAAAACATCTCGGCAAGCCACTCGACAGCTTACTTACTAAATTGCAGTCTGCGCTTATTGATGAAATTCGTGATGGTGAAGCGAGTTTAGAGCTTCACCAAGATTGGCTTATTATCGAATTAAGTTCAGGTATGCTGTTTTCATCGGGCAGTGCTGTTGCACAGCAGCGTGCCAAGCAAGTTGTTGGTTTAGTGAAAGATATTATCGCACCGGTTGATAACTACATTCGCGTGCGTGGTTATACCGATAACGAAGGTATTCGTAATGAGATGTTTCGCTCAAACTGGGAGCTATCTGTAGCGCGGGCTACATCCGTACTGGTTGAGCTTGAGAGTTTAGGCATTAACCCTGCACGTATGGCTATTGAAGGCTACGGGCAGTATTCGCCCTTCGCAAGTAATGACACTGAGCAAGGCCGCGCAGAAAACCGCAAAGTGGTTGTTGCATTGTCTAAATATGGCTTACCGCCAAAAGAGCCAGAAAATACTGAACAAGAGTCACAAAACCAACCCCAACAGACGACAGAAATTGAGTTGCCAAGCGATGATAACAGCATTAAAGTGATTCAATTACCACATGGTGGCATTAGGATTACTACGCGCAATGAACAATAATAAGGTGTGATGTGAAAGTTTGGACCGTAGCGAATCAAAAAGGTGGAGTAGGGAAAACAACAACAGCCGTTAGCCTTGCTGGTATTCTCGCTTTACAAGGAAAACGCGTGTTACTTATTGACACCGATCCGCATGCATCATTGACTTATTATTTTGGTATCGACTCAGAAGACTTAGAAGTTAGCGTGTATGATATCTTTGCGCGCGGCAATAACATGGCCAGTGAAGAAATTTTACAGGCTCTATGTCCATCAACACTTGAAAACCTTGATATCTTACCTGCGACTATGGCAATCGCGACGCTTGATAGAAGCATGGGCAATAAAAATGGCATGGGCTTAATACTTAAAAAAGCACTGGCCAAAATTAGCGACCATTATGATTATGCGATTATTGATTGCCCGCCTGTTTTAGGGGTTTTGATGGTTAATGCACTTGCTGCCAGTGAGCGAATTTTAGTGCCAGTACAAACAGAATTTTTGGCCTTAAAAGGGCTTGATCGTATGATGCGTACGATGGAGTTGATGCAAACATCGCAAGCAAAACAGTACCAATATACAATTATTCCTACAATGTACGATAAACGTACTAAAGCATCACTTGAAGCTTACAAGACTCTGCAGGATAATTACAAAGATAAAGTATGGTCAGGCGTGGTGCCTGTCGATACAAAGTTTAGAGATGCTAGTTTAGCACAGCAAGTGCCGATTCAATTTTGCCCGCGTTCGCGTGGCGTTTTTGCCTATCGTGCACTGCTTGATTACTTAGTTGCACAAGGTTAAAGATGAGTAAGCATTTATTTGCCAATGAAAAAGTGATGACCCAATATTTGGGCGCTTTGTTGTGTGAAGATGAGCCTACAGACCAAAATCTTGAGCCAGTCGCAAAGCTGCTGGAGCAGGTTAAAGAGCCTGAAACTAAGACAGAAGAAAAGCTGACAGACGTTCAGCCTACTCCAGAACCTGTTTTACCACCCCCTGAACCGACTAAAGAGCTTGAGAAAACCGAGAACCAAGCTAATATCAAAGATATAGTCGCAGAACCTAAAGCTGAACTGGTTGCAAAAACCTCGTCTGATCGTCAAGAAGACTATTTTGATGGTGAATTTCAGGCATTATTCTTTGAGGTTGCAGGGTTAACGCTTGCTGTACCGTTAAAAGCATTAGGGGGAATTCATCAGCTGGCAGAGGTTAACCAATTATTTGGTAAACCTAAATGGTTTAAAGGTGTAATGCTAAACCGTGAAGAAAAACTAAATGTTGTTGATACTGCAAGTTGGGTTATGCCAGAAAAGTATGATGAAAAATTAGAACAATCATTAGATTATCAGTATTTAATCACCTTAGGTGATAGCCAATGGGGATTATTGGCTGAAAAGCTCGTAAATAATATTACGCTTCGTAAAGAAGATGTAAAATGGCGAGCAAAATCAGGTAAGCGGCCTTGGCTTGCAGGTGTCATCAAAGAGAAAATGTGCGCCTTGATTGACGTTGAAAATTTAAATCAATTGCTAGAGCAGGGCTTAGACAGCCGTGAGCAGTAACTATTTTTACGGAGTAATAGCATGAGTGAAGAAAGACTACTGTCAGCAAATAAAAACGCTGATAGCAACGATGAAGTGTTACAGTGGGTAACCTTTAAACTTGAAGAAGAAACGTACGGCATTAACGTAATGCAAGTACAAGAAGTACTTCGCTATACCGAAATTGCTCCTGTACCAGGTGCGCCTTCTTATGTATTAGGTATTATTAACCTACGTGGTAATGTTGTTACTGTTATCGACACTCGTGCACGTTTTGGCTTAATGGGTGCTGAGGTCACTGATAACTCTCGTATCGTTATCATTGAAGCTGAAAAGCAAGTGATTGGTATTTTAGTCGACAGTGTCGCAGAAGTGGTTTACCTACGTAGCTCTGAAATTGACAGTGCGCCAAATATTGGCACAGAAGAAAGTGCTAAGTTTATCCAAGGTGTATCTAACCGTGATGGTGAGTTACTGATCTTGGTTGATCTTAATAAATTATTAAATGACGATGAGTGGGACGAGCTAAGCGCACTATAAGCGTTTGGGAATTATATGCTGTTATACTCTTTGTTTGGTGCCTCAATCTTACTTGTATTAGTGTGTTTGGGGCTTATTTTTGTCAATAACAATAAGCAATCGGCGGCGATTCAAGCCAAGCAAAAACAGTTACAAGAAGCTCAACAGCAATTGAGTATTTTACGTAGCGAAGTGGCTGAGATGCGAGCCGGCATGCTGAGTATTGGCAAACGCGTTGTTGCTGTTGAAGAAAAAAGTAAAGAGCTTGAACAGCTACAAGATGCACAAAAATATGATGATCCGAATGCGAAAATTTATTCGCGAGCGGTTAAAATGGTTGAGCTAGGCGCTGATTTAGAAGAAATAATTCGTGAATGCGAATTACCCAGAGCCGAAGCTGAGCTACTCATGTCACTTCATAAACAAAAAGGCGCCCAATAAGGCGCTTTTTTATTTGAGTACATTTGAGCACTAGGCTTGAATGTTGAGCTTACCTTGAAAGTCTTGCCAACCTGGTGGAAATTTACCACGCAATACGTACGAAAAAGCAATTAACTCGGCAATGACATAATAGAGCTCTTTCGGGATTTCTTCACCTAACTCAAGATGTGATAAGGTTTGTGCTAAATCAGCATCTTGGTGTATCAAAATACCTTTTTGCTCAGCAAGTTTGACGATTTCTTCAGCCAATTCACCAAAGCCTTTACTGGTTACTCGTGGCGAGCTACCAGCTTCGTAGAGTAAGCCAATTGCTGATTTATGCACCGCTTGTTCACTCATAAGAATTATACCTTAATGTTAATAATCGCATGGGATTTATAAAAAGCTTGGTGGCTTGACGTTCCTTGTTGCAAGTTTAACTCACCTACATTTAAGCCATGGCCTGCTAATTTATGACGCAGTGTTTCTAAATGCGGATGAGCAAGCGCTGTCACTTCTTGTGAAGAAGCGAGCAACTGGCAATCAACTGCTTTATCCATAACCTCTGCGGTAATTTGTAACTTGCCAAGCTGTGCATAATCAAAGTTCAAGCGCACAAACCAGACATTTTTCGCTTCGAGTTTATTTTTACTTGGCTTTTTATACTGTCCTAAGCTGATTTCTGTTTGCCCTGTTTCAGGAGGTAATTTCATCGGCAAGAAAAATTGCGCTAAAGCACTGTTATCTTGTTGCTGATTGATAGGTGTTGTTTGCACCTGAGCCAAAGTGTTTTTTAGTTGTGAAGCTTCAGCCGCCATGGCTTGCATCGCAGGCTGCTGTAGCTGCTCGAGTAATTTATTACCGTTAACGGCTTTAAAGTTGGGCACTAACACTTGCAGTAAGGCATCAAGACCTGTTTGATTATTAAAACTAAGGTTGGTTGGTGCTTGATTAATAATTGGCGCGGCAAGTGAAGCCACAGCTAATTGTTCTAACCCTTGGCTAAAGCTCGCTTGCTGAGTCTGGCTGGGTAATGCTGTTGGCCTGAGGATACTTAAAAGCTCTCGTTCAATCGTAGTAGGGTGCATGTTTTGACTCGAGATCATGCGATTAAATGCTTGATTTACGAGTCGATTCAAATCTACCGAAGACGATGTGTTTTGCTCACTCAGAGCTACAAGTTTTTCTGTTAATTGCACTGGTATAGGTGTGCTTGCTAAAGGTTTGCTTTCAGGAAGCGGTAATAGCTTCGCAATCAGTGCAGCCTCAATCGGTCTTATCGGCAATAAGGGTTGAGCTAAGTTAGGCTCTTTTGTTGCTAAAAAGGGGATGTGTAATTGAGTTTGCTGCTGGGCAACTTTTTGTAATCCTGCTGTTTGCTCAGCAGGTGTTCGAGTCGCTAGATTATTTTGTTTTACTTGCTCGTTAGGCTTTGCCGCTACAAGGTTTTTAACCACTGTTTTTACAGCCTGTTGTTGCAAAGGGGCAGGTGCTCCTTTTAAATCAGGCTTTACATTTAGCGCAGAAGAATTTGGGTCTGTGCTTAATGTCGCTTGTTTAGTTTGTGTAACCTGCTCACTCGGGTTTTTAACTACTGAATTAGCAAGGTTACTTTTAGCTTGGGCGAGCTGCTCTGAGGCTGGTTTGTCAGATTTCATGGCAGTAACAGCGCCGCTAACTGCTTTGTTGTCTACAGGTGCTTGTTGTAAAGCCGTATCTTTATTCAAAGCAGGAGTTTGCGCTTTACTATTGATTGCTATTTGAGTGGCAGGGCGCTGCACGCTAACAAGCGGCTCTAAGCTGACTTTTATCCGTTGCAGTAACTGTATTAAAGGTGGAGCCTTGTTATAACTCACGGGTAAGCTAACTTGCCTTGTAGACTGACTTTCGGTTAATGGCTCTGTCTGTTTAGTCGCAGGTAATGGCGTATTTGCTGAAACTGGTCCACTGGTTTTTTGCGATACTTGGGGGACGGCATGTTGTGGCGCGCTTTGTTGAATAGCGGCAAACTTTACTATATTGATTTTATTAGCATTAAAGCCCAGTTGGCTAATTGTATTTTTGCTTTCAATCAGCTGATGCGTTGACTGGTTAACAGCCGCTTTGGTGGTAGCGGGGAGCTTTTCAAAATAGCGCACTGCATCACTAATACGCGTTTTTAAATCAGCAAAACTGTCTTTTAGCCAAGAGCTAATGGGGGAATTTGAGCTGCTCGATGGCGCTATCAACGTACTCTTGGGTTCAACAGCTTGGCTTTTTAATGCTTGATTGAATGTCTCTGACAGAGAGTTCTTTAACAGTATTTGTTGCACAGGTGCTTTATTTATAAGTTCAACAGTATTTTTAACTTGCTGGGGTATTAGTTTTAATGCATGAGGATGAAATTGCCACTGCGCTTGAATTTGCTTAGCTTGTTTTGGCGATATTGCCGGTAGCGGTAAAGTTAATTCATTACTTTGCTTGTTTGCAACGCTTAACTGTACTTGTTGCCCAGCTAATTTTAAATTCATTTCAGGGGTTAGCTTAGCCACCAACTCAGCTACTTTTTGTTGGCTAACACTTTGCTGATGGAGAGAATCCCCAAAGCGATTAATAATGTTTAAATTAAAGCTATTTTGTTGGTTGGTAGCAGGCAGCAAAATGGCTTTAAGTGGTGCTTCAGCTTTTAAAAGAGCAACCAGGCTATTGTTAAGAGCAAACTCAGCTTTTAATGCCGGTAGTTGTAGTAAAGGTTTACTTGGCGCAATCTGAGCCGGGTGCGGCATATTTGTATTTGCACTCCCTTGCGTTAGCAAGTTCAGTAGTGCTTGTAATTGCTGGCTTTTGCCAAGTGTAATCGTCAGCGGTGCTGGTGTGATAGTCAGCTGTTTACCATCACTACTTAATTGAATATTGGCCGCTAAAAAGCGCTCAGTTTTAAGGTTTTCTTGCTCTGTTGATAAGCGTAATGTTTGCCATGAGTTATTGATTAGCACGTCCATTTGCACACTGTGCTTACCAATCACGATATTACGGGCAGTTAGGCTCTGCTCAGCCAGCATTTTCAATGCATCATTAGGTGATTGCTGTGATGCACTGCTGATTGCTTTTGGGTCTAGATTAAGCTGAGTGCTGAGAGTCAACTGGCTTTGTTTATTCATTATTTTAGATCAAATATAAGTTAATCGTTTTAAAGCAATATTCGTATTACCCTATCATTATGGTAGACTAACGCCTAATTTTGGGTATAGAGAATCGTCATCTTGTTACACATTAAGGCCGTCACCTGCATCAAGCAAGATCGTTGTTTGTTTGCGGATCTTAATTTCAGCTTGAAATCGGGACAAATTATGCAGTTAGCTGGTCCGAATGGGGCTGGTAAAACATCATTATTGCGTATTATCGCGGGTTTCGCTATGGCGGATGAAGGCGATGTTTTGTTCCAAGAACGCTCGATTACAAAATACTATGATGAATATGCACAAGAGTTATTATTCATCGGCCATAAAACAGGGGTAAATACACAACTTACTGCCCTTGAGAATGTCGCATTTTGGCTAAAAATTAATGGCTACGATAGCAAACAAGACTTGTATCCGATCTTAGCAAAAATAGGCTTGGTGGGTCTTGAGGATGTGCCTGTTCGTATGTTGTCAGCAGGGCAACAGCGCCGTGTCGCTCTAGTAAGACTGTGGTTAAACAGCGCCAAACTATGGATCCTTGATGAGCCATTTACAGCCCTTGATAAAAGCGGTGTGGCATTTTTACAAGAACGCTTTGTTGAGCACCTAAATGCTGGCGGCGCGATTCTTTTAACTACCCACCAAGATTTAACGACACATTTTAGTGACTTACAAACAGTGACTTTGGAGTATCGCCACTGATGGTAAAACAGCATTCGTATTGGCAATTATTCTCTGCGGTTTTTTCTAAAGATCTTAAATTAGCGTTTCGTCAGCGTGCTGAAATCGTTAACCCTATCTTGTTTTTTCTTATTGTTATTACACTTTTTCCGTTAGCAATTGGCCCTGAACCCGGTCTACTTGCTCGTATGGCTCCGGGCATTATTTGGGTCGCTGCGTTACTGTCGACCATGTTAGGCCTAGATAAGCTATTTCGTGATGATTATCACGACGGAACACTAGAGCAATTAATTGCTTCATCATACCCATTACCGTTAACTGTCCTTGCAAAAGTGGCAGCGCATTGGGTGATCACGGGGTTGCCTTTAGTGTTAATGACTCCGGTATTTGCTTTGTTATTGAATTTAGAAAGTTCAGCGCTTTTAGCAACCGTTCTGACCTTATTGTTAGGTACGCCATTGCTTAGCTTCATTGGCGCAATTGGCGCTGGACTCACTGTGGGGCTACAAAAAGGCGGCATTTTAATGAGTTTGCTTGTTTTGCCTTTGTATATCCCTGTACTAATTTTTGCAACCTCGGCTATTGATACCAGCTCTATGGAGCTTGCCTATAGCGGACAGCTTGCAATCCTTGGTGCCATGCTAATCGTAGCGATTATAGCGGCGCCAATTGCCATATCGTCAGCATTGAAAGTGAGTGTAAGTTAATATGTGGAAGTGGTTACATCCCTACGCAAAAGCAGATCGTGCTTACCAATTGTGTAACACCTTACTGCCTTATTTCGCCGTCGTTACGGTGGTTTGTATGATTGTTGGATGGGTCTGGGGGCTTGCTTATGCCCCAGCCGATTACCAACAAAAAGACAGCTACCGAATTATTTTTATCCATGTGCCTTCAGCTATTTTATCTATGGGCGCTTACTCTTCTATGGCGATTGCAGCAGTGATCGCACTAGTATGGCAATTACGTAATGCAGAACTTGCAGTGATTGCAATTGCACCTGTCGGGGCATGTGTGACAGCGATAGCATTAATTACCGGTGCAGCATGGGGTAAACCTATGTGGGGTGCATGGTGGGTGTGGGATGCACGTCTTACCTCTGAGTTAATTCTGTTATTTTTATACCTTGGTGTGTTATCGCTTTATCATGCTTTTGAAGATAAAAAAGCAGCGGGGCGTGCTGCTTGTATCTTAGCCATTGTTGGTGTTATCAACTTACCGATTATTCACTTCTCGGTGGAGTGGTGGAATACCTTGCATCAAGGTGCAACCATTACAAAGTTTGATACTAAAGCCATTGATCCAAGCATGTTTTGGCCATTAATGGTTAACATTGTTGCGTTTGCAGGTTTTGTTGGTGTGGTGACGTTAATCCGCCTTAAAAACGAAATTCTCCAACGTGAAAAGCACCGCCCTTGGGTGCGTGATATGGTTAGGCGAGGTTAATCATGCAGTTTGATTCTTTTGCAGATTTTATTGCCATGGGTGGCTATGGCTTTTATGTATGGTTGTCTTTTGGTAGCTGTGCATTAATTTTACTCGGTATTTTATTTAGTTCGTTAAACGATACAAAACGTATTTTCTCTTCAGTAAAGCAGCAAGCACAACGTGAAGAGCGCATTAAGAAAGCGAAGCAAGAGGCAGGGCAATGAATCCAAGACGTAAAAAACGTTTATTAGCAGTTGTAGCCATTATTTTTGGTGTGGGTGCAACGATTGGTTTAGTGCTGTACGCACTGCAAGAAAACATTAATTTATTCTATACCCCAAGTGAACTTGTTGAGGGTAAAGGACCAAACAAAGAAAAACCGCATATTGGCCAAAAGTTACGTATTGGTGGCATGGTTGTACCTGGTTCAGTTGTTCGTGACGAATCAAGCTTAAAGGTAAGCTTTAAACTGATTGATAAAGGCCCTATGGTGACAATTAATTATCAAGGGATTTTGCCGGATTTATTCCGTGAAGGCCAAGGGATTGTTGCGCAGGGTGTGTTAGTTAAAGCCAATGAAATTGATGCCTTTGAAGTACTTGCAAAGCATGATGAAGAATACATGCCTGCAGAAGTTGCTGAAGCTGTGAAGGGTATCAAACACGAAAAACCGACGTATAACTTAGATAACGGCAATTAATATGATCCCAGAACTCGGTTATTTTTCTTTAACACTGGCCATGGTGCTCAGTGTTCTATTGTGTATTTTTCCTTTGTGGGGCGCGCATACCGGCAATTTACGTTTAATGCGTGCAGCCCCATCACTGGCAATTGGACAATTCGTATTTGTACTTTTGTCTTTTGCTGCACTTGTTTATGCCAGTTTAACCGACGACTTTACTGTTTCGTATGTTGCTTATCACTCAAGTAGCACCTTACCTTGGTACTACAAAATAACCTCGACATGGGGTGGTCATGAAGGGGCAATTTTACTCTGGTTAGTAATGCAAGCGGGTTGGACAGCAGTTGTCGCTATGCGTTCGCAATCATTACCTTGGGTATTACGTGCTCGTGTACTGGGTGTATTAGGCTTTTTAGGTGTTGGCTTTATGCTGTACACCTTATTAATGTCGAGCCCATTTGAGCGCCTATTACCGTATTTCCCAGTTGAAGGTCGCGATTTAAATCCGTTATTGCAAGACCCAGGTATGATTATTCACCCGCCATTGCTCTATATGGGCTATGTGGGTTTATCTGTGTCGTTCTCATTTGCTATTGCAGCGTTACTTACAGGTAAGCTTGATAATACTTGGGCTAAGTGGTCTCGTCCTTGGACTATGACAGCATGGGGCTTTTTAACACTCGGTATTACCATTGGTAGTTGGTGGGCATATTCAGAACTTGGCTGGGGTGGCTGGTGGTTCTGGGATCCAGTTGAAAACGCATCATTAATGCCATGGCTTGTGGCAACCGCATTGCTGCACTCATTATCAACCACCGAAAAGCGTGGTGTATTTAAGTCGTGGACCGTATTACTGGCTATTGCAGCATTCTCGTTAAGCTTACTGGGTACCTTTATTGTTCGCTCGGGTATCATTGTATCTGTGCATGCTTTTGCCTCAGATCCTAACCGCGGTATGTTTATTTTAGCTTTCTTAGCCATTGTAGTTGGTGGTGGTTTATCGCTTTATGCACTGCGTGTTTCGCAGGTGAAAAGTGAAGGCCGTTATAAGTTTGCCTCACGTGAAGTTGCGCTTTGGCTAAATAATATTTTCTTAGTTGTGGCAACGCTGATTGTATTGCTAGGTACATTACTGCCAATGATCCACAAAGAACTTGGCTTAGGCAGCATTTCGATTGGTGAGCCGTTCTTCAATAAGATGTTTGCTATTTTACTGGTACCGTTTGCCATTTTAATGGGTATGGGTCCGCTGTTACGTTGGAAACAAAACAAGTGGTCGATGCTGCAAAACAAGTTTGCGTTATCGGCTGTAGTTAGTATCGTTGCAACGGCAGCGTGGTTATATTCAAGTTACGATGTAATTGCGCCAATTACCTTTATTGCAACTGCGCTAGCGGTATGGATTGTTGTTACTACACTGGTTGATTTAGCGGCAAAAGTAACTATTCACAAAACCTTAGGCGAAGGCTTTAAACGTTTAGGGCTAAGCTATTGGGCGATGGTTTTAGGCCACGTTGGTTTAGCGTTCGTGATTGCAGGTGTAACGCTCACCTCTGCTTATTCAGTAGAGCGAGATGTTTCAATGAAGCCGGGTGACACTGTGGCATTAAATGAATACCAGTATCGTTTTGATGGTGTTAAGTCTATCCGCGGCGCAAACTATAGCGGCCATGCTGGTGTTGTCACTGTGCTGAAAAACGATAAACAAGTAACCGTTTTACATGCTGAAAAACGCCGTTATGACATTGGTATGCAGTTTATGACTGAAGCGGCTGTTGATGCAGGCTTTACGCGTGACTTGTATCTAGCGCTAGGTGAGCAATTAAGCCAAGGTGCGTGGTCGTTACGTATTTACCATAAGCCTTATGTTCGTTGGATGTGGCTCGGTGGTATCTTGATTTCACTGGCAGGCTTTTTAGTACTTGGTGATAAACGTTATCGCCAAAAATCGACTAAGCAGGAGGCTTCAGCATGAACCGTAAACTACTCGCACTAGCACCTTTACTGGTTTTCGTTTTACTGTGTGTATTTTTATATCAAGGTTTGTTTGCTAACCCGCGTGAGCTGCAAACAGGGCGTATTGGGCAGGCTATGCCAGCTTTTAACCTGCCAGATTTGATGGATGAGTCAAAGCGTTGGACTGATGCAGATTTAAAAGGTGAAGTTTACTTACTTAATGTGTGGGGCACATGGTGCCCGACCTGTTTAGCTGAGTTAGGCTATTTAACCGAGCTTAGAGAGCAGGGCGTTAAGATTGTTGGCTTATACTACGAGCAAGGCTACGACCCTGACTTTGATGGCCAGTTTGATATTAACGCACTACGCGAAGATGTCACTAGCATGCTTAATCGTGCTGGCGACCCATATCAATTTAATATCTTAGATTTAAAACGCACATTAGCCCTTGATTTAGGTGTGTCTGGCGCACCAGAGACCTTTTTAGTCGATAAACAAGGCACTATTTTGCTGCACCATACCGGCGATATTAATCCGCGTGTGTGGCGAGCCAAATTCGCACCGTTAATGCAGGAGTTACAGTAATGAGACTCGTGATTTTTTTAGCAAGTTTGCTTATCACGTTTAGCGCATTTGCAGAGCAAGACAAGTATCAATTTGATGATAAAGAGCAAGCTGTTCGCTTTAGTGAACTTACCAAAGAGCTGCGTTGCCCTAAATGTCAAAACCAGAACATTGCTGACTCAGACGCCGTTGTAGCCAAAGACTTACGTGACAAAGTGTTAACGCTGGTAAAAGATGGCAAAAGCAAAGATGAAGTCATCGATTATATGATTGACCGTTACGGTTACTTCGTACATTACGATCCACCAGTAACACCAGCAACCTTAGTGTTATGGGTATTGCCAGTATTAATTGTGGTACTTGGCTTTGGCTTTATTGTTTTACGCCAACGTAAGGCATCTGTAAAACAAACATGGACAGAGCAAGACGAGGCACTGCTTGCAAAGTTAATTGAACAAAATCAACGTCAGGAGCAAAGCTAGATGGCATTAATGTGGGCTTCTTTTGTTTTACTCACACTGGTTGCATTGCTATTTGTTGTCGTTCCGTTTTTTAAACGCGAACGTATTCAACGCCTTGATCACAATGCAAACTCGGAGTTAATCCGAATTTATCATCAACGTTTAGACGAGCTTAAAGCTGACTTAGATAACCAGCGTATTGATGCACAAATGTTTGATGAGTCAGTTAACGAGCAAAAGCGTCGTTTACTCAATGAGCTGTCTCCGGAAAAAGCGCTAAATAGTAAAGGTAACAACCGTATTTTTGCCCTTACTGGCGCTGGCTTTTTAATTGTTTTAACGGCTATCTTTTACGGTTACACGGGGAGTCAGCAGCAAATTAAAGGCTGGCATGACGCGATGGCAAACCTTAAGTCGTATGGTGAACGTGCCGTAATGCAAGATGGTGAGCCATTAACACCGAATGAGCTGCAAGCATTTGCTTTAGCATTGCGTACTAAGCTTGATCAAAGTGGTGATGATGAAGTGGCGTGGATGCTGCTAGGTCGTGTTGCGATGTCATTAAATGAATTTGATATGGCAATGCAGTCATTTGATAAGGTTCTTAAAATGAACCCAGATAACAAGCAAGTGCTGATCAGCTACTCGCAAGTCCTGCTAATGGAAGGCAGTGATGCGAATATGTCTCGTGCGGCGACTATGTTATCGAGAGTGTTAAAAGCAGAGCCGACCAATATTGATGCTATCTCATTGCTAGCCCTAATTGCTTATGAGCGTAAAGATTGGCTGCAAGCAAAAACTGCGTTTGAAGTACTGCTTGCAAGTATGCAGCAAAACGACCCGCGTTATAGCATGATTGCAGAGCGAATTGCTGAAATTGATGCCCATTTAAATAATGAGCAGCAAGTTACAAATACAAAACTCGCAGAAGCTTCAAACAGTGAAATTAGCATCACGGTTGATTTAGACTCTGCACTTGCAGATTCGCAGCCACAAAACGGCACGTTATTTGTTTTTGCAAAAGCAGCCAGTGGTCCACAAATGCCATTAGCTGTGGTAAAAATGACCGAATATAGCTTTCCGCTAACCGTGACGTTGAGTGATAGCAATGCCATGGTAGAAGGCTTGAACCTATCAAGTGTCGATAAAATTATTTTAACTGCGCGTTTATCAAAAGATGCAACTGTGGTAACTTCTAGCGGCGAGTTGGAAGGCAAGTCGGATGTTTTAGAGCGTGCAAACGTAAAAGAATATTCTTTGCTAATTAATGAGTTAATACCTTAAGGATAGCCGATGTTTAGGCACAGTATATTTTTTATCTTTTTTGTAGTGCTTGCAGGATGCGCACAAATACCTGAAGAAAAAGCGGATGAGCGAGACCCATTACAGTCGTTTAACCGTCCTATGTATGATTTTAATATGGACGTGCTTGACGCTTATATTCTTCGCCCAGCAGCTGTTGGCTACGTTACTGTCACGCCAACACCGGTAAGACGTAGCATTGTTAATTTTACCGATAACATCACCGCACCAACGGATATGGTCAATGCTGGCCTGCAAGGTAAACCTGGTAATATGGGTATTAGCCTAGCGCGCTTTTTAGTGAACTCTACGGTAGGTTTACTCGGCTTTTTTGATGTCGCTTCATCGCTGGGTTTAGAAATTGTCGATGAAGACTTTGGTCAAACCTTAGGTGTATGGGGTGTAGGAGATGGCGCTTATTTGATGATCCCAGGTATGGGGCCAAGTACAGCACGAAACCTAACAGGTGATGTGGTAGATAACTTTGTGTTACCTGAAATCACGTTAACAACACCGCAGACTATTTTGGTGTTTGCGCTTAAAGCGGTTGAAGCCCGTGCTTCATTAATGCCACAAGAGAGCCTATTAAATGAGTCGTTAGACCCATATATTTTCGTGAAGGATATTTACTTCCAGCGTCAATTATATGAGCTACATGATGGTAATCCGCCAGTTGAAAAAGAAACGGATGATTTTGACGAAGACTTCTTAGAAAATCTTTAAGATTATTCAAATAAAAATGCCAGCAATTGCTGGCATTTTTTATAGCATTAATAGATTGATATTCATCAGTCTCCAAACACACTCATTTGGTCATTAGACCAACTTAATGCGTCGTGGTAAGCGTCCGGGACTTCTTCTGGCTTAAGGCCCAACTGTTGTTGGATTTCTTTCGCTTTTTCCCAATTTGCTTGCTCATAGAATTTTACAAGGTTTAGATAGGTAGCGAGTAAGCCTTCATCTTTAAGTAGAGCGTCTTTAATTTCGTTGGTCAGCGGTAACTTATTCATAACGCTTGGCATATCTTCATCTAAGATAGCATCCATTAATGACATCATGCCTGTTAAGAAAGCCATACCTGTATCGCGTAACTTACCATGACTAATTGCCAGTAATTCAGCAAACCGTGCTCGGGTTAGCGACAGGCGGATCAGTTCAGCAGGTTTATCTGCAGATACTTGAGCTGCAAATAACAGCGACAAGAAACGTTTAATTTCTTCGCTTCCTAATACGATAAGCGCTTGCTTGATTGTGCTGATTTCGGCACGGCGTTTAAATGCCGCGGAGTTTGAATAGCGTAATAGCTTATAAGATAAGTTAACGTCACGTTCAAACACCTCAGTGATTTTTCTAAGGTTTAAATCAATACTTGATGTTTCGTATAGGAGCTCGGCAAGAGCCATCTCAGAAGGTGGCAAAGTTTTACTTTGTACCATCTCCGGTTTTGAAAAGAAAAAGCCTTGAAAGTAACTAAAACCCATTTCTAGGGCAAGTTGGTATTTCTCGTAAGTTTCGACTTTTTCGGCAAGCAACTTGATGTGCGGGTGAGGTTTTATCGCTTCAATAACCGCTTCAATCGACTCTTTGTCTGTGGTTAAAAAGTCAATTTTGATCATATCGATATACGGATAAAAATGACGCCAGACAGGTTGATGAATGTAATCATCAAGGGCCAGTGTGTAACCACGCTCTTTTAAATCTTTAACCAGAGCAAGTAAACGTTTACCTGGTTGAATAGTTTCAAGAATTTCGACAACGACTTGTTCTTTACCCAGTAATAAAGGGTAGCCTTTTTGGAGTGTCTCTAAAGTGAAATTAATGTAAGCTGGTTTGTTATCCGTTAAATCTTCTAAACCAAAATTGAACTGACTACCTTCAATGAGTCGTGATGTTGCTTCATCGCCATCAATGTCTGGAAACACGTTATCTACGCCATCCCTAAAAAGGAGTTCGTAGCCGACAAGTTTCTTTTCCTTATCTAAAATAGGTTGGCGTGCAGCGTAAAAATACATAGTCCTGGCATGTCCACTTCGGTTAATTCATTTATCCATCAGCAATATATGTCATTGTGCCTGAAATAGCATTAATTAAATGCGAGTATTTGAGGATAAATACTGATTTTATTCTGATCTTAAGACTAGGATAAATTGCAATTGAATTCTATAACTTGAGATTAAATATCATATTTTTGTTATGAAAAGGTTGAAATTGTAAACCCTGTCATTGAACTGCTTGATTGGAGTTGAAGGGGGGAAGCATGTTATAGTCATGGGTGATATCGGTTTTTACCCCAATAATGTCTTAAAATTAAATAACTTGCGAGTCATTATTCGGATTAAAAGCCAACATTAAACAACTTTTGGAGGCTAATTTGGAAACAGGAATGATAATTTCGTTAGCAATGTACTTCATCGTCATGCTGGGGATTGGGCTGTATGCTTATAAGCAATCTACCGACGATGTATCAGGCTATATGCTAGGTGGTCGTAATTTATCACCAAGTGTTGCTGCGCTTTCAGCTGGCGCATCAGACATGAGTGGTTGGCTGCTAATGGGTCTACCGGGTGCAATGTATTTGTTTGGTTTAAGCAAGGTTTGGATTGCCATAGGTTTAGTACTCGGTGCTTGGGCTAACTACTTCCTAGTCGCGCCTCGTTTACGTGTTTACACAGAAAAGGCGAATGACTCAATCACCATTCCAGATTACTTCGCGAACCGCTTTGATGATAATAAAAATATTCTGCGTGTGATCTCTGCGATTGTAATCATTGTTTTCTTCACCTTGTATACCTCGTCAGGTGTTGTTGCAGGCGGCAAGTTGTTCGAAAACTCATTTAATATGAGCTACGAAATGGGTCTGTACATCACAACCGGTGTCGTCGTGTTATATACCTTGTTTGGTGGCTTCTTAGCAGTGAGCCTGACTGACTTTGTACAAGGCTGTATCATGTTTATCTCGTTGCTGGCTGTGCCAATTGCAACGTTTACCATGCTTGATCAGCCAGTTATGGATACACTTGCAAATGCACGCTATGACTTATTATTAAGCTCACCAAAAGAATCAGAAATTCATGCACTTAATATGATGGATTGGTTTGCAGGTGGTTCAACGATAGCGATTATTTCTGCAATGGCATGGGGCCTTGGTTATTTTGGTCAACCACATATTATTGTGCGTTTTATGTCTGTGCGCTCTGTGAAAGATATGCCGACTATGCGCCGTGTGGGTATGTCGTGGATGACGCTTTCAGCTATTGGTGCTGTGCTAACAGGTCTATTTGGTGCTGCTTATATGCTTGAAAACCAAATGCCAATTGATGATAAAGAAACGATTTTCCTAGTGTTGTCTGAGCTTATCTTCCATCCTTTAATTGCTGGCTTCTTATTGGCAGCTATTTTAGCGGCGATTATGAGTACTATTTCATCACAGTTATTAGTTTGTTCAAGCTCACTAACCGAAGATTTTTATAAGATTTACTTAAACCGTAGTGCATCTCAAAAAGAGCTGGTTTTAGTAGGTCGTATTAGTGTTATTTTGGTGGCTCTATTTGCTATTTACTTAGCCTATGACCGCGATAGCTCTATCTTAGATTTAGTGAGTAATGCATGGGCAGGTTTTGGTGCTGCATTTGGTCCACTCGTATTACTGAGCCTTTACTGGAAGCGCATGAACTTACAAGGCGCTATTAGTGGTATGGTTGTTGGTGCTGCAACAGTACTATTTTGGATTTACGCGCCAATTACAATTGATGGCCAAGCATTAAGTGCAATCATTTATGAGATTGTCCCAGGCTTTATTTTATCAACAATTGCTATTGTTGTTGTTAGCCTTACAACTGCTGAGCCGAAAAAAGAAATTACAGACTTATTTGATGAAGTTGAGTCGTCACTGTAGTTTTTGATTCAACACAAAAAAGGGCAACATCTGTTGCCCTTTTTTATGATCTAAATTTGCGTTTAGCTTGCCGCTTTTTCTTTTATATCAGCAACGTTGTCGTCTGACTTTGCTTTTTTAGGCTTAGCTGGGGCGTCTTTTGCACCTTTAAGTACCGCCATAAATTGGTCTTTTTCTTTTGCCATTTCAAGCGCCAGTGACTCAATTTGTTGCTCGCTTAATGGTACATCAACTTTTTCAAGCATTAGTTCTAATGACTCAGCAATGTCGAGCATTTTGTCATACGCATCAGCTTCTTTCTTAGTAGTAAACGTCATGCGCTCGACTCCGTTTCTTTCTACAACATATTTAACAACAACAGCCATGATTTCTCCTGCATTTAAGCGTGGCATTTGCAGCGTAATACCGCCACTTTGATTACTGTTTTTATATACAGTAATGCTTCGGGGCTTACTTTGCAAGTAACTTGAGAAAAATTTTATTCAGCAAATTTGACAATAATAGGGACATTAGCTTTATTTAAATTGTTACCCAAAGTTAAACACAAGCGATGGAGTGAGTGTTGGGTAATAGCTAACTACCTGTCCAAGATGGACATCATGGAGGAAATTATGAAATTACTATCAAGTATTTTACTTGCCACAAGCATTGCGTTACTACCTGCTACATCGGCATTCGCCGTTAAACCAACCGAAGCAACACAAGTTAAAATGCAAAAGCTCAGTATAAACAAAGCTAGCATAGATCAACTTACTCAATTACCGGGTATTGGAGAGTCAAAAGCCAAAGCGATTGTTGAGCACCGTAAAAAGCAAGGTCCGTTTAAGTCGGTAGAGCAATTAAAAGAAGTAAAAGGAATTGGCGATAAGCTATTTGCTAAACTTGAGGGGAAAATTACATTATAAATAGCGGGCTATATACCTAAACAGGGCGTTATTCGCCCTGTTTAAATTCATCGATAGCTTTGTCTAAATGCGCTAATGCGAACATGTTTTCGATAGGTGTTGTGATGAGTGGGTAACTTAAGCCCGCTAACAATAACCAAGGAATAAGCATCCAGCCTTCAAAGTAGGCCAAGCCTAAAAATAATGGTGCTAAAAAGGCAAGCTTACATACTGATAAAATGATCTTTTTGCTTGAGCTTAAATGAGCCAAAGCAAGGGCAATAATTTGCTGGCGTTGCCTTACTTTAAAGCTTTTTAAAGCAGGGATTTGGCTAGTAAAAAAATAAATCATTATAGCGACTTTTTGCTCACTAATCGGCTAACTAAAACAGCCACAAATACCACTGAAAATGCTGCAAAAATCACTTCCATCCATGCTGGCATACTCATAGAAGCAAACTGCCAATCGATATTTCCGCAATCACCAGTAGCGGCAAAGAAGCTAGGGATCCATTCATGCAAAGGCATAAAACTTGGGAAGTTAGGTTCAAATGCACAGCTAAATGCAAAAGGGTCAGTATTGTTTTGCATTGCAATGTGTTCTTTGGCAATAAAGTAACCCCAAATTGCAGAGACACCCCAAGTGGCAAATGCGACTAAGCGAACAACCATATTTTGTGGGTTAATTGCACCAATCACACCCGCTGCAAGTAAGCCTAAAACAGCAGTACGTTGATATATACACATGATGCATGGCTCAAGGCCCATGTTGTATTGAAAAAATAACGCAGTGATTTCAAATGCGAGTGAAATAACGGCTAATAATAACCAAGGTGTTCTTTTAGTTGCTAATTCTGCTAACCAATTCATGAAAGTTCCAATTTCAAATTGTTTTCAAGATTATGCTTAGACAGGGCAGTAGGTGCAAGTATCTAAGATGAAATTATACGAAAAAGGAGCCGACTGGCTCCTTTTTATTAATCATATCTAGGCTGGCTGTTACACACTAACAGCTTGCAAAGACTCACTTTGATAGCAGCCTAATACACGGGTGTATTGGGTGTGTTCTTTTAGCTCTTCAAGCGCTTGCTTAACATGTAAGTCATCAAGGTTTGCTTCAAGGTCAACATAAAACACCTCTTCCCATGGGTTTCCAGGTACTGGGCGAGATTCCAATTTTACTAGGTTAATTTGATGTTGTTTAAAAATCATCAAGGCATCAGCCAATGAACCCGCTTGTTGTTTGGTCGCCATAATCAAACTGGTTTTTGTTGGAATTTGCTTAGATACTTGCAACGGGTTACGCGCGACGACAATGAAGCGGCTATGGTTTTCGCTTTGGTTTGCAAGGCCTGATTTAACGACTTCTAACCCTACATTTTTACCTGCTTGTGCTGAGCCGATAGCGGCGCTGTTTGTAGTTTCAACCGCTGATTGTAATGCATGGAAGGTTGAGTCACAGGTTTCATGTTGAATATCACCTAAACCCTGAATGAAGCGGCTACATTGAGCAAAAGGCTGTGGGTGAGCAAAGATTTTATTAATGTGAGAAAGCTCAGTACCTGGCATTGCTAATAAACAATGCTCAACGCTGTGAGTGACCTCACCGACAATTGATACTTGTGCATGTTGTAATAAATCGAACACTTCATTGATACTACCTGAGCTGGTGTTTTCAATTGGCAGTAAGCCGAAATCAGCTTGGCCACTTTCAACTTTGCCAGTGATTTGATCAAAGCTCGAACAGCCCATCTCAATCAGCTTACCTGGGCGACGGCTAAAATATTTATGGCAGGCTAATTGGCTATAAGAGCCTTGACCACCTAAGTAAGCAACACGATGACTTTCGCTCATTGCTTCAGGGTTTAGATTCTTTTGTAGCATTGCTTGTTGATTCAAAACAGAATCTTCAAGAATAGTTTGGAACACATTATTGATGTAGTACGCATCTAGACCTAGCGACTTACCATAATTAATAAGCTTTTCGAGTAATGCTTGTTCGCGGGCTTCATCGCGAATTGGTTTGTTATTGGCAATTTTATATTCAACTACGCTGTGGCTAATACGGCGTCTTTTAGCCAGTAACACCAATAAGTCGGAATCTATTTCATTAATATCGTGTCGTAACGCATTTAATGTATCAATGCTCATGTTGGTTTCCTCATTCCAAAACAGTGCACAAACAAAAAAGCCTCCCAAGTGGGAGGCTTTAGCTATTCGGTGAATTTATCTCGCAAACAGTTAAGCCTCCTCTATCTAAAGAAGCTAAAAAACGAAAAATAAGTGCGAGAGATAATTTGTTTCATTGAACTAATGTAAAAACACTTGTATGTAAAGTCAACTGCCTATCGCAGCTAATTTAGAAAACATCGGTGTTTACTCAGAAAATTCATTTATATTTATAAAAAATTTATAAATATAAAAATGAATCTGGTATATTTGTTTTTGCACAATAAATAATAACAATTATTAATAAGGTAGTCCTGTGGTGTATCGACGACCGCCATCACGTTTTGGTGTAAATTCATTAAGTATGAAATTGTCGCTGCTGATTTCTGCGATTTGTTTGATTGCAGGTATATGTGCTGCGGCTTTGATGCTTAAATCTGAAGAAAAACAGCTTGTGTTTGAAGAGCACGAACTTTTAAAGCACTCTAGTGAACGCTTGAGTCGTCAATTTAACCGCTTGATCAAAACCAAAATCAATATTGCTGAGCAGGCTAATAACGTCGTAAGCAGCCAGCTCCTTCACAACGAATCGCATTTACAAAGTAAACGCAGCGCAGAACTCAAATTTGCCCTCGATGGCAGTATCCGTAGTACCTCAGAAGATGGCTTATCGGCTGCGTTTCTCCCTCAAGATAAATATTCTGAATTTTATAAACAGCTTATAAACGATTCTGAATCGCTATGGAAAATCGTTTCACCGACCTTAATTCAAGATTTCTTTAATTTTTACCTTGTCACCAAAGACAACTTTATTCGTATCGCACCACCTAACTGGGCACTCAATGTACCTGGTAGTTTTGATTTTACTAAAGGCGAAACCTTCAATTACGCTCAGGCAGCAACTAACCCAAGCCGAGAAGCGGTGTGGTCAAAAGTGTATTACGACACTATATGGCATAAGTGGGTGGTGAGTGTGCTTGTGCCAATCTACCTTGATAACGAATTTTTTGGTGTCACGGGCAGTGATATCGCGCTTGAGACCTTATTGGCACAGTTGCCTATCGGTGACCGTGAGCAGCATCTGTTAGTGTTTGATGCAAAAGGTCAGCTGTTAGCTCACCCTGATTTAGATAAAACCACGCTTGAGCAATATGGTCGTGAAGGTAAAAAATTACTCACCGAAGATTTTGTAAACCCTGATCTGCAAAAACTAGTGTCTGAAACCATTCGTTTAAAGTTACCTGAGTCGGCAAATTCATTCGTACAAGATGGTGAAACACATATTATCAATATTCGTAAAGTCGAGAACCTAAACTGGTATATTGGAATTTATAAAAAGCGCTCGTCTGCACTTTCTGCGCTTGAAGAGTTAAAAGTAAAATTCTTCGGCTTGTTTATCTTGTACGCTATTTTAGTTGCCTTATTATTGCATCAAGCACTTTATCAACTAGTACTGCGTCGCATTCACTCGTTAGTTAATGCGGTAGTTAGTTTTGGCAAAGGGCAATTACAAACTGAGTTTCCAAAGGCTAATAAAGATGAAATTGGCACGCTAAATGGCTCGTTTAGAGACATGGCTATTGAAATTCGTAAGTTGATCGATGGTTTAAACCAGCGCATTAGTGAAAAAGAAATAGCTGAAAAAGCGGCGAATCGTTTATCTAAAGCTGTGGCTTTCTCTGGTACCGGTGTGGTGATCACCAATCAAGACTTTGAGATCAAATACGTGAATCCGAAAATGGTTGAAATGACCGGTTTTGAGGAGCGTCACTTTATTGGCTCGCCGCTGCTGAATATCATTTCACAAGAAATGGCGATTTTAGTCGATGATATTGATATCGATTTGCGTAGCCGTAATTATTGGCGCGGGGATACCTTATTACAAGGGAATGAACGCCAATCAGTTTGGGTTTCGTTAAGTATTTCACCAATTCGTGAAGATGGTGGTGAGATCACAAGTTACGTGGCATCAGCTCAAGATATTTCGTTTGTAAAAGAAAGCCAGCGTAAGATGGAGCAATTGGCTTACTTTGATACCTTAACGGGGCTTGCTAACCGTACTTTCTTCAGAATGCAGCTGCGTAAATCAATGGCACTGGCTGAACGTGGTCATTATGCATTTGCCTTATTCTATTTTGACTTAGATGAATTTAAACGTATCAACGATACACTAGGGCATGATGCTGGGGATCAGTTATTAGTAGAAGTGGCTAACCGTTTGAAAAAGCGTTTGCGTACGGAAGATACAATAGCGCGTTTAGGTGGTGATGAATTCGCGGTATTATTAAGTGGTATTGAGCACCAAACACATGCCATGGAAGTGGCCAATACGATTCAGCGCACGCTTAATGAGCCAATCAAATTAGGTAACAATGAAGTGATCATCAGTGCCAGTATTGGTATCACAATGGCACCATTTGATAGCCAAGAAGAAGATCAGTTACTTAAACATGCCGACCTTGCGATGTATGAAGCAAAAGCGAAAGGACGTAATACTTTCCACTTCTATAGCCAAGAGCTTAATGCGGCAGCAAACGAACGCTTATTTATTGAAAATGAGCTTCGTACTGGTATTCGCGAAGGGCAGTTTAGAGTTTATTATCAACCACAAGTTGATTGTAGAAATAACCAAGTGGTTGGCTACGAAGCACTTATTCGCTGGTTCCACCCTAGAGAAGGGATGATCCCACCGACCAAGTTTATTCCTATTGCTGAGGCAACGGGCTTAATTGTTGAGTTAGGTGCGTGGATACTGCAAGAGGCGTGTGAATTTGCAGCGCGTTTAGCTAGCCAAGATTTAAAGAATAATATTTCAATTAATTTATCGGCACGTCAGTTTAAAGATGCGAATTTAGTGTCGACACTGGATAAGATCATCAAACAAACAGGAGTTGAGCCTAAACGCTTACACCTTGAGCTAACAGAAAGTATGCTGATGGGGCATGTTGAAGCAGCTATTCTACAACTGCATCAGCTAAAAGCTTTGGGCGTGTCAATTTCAATCGATGACTTTGGTACAGGCTACTCTTCACTGAGTTACCTTAAACGTTTCCCTGTCGATATTTTGAAGGTTGATCGCTCGTTTGTGAAAGATATTCCACAAGATAGTAATGATATGGAAATAACCGCTGCGATCATTGCAATGGCGCAAAAGTTGAAGCTTAATGTTGTTGCTGAAGGGGTGGAAACCATTGAACAGATTGAGTTTTTACAAAACAACAACTGTTATATTGTGCAAGGTTACTACTATAGTAAGCCTATCCCAGAAGAAGAGTTGCCAACACTTTATGAACAGCTCAACTCATTGAATTCATAAAATACAGAAATCAAAAAATAAGGGGGGTGATTAGCCCCCTGCAATTTTAACTTTAAATTTTAGTCCTTCGAGAATCGCTTTTAGCTTATCTCTGTCATCACCTTGTACTTCGATGATACCGTCTTTTACTGCACCGCCTTGGCCCATTTTACTTTTAATGGTTTTGGCTAATTTTTTTAAGTCATGCTGCTCGCTGTCGATACCAACAACTAACATCACGCCTTTACCTTTGCGCCCTTTAGTTTGACGTTCAATGCGTAAAAAACCGTCTTTAAAAATTTTACCTTGGCTTGGTTTACTTTCTTTAGGTTGCTCAATGCGACCCGTAGCAGTTGAATAAACTAGATTATTATCGCTCATGGTAGATCTCGTTATAAAAGCTTGGCTAAATGATAACAAATTTCATCCTAAGTGTTTTAATTTTTGGCTTATTTGTTTTAAGCGGTTATATTTAGTTAAGTATCAGGAAAGATTTGTTTATTAGGAGTTTATTATGAGTTTAACGCGCAGCACTTCTGCTGATGGCGCTATATTAACCGTACAAATCAAAGGAAAATTTGATTTTAATTTGGTGCAATCTTTTCGTCAGGCGTACGCCGATCTCAACGACAATATCGATAAAGTGGTTATAGATCTCAGAGAAACAGATTACATGGACAGCTCAGCGTTAGGTATGTTGCTGAACATGAAAAAAAACCTAACAGGCAAAGTTGAAACAATTCAAATTAGTAACTGCCAACCGCAACTGAAAAAAATCCTGCAAATATCACGTTTTGATAAAAAGTTCGATATTGATTGATGCTTAATATTCTGGTTGTAGACGATCTTGCCTTAAATCGTCGCTTATTAACCGTGATGTTAGAGCAGCAGGGCTACCGTGTTTATAGCGCTGAAAACGGTCTTGTTGCTTTAAACCTGCTCGAAGAACACACCATTGATATTGTGTTACTCGATGTCATTATGCCTGTGATGGACGGCTTTGAAACCGCTGCTATTATCAAAGAGCGCTTTAGCCAAGTCTATTTGCCGATTATTTTTATTACCTCTTTAGAAGACGAAGCGAGTTTTGAGCGTTGCTTAGCGGTTGGCGGCGATGACTTTTTACATAAGCCGTTTCAAGAAGTGATTCTTAACGCGAAAATTAAAGCGCATAGCCGGATCCGTAATTTAAGCCAAAAGGCAAGAGAGCAAAATCTACAACTTGAATATCATCAAAATCAAGTTGAGCGTGAACATGAAATTGTCGAACATATTTTTAATAATGCTCTTGAGAACCAACAATCTTTTCCTAAGCATTTAGATTTTCATTTATCGCCTGCGGCTATGTTTAATGGCGATATGTTTTTGATCGCACAAAGCCCATTAGGTAGCTTATATTGCATGCTTGGTGATTTTACTGGTCATGGTTTAGCCGCTGCAGTCGGAGCTCTCCCTGCTTCAAGAGTATTTTATACCATGGTGAGTAAGGGCATGTCTGTGAGTGATATTGCCGCAGAAATCAATTCAGTATTAGGTAAGTTATTACCAGGCCACATGTTTTGTGCTGCAACCATCATAGAGCTTAGCAGTACCGGAAAAAGTATCTCGGCATGGCTAGGGGGCTTACCCGATACCTATATCATCAATCAAAGCGGTGAAGTTATTCGTACCCTTGAATCTCAACACATGGCACTGGGTATTTTAGAAGAAGATGAATTCGAACGTGCACTTATTCACATTGAAGTAGAAGACACATGCCGTATTGTCATGGCAACCGATGGTATCATTGAAACGACTAGTCCACATGACGAGTACTTTGGTGAGCATCGCTTTAAAAAAGTGCTAGCCTCAAAACCTGCTATTTCTACTGAGCAAGTACTTGAACGAGTCAATAAATTTGCCCGTGGTAGTAAACAACAAGACGACTTGAGCCTCGTATTATTAAATTGCTTACCAATGCGCGAGCCTGAGCAAAAATCAGAGCCGCTATCCGCATTACCTTTTAATTTTTCATTGAGCTTGAACTCAAAGCAAATCAAAAGTACCGATCCGGTGCTGGAAGTTGTTGATGTAATAAGCAAAGTAGCGGGGTTAAATGCACATCGCGCTAATATCTTTTTGATACTCTCAGAAGCGTATAACAACGCTTTAGATCATGGGGTGTTAGGTCTCGACTCAGAGGTCAAAAATCAGGAAGATGGCTTTTTAATTTATTATCAACAACGTGAAGAGGCCCTCGCAAATTTAACCGATGCCTTAATCATTATTGATATTCGTTATTGCCCAGAAGAACTTGCTTTATATTTTACTGTTTGCGACTCAGGAAATGGTTTTAGTAAAGAACAGGCAAATCAACAAAGCCTTGCAAGAGAGCATGGTAGAGGCTTGTGCTTGCTTGGGGAAGTAGCTTCAAAAGTGACCTTCAATAGTGCAGGCAACCAAGTCGAAATTTATTATCAATTAACAGCAAGCAGTACTAGCTCACACTAAAATCGCATGTTATCATTCTGGCATTATAGATGTTTGGATGGCTAAATGATTTCTAACTACTTATCGACAGCTCAGCTTAAATTACCAGAAAATTTGGTTGCTGAGCAATTATCAAACCTTGAACATTATCTTGCAGAGTCAGCTTTACCAGCAGTGCGTTGGGAGTATCAAATTCCTGAGCTAGGCGAGGGTGGTGCGTGTAGCTTGTTTGGCTACTTACAAGATGAACCATTCAAATTAAATGATTATGTTGCCGATGATGCTACCAATACTGAAAAACTGGCTAAGCTTCAACAAATTATCGATTTTGTTGTTGCCCAAACTCACGTTGATTGGTTTGGTATTTATCAAGCGACAGAGACTAATGAAGGTTCTCAGTTATTAAAGCTGGTTTATCATGGTGCACCGAGCCGTCCATTATTCCCGCTAACAGAAGCATTTGCTAAAGGTAGTAACAATGTTCAAGTTGCACTTTCTAAGCAAGGGCGTGTGATCAATAACGTAGCCGATTACCTTGCACAAGGTGGTGAGTATTATACTTGCGACCCGAAGGTGAAAGCTGAGACTTGTTTACCATTATTATCAGACAAAAATGAATGCTTAGGTATTATAGATGCAGAAGCATTTAATAATGATTTCTTTGATCAGCAAACCCTTGCATTACTTGTGGCTTGTTGTATTAAAATTCCTCAACTCTTGGTCTAATTTAACTAGTAATCAGGCTGGGTTTTTATGTTAAGCTAGTGGCAACGCTAACCCCTATAAAAAGAGATAGTCAATGTTCTCAGAATTAAAACCATTACCAACAGATCCTATTCTTGGCCTAATGGCGGCCTTTAAACAAGATACAAACCCAAAGAAAATCGATTTGGGTGTAGGTGTTTATAAGGATGAGCAGGGCAATACGCCTGTATTAAAAGCGGTTAAAAAAGCGGAAGCGTTTCGTTTAGAAAACGAAACCAGTAAATCGTATATTGGCTTGGCAGGTAACCTAGATTACTGTCAAAAAATGGAAAACTTATTACTGGGTGAGCATCCAGCACTTTTAGCTAACCGTGTTCGCACTGCACAAGCACCAGGTGGTACAGGTGCATTACGTGTTGCAGCTGAATTCATCAAGCGTTGCAACAAAGATGCGACTGTATGGGTAACTACGCCAACGTGGGCAAACCACATCAGCTTATTTGAAGCGGCGGGCTTAACAGTAAAAGAATACCCTTACTACGATTACGAAAATAAAGACCTTTTATTTGATGACATGATTAATACCCTTAAGCAAGTGCCTAAAGGTGATGTTGTGTTATTCCACGCATGTTGTCACAACCCAAGCGGTATGGATTTAAATGCTGAGCAATGGAGCATCGTTGCTGATCTTGCTGTTGAAGTTGGTTTCACGCCACTGGTTGATATTGCTTACCAAGGTTTTGGTTCAAGCCTTGAAGAAGACGCAGCGGGTCTTCGTAAATTAGCAGCAGCGGTAGATGAGTTAATCATCTGTTCTTCTTGTTCGAAAAACTTCGGTTTATACCGCGAGCGTATCGGTGCATGTTCAATCATTGCTAAAGATGCAGCAACTGCTGATATCTCTAACTCTGTATTATTAAGTGTTGTACGTAGCATCTATTCAATGCCGCCTGCGCATGGTGCTGATATTGTTAGCACGATTTTAGGTAGCACTGAGCTGACGCAAATGTGGCATGACGAGCTTGATGAAATGCGTAATCGCATTAATGGTTTGCGTACTTTAATTAAAGAAAGCTTAGCTGCGAAAGGCATTGAGCAAGACTTCTCATTTATTGACCGTCAAAATGGTATGTTCTCATTCCTAGGTATTAATAAAGAGCAAATCGAGCGCTTACAAAAAGAGTACTCTATCTACATTGTGGGTTCTAGCCGTGTAAACGTTGCTGGTATCAGTGATGCAAACATTGATTACTTTGCAAATGCAGTAGCAGACGTTTGTAAGTAACCTGCTTTATAGCGATAAAAAAACCGCAGTGACTGCGGTTTTTTTATGCCTGTAATATGTGTTACTACGAGTAGGTATTAATGCAGCCAGCGAATGGCGTCATTGATCATACTGTTGTAGCTATCAAGTGGAGCGCCAATACTCGCTATTAAGATAGTATCCGCTCGCTCACCACGGTTGATGTGGCCAGCGAAACGCTCATCATTGAAATCGTCAGAGCCAGTGCCAAATGGTTGCTCGTCAGAAGGCACAATGAATACCGTCATCGGGCCAAAATCAGACTCAAATACCAAGTGCAGACCTTTTTTGCCTTGAAAGTCACAAAACATTAAATAGGTTACTTTACCTGGTAGCTCATCTAAATGTCCGCCAATGGTGGCAAACTTTTCGTTCACATAGGCAAGGTCTATCGCTTCATGTTTATCTAGCGAGCCTATCTCATGGTATAGGTGCGCAAAGGCATGCTCACCCACGCTGTATAACGTATGTTGTTTGTTAGTGACAAAGAACACACTAATTGCTACTAAAAACGACGCTGCAGCGGCTAAATACAAGCGATTAAAGGCAAAGCGCGACTTAGCCTCAATAATGGTGTCTAGCGGCTGCTCTGAAGGCGCTTTTTCTGCGGCATAGGTATTATCAATAATTCGCTTTGCTAAATTTTCAGGCACGGGGATGTTAAGCGCATTACTTAGTTCATCATCTAAAGCGCGCACATCATCAATAAACGCCTGTTTATCTGTGTCCTGCTCGGCAAACGCTTCAAGTTCCTTATCAATAGTGCTTGGCTCGGCGAGGATGCGGCGGCGAAACTCGAGTTCATCCATTAATTTGATGCTCCTCTAAGTTGATCATCATCACTGCTTAAAGCCTCTTTAAGCTGGTTTCTGGCACGGAAAAGTCGTGTCATGACAGTATTTTTATTTAAATCGAGGATCTGGGCGATTTCATCGCCAGAGCAACCCATTACTACTTGTAATAGCAATGGCTCTCGATACTCTTGTGATAACTTTCCTATTTGTCGTTGAATCACTGTTTGTTCCATTTCAGCATCAAGGGTTGTACTTTGTTCATCTACAAGGGTGTCGTTTTCAACATCGGCGTAATCAAATTGTTTACGTTCAAAGCGGCGTGCGTTCTCGCGGCGCAAAATAGTTAACAGCCAAGGTTTGACTGCTTGTTGATCTTGCAGTGAATCCAAGGCACGCCAAGACCTCAGGAAGGTTTCCTGCACTAAGTCTTCAGCAATGTTCTGATCACGACACAACCAATACGCAAAGCGAAAAAGCTCACTGTGGTAGACATGAACCAGCGCTTCATATCGCTTTTGTTTTTCTGTCATAGTAACTAAGACCTGCCTATCAGAAAAAAACTTTCTGAGATTATTATTTTTTTCTTAAAAAAACGGCTAATTCAAGATTAGCCGTTTATTTTCTAATAGTTAATCGTAAAGATTTTTTAATTCAGTATCATTACTTGTCGATTTAGTGTGCTTTGTTGCTTGGCTTAGCAAACTGACGATTAAGCTTAAATCAACCTGTTCATCTGCTGAACTATAAAGTTTAGTGCGTAATTTAGCAATTTCATCATTAAGTTGTGTGTTTTTCAGTGATGCTAGTAAACACTCGATGGCGGCTGCATTTTTACCTGTTTGCTGTTTTGCATAAAGGTTCAATGCGTTATAAAACCCTGAGCTATTGTTTTGCTTTGCAAACTGCTTAAGCTCATTTAACGATACTGATGAACCACTGGTAGGTAATGGCTCAGCTGTCGACTGTTGAGGGCGCTTTTTAATGTAAAGCACTAAGGTGATTAACCAAAGTCCATAGCCGACAATTGCCACGATAATAAGCCACACAGGGGTCGTAACTTGCGTAACGGTTTCTACATTAGTTGGCGTATCACTCAGCTCATTAGAGCTTGCGGTTTGCGGCTCTGCGATAGCTGGAGCTGTTGGTGTGAGTGGATTTGTACTTGGCACAACGGTTAGTGTGCGTGAAGGTATGGTCGCATAGCTAATACGATTGATTTTAGTATTAAACCAAGGCAGCTTGATTTCAGGCAATGTGTAAGTGCCCGGTGTTTGCGGTAATAAAGCATAAGAAGCAGTTTGCTGTGAAATAACGCGGCCATCACGTACCAGGTGGTTACTCTCTTTTTCATCAGGGTAACTTCTAAAACCTTGCACCTGCGGCATATCGATATCAGGAAGTTGCTCTTTAGTAACCCCCAATGCGGTTAAGGTGATAGTTCGAGTGATTGGCGTGCCAACTTCAACGGTGTCGTCTTTTGGTTGCCATTGCTCATCAAGGTTAACCAGTTCACTTGGTAGCCATGCACCTGTGTAGTTATCTGGAATTGGCTTGATTACAACATCAACATCTTCGCCCATCGCTGACACAGCCATTTGGCGATAGTTTTGACGAATACGGCCGTTGAACACAGGTGCCGTAATAGTATTTACGCCACTTTTTTGTGGCTGCACTAAGTACTCACGGGTGATCACTAAATAGCGTTTGCCATCAATTAACTCATAGTCTTCAGATTGCTTGTTAATTGGGGTTAGCTCAGCGTTTTCCATTTCTGGCGTAGTTAAGTTGCCATCAAGCAATTCTTTGTTGTTGTCTAAATACAATTTAACTGTATAAACACCGGCTTCTTGCACGTATAAGCTAGTTGGCTTGATGCTTGTTTTAATGAAGGCTTCTTTATTTTGCTCTGAGGTTTGACTGCGCTTAGCTACCGTTAGCTCAATCGGTTTTGAACTGACACCAGCTACAGTAAATGCAGGGATGGTATAAGTGCCTTCTTTGCGGGTCATCAGCTTTACAGACCAGTTAGTTTGCTTACTGATTTCACCATTAATAATATTAGTGCGCGAGCTAACACTGGTCGGCCCAACAACAAAGTCTTTTAATAGCACCGAAGTGTCTGGTTGTTCGCTGTTAATAGAGTCGTCTGCTGAGATGGTTAAAACAAAAAACTCACCGGCAAGGACAGGGTTTTTATCAACACTTGCCTGTAGCTGGGTGGCAGCCCAAAGCGGCGCTGCCGCGATTAGCAATAAACAACATAATAATCGCATTACCATGATTTTTCGGCTCCTCGTGGACGACGTTGATAGTTTCGTTTTTGTGCTTCTAATTGCATTTTATTTCTTAATAAGATCGCAGGATCATCGGGAACTTTGCGCAGCAGCTGGTTAAGTTGCTGGGCTTTCTCTTTCTCTTCATTAGTCAGTTCAGCAGCTTGTGCCTGCATGGCTTGTTGCTCTGCTTGCTGTTTAGCTTGTTCATCACTTTGCGAAGGCTGTGGCTGGGCATCTTGTCGCTCGGGAGCTTGCTCTGGCTGTTGTTCTCCTGATTGTGACGACGTGTCTTTTTCAGATTGCATTTCAGGTTTGTTTTGCTGGTCACTTTCAGACTCGCTTTGTTCACCTTTTTGATCTGATTGCTCACCTTGCTCTGGTGGTTGTTGGCCATCTTGCTGCTCACTCTGCTCAGAGTTTTCACCTTGCTGTGAATTTTCACCCTGTTGCTTTTGTTGGTTATCTTGCTGACCATCAGAGTTTTGTTGATCATTGTTTTGCTGTTGATCTTGTTGCTGCTGTTGTTGCTCTTGCTGCTGCAATAACTGTTCTACGAGGGCTTGGTTTTCTTTTGCCTCAGTGAAGTCATTTTTAAGCTGTTGGGCTTGCTTATAAGCTTCTATGGCTTGCTCTAGCTCACCGGCCTTAGCAAGGGCATTACCGTAGTTGTACAAACCCGTTGCGGATTTATCTTCACTAAACGCATCCATGGCCGCTTGGTAATTACCTTGCTGATAAAGAGCTGCGCCTTTAAGTTGTGTGTTTTCAGCTTGGGCGGCTTGTTCAAATTGATTTTGCTGATAGGCATCAAGAGCACGTTGGTCTTGGTTTTTAAACACCTCAGGTAATTCGGCGGCGTAAACCTGTTGCTGAGGTAGGAACATAACAAACAAAAAGCCAACTACTAGGCTACTACGGCGAATTAAAAAGAGCGCTAACGGCAATAAAATAATCAGGCCGTAAATACCTGCATCAACACGCCATAACGCTTGGCTTTGCTTCTCATCTTTGAGTACTTCAGCATTTGCGGTTGGGGCAAATGTTTGAATATCTTGATTACTGGTTTGATACAGTGCAAATTTGCCACCGCTGTTGCGTGCAAGCGAACTTAAGCGGCTGACATTAAGCGTTGGAATCACAATCTGTCCTTGAATGTCTTTTAAAAAGCCTCCTTCAGGTAGCTTAATCGGCGCACCTTGCTCTGTGCCAACTCCGTAGACATTTAAACGATAATTAGACTGAGCGGTAAAGCGGCTAATATCTTCTTGATCTAGGCTATCAACTCCATCGGTGACTAAAATAATATCACCATCTAAATAGCCAGCTTGTTTAAGTAAGTCGTCGGCTTTTTCTAGGCCTTCAATAACATTTGAACCTTTGCTCGGCATGATATCAGGGCTTAGGCTTGGGATAAGGTTAGCCAAAGTGCTAGCGTCATTGGTTAGCGGCGAAATGGTAAATGCAGAGCCTGCATAAGCCACTAATGCCGTATCACCTTCTTTGAAAAGCTCAATCATATCAAGTGCTTTAAAGCGAGCCTGCACTAATCGGCTTGGTGCGATGTCGGTACTGAACATGGAGTACGACATATCCATCACAATGACCCGCGCATTCTTTGCTTGAAACACGGGAACTTGTTTTTTCTCAAAGCTTGGACCTGCTGAAAAAACGATGGCTAACAGGATAAACACCGCAACTAGCCAAAGCGGTTGGCTTTGTTTTTTATGGTTATCGCTCATTACAAATTGTGCCAAATGGGGGGCAATTAAATCAGCGGGGGCGCTTTTTTTGTTGCGTACCAACAGCACACTAAAAATAATCAGCGCGGGGATTAATAACCAAAGTAGGGCAGGGCGAATAAATTCAAAATCCATACTAGCTCTCCTGCTTAAATTGGCGAATAAAACTCACGAGCATTGCTAAGCTTATTAAGCCTAGCGCCACAAGCAGTGGAATATAAAACAATGAAATTTGTGGGCGGAACGTTTGTTCATCGCTACTAATTGGCTCAAGCTTATCGAGCTCTTGATAAATTTGCTGTAAGCCAGCCACATCTTTTGCTCTAAAGTATAAGCCGCCGGTTTGCTCGGCAATACGCTTGAGTAGGCTTTCATCTAAGTTACCGCCACTCATCCCCCCCATATTAAATAGGCTGAAACCACGCGGGTTATCAGAGCCAACACCTATGGTATATACCTTAATGCCTTCTTCGCGGGCTAACAGCAGGGCATCTTCTGGATCAAGGTTACCGGCGGTGTTTTGGCCATCGGTTAATAGTACAACGATACGGTTACTTTCATCTTTATTAGCAAAACGCTTTACAGATAAACCTAATGCATCACCAATGGCTGTTGCTCTACCTACTAGACCAATTTGCGCTTCGCTGAGCATTTGGCTTACGGTTTTAACATCACGAGTAAGAGGTGTTTGTAAAAATGCGGTATCACCAAATAAGATAAGACCAAGGCGGTCACCTTGACGCTGTTCAATAAAGTCACTGAGTACGGCTTTTACCATGGTAAGCCTATCAACATACTGATTCTGGTAGGCCATATCTTGCTCTGTCATCGAGCCAGATAAATCCACCGCCAGCATAATATCGCGGCCTTCATTAGGCAGTGTGATAGGTTCATCAAGCCAAGTTGGATTTGCAATAGCGACAACTAAAGAGATCCAAACAGCCCATTCAAGCAATGAAACTTTTCGGCTGTGTTGCTGTACTGCTTGATTATTTAAGCCAAGCTTAGCAAAGCCAGGAATACGTAAACGTAACTGCCCTTGTTGCTTTAACGGCATAAAGCGGCTTAATAACCAAGGTAAGGGTAAAAGCACAAAACACCATGGCCAACTAAACTCAAACATTAATTGGCTCCTTGAGTTTAAAGTTGCTAATAGCACTGCGTAATTTAGCCCCGAGCTCAGCATTATTACTTTGTTGTTGATAAAGCGGCATCAACTCGTCGTAACTAAAGTTGTCGCCACTGAGTTTAGATAAACTTTCAGACCACTTAGCCAAAGGCTGAGAAGCAAGCTGACTGCTGTAATAATGACGAGTTAAGCGTTTTAAAATAATGTGTAGCTCTTGCGCGTCATCATCACTAAGGGTTTTACTTAATTTAATGGCTTGTTTTTTGGCTTTTTTAAATTGCTGGTTTTTATATAAAAGCACTAAGCCGAAAATTATTAACGAACCAACTAAGGCGATAATTAGCCACCAAATTGGAGCAAGTGGCCACCATGCAACCTCGGTCGGTGCAATGACATCATGTAAGCCATCTAGCGGATTTTTTTGCATTGTTACTTTCTCACTAATTGCAGCTCAAGAGGAGTGGCTGCACTGAATGAAATTAAACTAAGCCCAGATTTTTGTAAGCGTTTTAATCTGTTAGAAAACGACTCTTCGGCAGACTTAGCAAAGCGCTCGCGAAATTGCTTATCCATTAATGGTAAAGCAAGCTCTTGGCCATTTGCCGACACTGTCACCGTTTGTTTAAAAGCAGGTAGCTGGTGCTCGAACGGATCACTTATATGACAGCCAATCAATTCACAGTGCCTGCTCAGTATTTCAAGTTGTTTGAAACTTGCTTCATCAAGGGCGCTAAAATCAGAGACGATATAAACCAAGCTTCCTGGTTTTGCTAAATGATTAAGACGTTTAAGGTTTTCGCTAAATAAGCTGGTGGCTGTTTGATCGATATTAGTCAGAGCTTGGCTGTGAATATCACATAAGTTGTGACAAAGCTTTAACACTGCTTTCTCTCGTGAGGTCGGTTTTAATTCGTGATGACCTTGCTGATTAAACACCAAGCCACCAATGCGATCACCTCGTTGACACGCCGACCAAGCAACCAGTGCGCTAATGTGCGCTGCTTGCACCGACTTTAACAGTAACTTTGAGCCAAACAGCATCGAGTTAGAAAAGTCGGTAAAGACAAAAACAGGGCGTTCTTTTTCTTCTTGAAACAGCTTAGTGTGGGTTTCGCCAGTGCGTGCGGTAACACGCCAGTCGATAGAGCGTATATCATCACCGGCTTGGTAATGACGCACCTCGGCAAACTCCATACCGCGCCCTTTATGAGGTGCAAGGTATTGCCCAGCTAAGCTGTTTTTGATTTTTACTTTGGGCGCAAGTTCTAGCAAACGAGCTTTGGCTTTGTAATACATCAACTCTTTGAGTGATAAATTGACGCCTTGACTATGACTCGCTGCTAACCACGCCGCTGTATCAAATTGGCTCGACATAGCTTATGGCACTGCCACCAATTCTAAAATACGGCTGATCACATCGTCTTTACTGATGCCATCGGCCTGTGCTTCGTAACTTAAGATAATACGGTGACGCAATACATTATGCAGCACTGCTTGAATATCATCTGGGGCAACAAAGTCACGGCCTTCTAGCCAAGCATGCGCGCGGGCACACTTATCAAGGGCAATGGTTGCACGTGGGCTTGCGCCATATTCAATCCAGCGTCCAAGTTGTTCATCAAGCTCTGCTGCTTCACGAGTGGCAACAATTAACTGTACTAGGTATTTCTCAAGCGGCTCAGCTAAATACAAACCTAATATCGCTTTACGGGCAGCAAATAGCTCACTTTGACTAATTTGCTGTGTCGTTGCTTGCTTGTCAGAAATAGCCTCACCACGGGTTAGGCGTAGGATATCTAATTCGTGTTCTGCACCCGGGTAATCAATGCTCAAATGCAATAAGAAGCGGTCAAGCTGAGCTTCTGGCAGTGGGTAAGTGCCTTCTTGTTCTAGCGGGTTTTGGGTTGCCATAACCATAAATAGATCAGACAGCGGATAGGTGTTTTTACCTACCGTTACTTGGCGTTCAGCCATGGCTTCTAGTAGGGCTGATTGCACTTTAGCAGGAGCACGGTTTATTTCATCTGCCAAAATTAGGTTATGAAATAATGGGCCTTTTTCAAATACGAACTCACTGGTTTGCTGGCGATAAATATCAGTACCAGTCACATCCGCAGGTAATAAGTCTGGGGTAAATTGTACACGTTGGAAACTGCCTTCAACGCCTTTCGCTAAGGCATTGACTGCACGCGTTTTCGCAAGACCCGGAGGGCCTTCAACTAATAAGTGGCCATCTGCCAAAATTGCGATTAACAGTGCTTGAGTTAATTGTGGTTGGCCGATAATTTGCGTGTCTAGATATGATTTTAATTGTGAAAATGCGTTAACTGCCATAATAAAAAGACTGTCCTAAAAGCGTGAGTCAAAAATTGTTTTTGTTATGCGCCAATGCGTTATATTCAGTACCGATAAATTATTTGCGCGGTACCGTGGTGGGGCGCTATTAACAAGTTATAAGGATTCAAAAGTTATAACACAAGTGTTAGACACAAAATCCTCAAATAGTTCGTTATTTTTTAAGGATTTTTAGCCTACCATATAAATACGGTGTTTTTTTGTAAATAGGCCGAAAAAAGCCTATGGTTGAAAACTTACTATTGGCATTCGTACACGGGTTGTTTTAGAATCAGGAAAAACAAACAGGTCAGACCTGTCAGCGGGAGAGCATAAATGTCTGAGCAAAATATACTTAAAACAGCAAAAGGCGATCGTATCGCTATCGTTAGCGGCCTGCGAACGCCATTCGCAAAGCAAGCCACAGCATTCCATCATGTACCAGCCCTTGATATGGGTAAGTTAGTTGTCAACGAAATGCTTGAACGACTTAACTTTGATAAATCTGAAATTGACCAACTTGTATTTGGACAAGTAGTGCAAATGCCAGAAGCGCCAAACATTGCCCGTGAAATCGTATTAGGTACGGGTATGCCTGTTTCTGTTGATGCATATTCTGTTTCGCGTGCGTGTGCAACAAGTTTCCAAGCCATTGCTAACGTAGCCGAGTCAATTATGGCAGGCTCAGTGCAAGTAGGTATTGCCGGTGGTGCTGACTCATCGTCTGTATTACCTATTGGTGTTAGTAAAAAATTAGCGGGTAGCCTTGTTGATTTAAACAAAGCACGTACGCTTGGTCAGCGATTAAAGATTTTCTCTAAACTACGTCTAAAAGATTTACTTCCTGTTCCGCCTGCGGTCGCTGAGTACTCTACTGGTTTATCTATGGGTCAAACAGCAGAGCAAATGGCGAAAACACATAGCATCAGCCGTGAAGATCAAGATGCCTTAGCACATCGTTCGCACACCCTTGCAAGTCAGGCGTGGGCTGATGGTAAACTTAAAGATGAAGTAATGACTGCACATGTTGCACCTTATAAGAGCTTTATTGAGCAAGACAATAACATTCGTCATAACTCAACGGTTGAAGGCTACGCGAAATTAAAACCAGTATTTGACCGTCAGCACGGATCAGTGACTGCAGCTAACGCAACGCCATTAACTGATGGGGCGGCTGCGGTATTAATGATGAGTGAGAGTAAAGCCAAAGCATTGGGTTACGACATTCTAGGTTATGTACGCAGTTTTGCTTTCTCAGCAATTGGTGTACATGAAGATATGCTAATGGGTCCGGCGCACTCAACGCCAATTGCCCTAGATAGAGCAGGTATCACATTAGCTGATTTAGATTTAATCGAAATGCATGAAGCATTTGCAGCGCAAACACTGGCTAATATGAAGATGTTTGCGTCAGATAAATTTGCACAAGAAAAGCTAGGTCGCAGCAAAGCGATCGGCGAAATTAACATGGACAAGTTCAATGTATTAGGTGGCTCACTTGCATACGGTCACCCATTTGCGGCAACAGGTGCGCGCCTGATCACGCAAAGCTTACATGAACTTAATCGTCGCGGTGGCGGCTTAGCGCTTACGACTGCGTGTGCAGCGGGTGGCTTAGGCGCAGCCTTTGTATTGGAGAGTGCGTAATGACAGATTCAGTATTTAGTTTATCAGTGGCTGACGACGGCGTAGCTGTTGTAACCATTGATGTGCCGGGTGAGAAAATGAACACCCTGCGCAGCAGTTTTGCAGAAGATTTAAAAACCTTACTTAAAGACGCACAAGCGCAAGCAGTAAAAGGCATGGTATTTATCAGTGGTAAAAGCGATAACTTTATCGCCGGTGCTGATATTAAAATGCTTGATAGCGCCAATAGCCGTGAAGATGCATTAGCGTTAAGCGAAATGTGTCAGCAAGCATTTTTCGATATGAAAAAGCTGCCTTTTCCAACAGTAAGTGCTATTCATGGTGCTGCATTGGGCGGCGGTTTAGAGTTTGCTTTAGCGTGTGATTATCGCGTGTGTTCAGACAGCGATATCACTAAGCTTGGTTTGCCAGAAGTACAGTTAGGCTTATTACCTGGTGGTGGCGGTACTCAACGTTTACCTAAATTAGTTGGCTTGCAAAAAGCACTTGAGTGGATGCTTACAGGTAAGCAAGTGCGTGCTAAGCAAGCGAAGAAAACAGGCTTAGTAAATGACTGTGTACCACACAGTGTATTACTTGACGTTGCTAAAGAGTTTGCCCTGAAAGGTAAGGCGAAGGCTACTAAACCTAAGCTAGACCGTTTAAGTCAATTACTTGAGTCAAACCCATTTGGTCGCAATATTATTTTCAAAAAAGCACAAGAAAACGTGCTGAAGAAAACAGGCGGTCACTACCCGGCACCTTTAGCCATTATTAAAGCTGTTCGTGCAAGTGTTGAACTTGATCAGTTAAAAGCATACAAAACTGAAGCTGAAGGCTTTGCCACGCTGGTAATGAGTGATGAGTCAAAAGCATTACGCGGTATTTTCTTTGCAACCACTGAAATGAAAAAAGAGTGGCGTAATGATGATGCGCCAGCAATCGCTAAAGCGGCAGTATTAGGCGGCGGCCTCATGGGCGCGGGTATTGCCCATGTTAGTGCTGTAAAAGCGGGTGTTCCAGTGCGCATTAAAGATGTGGCTGAAAAGGGCATCAGCAATGCAATGAACTACAGCTATAAGATTTTAGATAAAAAGCAAAAGCGTCGTATTTTATCTAAAGCTGATCTACAACAAACCATGAACCGCATTACCGGTACCACCGATTACAGCGGCTTTAAACACATTGATATCGTTATCGAAGCCGTGTTTGAAGATCTTGCTTTAAAGCAAGGTATGGTGGCTGATGTAGAACGTGAGTGCCAAGACAACACGATTTTTGCAAGTAATACCTCATCATTACCAATTGCACAAATTGCTGCTGATGCAGCACGCCCAGAAAATGTAATTGGTCTGCATTACTTCTCACCTGTTGAGAAAATGCCACTTGTTGAGATCATTCCACATGAAGGTACGTCTGAAGAGACTATCGCACGCGTTGTTAACTTCGCCCGTAAGCAAGGTAAAACACCAATTGTGGTTAAAGATATGGCTGGTTTCTATGTAAACCGTATCTTAGCGCCTTATGTCAATGAAGCGGCTAATTTACTGCTAGCAGGTGAGCCAATTGAAAAGATTGACCAAGCATTGGTTGAGTTTGGATTCCCGGTAGGGCCTTTAGCGCTTCTTGATGAAGTAGGGATTGATATCGGTTCTAAAATTGCGCCAATCCTTGAAAAAGAATTGGGCGAGCGCTTTAAAGCCCCGGATGCCTTTAATCGCTTAATCGATTCTAAGCGTTTAGGTCGTAAGACTGGCCGTGGTTTTTATCTTTACGACAAGAAAGATAAAAAAGTGGATGAGTCAGTTTACGAGCTACTGGGTGTTACGCCATCACCTCGTTTAAACAAGAGCGAAATTGCTAAGCGTTGTGTTGCGCAAATGCTAAATGAAGCGGTGCGCTGTTTAGATGATGGCATTATTGCAAGCCCGCGTGATGGTGATATTGGTGCTATTTTTGGTATCGGTTTCCCACCATTCTTAGGCGGTCCATTTAGCTATATGGATAAACTGGGTGCAGCACAAGTGAGCTCTGAAATGGCGACTTTTGCTAACTACAACCCAATTTTCACACCTTGCGATACGTTAAAAGCAATGGCTGAAAAAGGTGGTCGTTTTTACCAAGCAGAAAGCGAAGAGCCGGCAGTAGTTGAAGCTACGCCTGTCGATCCGGTTGAAGTAACCAAAGAAGTGGTTGAAGACGAGCAAGCGTCTGAAGATGCTGATACAGAAACGACTAAAAGCTAATTCTTTAAATTAGTTAATTTTAAAAGCCCTGCTCATTGAGCGGGGCTTTTCGCTTTTTAAAAATGTAAGAAGCTTTATGGCATCACTGTGATTTTATATTTAACATTGGACAATTAAGTGCAATGACTTAAGTTAAACAAGGAAATGAGAGTGTCTACTACATGGAAACCCAAAGGTTTTATCGCAATAATTCTTGGTGTGTTATTACAACCATTTGTATTTTTGTACGTTAATAAAGCCAGATTGTTCATTGCATACTTTGTGTTGATGGTTATATGTTATTTGTTTGATATTAGGATACAAGCAAATGCAGAAGAGTCAGATTGGTATCAAGGCATCTACTTCACAAGTTTATTTATTCTTATTTGTCCTATTCATGCTTTTTGGGTAACTCAACATTATAACGCCTCTCAAAAGAGGGCTTGGTTCGCGCGTTGGTGGGTTACTTTGTTACTTTTTACTACTATTTATACTTGCCTTACTTTAGTTAGGATTTTCTTTTTTGAATTTTTCACTATACCTGCTTCATCAATGGCACCCACGCTAGAAAAAGGCAGTCAAGTTATTGTCAGCAAGCTAGGTTATGGTAATTATCAATATTTAGGTCAACAAGTTTTAAAGTCTGAGATGACAGCTGAAGTAAGCAGAGGAGATATTGTTGTATTTCAATATCCGCAAAACCCTCAATCTATTTGGATGAAGCGAGTCATCGGTTTAGCTGGCGATAGAGTTGTATATCGAAATAAAACACTCTATATCAAAAAGGCGTGTAAGCAGCCTACAGACAACTGCCCCGATTATAGTGTTATTGAACAATCGCTAGTTTCACAAGATGGAAATGGGCTAAAAATTCTACATGAAGTGAATGAGGATAGTAGCTACCAGATTTTAGTGAATGACAATCATATGGATCTAATAAGTCATTATTTCAGTCAAGTCGGTAGCAGACATGGTGAGTGGGAAATACCCCAAGGCCATTATTTTGTTATGGGGGATTCAAGAGATAATAGCTTAGATAGTCGTTATTGGGGGTTTTTACCTGAAGACAACCTAATAGGGAAAGTCATTATTAGTTGGTAACAAGTTAATATACGAGCCCTGCTCATTGAGCGGGGCTTTTTTCTTATATATTGGCCATAAGTGGTATTTAACTCACGAAATCAGTTTGTTATAACTAGGTTTATTTACAAAGCGATTAATCACCATGACTCTCACCACTGCGCGATTAACATTACGGCTGTTAAATGCCGATGACTGGCCATTGTTTTATACTTTGCATAATGATGCCGAAGTGATAGCTAAATGCTTCGATAAGCCCTCAGAGGCGCAGCTGCGAGCTAAGTTTAATGAACGCTTAAAGCCTTGGCAGCCAAATTCGAATTCACCACTTTGTTTAGTTATTGTTGAAACCAGTACTGGTAAAGAGGTGGGGGTAACTGGGTTTACTTCATCAACAGTGCCAGATAGTCAAGAAGTCGGTTATTTGTTGCTGCCTAATTTTCATGGTCGTGGCTATGCCACAGAGTCTTTGCAAGCAGTGCTTGATTACGCCAAATCAGAACATGCTGTACGTGAATTTAAAGCGGTTGTTACCGAGGGTAATATCGGTTCAGAAAAAGTACTTGAGAAATGTGGTTTTCAGTTAGTCGATAGGCAGCTAGATGCGTATGCTATTGGCGGTGTTTTGTATACCGATCATCATTTTCATTTAAGTTGCACTGATCACAGAGCGTGATCAGTGCGCAATTTTACAGATGAAGCTCAATCGCTTTTCTGTCTTTTTCAGGCATATTCGCAACCACTAAATCAAACGAATTATCAATCATTCGTTCAATCTCTCCTTGTGGTACGGTGCCGTCTAAAATAACCGTATTCCATAAACGTTTGTTCATGTGATAACCCGGGATCACCGACGGGAAAATATCACGCAGTGCTTGGGCTTCATCTGGATCGCATTTCAGATTTAACCACCATACAAGGTTTCCCTCATCGTCTGTTTGGCCTTCTTTGCCCTCGGCAAGGGTGGCAAACATTTTATGATTCACCTTGTAAACGTCGACATCTTGGCCAAATGGTTGGGTGATCATCACCAATGGCTTTTTCATTAAATACTCGTGTACTGTGTGTTGATTCATGATCCAATCCTTGAAGTCATTTTTCGTAGTTATAAAGATAGCAGCTTTTTCGTAGTTTTGAGACAACTATTGTCATAATTTGCTGAAAAATCGAATAAATAACGGCTGCGAGTCAAAACTGTAAATTTTTATTGAACAAAAGCCATTACGTGGTAAATTTCTGTCATCAAAAAACGATAGGAATACACCCATGCCTAAGGCAAGTGAAGTTAAAAAAGGCGCCGCTATCGAGCATAACGGCCGTGTTTTAGTAGTTAAAGATATTCAACGTTCAGTACCACAAGGTCGTGCTGGTGGCAGTTTATACCGTATGCGTTTATACGATGTGGTAACAGGCGGTAAAGTTGATGAAACATTTAAAGACAGCGACATGCTAAAGTTTGCTGATCTCATTCGTCGTGAAGCTATGTTCTCTTACATTGACGGTGAAGAGTATGTTTTCATGGATAACGAAGACTACACGCCATATAACCTAAATAAAGAAGCAATCAGCGAAGAGATTTTATTCGTTAATGAAGAAACTCAAGGTCTTCACGTTATTGTGATTGATGGCTCGCCAGTTGGCTTAGATTTACCATCGAGTGTTGAGCTTGTAGTTGAAGAAACTGACCCTTCAATCAAGGGCGCTTCAGCAAGTGCACGTTCAAAGCCTGCACGTTTAACAACGGGTTTAACGATTCAAGTTCCTGAGCATATTTCAACAGGTGACCGTATTCGTATTAATACCGTTGAGCATAAATTTATGGGGCGCGCAGAAAAATAATTCTGTAACCCCTTTGAAAGCCGGCTTATAGCCGGTTTTTTTGTTTTATTTGTAACGCGCTTATAACAAAATTCATTGAAAAAGGAACGAAAAACGCGCATTATTATTGGCTTACGAAAACAATAATAAATACCAGTAGTAGATTAATGTTGAACCACGGATTGGAAAACAGAGAATACATCAAACTCCCCGAAGGCGTTGATATCGCCATAACTCCCGCTGGCGTTGTTGCCCGAAGCTATGCCTACATTATCGATTTTATTATCCGTAGTTTGGTTTTACTTGCTGTAGGTACTGTATTTGCCTTTTTTGGCGATGCTGGGCAGGGACTTATATTAATTGCTTACTTTTTAATTTCATGGGGCTATAACATCCTGTTTGAAATGGAAAGTGGCCAAACGCCGGGTAAAAAACGCCTTAAAATCCGTGTTGTGCAAGACAACGGTTTACCGGCAAGCTTTTCGCAAATTGTAGTGCGTAACTTACTACGCCCAGCCGATATGCTACCTATAGGCTATTTCTTAGGCCTTGTGGTTATGTTGTTTAACAACCGTTTTAAACGCATTGGTGATTGGGCTGCAGGCACCATGGTTATTTACGACGATGAGTTAGCTACGCGCCCTGAATTATCTCAAGGTGAAGTGCATATTCCTACCATTAGCTTAACCACCGAAGAGCAATTAGCGGTGCTTGCTTTTGCAGAGCGTCATGATGAATTATCTGATGCAAGGCGCCGTGAGTTGGCAGCTATTTTAGCCACACCGTTTTCTGCTGAAGAGCATGAGATTGAGGCGCAGCTCGTTAGCTATGCACGCCACTTTGCAGGTCAAGTTCAACACGATAGCGATTACCCGCAGCAGGAGGGTAAGCAATGAAGCAAACTCAATTTGTAAAATCAAATAGCGTCAGTTGGGATGAGTTTAAAGCGCTTTGCGAGCAAAGTAGTGCGGAGTCTTTACCTGTTAATTTCCCTAACTTGTATCGCAAAGTCTGTAATGATTTAGCCATTGCGCAAAGTCGTCAATACAGCCCGGTGTTGATTGAGCAAATAAACAGGTTGGTACAGTTAGGACAAAAGCGCCTTTATTTATCTCGAAGTAATCAATTTTCTGAAATATGGCATGTGGCCCGCACGGCATTTCCGCGTGCACTGTATGAAAATCGTTTAATGCTTGGTATTAACTTATTGGCATTTTGGGGATTGGCCTTAATTGCTTTTATTTGGGTAACTATCGACCCTGATGCTGCGTATACATTTTTAGGGCAAGGCACTGTCCTTAATATCGAACAAATGTATAACCCTAGTGGTAGCGTTCAATCGGCGGAGCGCGGCGCATCGCAAGATCTGATGATGTTCGGGGTCTATATCTACAATAACATTGGTATCGCATTTCAGATGTTTGCAGGTGGCGTATTGTTCTGTGTTGGCGCTGCTTTTTTTCTATTGTTCAATAGTTTTTATTTTGGTGCTGTTGCAGCTCACATTGTGAATGTTGGATTTGAAGGGCCGTTTTTTTCGTTTGTAATAACCCATGGCTCATTTGAGTTAACCGCTATCATCATTGCCTCAGCGGCCGGGTGTCAAATAGGTTATGGCTTGTTAAATCCTGGGCAGTATACTCGCGCATATGCGATGAAACAGGCTGCACAAAAAGCGCTTCCACTGATTGTTGGCGCATTTTTAATGTTAGTCATTGCCGCTTTTATCGAAGCATTTTGGTCACCCCGTGATATTGCAAACGAAGTTAAATATTTAGTTGGCAGCGGTTGTTGGGCTTATGTCGTTTTTCGCTTATACAGGGGAATGCGTTATGGAGCTTAATCGACTTAGCTTCAATCCTCGCAAGCGCAGTGCTTACGAAACCTTTGATTTAACAGTGTTGCTAGTTAAGCAGCATGCTCTAGCGTTGGTTTCTTTGTATTTGATGATGGCAGTACCCGTATTTTTGATTGTCGGCTTTTTATTAAGCTGGGGCATAGGTGGCTTTGTTGTTTGGTGGCTTAAACCTGTATTTGAGCGACCTTTACTCGATTACATGTCAAAAGCGGTTTTCAATCAGCCAGTCAACATAATGAGTAGCTTAAAGTCACTCAAGCAGTTAAAAATCGCTGATATATTAGCGCATTTAACCGTTTTTAGGCTCAGCCCAAACAGAGCATTTTTAGCCCCTGTAGAACAACTTGAACGACTATCAGGTGAGCGCAAAACTAAGCGTAAGCAGGTGTTGTTTGCTTCAACTAAGCCTAAGCAGACATTGTGGATGCTGTTCTGTGTACATTTTGAGTTTATCTTATTGATGGGAATATCGGCACTGACAATTGCACTTGTGCCCCATTCATTCTCTGCACAAGAAGCCATGTACCAACTATTCGAAGCGCCAATCTGGGTTGAGATAGCGTTTAACTTTATTTATATCATCAGTATCTCGTTAGTCGCACCGTTATTTGTAACAGGTGGTTTCCTTGCTTATTTACACCGTCGAGTTGAACTAGAAGGCTGGGATATCGAGCTGGCATTTAAAAATATTCGCACCCGTCTTGCAGGCGTAGTCAGTGCTGTAGCACTACTTATACTTACAACGTTTACACTGCAACCATCAACAAGCTATGCAGAGCAAATCGATAAGCAAGCGGTAAAAGAGCAAGTTACGGCTCTTTATAATGAGCCTAATGTCATTGAAACTGAGACCACGTGGGTGCCAAATATCGAAGCAAAAGGTAGCTCATCAGAGAGTGATTGGTCTTGGCTTATCGATGTGTTTACTGCCATTGGTGAAGTGTTTGGCATATTTGTTTGGGTACTGGTCGGTTTATTAGTTATTTGGTTGGTTTATTACCTAATGCAAAAACGCGGTTTTTTTGCAAATTTAAGCTTACCAGAACGTACAAAAGTAAATGAAGAGCCAGTTATCCCAACCTTATTTGCAGAAATTAAAAGTAAGGATTTACCAGCAGATTTAATTGCCGCTGCAAAGCAATGTTTTGAGAAAGGTGAGCACCGATTGGCGCTGGCGTATTTACTTCATCATGCGCTGAGTTGGGCGCAGCAACAACATGAAGTGCGCTTGCACCGCTCGATGACTGAGCGCGAATGTAAACGTGCAATCGATGCTAGGGTGCCAAATCAAGGACAAGCAATTTTTGCCCGCTTATTTTCTGCGTGGGTCACGGTTGCTTGGGGCCATAAAAACCCTGATATCGACTTTATCGAGCTGACAGAGCAAATTACGGCAATGACAACAGAGACTAAGGAGCAAGCCCATGAAGCTTAAGGTTGTGCTCTTAGCGGTGCTAGTGGTGTTTAGCTTATTTGTTATTGCTGGTATTGCTTCTTTAGATTGGCAGAAAAAAGAAATAGAAATTGGCTTTCATAGTGATGTGGCAAAAGATAACTTCACGATGGCTAAGCGGCTACTTAAAGCCAATGGTATCGATTGGAATAAAAACAAACGCTTGGCAGAGCAAGCACAAAGTGATGAGTTAAACATAGACCCACAAAGCATCTTAATTTTGGATGAGGCGGTGCTTGCTGACTCCTACCAATTAAATGTACAGCTTGCTGATTGGGTCGCTGATGGCGGACGTTTAATTTATGTATTAAACAGGCAACGTGATGAGCTGGCGATTGATAGCACCGTATTTTTTAGTCAGCTTGGCATCAATGTACAAAGCCAAGAAGATGTTTTTGAATATGATTTTGCGATGCTCAAAGAAGGGAATAAAAATAGTAATTTATTAATTGATGAAAACACTCAGCTTGACCTTGAGCTAAGCCGTGCCTTTTTTATTGAAAACTGCCCCGGTGTGAGTACAAATAATGATACCGGCGATACCTTGATGTGTGACTTTGCATTTGGTCAAGGTAGGGTCATTGTGATGCCATCGCTGTTACCTTTTACCAATTACCGACTTCGCCATCTGGATCATGGCAGTTTATTGCTTTGGTTAAGTAAAGGGGCTGAAAAAGTAACGTATGTACCTTATCTGACTTACCCAAACTGGTTTGCTAAATTATGGCACTGGAGCTGGCATTTTGTGGTGACGTTGCTGTTATTAATTGTGCTTGCAGTGTGGCATATCAGTAGTCGTATCGGCCGCTCTTATGCTCCTGACTTCGATATAAAAACCAGCTTTAATCAGCATATTCGAGCAGTAGCAAACTTTTATTCAGAGCATGGTCACGAAGCCGTGTTATTTACTGCACTCAAGAAAGATTTTTACGCCAAAGTAGAGTCGCGAGTGCCTAACTTTAAGATGCTTAGTGCTGAAAAGCAGGCGCAGATCATCGCTAATTTAACTCATTTTGAAAAACAACAGGTGGCTGAGTTGCTTGCTAGCAAGTTGCCTGAGTCCAAAGAACAACGAACAGAATATATAAAACGATTTAAACAATTAAGGAATGCCTTATGAGCACGGAATTAGACACTAATCGCATGAGCTTAGTTGAGGCAGCTGATGCAGTAAAACAAGTAAAGCATAACATTTCGCATGTGTTAGTTGGTCAAGATGCCATTGTTGAAGATGTGCTTACGGTGCTCTTTGCGGGTGGTCATGTGTTACTTGAAGGGGTTCCTGGGCTTGGTAAAACGCTACTGGTTAGAGCCTTAGCAAAAAGCTTAAATGTAGACTTTTCGCGAGTGCAGTTTACACCGGATTTAATGCCTTCAGATGTTGTTGGTCATAGTTTGTATGATATGAAATCAGGTGAATTTAATATCAAAAAAGGCCCAGCATTTACTAATATTTTGCTGGCTGATGAAATCAACCGTGCACCAGCTAAAACGCAATCAGCTCTTCTTGAGGTGATGCAAGAGCAACAAATCACCATTGATGGCGAGTCATTATCTATTGATTCACCGTTTATGGTATTAGCCACTCAAAACCCATTAGATCAAGAAGGGACGTACCCACTACCTGAGGCTGAATTAGACCGTTTTATGATGAAAGTGGAGCTTGGTTTTCCTTCTCATGAATCGGAAGTTGAGCTTTTAAAACTGAATACACAAATTGTCTCTAATGAAACCAAAGTAGAGCAGCTCCCTGCGGTATTGGATGCTAAGCGAATTGCTGAAATTAAACAGCTTTGTGCAGATATTTTAGTAGACGAACAAATACTGAATTATGCCGTCGATATCGTGCGTAGTTCACGAACTTGGCAAGGTGTGCTCCACGGCGCAGGGTTACGTGCCTCAATTAATATCATTAAAGCGGCAAAAGTAATGGCATTAATGAATGGCCGTGACTTTGTAACTCCTGATGATGTGAAGTCAGTGTCTGTGAATATTTTAAGACACCGATTAATTTTATCGGCTGATTTGGAGCTGGAAGGGGTGTCATTTGATGAAGTGATCAATGCCATTTTAGCCAGTGTTGAAGCACCACGCTCATGAATCGCATTAAGCATAGACCTGCAAAACGCTTAGTACAATTAACAGCTTTGTTGTTGTTATTGTTGCTTGTCTGTGCCATTGCATCAGTTGACAGCTTAGTGCTAACGGCCTTGCTCTTAGTGCCTTTATTGCTCGCATTTGTAGATTACATGGCATCGAAGTCAGAGCCTTTACTTGAAGTAAGTGCACAAACGAGTCTCAACATGGCTTTGTATCGCCGCCAAGCATTGCAGCTAGTGATTAAAAATAAAGCGAAGCATGCGACCATGCTAGATGTCAGTGTTCATTTAAGTAATGCAATTGAGCTACAAAAGCCACAGCAAACGGTGTTTATAGATGCAATGCAACAAGCAAAGCAGAGCTTTAGCTTACGCGCTCACAAACGAGGTGATGCGCAGATCAGTGCCATTGAAGTTAGGGTAGGGTCGCCATTTGGTCTTTGGCAAACAAACTGGTTAGCTGAGCAAGCAATTCAATTAAAAGTGTATCCCGACTTTAGCCGTGTTACCTCAAATCAGCATTTAAATGGCGTAGTGAATAAGCCTATTTCAGGCTTAAAGCTCACTAAAAAGCGCGGTGATGGTATCGAATTTCAGCAACTACGCGAATACCGCCAAGGTGATAGTGTTAGGCAAATAGACTGGCAGGCGACCAGTAAGCGTCGAAAACTCATTTCTCGTGAGTATCAAGAAGAGCAAAACCAACATGTCATAGTGATGCTAGACGCTTCTAAAAAAATGGCCATAGAAGCCAATGAAGGCAGCCACTTTGATCATGCTTTAAATGCATTGCTACTGCTGTCACACACAGTTTTAAAGCAAGGTGATTGGTTTAGCATGCAAAGCTTTAACCAAAATCTGCGCTGGTTACCCGATGTCAAAGGCGCGCAGAATGTATCACGGGTAATGAATCACTTTTATGATCTATACCCAGATAAGAGCAGCAGTGACTATTTAGTGGCTGTGAACCAATTAATCGCTAAACGCAGTAAACGTTCTTTAGTGTTATTAGTTACCACCCTTGATGAGCAAAGCATTGATGAGTTAATGCCTGCAATTAAGCTATTACAAAAACACCACTTAGTGGCACTTATTAATATTAATAACCGTGCTGTAAATGAGGTGCTCGATGAGCCTATTGAAAAGTACGAAGATGCAACCAGTTACTGTGCAGCATTAGCACTACTAAATTCACATAAAGCCAATATGGCGAAGCTGAAAAAACAAGGTGTAATAGCCATAGACTGTAACCCTGAGCAGCTGCTACCGCATGTGCTTAACACCTATTTAAATGTGAAGCACTCCGGGGCATTGTAAGACCAGCTGGCAATAAAAAAGGCATTGAATTCAATGCCTTTTTTATTAAATAACGAAACGATTATTTTTGATTATCAATAGCTTCGTTAATTTTGTATTGGAAATAAATAACGTTAAAGAAAAACGTTAAAATACCACCTAAATGAACTGGTTCATTACTGCCTTCATTAATCAACTCTTTAATCGATGTACGAAGAGAGAAAATTAATACAATGGCAACAACAAATGAAATCAGTGACACAATACCACCAATTTCAGGTGAAACTCCTGTAAAAGACAACGCAATATTCACAATGTACAAAGCAACATAGCCATAAACTAAGCCTTGGCTTACCTGGTTTTTTGCTAATGCATTGGCTTTATTGGTTCGGCTTACTAGCCAGTATACGGCGTAGATACCAAATGTGAAAAGACATAAAAAGAACACGCCCCAAGCAGAAAAGCGGTCAAAATTTAAAATAGGTTTATTACCGCTGGTATTTTGCTGTGTAAGCTCAGCTTCTGGCGCTTCATAGATGTTAGCTGATTCTTCAGACATAACGATTCCTCATAATTATTTTTGTATATTCCTTTGTGCAAATTGCACGTACCGATAATAGCAGTGAGGCTGGTTTTTGTACATCATTTCAACAGCCTAGAAAGTAAGGTTAACTACCATAAAGGTCAGTATAAATAAGCCTTATAGAGGGTATAGCATGAGTGAAGTTTTAAAGGTTGCTGAATTTATGTACACTGCCGCAGATTTTAATGAGGTGCTGTGTGTTATTTGTATTTTTGAGCTGTGTATTTATTTTGGTGATGTATTTAGAGTCTTTGTCTAAAGGGATGCCGGTAAAGCGTTGGATGCTGCTAGGTGGAGTGCTTGGGCCTATCGCTTGGTGTTTATTTAACGTGCATTATCGCCGCGCATTTGTGCGCCATGTTGGCCGCCAATCTTGTGGCTGGCGCCCTTAAACTTTTGCTGTTTTTAACAGGCTCGGCGCAGATTTATCGAGTTGTTTTTGTAGGAAGGCGGTAAATTCAGGCTGAGACAGTGGCTTAGAGTAGTAGTAGCCTTGAACCGTCTGGCACTTTAACTGCTCTAACATCACAACCTGTTCGGCTTGTTCAACCCCTTCTGCAACCACATGCAAATCAAGGTTATGGGCAATAGTCACAATTGAGTCAACCATATTGCGGCCACGCTCTGATTGCATGTCGTCAATAAAGGCTTTATCAACTTTCAAGGTATTAAGCGGGAACTGTTTAAGATAGGCTAAAGATGAGTAACCCGTGCCAAAGTCATCCATCGCAAGGTGAATACCCCGAGCACTGAGTGAACGCATTACTGCAATTGCTTCGTTAGGGTCGTCCATAACCGTACCTTCGGTGATCTCCAGTTCAAGGAAGTAAGAGGGCAATTCATTCTTTTGCAAAATCACATCAATACGAGTGGTTAAATCAGGTAAGCTAAACTGCTTAGCCGATAAGTTCACAGCAACACGACCGTTGAATAAGCCTTGATCTATCCATGCTTTTACATCGCGGCATGCTTTATTTAAAACAACTTCACCAATTTCGATAATTTGCCCAGTTTCTTCAGCGATAGGAATAAACACTCCTGGGCTGATCACACCTTTTTTCGGGGTAATAAAGCGCACAAGAGCTTCCATACCATCGAGTTTACCTGTACGAATATTCATTTTCGGTTGGTAATACACTTCAAAGTGATCTTCTTTTAAGCCGTAACGCATTAAGTTTTCGATTTGTAAGCGTTTAACTGCTTCACGGTTCATAGTGTCGTTGAAGAACAGATAGCTATTGCCTTTTTTCTTAGCGTGATACATGGCTGTATCCGCATTTTTAAGTAATAGTTCTGGGGTATTGCCATCTTCAGGGAACAGCACGATACCGACACTTGAGGTGATCACTAGTTCGTGACCCGCCATATTAAAAGGTGTGGCAATGGCGGCTAAAAAGAGCTTTGCCATGCGAGTAATGGTATGAATATCGTTGGTACCCGACATGACCAGTGCAAACTCATCACCGCCTAGGCGATAAAACACATCTTTTTCCCGGGTTAACTTATTCAAGCGCATCGCAAGCTTAGATAGCAAGCTATCCCCAAGTTGGTGACCCAGAGAGTCGTTAATTTTTTTAAAGTTATCTAGGTCAAACACTAATAAAGCGTGATGGTTATCTTGCTTAGCGAGCTTTTTCAGGTTGGTGAAAAATAAGTTTCGGTTAGGTAAGCCCGTTGTGCGGTCTCGGTTCGATAAGTTATGTAATTGTGATTCGGCTTTTTTACGCTCAGTTTGATCAGAAAAAACAACGACATAGTTACATATTTGGTTATGCTCATTTTTGATTTCATCAATTGAAATTTCAATCGGTAACAGCTGCCTTTTCGCATTGCGAAGTTTAACCTCTTGCTGCCAATGCTCCGTGGCTTTTACGGTGGCTTTAATTTCATCCACATAGCTTTGGTCATAGCCATTTAAGGTAAAATCTTTCTTTAAATATTGCTCTCGAGTACCACCAAATAGCGTTAAGAAGCTTGGGTTTAAGTCAACCAGCTTAAAGTTTTTATCGAAAATGGCGATGGCGTCAGTTAGCGACTCAACGCATTTAGCGAATAGGTTTAAACGGGCTTCTGTTGATTTAAGCTGAGAAATATCTCTTACAGTGCCTGTCATACGCAAAGGGTTGAGGTTTGCGTCTTTTTCGATGATTTTGCCGCGATCCAGTACCCAATGCCAACGACCGAGGCTGTCTTTAATCCGGTAACTTGCTTCAAAAAAGGCGGTGTGTTCGGCAAAGTGTTTTTTTAGTGCTGTTTCAACGTGTTGTAAGTCGTGTGGGTGAATCAATTCGCGGTTAGGGGGAAAGCCGCTGCTACTGTTTGTATCTGAGGTGTATTTATCGTTAATTCGCAGCACTTCTCCGGTTTTAATATTCCAATCCCAGAGGGTATCGCCACTGCCTTCTACGGTACTTTTTAAGCGATGTTCTGAAATACGCAGTTGTTTTCGAGAGCGCTTTAATTTGAAAATTATAAATAATAGGTACGGCAATAACAGCATCATAATAGCACTTGGAATAAGCAGCAATGTGCTCTGTTCAAGCTCTATGGGGCTGGCGGATGCTGAAAAAATCCCAGCCATACTTATTGTTAAAAAAGCAGAAATCATTTTTATTATTTTTATCATTAATGCATTACCGTAATTCGCACCAATTAATCTAATCTAAGCTCGCGTTCGAGTCAAAGAGAATGCGAAGAAAGGCTTGCTTTTGGCTGTTTTTTAGCCTTTGGCTCACTTAAAAGTTCTATTCTTGGCCTGTTTTCACTGAACGTTTCTGTAATATACTGCTGCATTTGAGTAAGGGTTAACTTATCAAGTGCCTCTAAAAGCTGTTGTTGCATATTAAATTCAGTATCGCGATTACCAATAGCTAACCATAGGCGCTGTGAGCGTAAGCGCAAATTTTTATCTTTTTCAGCAATGTGTGTAACAAGACCTGCTTTGGTATCGAGCCATTGCTGCTCAGAAATGTTGTTTACATGTGCCACATAATTATTAATAAATTGCTGGTGACGCTGAAGTATCTCATCAGCACTATGCATAGGTGACTGCACGTAAAAAGCAATACCAGCACGGGTATTAAAAGGAGCATAGCCCGCACCAACTAAGTAGCCGAGCTGTTGCTTGGTTCTTAACTCATTAAAATAATCTTGGTTTATTAAATGATTAAGTACCATCATTTGCACCTTTTCGGTAGTGTCATCCGTTTGTGCTTGATAGTACAGCACCATCGCATGATCGCTACAATTTAACGTGAAGCGCTGTTGATCTACTTCGGTTATATCGTTAAGTGGTCGCGTTAAATCAATAATTGTGGTGCTGTCAGCTAGGTGTTTAGTCACTTGCTTTTGGAACTTAAGCGCATCACTACGTTGCCAGTTACCATGTAAAAAAGACTCAACGTGCAAGGCTTTAAAAAACTCATTTCTAAAGCAATTAAATTGATGGAAGCTAGTATCCTTTAAAGCTTGTGCTAAGGCATTAGGCTCTGGGTTCCATGGCATGATTTGCGCACCCAAAATACTAAATAGCTCACTAACAGGTTTGTTTTGATTGCTGTTTCGCCAGTGTCTAACGAGCTGCTTTTTATATTCAGCAAAGCGTTTTGCGCAGATTTCAACATTAAAGAGTGCTTCAAGTAACTCATTAACCAGCTCTAACTGACTCGATGAAAGACCCGCAGTATGTAGGGTTAAGCCACCTTGGTGAGAGGTTAAGTGATAACTAAGACCAGCCAATTCTGCTGGATAAAATTGCTCAGCAACACTGTCCATAAACAGGTCTGCAAATAAGCGGGTAAGGGCCATGTGTTTAACATCTTTAATTGCAAAGGTTGAGTCCATTGCTAAGTAAAAATGCCCTTTAGCTACTCTGAAAGTTGCGTCTTGTTTAAACCAAAAATCAAAGCCGTCTCGTGTGACTAAAAGCTCAGGTGATTTATTTGGCTCGTCTAATGGTAATAGTTCAACATCTTTTGTGAGGTATGGGTTAGCACTTGGTAAGCACATCTGTGGTAATGGCGTGTTTATTTCACTAAGCGCTTCTAACCAACTTGCTGAGATGTCTTCTACTTTATATGGGGTGTTGTACCAAGCAGTGGTGTGCTCAGGCTCAACACCTGGATGAATGAGTACTAAGCGCATGTTATCAGGTGTTAGCCATTGCATAGCAATTTCATGGGCACAACGGTTAAAGCCTTCCATTAAATAATCGCCTTGCACATAGTTGGCTTCATCGTAATGCTGCATATTAATGCTTAAGTTACTTACCCAATCAATTAAGCGCGCTTTTTCTTGGTTATCAAAGGCGATTTGCAAGAGGTTCTTTTTGTCTTGATAAAGACGCGGCAATTTATCGCAGTTTTGGTTAATTAAGCAGATATACTCAAACACCATTTCAACGATATCTTCATAGTATTCAATACCTTCATCAGTTAACGCCATACTGATGTTAAAATCTTTGAAATTACTGCCATTAATGCCACCACCCGCTGAAAGGGCATTGATCCAGCCTTGCTCTTTTAGAATAGAGTACAGCGACCCTTTGCCTTCGTAGCCGAGTAAGTGGGCAATAAAACTAACGGTTTTGTGACGGTAAAAGTCATCAATATTTGGCATCGCAAAGCTAATAATGAGCTTTTGCATATGTTTATGTGGCTCAATGTGTAACACCTTACCTAAGTCTTGTTTACGGTAAAGTGGCTGTTCTATGATCTCTTTACTTTTTGGCTGACCTTTAATTTCGCTAAATAACCGTTTTACCCAGGTGGTCATGGTCGCAATATCTTCATTGCTACATATCACAAGTGTCATCCACTGAGCCTGATAATGGCTATCGAAAAAAGCGCGTAGCTCATCACTGATACATCCCTCACGATCCGCGAGGGTTTGCTGGTTACCGACAGAAAACTTTGCAAAAGGGTGTGCTGGGTTAACCGTTTCTTTATGAGCCTGATAAATACGGCGGCCGTCATCTTTTATTTTTAGTTTAAATTCTGCGTCTATAGCATTACGTTCTTTTGTTGTCTCTTTAGGATTTAAGAGTGGGGCAATAAAAAAACGACTGAATTGTGCCAGTGCTTCAGCAAACTGTTGGTTATTAATATCAAAGAAGTAGCAAGTGTGCTCAGTGCCAGTCCAGGCATTGGTGTTGCCACCAGATTGCGATACAAAATTAGAAAATCCGCCCGATTCCGGGTACAGGTCAGTGCCTAAAAAAAGCATATGCTCTAAAAAGTGCGCGAGACCTTGCCTATCAAGGGGGTCATCGAAATGGCCTGCGTTAATAGCCATTGAAGCCGCTGATTTTGTTGACTCTAAGTCTTGCACTAAAAGTACTTTTAGACCATTGTCCAGTGTTAGGGGTTGATATGTTCTGTTATCATTGCGGCTGATATTCAAAAGATGCTCCTGAAAGAGTGCGTTAATGTCCTAACAACAGATGATATTTTCAGGAAAGCTAAAAAAGACAGAGCTACGAAAATCTACCTGAATATCATAAGCGGATGTTTAATGTATCTAGTGATGATATTCTAATATAGCGAACAATCAAGCAAACTGGCTACTGTTTTATATTCTTTAATCGGTTGATTTTTTATGAAAACAATCTTAATCATGCGCCATGGCGAAGCTACGCCAATGCAAGCAGATGATGCAGCAAGACAACTGACCGAGACCGGTCACCAAGAAGCCAGTCGAATGGGGCAGTGGTTAGCGACACACCATAAACCTGATGCTCTGTTGGTAAGCCCTTACATTCGCGCACAACAAACTGCTTTGGATGCGACGCAACATATTTCGTTACAATTTAACGAAACTTGCAGTGATATTACCCCCGATGGTGTACCGCAAATTGCTGCTGATTACCTAGAAACCTTGATTGCTATGCATCCAGACTGCAATACCTGGTTGGTCGTTGCCCATATGCCAATTGTTAGCTACTTAGTTGATCAGTTAAGCCCTGGTCATATGCCAATCTTCAATACAGGGGCGGTTGCTGTTATCGAATATGATGAACACAAACAGCGCAGTCAGTACCTCAGTATTCACTCGCCAAATAACGTCGAAATCTAACAGTGGATTTGCTAAATTAGCGCCACTGTTAATTTTTTAAGTTCTTACTATGACAATCGAACGTTTACAAACCGGTGCGCGTATGAGCCGCATCGTTAAGCATAACGGCACAGTATACCTATGCGGCCAAGTTTGTGCTGATGCCGAAAAAGATATCACCGAACAAACTCAAACCATGCTAGATAAGGTCGAAGCGCTACTTATTGAAGCAGGTAGTAGCAAAGAGCACATGCTAAGTGCCACAATTTACCTGAAGAGCATGGAATACTTTGCACAGATGAACGCTGTTTGGGATGCATGGGTGCCACAGGGTCATGCACCAGCTCGCGCTTGTGTTGAGGCAAAAATGGCGCGCGATGCATTATTAGTTGAGATTTCTGTCGTTGCAGCCGTTAAGTAACGAGCAGCGTATCGCGCAGATGATTGCTCGCTTTAATGAGCAATCAGGGCGCGAACTGATTGAACTGCCACATTGGCATTTTTGCGACAATGAGCAAGATGCCAATGACTGCGCATTGCTGGTTTTAAATGGCGTAAAACAAGCAACAACCCCTTCACTTTATTGGTTTAAAGCCAATAATGAAGCCCTTCCTGAAGTTGGTGATTTAGCCATTTTTACCAATTGGCAGGGACAGCCACTCGGCATAATTGAAACCGTCTCTGTAACTATTACCCCATATAATCAAATAAGCGCCGATTACGCCGCATTAGAAGGCGAGGGCGACAAGAGCCTTGAGTACTGGCAGCGTGTGCATTGGGATTATTATCAGCGAGAGCTCGCAGGTACAGGCTATCAATGTCATCCAGAGATGCCGTTGGTGTGTGAGCAGTTTAGGTTAGTTTACAAGGAGTCAGAATGAGCACGAGTCCAGTGGTTCTTATTACCGGAGGCGGCCGCGGTATAGGTGCAGCAACAGCAAAACTATTTGCTAAACATGGCTATGATGTGTGTATTAATTATAAGTCAGATCACGCAAGTGCAGAGCAGGTCGCTGATGAGATAAATGCGCTTGGCGTGAATGCCTATTTGTTACAAGCTGATATTGCCGATGAGCAGCAAGTACTCGCCATGTTCGCCAAATTAGATGCTCAGGTTTCGCGGTTAGATGTGTTAGTTAATAACGCAGCGATGATGATGCCGCAAATGCCGTTATTAGAGATGGATGCTAAGCGTATCAACGCTATTTTAAGTTGTAATGTTACAGGGGCATTTTTGTGCGCGCGAGAAGCAATAAAGCGTATGGACAAAGGCAGTATTGTCAATGTTTCATCGGGTGCATCGCGAACAGGCTCGCCAAATGAATATTTAGATTATGCTGCATCTAAAGGAGCGCTTGATACTTTCACGATTGGCCTTGCCAAAGAAGTCGCGAGTAAAGGTATTCGAGTTAATGCGGTAAGGCCAGGCCTTATTTATACCGATATGCACCGCGATGGCGGTGAGGCAAACCGAGTTGATAGGTTAAAATCTAAGTTGCCGCTAGGACGCGGTGGTGAAGCTGACGAGGTCGCTTCAGCAATTTACTTTTTGGCAAGTGAGCAAGCATCATTCACAACAGGCAGTTTTATAGACGTATCGGGTGGGCTTTAGTAAGCCTTGCTGGTGGTAACTGCGTTGAGGGGTTATTATTTCCTAATATAAACCATAAAAATAACCCAAGGTAGCCCATGGATTCACAAAAGAAATCGACTTTATTTCTGTTCGGCTTATTTATGTTCATTATGTTGGTGGGGCTGTTTGGTGTATCGCAAACAACACGCTGGAGTGAACCTTTAGCTAACAATATATATGCAATTGCGGGCCTGTTTGCTTTTAGTGGTGATTGGACACAAGAGCTTTATAAAACCAATCAAATGAACCCTTTCATTGAATTTGCTCGATTTGCAGCCCCCTTAACGACAGCATTAATTTTCTTTTATCTAATTTTTGATGGTGCAAAGCAGCTCATTGTATATTTACTGAGGCCTCGCTCTGACTTTCAGCTTGTTGTGGGTTTGGGAAATAAAGGTTCTGCCATTGCTCTATCTGCATTGGCTGCGAATAAATCAGTTATAGCAATCGAAAGTAACCCTGAAAATAGTCATATTGCCTTACTGAAACAAAAAGGTGCGATTGTGCATGTTGGTGATATTAATCAATCAGTTGCTGATAAGCTTCACTTACAGCATGCTGAGGCGGTATTTTTCTGTTGTGGCGATGATAGCCATAACATTACTATTGCTCAGCAAGTACTTACTAACTTACCCAACTTGAAAGCGCCCGTTTTTGTACATCTGCATAGTCGGGTATTAGCGGATCAACTTAAACAACTCCCTCGATTTATTGAAAATACCAGCACCGAACTACGCTTTTGGCGTAAAAGCCAGTTACTAGCAGAGCAGCTTTTTGCCAAGCATTCGCCGTTACCACTGCTTAATATTCAAGGAAAAGACCAAGTTCATTTGGTTATTTTTGGTAGTAATGACGCGGCGTTAGATTTAGCAAGAACTTATGCGAAAAGTGCTATCTACAGTAGTTTAAAGCCGGTAAAAATTACTTTAATCACTACCGAATCTAATGCAGAGTTGAGTGCAGAACTTACAGCTATTGACGCTGCCGCTGAGCTTAACGTTATTAATAAGCAAGTTCATGAGTTACTCGCAGATAATAAACTGCTGCTCGATATCATTTCTAATGCAACGCAAATTTATATTTTCGATACACAGCAATTAAATTGTTTCTCAATCGCTTTGACACTTCGCAATAAGATGCTAGTTGAATGCCTATTTATGGCACCCATTTACTACGCAACTAGCTACACCGAATTTAGTGAACAACAACAATCTAAAACAAGGCAGATACCTGATAACTTGGTGGCTTTTAATGATAACAGTAAAGATATCAATATTAGCGCAGTGACTCAGCCTCGTGGCTCAGTGTTAGCTAAGCGAGCTCACGAACAAAGCTATCAAGCAAATCAAGATAATGTTACTTCATGGCAAGACCTACCTTATAGTTTAAAGGAAGCCAATAGAGCTTTTGCGCTGAGTTGGCGTGAAAAACTGGCGATGGTAAATGCACGTTTTAGCAGCCACTCAAACAGCATTGAATTATCAGATAACGAGCTCAATATGATGTCGTCGATGGAACATGCTCGCTGGTGCGCTGAGCGTAAAATTGATGGCTGGCAGTTTTCTAGTACTCGCTCAAATATTGCAAAACGCCATACACTGATAAAACCTTGGCATGATTTAACACAACAACAGCAGCAAGGTAATAGTGATTTTTTTGCCGCAGCTGTTAACGATTTACTGTTACTGGCAAAAGATACAACGCAACCTTTTGGCATTGAAAAAGTGGTCACCGTGGCAGTCACAGGCCATCGCTTCACAAACCTTGAAAGCCAGCAACATGACACTTTGGTTCGAGACATTGATCAGCAGTTAGATGCGCTTAAGCAGGCTCATCCAAATTGTCATTTTCAGTTTGTTTCTGGTCTGGCTGAAGGAGCTGATAGATTAGTAATAGAGCGAGCGCTAACCCGTTTAGACGCTAGTTTTATTGCTCTACTGCCCATGGCTTACGAACTGTATAAATTGGATTTTAGTAAACCAGATAGTGAGTTTGAACAGTTGCTCGCCAAAGCACAGTGGTTTGCAGAAATCCCCCCTGTTTATCGAAGTTTAGCCGAGATGGAAGATACAGCTAATGAGTCTCGTGCTTTGCAATATGCCTCTTTAGCAGCGCACTTGGTTGCTATGGCCGACGAGCTGATAGCTGTTTGGGATTCTCAACCTAGCAGAGGAATTGGCGGTACAGCTGATGTTGTAAACTGGTGGCAGCATGGTGTGCCAGAACAGTTTAAGTGCCGTTACCCATTTACTAGTCAGCGCGCTAATGGTGAAGTGCGTATTGTAGACTTTAAGAGAGATTAGCTAATGAGTGAGAAGTTAGTTAAGCATCAATACTTGGCGTTTATTTCATATCGTCACGCTGATAATAAGCAAACTGGACGGCAGTGGGCAACCTGGTTGCATCAAGCAATCGAAACCTATGAAATCCCAAAAGATTTAGTGGGTCAAAAAAACGCCCGTGGCGAGTTGATCCCTGAGCGTATTTTCCCCATTTTTCGCGATGAAGAAGAGCTCCCAGCCGATGCTGATCTTGGCAATGCAATTACACGTGCACTAGATAATACTCAACTGCTTATTGTGTTATGTTCGCCTAACGCAGTGGCATCTACTTATGTTGCAGATGAAATCGATTACTTCAAAAAGTTAGGCCGAAGCGATCAAATTATTGCCGCAATGATTGACGGTGAACCAAATGCAAGCTGGGATAAAACAAAGCAATCGCAAGGGGTTACGCCAGAGGATGAATGTTTTCCAAAGCCCTTACAATATGCTTACGACGCACAGGGCAACCCAACAACACAATTAGCTGAGCCTCTAGCGGCTGATTTTCGGGTTAATCATGATGGCAAGCTTGAACAAGGCTGGACCTCAATTGAAGCATATAAACAGTATTTAAAATCGCGCACTGAATTTTCAAGCCAAGATTTAGCTCGATATGTTGAGCAATACCAAGCTCAACAAAAATTGATGCTGTTAAAAATTATCGCAGGCATTTTAGGTGTGCCACTTGGGGCATTAACTAAGCGCGACCAAGCTTATCAATTAGAACTTGCTAAGCAAAAGGCAAAGCGTTTGCGCCAATGGTTAAGCGCCGTCGCTATGCTGGCTGTTATTGCAGTGGTAGCGGGTGTTTTTGCTTATATTAAACAGCAAAAAGCCATTAAAAATGAACAGCTTGCGCAACAGCAAACTAAAATAGCAACTGAGCAGCGTGATGCTTCATTGTTAAATCAAAGTCGCTTTTTGCTTGATAGGGCCCGTCAAGCTAACGATGATGGAGAGCATGATACTGCGTTGCTATTAGGCCTCAATGCACTACCCGGTTTATATGGCGGAGAGCGTCCAATGCCCGGTGGAATAGGGCAATTGCGTCGGGCGATTTATGCCAATAACAAACACTTTTATTATCAAGCACAAGAAAAAATTGAACAGTACCAATATGTTGAAAATGAACAGCTGTTTGTACTTTCAAATGGCAAAGTTAAGCGTTTATCAATAACAGACAGTGACGAAGATAAACTGCTTAAAACTGAACAGTTTGTTCAAGGCTTTAGTCTGAGCCGTGATAACAAACAACTTGCTATAGCGACTCGTGAGGGCGAAGTCAGTGTTTGGGATAGTGATACCTTAACCAAACAACAAAGCACCGAAATTAAAGCCGAGATAAAAAACCTAGTATTTAGTCCTGATAACAAAACCCTTTATATGAGCAGTCATTTTGACCGGCTCATTGCTTGGGATGTCACTAATAATGCGCTTTTATACGATGTTAAACATTCTCAACAATACGGCTTGGCAGACATTCAAATTAGCCCAAATGGTCACTATATTTTAACGACTCCTGAGCTCGTGGGGCCACTTAAACTCTTCAACGCTCAAAATGGAAATGAAATACGCTCATTGGATTTAGCTTATGATTTTACAGCTAAAAATAGCTTAGCTCGACAAACAGGCTTTACCAATGATAGCCAAGGCTTAGTTATTTACGATCTAAATGGTACCCGTGTTGAAGCAGTTGAAAGTGGCGAGCAACAAGGAGTTACTCCGCATATTCATACCTTGATGAGTAAAAATGGAGAATACGTTTATGCAATGGCCACTGTTAACCAAGTGCAATCGACAACCGAAAATGCTGATTTTATTCGTAGTTTAGAAAAGGCACCGACACTTTGGAATATCAAAACAAATCAAGGTAGTCAGCTTAGCCATTTTTCAAATGTTGAAGATGGCGCATTTACACCAGACGGTAAGCTTTTGATCACATTAGCGTATAAAAATGTGCGTGTGTGGGATGTCGCAACTGGTATTGAAGTTAATAACTTTAAAATTAATCAGCGCACAAAGCTTGTTTTAACAAACAGTGAGTTGGTTAACGCCTCGAGTGATGACAAAAGTATTTCAATTTGGTCATTACTGAAAAATAGCCCTAGCATAGCACTTAGCGAAAAAATTAATTTATGGGGCGCTGAATTTAGCACTGACGGGCACACTCTAACAGCACAGAGCCTTGATAATAAAAACCAGCTTTATATGTTTAATAGCTTGAGTGGTGAGCTTGTTCGACGCATAGATTTGTGTGAACGACATCGTGTTAATATCGCCGATGTAGCCAATGCAAAACGCTTTATAAGTGTGGAATGTGGTTATGGCAATCACCAAGTATTTGATCTAGAAAAGAACAGCTTAATTGAGTTTGGTGACAAATATGATTCGTCTTCGGTGGTGTTATTAAATGAAGCACAGCATTTTGTTTTATTTATTGAAGATTCTTGGAACAAAAAAGCGCTTTACTTAGTTGACTTGATGAGCGAACAAAGCATCGCCGAAATCCCCCTTAGTGAAGATACCATAATGACCGAGCCTAGGCTGAGTGCTGATGGGCGTTATTTATTGCTAGGTAATAATAAAAAAGGGGTGATGCTTTATGATTTACAAGCGAAAAAGCCGCAGTTTAATACAACTAAAATAGCCCGAGTTCTTGATGCCTACTTTGTGTCACAAGCAAACCGTTTGGTAATAAAAGCAGCCAAGCGTAAAGTGGGTATCTTGGATTTGCAAACCGGTGAGGTTTTAAAACAACTGACCTTCCAGTCTGATATTGCAGACCTACTTGTTAAGGAGAGTGAGCTGGTTATTGGATTAAAAGACAAAGCTGTTGTGGTTGTTGACACTGTTAGCTTGCAAGAACTTTATCGATTTAACACCACTGAAGAAGCTGGGGATTTAAGCTTATCAGCATCAGCAGAATATTTAATAATTAATCAAGGCAAGCCTAGTATTTATCATCTTGACACGGGTCAGCTGTTTTATCAGGTTGATGATTATCAACAGCAAAAAATAGCGTTTGATGAGCATGCTGACCGCTTAATTATATTAGCTAATCAAGGCAAGTTGTTTAGCTTACCCGCATTGAGTCGTGAAATTAATGATGCTGCGAAAAATGCATTGCCAAAAAGACGCAACTGCTTAACGCAAAAACAGCGTGAAGATAACTTTATTTCGCCATTAAATGTTCAGCAAAAACAAGTGCGAGGATGTTTAAAGTAAAATACTTAACCAGGTGCTAAAGCTCACCACACTCAATACTGTTGAAAGCACGACGCTACTTGCCAGTGTCGCTTGGTGTTGCTTAATTTGATTGGCGATTAGATAAGCGTTGACCCCTAAAGGAGAGGCGCTTAAAAGTACTAACACGTTCAGTAATGATTGCTCTAGATTGAATACGCTGCCTGCAAAAAAGTAGACCCCGCACGGTAATACAACTAGCTTGATGATGGTTGCGATGATTGAGGCTTGTAAGTTGTCGGCCACTTTATAAAACGCAAGGTTCGCCCCTAATACAAACAACGCACAGGCAATGGCAGGTTTGGCAAGTAGACTCAGGCCATTTGCTAAATTATCAAAAAGTGTAAAGCCAAGTAAGTTAACAGCCAAGCCGCTACTGATGCTTAACACGACTGGATTCAGCAGCATGTTTTTAGCAAATGCTCGCCAAGAGAATGTTTGCTGCGACTTAGCACTGAGCAAAAAGGTAAGGGTAAACAAAAGTGCGCTATGAAAAGTGATGATCATAAACACAATGCCGACCATCTGTTGCCCAAGTGCAGCAATAATTATAGGTAAACCTACCAGTACCGTATTTGAGTAACTACTGCCAAGGGCAAAGACAGCATGACGTGACGGCGCAGACTGCTTGCTAATAAGGTAGCGGTCAAGAACATAGCCAACTGCGTAAATGGCCAATACCGGGATGTAAAAGCTCAAAAACCCCGCAATGGACACACTATTTTGTAAATCGGCTTGGGCCATATTTAAAAATAGAAAAGCAGGCACACTGATATAAAAAGTAAACTTACTTAAACCTGCTATATGCTCTTTCGATAAAAACTTGCTTCGCGAGCTGATGTAACCACTTAACACGATAAAAATCAGAGGAAAGATAATCGAAAAAATATGCACTTTAGGCCTTATGATAAGAAGACGTTATCGTCTGAACTCATCACTTTGTGGAAGATTAATTAAAATAAGTACTGCACCTTTACCACCAAATTCAAGAGGCGCTTGGTGCATAGCAATCACATCAGGGTGTTGAACTAAATATTGCGGTACCTTGTGTTTAAGTATGCGCTCACCAATGCCATGCACAACACAAGCGCAATAGTAATGCTGTTTTTTACACTCATGAATTAAACCTGCCAACTCATCTTTGGCTAATTCTTTATTTAAGCCATGTAAATCAAGGGTTAAATCTGGTGGGTAATCTCCACGGCGAAGTTGTTTTGCTAAAAAGCTATCGTGACCTGGTTTGACATAACTTACGGTGCCATGAGTGTCGATGTCTGGTACATATTCATCAGAAAAGAAAAATTCTGCCTGATGTTGCTTTTTTTGCTGGGAAAATTGCTTCGCTTGTGACACTTTAGGCTTATTGGTGAATCGAATAGTGTCTTGTTTAAATGCTTTGGCACCACTGATACTCTGACGAAATAAGTCAATATCGTCAGTGCTAATGTGGTTGTTGGCGTGGGGATCTTTTTTCATGGCGGCAGTCTAAACAAAAAAACGCTAAAAATCGAGTAAAAACCAACTGAAAAGACGGTACAATACGCGTCAGAACAGACTTTGAAAGTTAAGGAACATACATGAACCATTTCCAGATAGAAGACGCAATTTTAGACGAGGCAATTGCAGAACTTTCAACGTTGCATGATTGGTTACGTTGGACAACCAGTCAATTTGCCAGCAGTGGTATTTTCTTTGGGCACGGCACAGATAATGCGTGGGATGAAGCAGTTAGCTTACTATTACCTGCATTAAGTTTGCCAATAGATGCGCCAAAAGAGTTAATGCATGCGCGTTTAACCAGCACCGAGAAAAACCGTTTAGCTGAACTAATTGCAGAGCGTATTAATGATTGTACGCCAGTACCGTACCTGACCAACACAGCGTGGTTTGCAGGTATGCCGTTTTATGTTGATGAGCGTGTGTTAATTCCACGTTCGCCATTTGCTGAGTTAATTAACAATCGCTTTGCGCCTTGGTTAGAAGAGCCAAGCTCAGTAACGCGCATTCTTGATTTATGTACCGGTTCTGCATGTATCGCTATTGCACTTGCACAAGCATTTGAAGATGCACAGGTTGATGCGGTTGATATTTCATATGAAGCGCTCGAAGTTGCTGATATTAATATTAGCGATTACATGCTAAATGACCGTGTACTGCCAATTCAGTCAGATGTGTTTAGTGGCGTTCCGGGTCAAAAATATGACCTGATCGTAGCTAATCCACCGTATGTTGATGCTGAAGATATGGCTGATTTACCACGTGAATTCCATCACGAGCCTGAGCTTGGTTTAGCATCGGGTCATGATGGTCTTGATGTTACTCGCACCATCCTAGCTGAAGCTGCAGAGCATCTAACTGATAACGGTTTGTTATTTGTCGAAGTTGGTAACTCTATGGTACATATGGAAGAGCTGTACCCAGGCGCACCATTTGAGTGGGTTGAATTTGAACAAGGTGGTCTTGGCGTGTTTGTGATCAGCAAACAGCAACTTGTTAACTATTTCGAAGATTAACAGCAGATTTTAAAAGCCGAGCCTGAGGGCTCGGTCTCAGTAGTCATTAGGAATGAGGAAAATTAATGGCAGGTAATAGCATCGGGCAACTATTTAAAGTGTCCACCTTTGGTGAAAGCCACGGCGTTGCATTAGGCGGCGTTGTTGATGGCACACCAGCAGGCCTTGAAATTAGCGAGGCCGATTTACAAATTGATTTAGACCGTCGCAAGCCGGGGCAAAGTCGTTATACAACACAGCGCCGCGAAAGTGACGAAGTAAAAATTCTTTCTGGTGTATTCGAAGGTAAAACCACAGGTACTAGCATTGGTTTACTGATTGAAAACACCGATCAACGTTCAAAAGATTACGGCAAAATTGCCGAGGTATTTCGCCCAGGTCATGGTGATTATACCTATTGGCATAAATACGGTATTCGTGATTACCGAGGGGGTGGTCGCTCTTCTGCCCGTGAAACGGCGATTCGTGTAGCGGCAGGTGCAATTGCAAAAAAATACCTTAAACAATTTCATGGTATTGAAGTGCGGGCATGTTTGAGCCAGCTTGGGCCAATTAAAGCTGAAGATTACAACTGGGATGAAGTAGAAAACAATGCATTTTTCTTCCCTGATCCGAGTAAATTAGGCGCGCTTGATGAATATATGCGCGACCTAAAAAAACAAGGTGATTCGGTAGGCGCTAAAGTTAAAGTGGTTGCTAAAAATGTGCCTGTTGGTCTTGGTGAGCCAGTATTTGATCGCCTAGATGCAGAGCTTGCACACTCATTAATGAGCATTAATGCGGTAAAAGGCGTTGAGATTGGTGACGGCTTTGATGTGGTTGAGCAAAAAGGCTCTGAGCACCGTGATGAGTTAACTCCAGATGGTTTCACATCAAATCACGCGGGTGGTGTACTTGCAGGTATCTCGACAGGGCAAGACATCATTGCCTCTATCGCACTTAAGCCAACTTCAAGCATTACCATTCCGGGTAACAGCATTAATACCAGCAACGAAGCGGTAGAGATGATCACCAAAGGACGTCATGACCCATGTGTAGGTATTCGTGCAATTCCTATTGCTGAGGCGATGATGGCGATTACCTTAATGGATCACTTATTGCGCCAACGTGGTCAAAACCCACATGTAAGCCACGAACATGGACCAATCAAAGGTTCGATTTAAGCGCGACTTTAAATAAAGTAAACGCAGTTAATGAGCGCGATGATTATCATCGCGCTTTTTTATGCCTGTTAGAATTTTAATAAGGGGAGTAGGCTGTGTTTGCTATCAGTCCACATGGTCAGTTCGCTAAATGGGTAGCGTTTCATGGGCGACAAATCACTGATAGATACACGATTTAAAAAAGCCTGATTATCAGTTAGCACTACCCAGTCTGAGCCTATGCCTGATGGGCTATGGCCTTGATAGCTAAACTTTAACATTGCTTTATTAAAATGTTGGCTATGTGCCTGTAATACAGGCAGTAAGTCGATATGATTATTTGAAATATGCACAATCAATACGCCATTTTCATTGAGCCTTTGCCAATAAAGTGAAATTGCTTCTTGGGTTAGCAAATGCGCAGGAATTACATCACTTGAAAATGCATCAATAATCAAGACGTCAAATACTTCGTCCGCATTATTTTTTAGCGCAATACGACCATCCCCTAAGCTGACTGTGAGCTTGGCTTTACTGTTTTCTAAATATGAGAAATAGCGCTTTGCCATCTCGACCACAGCAGGGTTTAACTCAAAAAAGTGAATACTATCCTGTTGGTCTGCAAACCGCGCTAAAACGCCTGCACCCAAACCAATGACGCCAATGTTTAGTGCGCTGTGTTGCTTTAGTATGGCAAGTGATTTAGCGACACCAGTATGCTGATGGTAATAACTTTGCTCAAACTGTTGGTTTGGATTTAGTGGCTCTGAGCCATGAATCGTGGTGCCGTCAATTAAGCGCCTTTCTTTTATTGATTGAGTGTTTATATCTTTTACCGCTAAATAGCCATAAAAGTTGCGGCTAGTGGCAACGTTATATTGGTTAAAGTTTACTGCTAAAAAGCAATAGCATGCTAACCAAGCGATGGAGCTGGTTGCGAGAGTGAATTTGAGCTGTTTTGTCTTTGTTTTAGCATTTAATTGGAAGTAGCACACAAAACTAAAAATAACCGCTAATGTAAGTAAATACTCGTCAATCTGGACAAATACCAATGGGGCAATGAGCGTACTGAAAAGCGACCCTAACACACCACCAAGGGCGATATAAAAATAAAAAATGGTAAATTGCTCGTTTTCAGGGGCTTTGTTTCTCAGCTCACCATGACAGACCATACAGGCGGTTAATAGAATCAGGCTGTAAATTATAAGCTGGGCTAGGGCATTGAATAAGCTGCCAAAATAAAACATCAGCAGACCTGCAAAAGCCGAAAATATAAACACATATGCCCACACATGACGCTGATAATTAGCTCTGTTGGCAAACGTATAACTAAAGGTGAGCAAGTATATTACAAGAGGTAACGACCAAAGTAATGGCATGGGTGGAATATTAGTGCTGATCATATGCGTGGTAGATACCAACATGGCTGAGCTTAAGGCACTTAATAACAGCCATTGACCTTTACCTTTTAAAAGCGTGACAGGCCTAGTTTGAATAGATGCTTTTGATAAATCGGGTGCTTTTTTGAGTAAAAATATTACTAGAAGTGCTAATAACAAGCAGTAGCTGATAAGTCCAAATAGCCAATATGTAGTTTGCTGCTCTAAAGAAAATAGTAATTCATAAACGAGTGGGTAGCTCATTAACGCCAGTAAAGAGCCCAAGTTTGAGATGGAATACCAATGGTAAGGCACCTGTGCTGAAGCAGTTTGCACATACCATCTTTGTAAAAGTACGCTGGTAGCGCTCAGTAGAATAAATATTGGACCAATTTCTATAAATAAATTAACAAACACCGCAAGCGCAGGTGGCCAATTTGTGAGATTTGGGGCTGCAAATTCTGTCACAACAATGAGTGTGGCAAAGGTGACTAAAACTATATGGGTGACTACCTGCAACTTAATATGAAAGCGCCCTATGTTATGCGCATAGAAATAGCCAATAAGTAACATGACTTGATAAAACACTAAACTCGCAGACCAGATAGAGGCACCACCACCAAATTGCGGTAGAAGTTGCTTTGAAAGCATCGGCTGAATTTGAAAAATTAAAAAAGCACTGATGAAAATAGTGAGCGTTGATAAATATTTATACATTGTTTTTATTACCTATTTTGAGATAGCAAAAACAATCTATTAGCCAGATTAAAGTGACAATGGAGTAACGCTTGAGTTTCTCTTAAGAAAACCTTAATCTTTGATTCGTAAATATTTATTGGAGAAGTCAGTGGCGCGTTATCGAATCGGCAAATTTGCAATTGATGAGAGTCGATGTTTAATTTCATCGCAAGATTATGAGCAAATAGTCGAGCCAAAGGTCATGGATGTATTACATACCCTTTATTTAAATAAAGGTGAAGTTGTAAGCCAAGAAGTAATCTTTGCAAATGTGTGGCCTAATGCTACCTACAACCCAAGTTCGGTACAGCGTTGTATCGCATTACTACGAAAAGCACTCCAAGAAGATGCCAAAAATCCGCAGTATATAATTACACACCCTAAGCGCGGTTATAGCCTTGAAAAAGTAACACAGGGGCAGAGCAAAAAACTAAAAGCGCAAAATCTTGGGTTGCTGTTTTTTTTACTAGTAAGCCTTATCGCTACTGCGTGGCAACTAATCCCTAAACAGCAAGATACTGCTCACTTTACCCAGCTGATGCCACTCACTTCGAGTGAACTAAATGAAGCTAATTTGTCACTTTCACATAGTGGTAAGTACCTTGCTTTTGTTAGAGGTGATAAAGGAAGTCAGCAAATTTGGCTTAAAGAGCTTGCGACAGAGCGAGAAGTGAGGCTGACTGAAGATGCTGCAAGCTACTATGCTTTGGGGTGGTCGACCTCCGATAATGCGATTGCGTTTGTGAAAAGTACAGAGCAGAAACAACATCTAAACACTATAAGCATTGATTTATCTAAATTTCAGCCATTAGAACAAGCGACGGTGAGTGTTTTTGATGACACCGTTGTAACCAGTCACCACATCGATTGGCATGCTGATAAGCTTTATTACATAGAAAAGGATAAACTACACAACGATACTCGACTCGTTTCACTTAACTTAGAATCTAAACAAAAAGCACATTTACTAGCTGCCACACAGCAAGATTGGTTACTTGTTAATGCGTTATCGAAAGACGGCCGTATAGTCGCAATGGGGATTGAAGCGGGGCAAAACAAATACCGTATTGATGTACTCGACCTAGCCAGTAAAAAAATACAAACTATTGCCATTATAGAAAACGGTATTCAAGGATTAAGTTGGCACCCGAATAATCAAGCACTATTGATTAGCCAACGAAATCAGCTTATTAATTTAGAGCTTGATGGTGAGCAGCAGTTAATTTCATTTAATAATTATCAAATAATTCGTGATGCCCAGTACACACCAGACGCTGAAGCCATTTTGATGGAGCTAGTGAATGTTGATGTAGATATTGTTAGCCAAACACGTGCCACCCCTGACAAATTGACCAAACTCGTAGATACCTCATCGATCGACTTTCTACCCGTGTTTTCGCCAGACTCAACTAAATTTGTTTTTGAGTCTCATCGTTTTGGATTAAAGCAATTATTTTTATACGATAATGGTAAGCAAACGCGCATTTTTGCTAACCCTGATAACCATGAGTTATTTGGTATTGTTTGGAGCCAAGACGCACGGCAGGTTTACACCGCAAGTAAAGATACATTGTTTAAAATTGATTTAAGCAGTGGCACTTATGAAACAATTCCCCATGGAAATCACTCTTTTTACTTGCGAGAAATGTATCACAATCAAGACGCGATTTTGGTTTCATATCGAGCGGAGGATGGACAGACGTTTCATCCGGCAAAATTCGATTTAACAAGCCTAAATTTGACACCTTTCACAGGCTCAGGGAAACGTTTAAGCTGCTATGGCATGGATTTAGATGAGCAAGATCAGATCTATTTTTCAAATAGCAACGAAGTGTTTCGAGTTAATAGCCGAGGAGATACTGAGACTGTTTGGCAAGCTGCTAATAATGACATCATTGGTATATCTGTAAGTAACCAGCAATTAGCGGTCACTATGGAGCATGCTGATACCATTAATTTCCAACGTATTGATTTGGCAACCGCTGCAACAGAAAGTTGGCAATTAACTCAACCTAAGCAACATATGCTGATCAACAGTGCCCATGATTTAACAGAGTTTTTATACCTTACAGAGCCTAATAGAACTCGTAAGTTAGTAAAACTTCTTTAGCTTGATATGTTTTTTACGTATTAATCAACTCCACAAGCTGCTTAAGCTGCTCATGACTGAGTGGGTTGTGGGCATGATTACCGTAAAGCAGCACGATATCAATGACAGGCAATACCGGAAGTGAGGTACCGCAGATCTCTTCCACACCTGATTGCATGCTTATTCGCGCCATACTGCCAATTGCCAGTCCCTGTTTAATCAAGCCATGTAACGCTCCCGCTGAGCCACAACAGGCAATAATATTAAAACGACGCTCGGCTTTTAATAGACCCTCAATACTGGCTTGGTGAAACTTACAGTCTCGTTGAAACAAGGCGATAGGAAGTGGGGTTGAATCGTTAATCTCAAAAGCAGGGCTTTTCACCCACACGCCTTGGCTTGATTGCAATAAGTAGCCTTCTTCGCTGTCTGGCGAGCGAGTGGCAATCACCAAATCGAGCATACCTTGGTCTAGTTTGGCTCTGAGCTCAGTACTAGGGGCGCAGCTTATTTGTAAATCCAGTGCATTAAACTGTTGGTGTAAAGCATCAACAAGCTCTGGTAGTAAAGAGTGGGCATAGTCATCAGGACAACCAATGCGCACACGTATATTGCCAGTGCCTGCTTTTAATTGCTTAAAGGCTTCATCATGAAGCGCTATCAATTGCTTTGCATAGCTTGCTAGCTGGTGGCCTTGATGGCTTAGCACCAACTGACGGCCTTGCTTTTCAAATAGCGGACTTGCGAGGTCTTGTTCAAGCTTTTTCATTTGCATACTTACCGCAGATTGGGTTCTGCAAATTTGTGCTGCAGCGCGGGTGAAGCTGCCTGTATCAACAAAGGCACAAAAAGTTCTGAGGGCATCAATATCCATAATGTATCAGCTTTTCTTATAGGTAGCATAAAAACAATTGGCAAGTAATTACCCAATTGCTGTTTTATAGTGAGCCTAATCTAAACGTTAAAGGAAGCACAATGCAATTATTTATTGGCAATAAAAACTACTCAACTTGGTCATTGCGGGCGTGGTATTTGCTGAGTAAATTCAATATCTCTTTTACAGAGCTGCAATTAGTTTTAGATACGCCTGAGTTTTATGAAGCATTAAAAAGTAAGTTTCCCGTGCAAAAAGTGCCGGCCCTTATTGATGCTGAATTAATCGTGTGGGATTCACTCGCTATTTGTGAATACATCAATGATGCTTATCTAAATGGTGCTGCTTGGCCTAGTGAAATAGCCCAAAGAGCAAAAGCGCGCAGTCTAGCGGCTGAGATGCACTCTGGTTTTGCTGCACTTCGCAGTGAAATGCCAATGAATATTCGCGCTAACAGGCATGTTGAATTATCAGAGCAAGCTAAAAAAGACATTGCGCGTATCGATGAGATATTTTCTGCTCAGCAGCAAAGTTACCCTAATGCATGGTTATTTGGTGAGTTCTCTATTGTTGATGCGATGTTTGCACCTGTGGTGCTGCGCTTCAAAACGTATCAGGTGGAGCTTTCGCATGCTGCACAAGCTTATTGCCAGCACGTACTTAGTTGCTCGGTAATGCAAAGCTGGATCAGCGAAGCCCTTAAAGAAACCGATATTGTAGACTGTGATGAAGCGGGTGAAGAAATCAACTAACTGAAATTTAGAATATTTTCCTATTTAATTTATTGTCTACTATACTTTTATTTGGGGTTTTTTGTAGTATTTTTATACAAAAATACTAGTTTAATTAGTGAATATACACTCTATACTAGAGTAGTTGCTCTTTAATCGAACACCCCCCTTTCGTAGTAGGCATTTATTTATGGGCGCTTTTGCAGCAAAATTATTTAATCAAGATATGACGATAGATCGCTATGCCTGTCAATTTAAGTCGCTGCAGGTAGAGCAAATATTTTTACAAAGTAAATTTGCACAAGATAAAAAAATAGCGCAATTTTTTTGCTGCATAATTGCTTTAGTTACCACGCTTGTAACCTTCTTCGATAAGATGATTATTCAAGCTTCATTTTGGCCTGATATTGCTCTAACTGGCCGAATTATTATGGTTTCAGTATGCGTACTTAGTGCTTTTGGTCTGAGTTATATCAAAACTATCCAGTTATTTCGTTTGGTGATATCTGTATTTATGCTGTTCTTATTTTTGAATATGCAGTTTATGGCTATTACTTATGAACGTTTTTACATTCTGCATATGTTTTTTGATTTAATCATTTTGATTACATTTTACTTTTCGACCTTAGTATCAATTAAGTTATCTGTATTTTTAAGTACTTTATATAGTGCACTTGCTATCTCTGTTATCTATTTTAATAAAGAAATTTCTAACCACTCTCTTTATATGGTCATTTTAGCGCATCTGGCGGCTAACTTAGCAGGCATGATCATGGCTGCTCACGAACATATTATCCGTAGGGAGCTATTTGTCAGAAATGCTCAGCTTGCGCAACTTGCTCACGAAATGAAAACCCAAGCACTTAGAGACTCACTCACTCAACTGCCAAACAGACGCGCTTTTGATAATGCTTACCCAGAGTACCAAAGGCTCACTCAGCAGCAACAGGGTGAGTCAAAACAGGTGTGCGTCATTTTGGCAGATATTGATTATTTTAAACGTGTTAACGATACCCACGGTCATGAGGTAGGAGATGTGGTATTACAATATTTTTCTGCATTTTTAACGCAGTCGTTGCGTACCTCAGATGATGTATATCGCTTCGGTGGTGAAGAGTTTGTTATTGTGTTGCCATTATGTTCAGTGCCAGATGCTACTGTCATTATTAATAGTATGATCTCACGGCTGAATGCTGAGATGTTCCAAGTTGAGGGGTTATCTCTACCGATCCGAGCAAGTTTTGGTTTGACTGTGATGCGAGAAGAAGAACAAAAGTTAGTAATTGCAAGGGCTGATGCTGCGCTATATCAGGCTAAAGATGCTGGGCGTAATCAATTAGTTATTAAACTTTAACAGCTTTAATATGAGTTAAAACATGTACCTTATAGTCATTTCGGTATAATCTTTAATCAGATTATTTTCTTAGATTAGCAAGCAAGGAGTCGCGAATGCTAACACGCCACGATAAAGGGTATAAAATTTCAATTAGGGCCAGTGTTCTGCTGGTATTTGTCCTTGCAAGCTTACTCACAGCCGTGGTGGCGATTAGTCTGCATTATTACTTTAGTGAAAAGCTGATACTGCAAACTAAATCTGAGCAATTTAAACAAACTAGCCAACAAATAGCCGATCACATCACCCGAATCAATGAGCGTGCCGATAATACCTTGAGCGTGATGATCCACGACACGCGACTCTTTTCGAATAGCCAAGATAATAAAGAGATTTTACAGCATGTATTGCTCGAAATTTTAACGCGCCATCCAGACTTTTATTCGCTTTTTCTTGGTCATGCTAATGGCGACTTATTACAGGTTATTAATTTAAAAGGCTATGCCAAGCTTCCTTCATCGTTTCAACTTGATGAAGACGATCATTGGCTGGTGTATCAAATTACAGGGCAGGGCAGCGATCGTAAGCAAGTAACCACGTATTTAGACGAGTCGCTCAACGTTCGTAAAAGAGACACTAAAGCGACAGATTACGACCCGCGCACCCGTGTTTGGTTTCAGGATGCAATCAGTACTTCGGTGACGAAAACTGAGCAGTACGTGTTTAACGTATTTGATGTACCAGGTTATACCTATGCAATTAAATCAGCGCAAACAGGCGATGTATTAGCGATTGATATTGCCAGTGCAAGTTTGAATCACTTCTTAACCGCACAACAAACTAAAATGAAGCACTTAGTTGAAAGTGAAATGTATGTTTATCGGGGTGATGGCGAGATTATTGCGAGCAGTAAAAATCAAAGCCATCAGCATAGTTTTGCTGATTTATCCCAGTTAGTTAAATTAGATGAGCAGCAATCAGGGCTTGCCAATAAAGCGCATCAATTTGGTAAAATGCTGAGCGTACATGAAAAGGGGATAGAAAAGTACATGTTTGTGCTGCCTCTGCCGCTCAGTAGCGATATGCAATCTGATGAAGTGGATTATTTTACAGTACTGGTATCTAAAGATGATGTATTAGCAGTAATTAAAGAAAAAATACGAATTTCAATTTTAGTCACGGGTTTATTTTTACTCTTGCTGCTGCCCGTTTCTTGGTTTTTTGCCTCTTCAATCGTTAATCCAATACTTAAACTAGTGGGTGAGAATAAAAAAATTCAACAGCGCGATTACAATGAGGTATCAACGCTTTCGAGCCATATTTTAGAAATTCATTATTTAGCTAGTTCGATGGTCGATATGAGTCGCTCCATTGAGCAACATGAAGATTCTCAAAAAGCGCTGATGGAGTCCTTTGTTGAGCTTATTGCGCAAGCCATTGATGATAAATCTCCCTATACGGCAGGGCATTGTGAGCGGGTGCCAGAGCTGGGTATTTGGCTTGCTGATGCAGCATCTGGTTCAACAGATGAGGCGTTTTCTGAGTTCAGCTTTAAAACCCCTGATGAGCGACGCGAGTTTCGTTTAGCAGCGTGGTTGCACGATTGCGGTAAAATCACCACACCAGAGCATATTGTTGATAAAGGCACTAAGCTCGAAACCATTTATAACCGTATTCATGAAGTACGCACCCGGTTTGAAGTGCTGCTGCGTGATGCAAAAATTGCTTACTATGAGCAACTATTAGCGCACCCAGAGCAGCAATCTGTGCTTAAGCAAAAGCTTGAGCAACAAACTGAAAAGTTACACGCAGACTTTAGCTTTATTGCTGCCTGTAATATTGGTGGTGAGTTTATGGATGAAGAGCAGCTGTCTCGTTTACATGAGGTTGCTAGCATTAAGTGGCAGCGTCATTTTGACGCTAGTTTAGGTTTATCGCCCCTTGAAGAAATGCGTATGGCTGATTTGAAGAATCAGCATTTACCTGTCGAAGAGTCACTGCTAAGCGATAAGCCAAGTGATTTAATTCCACACGAAAAAGCCGTTGAGTACCCAGAGAGTTTAGGCATTAATATGGTCATTCCTGAGTATAAATATAACCTTGGCGAAGTGTATAACTTGTCGGTTGCACGGGGCACGTTAACAGCGGAAGACCGATTTAAGATCAATGAGCATGTGATCAGCACAATTCGTATGCTTGGAAGTGTGCCATTCCCTAAAGAATTAGCGAAAGTTCCGCGTTATGCGTCAACCCACCACGAAACCTTAAAAGGCACCGGTTATCCACGAAAATTAACCGCTGAGCAGTTATCAATACCTGAACGTGTGTTAGTACTTGCTGACATCTTCGAAGCATTAACCGCAGCAGATAGACCTTATAAAAAAGCGAAACCTCTGAGTGTTGCTATTGATATTTTAGCGAAAATGGTCGATGACGATCACATTGACCGTGACGTATTTGAGCTCTTTTTAACTTCAGGCATATACCTAAAATATGCAAAACAGTTTTTACATGAGTCGCAAATCGATTCGGTCGATATTCAAAAATATCTAAGATAATTATTTGCTTATGCTTTAGGCTAATATTGCAGTGTTTTTGTTTGTAATACAAAGTTATTGGTGTATAAAGATTATATAAGCTAATATTATTTACGAACAAAGCATTGCAAGGAGATGCATAAGTGCTGGTATCTGCTTTTCAAAAACTTAAACAAAAAATTCGTTTCTCGATTCGTCTTACCGTTGTCGCGGTGTTCGTATTAGCCACCTCATTAACAGCCCTGATTGCAATTAGCCTGCAATATTATTTCAGTGAAAAAATGGCTTTAGAAGCCAGTGTTAAAAACTTTAATTTAGCCACCGGCTCCGTTGCTGATTACCTTACTGGGGTGAATGAAAAGTCAGAAAACACATTAAGTGTGATGGTACAAAACAGCAGCCTTATCAGCGCCGACAGCGAAGATAAAAGTGAACTGAGAGATGTCATGAGCGAAATCATGCAGCTCAATCCATTGTTTTATGCCTTATATGTCGGCTATGAAAATGGTGACTTTTATGAATTAATTAATTTAGAAAGTAGTGAAATTGTTCGCCAGCAGTTGCAAGCCATCGAAGCAGATCGCTGGGTCGTGATCCACATTACCGGCGAAGGGGCTGAGCGTGTTCAGCATACTCATTACTTTGATCAGCAATTTAATTTGCGTATCTCTCAAACAAAGAGTACCAGCTATGATCCGCGAGAGCGTTTGTGGTTTAAGCAAGCAAACTCGACCCGAGTCAATAAAACCAAGCCGTATTTTTTCACCCACCTACAAGCTCCCGGGCAAACCTATTCGATAAAGTCGGCAAGAGAAAACAGTGTATTGGCGTTAGACGTGAGCTTATCGAGCATCTCTGAGTATTTAAGTAAACAGCAAAGTAAAATGAGCAGTCAGTATTTAAGTGAGCTGTATATTTACAATAAAGAAGGTGAAATTGTTGCCTCTAACCAACAAAAAAATGGCTTAGTATTGCCAAGGCTTGAAAAACTGCCTCTTACTGAAGATCAGCAAAGTGTATTGGCGAAGTACCCTTATTTAAGTGTTTCTAACGAAACCAATTGGCCACCAATGGACTTTAGTGTTGGCGGAAACCCAAAAGGCTATAGCATTGATTATATTAATGGTTTGGCTGAGTTACTTGGAATTAAGGTGACTTTTATTAATGGCTTTACCTGGGCTGAGTTTTTAAGCCAATTTGCAAAAGATGAAATAGACATTATTCAGCCTATTTTTAAAACGCCTGCCAATGAGCCGCTTGGTCTTATGAGCCAAACTATGGCGACCTTACCGTTCAGTATCATTACAGCAAAAGGGTCCACACCAATTGTTACTATGAAGCAGTTAGCAGGCAAACAGTTGGCTATAGGCGAGGGCTGGTCGGTGATTAAAGTGATCAAAGAGCACTTTCCCGACATCGATATTGTTGAGCTACCGAGTACTAAAGCGGTGCTTGATGCAGTAAGCCAAGGGCGCGTCTATGCTGGTTTAGATAACGAGGCGGTATTCAAGTACACCCAAAAGCAGTTTTTTATTGATGGTATTCAGTACAATCAACTTGATAGTTATAGCCATGATCTACTTCCCGATACCCTGCATTTATTGTTTCATCCAGAGGATGCAGCGCTTAAAGATTTAGTTGATATGGCAATCACTCAGTTGCCAAATTCGTACATTGCTGCTCTTGAGCGAAAGTGGTTAGGGAGCGATGCCAGTCAGCAAACACAAGTTATTGGCACTGTGCCATATCCTGAGTTTCTAACTTTAATTACAGATGAAACAAACTTTGCCCATTTACGTTTGATGACCCTAAATGGCATTGAAAAGTACGTGTATATCACTCCGCTTTCAGAAGGGGGCATTAATAGCGATTACTTAGCGATAGTGGTGCCGAAAGAGGGGGTACTAAGCTCTACCCGTGAGAAAATTAAGCTCTCTATTTTTATCACTGCCGCATGCTTAATTATGGTATTGCCGGTGTCGTGGTTTTTTGCCTCACCCATTGTTGCACCTATTAAGACCTTAGAGGGCGAAAACTTAAAGATAAAGCGGCGTCAGTTTGACCAAGTTTCAACGTTAAAAAGCAGTATTAAAGAAATCAATAACCTGGCCAACTCCATGGTGCAAATGAGTCAATCTATTCAGCAGCATGAGCAAAATCAAAAAGCCTTAATGGAATCATTTATTGAGCTTATTGCGCAGGCCATCGATGATAAATCGCCCTATACAGCAGGGCACTGCGAACGAGTACCAGAACTGGGCATTATGTTGGCCAAAGCGGCTTCAAGTTCCAATGAACACGCTTTTAAAGAGTTTGCCTTTAAAAATAAAGACGAGTTAAGAGAGTTTAGCCTCGCGGCTTGGCTACATGACTGCGGTAAAATCACCACCCCAGAGCATATCGTCGACAAAGGCACTAAGTTAGAAACCATTTATAACCGTATTCATGAAGTGCGTACACGTTTTGAAGTGCTATGGCGAGATGCAGAAATCGCTTATTTAAAAGCGTTGCAAAGCTCACCAGAAAAGCAACCAGAGCTTGAGGCCGAGCTTGGCAAACGCCAAGCACAATTACGCAGTGATTTTTCGTTTATCGCTGCGTGCAATGTGGGTGGCGAGTTTATGGATGAAGCAAGCCTTAAGCGTTTAGAGGCGCTCAGTAACATAACGTGGCAGCGACATTTTGACGATAAAATAGGCCTTTCGCCAGTTGAAGAACTACGCGTTCATAGTAATGATGAGCAGTTGCCTGTTACTGAAAAGCTACTTTCAGATAAGCCTGAACATCTGATCACCCATGATAAACCTATTGAGTATGACGAGCGCTTAGGCATTAAAGTAAGCATTCCTGAGTACAAGTATAATCTAGGTGAGCTGTATAACTTGCAAATTCAGCGCGGTACGTTAACAAATGAAGATCGCTTTAAAATTAATGAGCATATTATCAGTACCATTCGAATGCTCGATAATGTGCCGTTCCCTGAAGAATTAGCACGGGTGCCACGTTATGCCTCGACCCATCACGAAACTCTAAAAGGCACGGGGTATCCGCGTAAGTTATCTGCAGATGATTTATCGATACCTGAGCGTGTGCTAGTGCTGGCTGATATCTTCGAAGCATTAACCGCTGCCGATAGACCTTATAAAAAAGCCAAGCCACTCAGTGTTGCCATTGATATTTTAGCCAAGATGGTAGCCGATCAGCATGTTGATGAAGATGTGTTCAAATTATTTTTAACATCAGGTATTTACCTTGAATATGCAAAACGCTATTTAAACCCAGAGCAAATCGATGATGTTGATATCGCAAAATACCTGTAACTGAGGGCGGTTGCTTTTACTTTAGAGTGAAAAGTCCGTACAATTCGCCTCGTTTTTAGTGACGCTTTTAACGAGATGAATTCAAGCCGTATGCATCAGATTGCTGACTTAATCGCTATTTTTGAAAGCACCTTTTATCAAAGCCATAACACGCGTTTGATAAAGGGTGATGATGAACCTATTTACCTGCCTGCTGATGAGCAAACGCCTTATCACCAAATTGTGTTTGCCCACGGTTTTTATGCCAGTGCTTTACACGAAATTGCCCATTGGCTGGTGGCTGGTGAGGCACGTCGGTTAAAAGAAGATTATGGCTATTGGTATTGCCCAGATGGTCGTGATAAGCACCAGCAAGCTGAATTTGAAGCAGTTGAAGTAAAGCCCCAAGCTATAGAGTGGGCGCTCAGTACTGCAGCAGGTTTTGATTTTAATGTATCGGTTGATAATTTAAATGGCGAGCAAACCTGTCGATTCGATTTTCAAGCGCGAGTTCACCAGCAAGTGTTGAGCTTTTTAGCATCTGGCTTTAATCAGCGCACGACAGCACTTCTTAAAGCATTGAGTGATTTCTATAAAACCCCATGGCCACTATCGGCTGCTCAGTTTACGTGGCAGCGCGATTTTCATGGCAACCCAGGAGCTTTATCTGATGCAGTTTAAATTAGGTTTGATTGTAAATCCGGTTGCCGGCTTAGGTGGCAGTGTCGCACTAAAGGGCAGTGATGGCGCAGATACCGCCGCAAAAGCAATGCAACTTGGTGCTGAGCCAAAAGCAAACTTACGCACCCGAGCGGCACTTGAAGTGCTGCTTGCCCATCAAGATGACTTAATCATTTACACTGTAAACGGTGAAATGGGCGAGCAAACGGCAAAGCAACTAGGCTTTCAAAGCCAAGTTATTTACCAAACAAACGATATCACCACCCCAGATGACACAGAGCAGGCTGCCAAGCTATTAGTTGAGCAAGGTGTTGACCTTATTTTATTTGCGGGGGGCGATGGTACTGCCCGCAATATTTGCCATGCGGTTGGCGATAGCACTCCTGTATTAGGTATTCCTGCAGGCTGTAAAATTCATTCTGGGGTTTATGCTATTACCCCAAAAGCTGCTGGGCGTGTTGTTGAGATGCTAGTTAAAGGTGAACTTGTAAGCCTTGGCGATGCTGATGTGATGGATATCGACGAAGAAGCATTTCGCGAAGGCACGGTAAAAGCTAAGCGCTATGGTGAAATGCAAGTGCCTAGTGAAGTACGATATGTACAGGCAGTGAAAAATGGCGGTAAAGAAACCGATGAATTAGTGCTTGCCGATATAGCTGCCTATGTTGTTAGTGAAATGGATGAAGACTGCTTATATGTGATGGGCAGTGGTTCTACAGTCGCGGCAATTATGGAAGAAATGGGTCTTGAAAATACCTTGCTAGGTGTAGACTTAGTGGCAGACCAAGAGCTTATCGCGCAGGATTTAACTGCTCAGCAATTACTTGAACTCACACAAGGTAAAGAAACCAAATTGGTGATCACCTTAATTGGTGGCCAAGGCCATATCTTCGGCCGAGGTAATCAGCAATTAAGCCCTGCACTTATTCGTGCTATTGGCCGTGATAACATTATTGTTGTAGCCACTAAAACTAAATTACAGGCTTTAAATGGCCGACCACTGATTGCCGATACTGGTGACAGTGACTTAGACGATGAATTAAGTGGTTATATTCGCGTAACCACAGGTTTCAATGACCATATTATGTATGCAGTGGGTCATCAAGATGGGCTGCACCCAGAGGAGAAGTAACAATGAGTTTAGTAAGTTATATTGATGCAGCGCAGCAATATTTTGATGATTTAGTTGATAAAGCAACAGACGACGAGCTATTTGCTGGTGGTTATTTACGTGGTCACTTTGACTTAGCTGTAGGCTATGCACAAGTAGAAGAATTAAACTTATCGATTGATGAGTTAAACAATCAAGTTGAATCTAGCCTAGTTAAAGCTTATCGCAACGGTGAGCTAAACGAAGAAGATAAAGAGCTTGTTGTACGCTTATGGGATGAAGTTAAAGCACTTGCAGCCTAATCTAATTAAATAAAACTCTGTAAAGCGACCTGTGTCGCTTTTTTTACATAATCACTTTACCTTTATCAGGTAATCCCATTAACTTAAAATTTACCTTAGTAGTTAGATACGTTAAGGTTAATGAGATATTTTTCCAGGGAATTTGAAAATGAATAACAATAATGATGTGCAGGCACCAAGTGGTGCAATCGCACGTTTTCTAAATACCATAGAAAGGGTAGGTAACAAGCTACCTGATCCGGCGATTATATTCTTAGTCGCCATGCTACTTATTTGGTTTTTATCTTGGCTTTTCTCGGGCACTACATTTGATGCAATCGACCCGCGCACTGGCGAAGCCATCGTTGTAAATAACCTATTAGCAGGGGACTCCCTTGCCACCTTCTTATCTTCGATGGTTAAAACCTTCACTGGTTTTGCGCCGCTTGGTGTAGTGCTGGTTGCTATGTTAGGTGTTGGTGTTGCTGAGCATTCTGGCTTTATCAATACCGGCCTTAAATTAATGTTAAAAGTAACGCCTAAGCAGCTTTTAACACCATCTATTATTTTAGTGGCGATTGTCAGCCATACCGCAACTGATGCCGGTTACGTACTAGTTATCCCTCTTGCTGGGGTTATTTTCTATGCGATGGGGCGTCATCCGCTTGCAGGTATTGCAGCTGCGTTTGCTGGGGTAAGTGGTGGCTTTAGCGCAAACTTTATTCCGTCAGGGATTGACCCGTTACTGCAAAGCTTTACCCAAAGTGCGGCGCAAATTATTAACCCAGATATGGCGATTAACCCGCTCAATAACTGGTTTTTCACCTCAGCTTCGAGCTTATTTATTATCTTATTAGGCTGGTATATTACAGATAAAATCATCGAGCCGCGTTTACAGAACACACCACTTGATGGTGATACAGAAGACCTACCTGCCTTTGATGAAGCACGCAGTGATGAAAAACGTGCGTTCTATATTGCAAGCACAGTGATGATTGCAGGCCTTGCTCTACTTTGGTTTGTCTCAGCGCCAGCCGACTCAGCAATGCGAAGCAGTGATGGCTCGTTAACTAATTTCCGCTCACCGTTAATGCAATCAATTGTGCCACTTATCTTCTTACTGTTTTGGATCCCTGGTGCCGTCTACGGTTTTGCCGTGGGTACCTTTAAAAGCTCTAAAGATATGATCGATGCAATGAGTAAAGCGATGAGCGGCATGGCTTACTATATTGTTATGGCGTTCTTCTGTGCGTTATTTATTGCTGCATTTAGTAAGTCAAACCTAGGTGCATTACTTGCAATTGAAGGGGCGCAACTATTAAAAGCAATGGCTCTGCCAAGTTCAGTCACTGTGGTAGGTATTATCTTCTTAACGGCGTTCGTGAACCTATTTGTTGGCTCAAGCTCAGCAAAATGGGCGCTATTAGGGCCAATCTTTGTACCTATGCTGATGCAACTGGGTATTTCACCTGATTTAACGCAAGCTGCGTACCGTGTAGGTGACTCTAGTTCGAATATCATCACGCCGCTGATGCCATACTTCCCACTGGTTGTTGTGTACTGCCAAAAGTATGTTAAAGGCACCGGTATCGGCACCTTAATCGCGATGATGTTACCGTATTCAATCGCCTTCTTAATCGGTTGGAGTATCTTCTTACTCGCGTACTGGGGTTTAGGCATTCCACTAGGTCTTCAATCAAGCTACGCATACCCAGCCATCGGCTCATAACGATTAGAGTAACAAAGCCTCAGTCATCCAACTGAGGCTTTAAAAAACTGAAGTCTGATAGCTGACGGCTGACAGCTTTACTACAAACACAAAAAAACCTTGTCACTCTCATGACAAGGTTTTTTATTGCTTACAGCTTACAGCTTACAGCTTACAGCTTACAGCTTACAGCTTCGATTAGTTCGCAGTGAAGCTCACTGGACGACGCTCTTTACGAGGGCCACCACGTTTTTCGCCACGGTCTTTGAAGTTACGCTTCTTATCACCACGATCACCACTTGGGCGCTCAGAGCGAGGAGCCGCAGGACCTTGGTCTTGCGTTAGCGTCATATTCATCGGACGTTTACAGATAAATACCTTTTGGAAGTGATCAAGCACATCTTTTGGCATGTTCTGTGGTAACTGTACCGTACTGTGATTATCATGTAAGCGAATATCACCAATGAACTTGCTTGAGATATCAGCTTCGTTAGCAATCGCACCAACGATATTTTTAACTTGTACACCGTGCTCACGACCTACTTCGATACGGTAAGTGTCCATAGGACCCATGTTACGGCTGTTGCGCTCACGCGGCTCACGAGGTTTACGCTCGCGTCCTTGGCGGTCGCCACGATCACCACGTTCATTGCGACGACGCTCATTGCGTTCGCCACGTGGTTGAACTTTAACTTCTTCAACCTTGATTGGTGATTGTTGCTGCGCTAAACAAAGTAATGCACCTGCTAAATCTTCAGTACTTAGCTCAAGTTTCTCTGCCATGTTAGCAGCAACTTGATTAAAGAAAGTGATGTCTTTGTTTTCAAGAGCAATTGTAAGCTTGTCTTGAAGCGCTTTAATACGCTTTTCTTCAACAACTTTAGCTGTTGGTAAATCAACTTGTGCGATATCAGATTTCGTATGACGAATGATATTTTTAAGTAAATAACGCTCGTTATGTTTTACGAAAAGAATCGCTTTACCTTGACGACCCGCACGACCAGTACGGCCAATACGGTGAACGTAGGCTTCTGAATCTTGTGGAATATCGTAGTTAATTACTAAGCTTAAACGGTCTACATCAAGACCACGTGCAGCAACGTCTGTTGCAATAACGATATCAACTAGGCCGTTTTTCAAACGATCTACTGTACGTTCACGTGCTTGTTGGTTCATGTCACCGTTAAGTGGTGCCGCAGAGAAACCTTCGCGCTCAAGTAATTCAGCTAACTGTACCGTGTCGTTACGTGTCCGTACGAAAACAATTGCACCATCGTATTGTTCTGCTTCTAAGAAGCGAACGATTGCTTTGTTTTTGTGTACGTGTGCATTCCAAAATACTTGCTCAACCGTTGATACAGTTGAGTTACGCGCAGAAATATGAACTTGCTCAGGCTCATTCATGTACTTGCTGCTGATATTTTGAATTTGCTTAGGCATGGTCGCAGAGAAAAGACATGTTTGCTTTTCACGTGGCGTTTTCTCCATGATGCTTTCTACATCATCAATGAAGCCCATGCGTAACATTTCGTCTGCTTCATCAAGAACAAGGGCTTGTAAGCTCTCAAACTTGATTGTGCCACGGTTAATGTGGTCAATTAAGCGACCTGGCGTTGCAACAATGATTTGCGCGCCACGACGAAGTGCACTTAGTTGGATGCTATAGCTTTGGCCACCATAAAGGGCTAAAACTTCAACACCACGAGTATGCTTAGCATATTGTTCGAATGCCTCAGCTACTTGGATCGCAAGTTCACGCGTAGGCGTTAAAACAAGGATCTGTGGCTGCTTTACAGACGGGTCAATATTATTTAGTAACGGCAGTGCAAATGCTGCTGTTTTACCTGTACCCGTTTGCGCTAGTCCCAGTACGTCCTTTCTTTCTAGCAATAACGGTATACATTGAGCTTGGATTTCAGATGGAGTCTTGTAACCCAACTCTTCAACTGCTTTAAGGATTGCAGGAGAAAGATTTAGAGATTCAAACGTGACTGGTTCTGACATTAATACGCCTCAACGAATTTAAAGAGGCGCGCATTGTATAGGAAATACAATGCAATTGCTTGTATAAATTACAACTAATTTGTATGTGGTTGATGTTGGTCATAATTTAATCAGTTTAAAATTACCAAAATCAACCACGTTTACAATTTATTGATATAACCCTAAATTTTCTTTAGCGTATGCTTCGAATTCAGTGAAGCCACCAATGTGGGCTTGGTCAATAAAAATCTGTGGTACGGTTGGGCAAGGTTTGCCTGCAGACTGTTCTAAATCTGCTTTGCTGATGCCTTCTTTAATGATGTCGATATAACGGTATTTAAAATCGTCACGCTCATTTGCTAGTTTTTCAGCAACGTCTTTTGCACGAACACAGTATGGGCAGCCTTCACGGCCAAAAATTACAGTTAACATATCGCTCTCCTCGATTTGAATGTGTTTATCATCTTAACGGATTAAATGAATAAAAACAGCGCATAAAATCGATTGCACTATTCTGTTTTTTCTCACTAAAAGCGATTGAGCTAATCAAGTGTGCGCATCCTAAGGCCAAGTTCTGTTGAGTAACCCATAGAATGCGCAGTAATGGCCAATTGCTCATCAATAACATAATAAGTTGGGTAGGCACTGATTTTATAATCTTGACCTGTACTTTTACTGCCAAGTAACACCGGCATTGTTAATTCGAGTGAATCGGTAAACTGTTTAACTTCAGTAATGTTTTGGTAATCAAGGGCAATTGCTATGGCATTTAACTTACCTTGCTGATGAGCCTTTTCTAAATTTGGCATACTGTAACGACAAATTGAGCACCAAGGCGCAAAGAAATACACCACTGTTTGCTTTCCTTGTAATTGTGCAATGGTCATCCGCTCTGTTGGGTCTTTTAGCGTGGCTAAATTAAAATAGGGGGCAGGAGTTTTATCAGTTGAGAGTAAATTACGTTGCTGAAATGCGGTCACGGCATACACAACGACTGCCATTAACACGACATTTTTTAGCACACTGATAAATTTTTTTAAAAAAGTTGGATTTTTTTTCATTGTTATTTTGTACGTTGTTAGCCCTTTAAAATCAACTAATTCAGACCAGTTCGAGGGGGTTAAAATTCCAATTGATTTAAAAAAATTACAATTTTTTTTGCTAAAAATCTTGAAAAGATTTTACCTGCCCATAAATAGTTTAGTGAGGACGCCTGATGGGTCCCAAACAAACTAAAGTAATTGAAATATATAGTATTAATTTAACTTTGTTAGCACTGGTTCAATAGAAGAGTACTAACAAAATATCGCTTAAATATGAGGATATAATTATGCGTACAGTAGACTTATCACCACTTTATCGTTCATTCATCGGTTTCGATCATTTAGCATCATTAATGGATGCGGCAGCTCGCACAGACAAGCAGCCAAGTTTTCCTCCGTACAACATCGAAGCACTCGATAAAGACAAATATCGTATCACTATGGCTGTAGCAGGTTTTAGTGACAGTGAATTGACCATTGAGTCAGAAAACAACACATTGAAAGTCAGCGGTACTAAAGCTGATAAACAAGATAATGCTGAACGTAAGTTCATTCACCAAGGCATTGCAGAGCGTAACTTTGAGCGTAAGTTCCAATTAGGTGACCACGTTAAAGTGCTTGGCGCTGACCTTGAAAATGGCTTACTAAGTATCGATTTAGAGCGTGAAATTCCAGAAGCTTTAAAACCACGTAAAATCGAAATCGGTAATGGTAAATTACTCGAAAACAAGTAATACCCAACAGCATTGTTTCCCCTAGTTAGTTTTGCCGCCTCATTTGAGGCGGCTTTTTTGTAGTTAAAGCTTTTCTAAATTATCCAAGCACCAGTTAGCCCGTTTGAGAGTGGCTTGCTGTACAGATTCATCCTGTTTATACCAGTTGTTATAAATCATACCGATACGTGGGTTTTGTGATAGCTGTTGTTCGTGCTCTAACATAAAATGCCAATATAGGCTGTTGAATGGGCAAGCATCCTCAGTGGCTTTTTCTTTTATGTTGTAGCTACAATGTTTGCAGTAATCACTCATTTTGTTGATGTAATTTCCACTGGCTGCATAGGGCTTAGTGGCAATTAAGCCCCCGTCAGCAAATTGGCTCATTCCCCGAGTGTTGGGCATTTCTACCCATTCTATGGCGTCGATATAAATACCTAAATACCATTCATCTACTTCACTTGGCTCAATAGCGGTTAATAAGCAAAAGTTACCCGTGATCATCAAACGTTGTATGTGGTGTGCATAAGCTGTCTGCAGGCTTTGTGTAATGGCATGGTGCATACAATTCATGTTTGTTTTGCCATGCCAAAAATAGTCGGGTAGGGGGCGCTTTGCATTTAAGGCATTTTTGCTGGCGTAATCAGGCATATTTTGCCAATAAATACCACGTACATACTCGCGCCAACCGAGAATTTGCCTGATAAAACCTTCAACTTGCGCAATATCAATAGGTTGCTTATCAAAGCTAGTTAACACTTGCTCGATGACCTGCATCGGGTGCAGCATTTTAGTATTAAGGGCAAACGATAAACGGCTGTGATACAAAGACCATTGGTACTGGGACTGGCATGTCATAGCATCCTGAAACTGACCAAAATGAACCAGTAAATGATCGCAAAAAAAATCGAGTAACTGCTTTGCTTCAGCGCGTGTGGTTGGCCAAATTAACGTATCGCTGCACTCACCAAAGGTGTTTAGTTTGTGCATTTCTACTCGTTTAAGGATGTTGCTAACATCGTGACCGAAACATAAAGGTTCTGGGATTTCTTTAAGATCGCTGGGTTTTAACTTGTTTCTATTTTGCTGATCAAAATTCCATTTGCCACCACGAGGTTGATTATCATCGTCCATTAAAATATTAAAACGTTTGCGCATAGCACGATAAAAAAACTCCATTTTTACCGGCTTATTTGGCTTAAAGTGCTGGTCAATATCATTAAAAGGTAGTAGAAAGTGTTCCGAATCAACTGCATTGATATCAAATTCGCTCTGCTGTGAAAAGTCTGCAAGTTGCTTTTTAAGGCGATATTCGTCTGGGTATTGGTACTCAATGTTCTGGCATTGATAATGCCTAGCTAACCGGGTAAGTAGCTCTGGTAGTGAGTCATCATCTTGTGTGTCATCGAGTGTCAGATGCAGGCAGTTTAAATTCGCTTTTGTCAGTGCATTAGCAAAGTTTTCCATTGCAGCAAAGAAGACGACCACTTTTTGCAGGTGGTGCTTTACGTAGTTGGTTTCTTGTTTTAATTCGGCGATGACATACAGCGTGTCTGGTTGTGATTTTTCTTTAAACCAGCTGTGGCTTGCATTAAGTTGATCGCCAAAAATAAATCTTAAGGTGGTGTATTGCACTTCTAATAGCCTTTGCCGCAAGTAATCTAGGTAACTACGAAGCAATCACAAAGATAGATCGATAAATATAGTCTATAAAAGGTACATTAGTGGCATTTTTAATGAGTCACTACTAAGGAAGGGTCGAGATGAAAATTAACTTACATTTACTATTTATAAGCCTGTTAGTTTGCCCTTTGGGCCACAGCACTGTTTATCACTGTGAGAAAAACGGTGTTGCTGAATTTAGCCAACAGCCCTGTGGCAAAGATGCAAAGTTGATTACCATTAAAGAACAAAATCCACACCTTTCGGGCGCGTCAGATAATGCTGCACAAGCATCAGCAGGTAAAGATACCGCAGAGGTCGACCGTTATATCCGCTTAAAGCAAATCGATGCGCAAATAGCAGAACATAACAATAAAATTGACACATTCAAGCTCAAAATGGACAGGGAGATAGTGGCTTTAACTGAGCAATCAGATGCTCAGCTACGTAACTTGGTGGGGGCTAAAAAACAAGCTGCAATCGCCAAACAAATGACAGCAGTATCTGAGCGTTACGGCGTGCTTATCGACAGTGAGCAGCGCAGTATTGATAGACTCACGGCTGAAAAATACACGTTAACTTCATCTGCAAATACGGTTGCTAATAATGAGGTTGCTAGTTTTATTCGCTCAAAACAAATTATGCGTAAAATTTCAGAGCATGAAAATAAAATAGATACTTATCAAAGTGAGTTAAACATGCAAATGTCAGAGCTTGAGCAACAACTAAGTAGCCGCCCTCGTAATTTAGCTGGTGCGAATAGCGATAACGCACTAGCTGACAAAATGACAGCTTTAACGAGTCGTTTTAACACCTTAATCGCCATTGAACAAAAACAAATAGATAGGCTCAACAGCGAATTGACCAAACTATGAGCTTAAGCGTGCTGGGCAATAGGCGCTAAACGACACCACATTTGAATAAGCAAACAAGTAACTTTTTACGATGTTGGCAAATATTCTCGTAGCTTGCAGCCAAGCTTGATGTAATTGCGTACTAATGTGGTGAATATACGATTTGCGCGTATCAATAAAGGCATCGCAAAGGATATCGATATCTTCAAATGACACGTTTAAAAAGCTCAAATTATTCGCTAAATAATGAATAAACGGCGTGACTTGCTGTAAGTCATCGAGGTGGCTTACTACTTTGTTGAGCGCACAGTAAAGAATATAGCTGCGCTTAGTTATGCTTTCTTGCTCAGGCACTGTCATGGTTAATTGACGAGTACTAAGACTGCGATGATATGCGCTTGTAAACTGATGGAAATCCGGTTTTAGCAATTCAATATCTTGTAGTAACAGTCTTTTTTGAAATGAAGATAGACTCATAGTAAATCGCTTAATAGCCAAGGCTATAGGTTGTTCTTATTATATGACTAAATATAGACGAGAATTTTCAGTTATGGGAAATTTTATGACAAGGTTGTCATAAAATTTTTAGGCAAAAAATAGTCTAACTAATTCATGTAGGAAGGTTGCTAATTGAGCGCTACATGCTTATAATAGCCGCCATTGAATTGAGGTGTTTAACACTCGATTAAATGATATTAAGTTACTTTTAATATCTATTGGCGCGGGATGGAGCAGCCTGGTAGCTCGTCGGGCTCATAACCCGAAGGTCGTCGGTTCAAATCCGGCTCCCGCAACCAAATACATGCTAAGGCATTGTAAGTGTACTTAGTATGCACAGTAATTTTTACTGTATGAAGTCGCGCATTCTGGTAATGCGCGTTTTGCGTTTAGGCTATCTAGTTTAATTTAGTCAGGTGACTGACTCGCAACCAAGCTTGGCCCTAGGCCACACAGTTTTATGCTTTAGGTGTGACGCCCCGCTTGGTTCGGGGCGTTGTTGTATCTGCTTGGCGGTGATTTTAAATCATTATTAAACTCAGTATTTCAGGGCTATATGCCCTTTTTTTGTTTGTATGGAGGATTTTCGTGACAAAACTTGAGCAAGATTTAGTAGCCATGCTCTCACCGGCCGTTGAAATGTTAGGCTTTGAGTTACATGGTCTTGAGTTTGTGCAAGCTGGTCGCCACTCTACATTACGTGTTTATATCGATCACGATGCAGGGATTACGGTTGACAATTGTGCCGACGTTAGTCGTCAAGTTAGCGCAATTTTAGACGTCGAAGACCCAATTACAAATGAATATGATTTGGAAGTTTCGTCTCCTGGTGTTGATCGTCCATTATTCAAACAAGATCACTACGAGAAGGCGCAAGGAGAAGAAGTACGCGTGCGTACAAAGCTTCCGCAAGATGGTCGTCGTAACTTTAAAGGCGATTTAGTATCAGTTAGCAGTGATATGATCACACTTTCAGCAGATGGCGCTGAGCATATGATTATGCTTAGTAACATTGAACGTGCGAACATCATCGCAAAGTTTTAATTCGAGTGCGAAGGAATAGGGCAAGCGAGGCATAACCCATGGCAAAAGAAATATTATTGGTTGCTGAAGCCGTCTCCAATGAGAAAGCGGTTCCAAAAGAAAAGATTTTTGAAGCGTTAGAGTTCGCATTAGCGACTGCAACAAAGAAAAAACACGATGGCGAAATCGAAGTTCGCGTATCAATCGACCGTAAAACAGGTGATTATGACACATTCCGTCGTTGGAAGATTGCTGAAGTTCTTGAAGATGGTTCTTTAGAAAACCCTTACAGCGAAATCACACTTGAAGCGGCTCAGCTTGAAGACGAAAGCCTACAATTAGGTGATTACGTTGAAGAACAAATTGAGTCAATCAAGTTTGACCGTATTACAACACAAATGGCTAAGCAAGTTATCGTACAAAAAGTACGTGAAGCTGAGCGTGCATTAGTGGTTGAAGAATACAAAGATCAACAAGGCGAATTAGTAACAGGTGTTGTTAAAAAAGCAACCCGTGATGCAATCGTACTTGACCTTGGTAACAATGCTGAAGCGGTTATCTACCGTGATGATATGTTACCGCGTGAAAACTTCCGTCCAGGTGACCGTATCCGTGGTCTTCTTTACGAAGTTAAGCCAGAAGCACGTGGCGCGCAGTTATTTGTAACGCGTTCTAAGCCAGAAATGCTAATGGAACTTTTCCGCATTGAGGTGCCAGAGATTGGCGAAGAGATGATTGAACTACGTGCAGCTGCACGTGATCCAGGTTCTCGTGCAAAAATCGCGGTAAAATCTAACGACAAACGTATCGACCCAGTAGGTGCGTGTGTTGGTATGCGTGGTGCACGTGTACAAGCAGTTTCAACTGAGCTTGGTGGTGAGCGTGTTGATATCGTTCTTTACGATGACAACCCAGCGCAATTCGTTATCAATGCAATGGCACCAGCAGAAGTTGCGTCAATCGTAATGGACGAAGATACACATTCAATGGATATCGCTGTTGAAGCCGATAACCTAGCACAAGCAATCGGTCGTAATGGTCAAAACGTTCGTCTTGCTAGCCAGTTAACTGGTTGGGAATTAAACGTAATGACAGTTGATGACATGCGTGCGAAGAACGAAGCTGAATCAGATAAGCTAATCAACTTATTCACTGAATACTTAGATATCGATGATGAGTTTGCAACTTTACTTATCAACGAAGGTTTCTCAACACTTGAAGAAGTGGCTTACGTACCTGCATCAGAATTCTTAGAAATTGACGGTTTAGATGAAGAAACAGTTGATATCTTACGTTCACGTGCAAAAGACGCATTAACAACGAAAGCGCTTAAAACTGAAGAAAGCCTAGAAGGTGCAGAACCTGCAGAAGACCTACTAGCGCTTGAAGGCTTAGAGCGTCACCTTGCATTTGTTATGGCAAGTAAAGGTGTAGTAACACTTGAAGACTTAGCTGAGCAAGGCATTGATGAGTTAGTAGACATCACTGAACTTTCAGAAGAAGAAGCTGGCAAGCTGATTATGGCTGCGCGTAACATTTGTTGGTTCGCAGACGAGTAATTTATTAACGGAGGTATTACACACTATGGCAGAAGTAAATGTTGAAAAACTAGCCGGAGATATTGGTACAACTGTTGATAAATTACTACAGCAGCTAGAACAAGCCGGTATTTCTAAAAAAGCAGGTGATATGGTAACTGAGTCTGAAAAGTCGACGTTATTAGATCACTTGAGCAAGCAGCACGGCGGCACGGGCTCAGAAGGCCCAGCTCGCATGACTTTGCAACGTAAAAGCAAAAGTACGCTAAGCGTAACTGGCTCTACAGGTAAAGCGAAGTCTGTGCAAGTTGAAGTACGTAAAACACGTACTTACGTTAAGAAAAGCGCCATTGAGCAACAGCAAGAAGAAGAGCGTTTAGCTGCAGAAGAAGCTGCACGTAAAGCAGCAGAGCTTAAAGCCCAGCAAGAAGCTGAGGAGCTTAAAGCGAAACAAGAGGCAGAGCGCAAAGCGAAAGAAGAAGCTGAGCGTAAAGCCAAAGAAGAGGCTAAACGTAAAGCTGAAGCTGAGCGTAAAGCGAAACAGAAGCAGATGACCCCAGAGCAAAGTGCTAAGTCTGAACAAGATCGCGCCGAAGCTGAGCGTCTGCAAAAAGAAGCAGAAGAGGCCGCATTGAGAAAAGCTGAAGAAGAAGCGAAACGTCAAGCAGAAGAGGCAAGAAAGCTAGCTGAAGAAAATGAAGCTCGCTGGAAAAAGGAAGAAGAAGAGCGTAAGCAGCGTGAAGAAAACGCTGATCACCACCTTACGACTTCAACTTACGCACGTGAAGCAGAAGATGAATCTGATGCACGTGAAGAGAATAGCGCTCGTCGTAAGAAAAAGAAAAAAGGACCTCAAAAAGATAAACAGGCTGCCGGTCCTAAAGGTAAGAAAGGCAAGCTTAAAGCACCAACGTCTTTACAACATGGTTTCCAAAAACCAACAGCTGACGTGAAAAACGAAGTTCGTATCAGTGAAACAATCACTGTTGCTGAGCTTGCATCACGCATGGCAGTTAAAGGTGCTGAAGTTGTTAAAACGATGATGAAGATGGGTGACATGGTTACCATCAACCAAGTGATTGACCAAGAAACAGCGCAGCTTGTTGCTGAAGAAATGGGTCACAAGGTTATTATCGTTAAAGAAAACGAATTAGAAGAGAAAGTTCTAAACGACCGTAGCGAAGAAGGTAAAGCGATTCCTCGTGCACCGGTTGTAACAGTAATGGGTCACGTTGACCACGGTAAAACGTCAACACTTGACTACATTCGTTCAGCAAAAGTTGCCTCTGGTGAGGCCGGTGGTATTACTCAGCACATTGGTGCATACCACGTTGAAACGAATGGCAACATGATTACTTTCTTAGATACTCCAGGCCACGCCGCGTTTACATCAATGCGTGCACGTGGTGCTAAAGCAACGGATATCGTAATCCTAGTAGTTGCTGCGGATGATGGTGTAATGCCACAGACTAAAGAAGCGGTTCAGCACGCGCGTGCTGCTGGCGTTCCTTTAATCATCGCAGTAAACAAAATGGATAAAGAAGGCATCGACCCAGATCGCGTTAAGAACGAGCTAGCACAACTAGACGTTATCCCAGAAGAGTGGGGTGGTGAAACACAGTTTGTACACATCTCTGCGAAAACTGGTTTAGGTATTGATGACCTACTTGAAGCGGTATTAATGCAAGCTGAGCTACTTGAGCTAACTGCGCCAGCTGAAGGTATGGCTGCAGGTGTTGTAATTGAATCGCGTCTAGATAAAGGTCGTGGTCCAGTTGCGTCAATCCTAGTTCAGTCTGGTACGCTTAACCAAGGTGATATCGTACTTTGTGGTCTTGAATATGGCCGTGTACGTGCGATGAAAGATGAGAACGGTAAAGACATCAAGTCTGCGGGTCCATCTATCCCAGTTGAGATTTTAGGTCTATCTGGTATCCCTGCTGCTGGTGATGAAGCAACAGTAGTTAAAGATGAGCGTAAAGCGCGTGAAGTAGCACTTTACCGTCAAGGTAAGTTCCGTGAAGTGAAGCTTGCTCGTCAACAAAAAGCGAAGCTTGAAAACATGTTTACGAACATGGCTGAAGGCGATGTATCAGAAGTTAACATCGTTCTTAAAGCTGACGTACAAGGTTCAATTGAAGCAATCGCTGATTCATTAACTAAGCTTTCTACTGATGAAGTTAAAGTGAAGATTGTTGGTTCAGGTGTAGGTGGTATCACTGAAACTGATGCAACGCTTGCAGCGGCGTCAAACGCAATCGTTGTTGGCTTTAACGTACGTGCTGATGCATCAGCTCGTAAAGTAATTGAGTCAGAAAACCTAGACTTACGTTACTACAGCGTAATCTACAGCCTGATTGAAGAAGTTAAACAAGCGATGTCAGGTATGCTTGCACCAGAATTCAAGCAAGAGATCATTGGTCTTGCTGAAGTTCGTGACGTGTTCAAGTCACCTAAGATTGGTGCAATCGCAGGTTGTATGGTTACTGAAGGTATCGTTAAGCGTAGCGCGCCTATCCGTGTACTTCGTGATAACGTGGTTATCTATGAAGGTGAACTTGAGTCACTTCGTCGCTTTAAAGATGACGTACAAGAAGTTCGTAACGGTATGGAATGTGGTATCGGCGTTAAGAACTACAACGATGTTAAAGTTGGCGACCAAATCGAGGTATTCGAGACGGTTGAAGTACAACGTTCACTTTAATTTCGTTTAAGTTATTGCTTTAAATGGGGGCCTAGCCCCCATTTGTGTATTCGTAATTAAATTAACTTATTCTTTAACATCAATAAGTTATTATTTTAGAGTGAAATGAAATGAGAGAATTTTCTCGCACTGATCGTGTTGCACAGCAAATTCAAAAAGAGATTGCTGTTATTCTTCAACGCGAAATCAAAGATCCACGCTTAGGTATGGTGACAGTGTCTGCGGTTGAGGTATCTCGCGACTTATCTTACGCAAAAGTATTCATCACAGTATTCAACACTGATGATGAAGATAAAGCCAAGCAAAGCGCTAAAATCTTAAATGAAGCAACGGGTTATATTCGTTCTTTATTAGGTAAACGTATTCGTGCGCGCATCATGCCTGAGTTACGCTTTGTGATCGATAACTCGCTTATGGAAGGTATGCGTATTTCAAACTTGGTTGACTCAGTTATTCGTGAAGACAATGCCAAGCATGTTGACGAAGATGACAGCGAAGAAGGCACTAAAGACTAATGGCTAGACGCAGTAAAGGTCGTGCTATTGACGGCATCTTATTACTTAATAAGCCGCAAGGTATTTCATCAAACAAAGCATTGCAGCAAGCAAAAGGGATTTACTTTGCTCAAAAAGCAGGCCACACCGGTGCGCTTGATCCGCTTGCGACGGGTATGCTGCCTATTTGTTTTGGTGAAGCGACTAAGTTTACCCAGTTCTTGCTTGATACTGACAAAACCTATGTTGTACGCGCCAAACTTGGTGAGCGAACCACTACCTCTGATTCAGATGGTGAAGTGGTTGAAACGCGCGACGTATCGGTCACCCGTGAACAATTAGCTGAGCAAATTGCCAGTTTCTTAGGTGAGTCGGATCAATACCCTTCGATGTACTCTGCGCTAAAATACCAAGGTCAGCCTTTGTATAAATATGCCCGCGAAGGTATCGAAGTACCGCGTAAGTGTCGAAAAATTAATGTATTTAGTTTAACGCTTGATGAGTTTGATGAAGCTAATAACGAAGTACAAATGACGGCACATGTGTCTAAAGGCACTTATATTCGTACTATTGTTGACGACTTAGGTGAAAAGCTTGGCTGTGGTGCGCATGTCATCATGTTGCATCGCAGTGCAGTTGGCCATTATCCAAGTGAAAAAATGGTCACTCTTGAGCAACTTGAAGAAAAGCTACAGCAGGCAAAAGCAGACGATGTTGCGCCTTCAAGCTACCTAGATGAGCTACTATTGCCAATGGATACTGCTTTGGTTGATTTACCTGTGATTGAGATTACTCAAGAGCAGGGCGTGGCATTTAGTCATGGTCAAACAGTCGTGATTGGTAAGCCTGTACCAGATGGTGTGGTAAAGGTAATGGCTGATGGGGTGTTCATTGGTACCGGTGAGCGTCATAAAGACGGTCATTTAAAATCAAAGCGTGGCTTATCAAATCAACTGCCTGAGTAAAGATTACCTTGTAGTTATTAGCAAAGCTGGGTAGAATACGCCCCGCTCAATCGTTTTGGCTGAATTAGTGATCGGCTAAAACACAATTTAAATTAATTTTTGGAGTTACTATGTCACTAAGCAATCAAGAAAAAGTTGAAATCATCGCTAAATTTGCACGCGCTGAAGGCGACACTGGTTCACCTGAAGTACAAGTTGCACTTCTAACTTTCGATATCAACAAGCTTCAAGGTCACTTTGCTAGCCACAAGCACGACTTCCACTCACGTCGTGGTCTTCTTCGCAAAGTAAGCCAACGCCGTAAACTGCTTGACTACCTTAAAGGTAAAGACATTGCACGTTACACTGCGTTAATCCAAGAGCTTGGCCTACGTCGCTAAGAACTAGATTACGAGAAAAGGGGCTATTTAGCCCCTTTTTTTGTGCGCGCATGAAAGGTATACTAGCGCACACCTAGGTAGTGGATACTGCTTAGATATTAAAAAACATCATTGCCAATTGTAGTACTTAATCGTGTTTTCATAAGCACAATTAAGTACTGTAATTGGTACTTTGATGGACTATTTTTTACCAATTCGGAGCACAGCTCTGAGTTGCTTTTACATTTAAAGGACATTTTTAAGTGCAAGCAATTATTAAAGAATTTCAACTAGGTCAACACACTGTGACCCTAGAAACAGGTGCTATCGCTCGTCAAGCAGACGGCGCAGTACTAGCAAGCATTGGCGACACTTCAGTATTAGTTACTGTTGTTGGTAAGCGTGATGCACAACCAGGTCAAGACTTCTTCCCACTAACAGTTAACTACCAAGAACGTATGTACGCTGCGGGTCGTATCCCTGGTGGTTTCCTTAAGCGTGAAGGTCGTCCTAACGATGGCGAAACACTTATCGCTCGTCTAATCGACCGTCCAATCCGTCCACTTTTCCCAGACGGTTTCGTAAACGAAGTACAAGTAATCGCGACAGTTGTTTCTGTTAACCCAGAAATCCAACCTGACATGGTTGCTATGATTGGTACTTCAGCAGCACTTGCTATCTCTGGTATTCCATTCAATGGTCCTATCGGTGCATCACGTGTTGGTTTCATCAACGGTGAATACGTACTTAACCCAACACTAGCTGAGCTTGAAGAAAGCCAATTAGACCTAGTTGTTGCTGGTACTGATAACGCAGTACTTATGGTTGAATCAGAAGCTGAAACACTATCTGAAGACGTGATGTTAGGTGCGGTTGTTTATGGTCATGAGCAATCTCAAGCTATCATCAACGCAATCAACGAGTTCAAAGCTGAAGCGGGTAAACCAGCTTGGGATTGGACTGCACCAGAGAAAAACGTAACACTTGCTGAGAAAATCTCTGCAATTGCTGCTGATAAAGTAGGTGAAGCATACCGCATCACTGACAAAGTAGCGCGTAAAGAAGCACTAGGTGCAGCGAAAGAAGAAGTTGTTGCTACATTAACAGCTGAACTTGCTGAAGGCGAAGAGCTAGATACGCAAGAAGTTGGCAAACTATTCGGTTCTTTAGAAAAAGAAATCGTTCGTGGTCGTATCATCGCTGGTGAAAAACGTATCGATGGTCGTGAACCAGATATGGTTCGTGCACTAGACGTAATGACGGGTGTTTTACCACGTACTCACGGTTCTGCAATCTTCACGCGTGGTGAGACGCAAGCACTTGTAACTGCAACGCTTGGTACAGAACGTGATTCACAGTTAATCGACGACTTAACAGGTACTAACAAGCATCACTTCATGCTTCACTACAACTTCCCTCCGTTCTGCGTAGGTGAAACAGGTTTTGTAGGCTCTCCTAAGCGTCGTGAAATTGGTCACGGTAACCTAGCTAAGCGTGGTATTGCTGCGGTACTACCTACACTTACTGACTTCCCATACTCAATCCGTGTTGTTTCAGAAATCACTGAATCAAACGGTTCATCGTCTATGGCATCAGTATGTGGTACGTCACTAGCACTTATGAACGCAGGTGTTCCAATTAAAGCATCTGTTGCTGGTATCGCGATGGGTCTAGTTAAAGAAGGCGACGATTTCGTTGTTCTTTCAGATATCTTGGGTGATGAAGATCACTTAGGTGACATGGACTTTAAAGTAGCGGGTACTTCAAACGGTATCACTGCACTACAAATGGATATCAAGATCGAAGGTATCACTAAAGAAATCATGCAAATCGCTCTTAAACAAGCGAAAGCAGCACGTTTACACATCTTAGGTGTTATGGACGAGGCGATTGCAGCACCTTCTGAAGAGTTATCTCAATTCGCACCACGCATCTACACAATGCAAATCCCTGCGAAGAAAATTGCTGAAGTTATCGGTAAAGGTGGCGCAACTATCCGTCAACTTACTGAAGAAACTGGCACAACGATTGAAATCGAAGATGACGGTACAATCAAGATCGCTGCAACTGATGGCATCAGCGCAAACGATGCAATCAAGCGTATCGAGCAATTAACTGCTGAGCTAGAAGTAGGTACTATCTACACTGGTAAAGTTGTACGTATCGTTGATTTTGGTGCGTTCGTTAATATCCTTCCGGGTAAAGACGGTCTAGTGCACATTTCACAAATCAGCACAGAGCGTGTTAACAACGTAACTGACCACCTAAGCGAAGGCCAAGAAGTTAAAGTTAAAGTTCTTGAAGTAGATCGCCAAGGTCGTGTACGTCTAAGCATCAAAGAAGCAATGGAACCAGCTGCTGAGGAAAAAGCAGAAGAGTCTAAAGACGCTTAATGATGATTGAATAACCAGTTATTTGCTGGATATAAGAAAAAGGGGCTGTTTAGCCCCTTTTTTTATGCTTTAATGAAACCTATCCGCTTCGCCTTTGTCTACAGAGAATTCAGGTATTAAGGAATTTAATGATTTTTAAACACTTAGCATTGACCGCTGTGGCTATTTTTTCTTTAAGTGCATGTCAAACAACTTCACAACCTGAGTCAGTCCCTATTGTTAATGTGCCTTTTACTGCACCATTAGCACCTGATTTTCGTAACGAAATTACGATTGCTCGCTATTCTGAACTACTAAATCGTGCTGATTTAAGTGCAGAGCAACAAGCCAAACTTTATTATGATCGCGGTGTATTATTTGACAGCTTAGGTATGTCGACCTTGGCGCGTATTGACTTTAACCGTGCGATTAAGCTCAAACCAGACCTAGCAGAAGTGTATAACTTCTTAGGCATTCATCACACACTAATGCAGCAGTATGAACAAGCTTATGAGTTCTTTGATTCGGCACTTGAGCTTAACGAGCAACACGAGTATGCCTATTTAAATCGTGGTATTGCCCTTTACTATGGTGACCGTCCATCACTTGCACAAGATGATTTACAGCAGTTTTTAAATCGTTCACCGAGCGATCCTTATCGTGTGTTATGGCTTTATTTAGCCCAATCAGAAGCTGATAAAGCGCAGGCCTTAATTGATTTAGAAGCTAACTCGCAGGGTGTTGATGAGTCTCAATGGGGTTACCAACTGTTGGCACTTTATTTAGGTGATATCAGTGAGTTTGAGTTTTTATCTGGCATTATTGAAGGTGTAACTTCAGAGCAAGAGTATGCGCACCGCTTATGCGAAGCTTATTTCTACCTAGCGAAGATGCATCAAGCGGCGGGTGATAACTATCTTGCTGCCGATTACTTTAGACTTGCCCTTGCCACCAATGTGCATGAGTTTGTTGAATACAAATATGCCCGCTTAGAGCTTGAGTTAATGGCTGGTGAAAACGCAAGCTAAGGTTTCTTTTACTGCTATTCTATTACTGAGCTTGGGTTTTGTACCAAGCTCAGTGTCTCGTTTTATTCCCGCTTACGCTTATTACGCAAATACTACTCCTTCACAAGCAATAGCTATCTATAATTTGGCACCCAGCGCCATTAATTTGCAGCATTTAGTGCTGAGTAACTCACAGCTTCGCCAGTTAGCAACGCTTAATGATAGTAATGCGGCGTATCAGCTTGCGCTCAGGTTTTTGCAGCAACATGATTACACCGCAGCAAAATTATGGTGGCAGCCTTACTTTGCTAAATTCAATTCAGATCAGCAACAAACCTTAGCGGAGCAGTTAGTCAGAGCAAACCAGTGGCTCTATATAAGTTACCTAGGTAAAGCTGGCAAGTTACCAGAGGGAAATGCCAAGCAAGCTTGGCTGTTGCAGCAACAAATGCCGCCAGCTCAAATTGACCCAGCTTATGCGCAGCAACAGCAATTAGCCTTATCAACATCAAGTGTACAAGCAAGCAGTCAGTGCCAATTTAATATTTTAATGATGACAGATCATTACAAGGGCATTGATACTTTAAAGCAGTATAAGCAGCAATACAGTAAAGCGCCTGAGCCTGCAAAAGGCAGCTTTTGTTTTACTGACGTTGTTTATGTTGCTGATAAGTTTAGTTGTGATGATAGTAGTGGGGCGCTTAAGTGTAACTGGCAAAATGCGGCAGCGCATCCGTGGCCTGAAGGTTTTGACTTTATTGTGATGATGTCAAAGCAAGGGGCTGCTAATGTGCTTGGCGGGATTATGCATATCAATTCATCGCAATCTTATGCGGTATTTTTACATGAGCTAATGCATTTCAATGGCTTTGAAGATGAGTATGCTTTACCAGAGCAAAAACAACAGTGGCTGTGTAAGCAACAGGGGCTGGTTGCGCCAAATCTGTTTATTGCAAATAAGGTTTCCCCACCAAAAGGCTGGCAAAAAAGTATCGCTTGTAGCAATCAGTTAGCCTATAAACCAAGCCCTAATTGGTCGATTATGCAGTACCAAACAATGAGCTTGTCTGAGCAATACCGTGAGCTTTGGCAAAAACAAATTAACCAGCCCTTAACAAAGCCGATTCGGTTTTCTGAATATTTTGCCTTTTTAGGCTTAAAGCCAGTGTTTACAACAGCTTCCAAAGAGCAGAAATTTTCTGACTAATCGTCTATTTATTGCTATTTTAGTATGCAAAGCGGTTAAATGTTGTGCAAATAGGTGTGTCTCCTATAGACAAAATAGCACCTGATCAGTATAACTATACGCATTGTAAGCTTTTTTTGAAGCCAACTTTTAACCATCCAAATGAACAGTACGCAACTAATTAAAACTAGAGCGGTATTGATATTCTTATGACACTAAAAGGCTCCTAATTATGACTTTGCTCTGGATACCCCTGTTATCCTTAATCGGCAGTGTTATTTCATCCTGCACTTCAAAACTAACACGTAACCAAAGCACTGCTTTGACCATGTTAGCGCCTTTGATTGCCCTTGGAATTGTATTTTCGTATACCCCTGCAGTCTTTTCTGGTGAAACAATTCGCTACACTGCTGAGTGGATCCCTCTTTTAAACATGCAAGTCTCGTTTCGACTTGATGGTTTAACGTTACTTTTTCTATATATGATCTTGGGTATCGGTACCCTGGTGATTTTTTATGCGCGTTATTACTTGAGTAGTAGCGACTCAATGCCAAAGCTATACTGCTATTTAATGCTATTTATGACCGCAATGGTCGGCATCGTGATGTCGAATAATGTGATCCAGCTGTGGTTTTTCTGGGAGCTCACCAGTATTAGCTCGTTCTTATTGATTAGCTATTGGTGGCATAAGTCAGAAGCTCGCAAAGGCGCGCGTATGGCACTTGCTATTACAGGTGCCGGTGGTCTTGCGTTACTAGCAGGTTTATTACTAATTGGTGATATTGTTGGTAGTTATAATCTTGATGTGATTTTAGCAAGCAAAGCGCTTATTCAATCTCATGCACTTTATGAGGCTGCGTTGGTATTAGTGCTTTTAGGTGCATTTACCAAATCTGCACAATTTCCATTTCATTTTTGGTTACCACATGCCATGGCAGCACCGACACCAGTCAGTGCCTACCTACACTCTGCAACCATGGTTAAAGCAGGTATCTTTTTATTAGCGCGTTTTTATCCTGCGCTTTCAGGCACAGATACATGGTTTATCTTAGTGGCAATGACGGGTCTGGCGACTTTATTGGTTGGCGCTTATATCGCGTTATTTAAGCATGATTTAAAAGGCTTGCTGGCGTATTCAACAATCAGCCATTTAGGTTTAATTACCTTACTGCTTGGTTTAGACACTGAGCTTGCTACAGTGGCTGCTATCTTCCACATTATTAACCACGCAACCTTTAAAGCGTCGTTATTTATGGCAACGGGTATCATTGACCATGAAACTGGCACCCGTGATATGCGTAAACTTAATGGGATGTGGCGCTTTATGCCGTATACCGCCACACTTGCTATGGTAGCAGCGGCAGCCATGGCGGGCGTGCCACTGTTAAATGGTTTCTTATCGAAAGAAATGTTCTTTGCCGAAACACTGCATCAGCAAGTGCTTGGCTCTATGTCTTGGTTAATTCCAGTGTTAGCGACTATTGCTGGTGCACTCTCTGTCGCGTATTCAGCACGCTTTATTCACGACGTGTTTTTTAACGGCGACCCAATCGATTTGCCAAAACAGCCTCATGAGCCACCACGCTATATGCGTGTACCAATCGAAATTTTGGTTGTGCTGTGTTTACTCGTCGGTATGTTCCCGCACTTTGCAGTAAGTGATATTTTAGCTTCGGCATCTTTCGCAGTGCTCGGCGATGCAGCCCCAGATTATAAGCTATCAGTATGGCATGGCTTTAATTTACCGCTGTTAATGAGCTTTATTGCTACAAGCGTGGGCGTGATGATTTATGTGCAGCGTAAGCACCTGTTCCACTTCCAAGCTTCATTGCCAACTTTGAATGCTAAGAAAGGCTTTGAGCGTGGCTTATATAGCTTAATTAAATGGTCACAAGAAAAGATTAAACGAATCGAAAATGGCTCGTTACAGCGCTATGCCTTTGTGATGATTGCTGTGGTGCTTATGTGTGCGGGCTGGCCTTTATTTGAAATGCGCCAGTTAGCAGGAGCAAGTGAGTTAACGCCAATCGATTTCCATAATGCTATTGGTGCTGGCTTACTAATAATTGGTGCGCTGGCAACGGTTATTTGGCATCGCTCACGAATGATATCTTTGATTATGATTTCAATCGTAGGCCTGATGGTATCTGTTGCATTTACTCGATTCTCTGCGCCAGATTTAGCACTGACTCAGTTAACCGTTGAAGTTGTCACGGTAATGCTACTGATGCTCGCACTGTTCTTTTTACCACAGCGTACTCCGAAAGAGTCAAGCTCACTGCGTATTCTACGTGACTTGGGTATCTCATCGGCAATTGGTGTGGTTGTGGCAAGTATTTGTTATGCGCTTCTGACAAGACCACTTGAGTCAATTTCTGACTTCTTTGTTGCTAATGCAAAAACTGGCGGTGGTGGTACTAACGTTGTAAACGTTATCCTCGTTGACTTTAGGGGGTTTGATACCCTAGGTGAGATTACCGTATTGGGTATTGCTGCGTTAGGTATTTATAAGCTTCTTATTAACTTGCCGCTGTTTATGCCTGCAAGTGATAGTGAAGGGCGCCCATGGGCAAGAGAGCGTTACCCAATTCTACTGTCGAGTATTTCACAAAGCTTGTTACCACTTGCATTACTTGTGTCAGCGTATATTTTCTTACGTGGTCATAACTTACCAGGTGGTGGCTTTATTGCAGGACTGGTCACTGCGATTGCATTTATTTTGCAATATATGGCTAATGGTTCGCACTGGATTGCAGACAGATTTGACGTGAATTATCGTAAGATTATTGCGTCAGGTATTGCTATTGCATTGTTTACAGGTATTGGAAGTTGGTTCTTCGAACGTCCATTCCTAACAACCTGGTTTGATTATTTTGATATTCCGCTAGTCGGCAAGACAGAACTTGCTAGTGCTATCGTATTTGATTTAGGTGTGTATTTAACTGTTGTAGGTGCAACGCTGATGATTTTAGCAAGTTTAGGTAAATTAACTGCTGATACACCCAAGCAAGAGGTAAATATTTAATGGAAGTATTGTACGCATCATGCGTCGGCGTGCTGGTTGCATGCGGAATTTACTTAATATTACGGGCTCGTACCTTCCCGGTAGTACTCGGCCTGACTATGTTGTCGTATGCAGTTAACCTGTTTTTATTCTCTTCAGGTCGTTTAACTATTAACAAAGCGGCTGTACTTGGTACAGGCAGTGAGTATGCCGATCCACTCCCTCAAGCACTGGTTTTAACCGCCATTGTAATTGGCTTTGCGATGACCGCTTTTGTGGTTATTTTAGCGATTCGTGGCCGTGCTGACTTGGGTAATGACCATGTTGATGGTCACCTTGTTAAGTCATCGAAGGAGCAAAAATGATTCAGCATTTAGCTTCTTTACCAATTTTAATTCCGATGTTGGCAGGGGTGATTTTACTCATGCCGCCATGTGGTAAAAACTTACATATTCGTCGTGTTTCGTCGGTTATTTTGTCGATTGTCACACTATTGGTCAGTGCTTATTTATTATTTCACGTAAATAGTACCGCACCGCTTGTTTACGCAATCGGTGATTGGTCTGCACCATTTGGTATTGTGATGGTTGCCGATAGGCTAGCAACGCTACTTGTGCTACTTACCAGTTTCCTTGGTGCAGTTGTGGTGCTTTATAGCTGTGCAGGCGATGATAAAAAAGGGAGCTTTTTCCATCCGTTAGTGCACTTTTTAGTGTTAGGTGTAAATGGCGCCTTTTTAACTGGCGATGTATTTAACCTGTTCGTATTTTTTGAAGTGCTGTTGATTGCTTCGTATTCATTATTGATGCATGCCGGCAACAAACATAGTACCCGAGCTGCACTGCAGTACGTCATTTTAAACCTGATTGGTTCAAGCGTATTCTTAATTGCGCTGGGTGTACTTTATGGTGTGTTAGGCACATTGAACATTGCTGATTTAGCGCAAAAAGTACCACAGCTGACGGGTGATGATGTTTACCTTGCTAAAATTGGTGGCTTGCTGTTAATCGTGGTATTTGCGTTAAAAGGCGCGTTATTACCGTTACATTTATGGCTACCGAATACCTACGCAAGTGCAATGCCATTAGTTGCTGCATTATTCGCGATTATGACCAAGGTCGGTGTGTATGCCATGTTGCGCGTGTATACCGTAATATTTGGTGATAATGCTGGCGAACTCGCTCACATGGCACAGCCTTGGTTATGGGGCTTAGCACTAGCGACCATAGTGATGGGTGGTATTGGTGTATTAGCGAGTCAAGATTTTAGAAAGCTTATTGCGAATCTGGTGGTTGTATCTGTGGGTACTTTAGTGGCATTGGTTGCGATTCAGAATGTCTCTGCAACAGCTGCATTACTTTACTACTTAGTGCATTCAACCATTATTTGCGCTGCACTATTCTTAATTGCGGATTTAATTGCTCAGCAACGAGGTAAAGTTGCTGACCGGTTAGTTGCAGGGCGCGCCGTTGCACAGCCATATTTACTTGGTACTTGTTTTGTAGTGGCTGCACTTGCTGTTGTTGGTATGCCACCGTTATCTGGCTTTGTCGGCAAAGTATGGATTTTAAAGAGCACGTTAGATAGCGAAAAAGCCATGTTGTTTTGGCCAATCTACCTAGTTTCTAGTTTAGCGTTATTAGTGGCGGTTTCACGAGCCGGTACCAGCTTATTTTGGGATCACACCCATAAAGACAGTGAAGCAATTGATGGCACTAAAGCACACCCTGTTAAAGTGATAGCTGTAGTTGCATTACTTGCGTGTTCACCATTAATGGTTGTATTTGCAGGACCGATTTCAGACTATATGTTAGCAACGTCAGAGCAGTTGTTTGATATCAACACTAGCATCAACGCTGTATTACAAGGAGGCCAATAATGCGTTTAGAATCTCGCTTTCGTTGGTTGCCAACACCATTTCGCAGTGTTTTATTATTCATTGTATGGCTGTTGTTAAATAATAGTGTGTCGCCAGGACATCTGTTTTTAGCTGCATTTTTTGCTATTACTATTCCGTGGATCACATTCCCATTTCGTGATCCACAGCCTCTTATTGTCAGGCCAGGTCTTGCGTTTAGGCACTTATTGTTAGTGCTGTACGATATTGTCACTGCTAACTTACAAGTTGCTCTGTTGATCCTTGGACCAACGAAAAAGTTACGCCCAGGTTTTATCAAAGTACCATTGGATTTAAGCCATGAAATGCCAATCACTATTTTGGCCAGCACAGTATCTTTAACACCAGGTACAGTGAGCGCAGAGGTTTATCCTATTCCTGAGTCACTCGAAGAGGGCGAAGAAATTCAGCAGCGCTACTTATTGATTCATGTACTCGATTTAGCTGATGAACAAGCGTTAATTAATACTATTAAGCAGCGCTACGAAGCACCGCTTAAGGAGATTTTTCGATGCTAGATACCGTTTTTCTAATTGTTTTTGCAATGATAGCCATATCGTTACTGTTAAACCTATGGCGTTTAATTGTTGGGCCGTCGGTACCTGATCGTATATTGGCTTTAGATACTATGTTCATAAATACCATTGCTTTAATTATTCTATATGGCATGAGCATGGGCACCGATTTATATTTTGAAGCCGCATTATTAATCGCCATGCTTGGCTTTGTGAGCACTGTAGCGGTATGTAAATACCTGTTGCGTGGCGATATTATTGAATAAGGTAACGAATGATGAGTGAATGGATTGTATCAATCTTATTATTAATTGGTGGTTGCTTTATTCTTATAGGTTCAATCGGACTTGTGAAAATGCCTGACTTTTTTATGCGTTTACATGGTCCAACTAAAGCAACAACGCTTGGCATGGCATCATTGCTAATTGCTGCCATGGTGTATTTTAGCTACACCCACGATGGCATCAGTGTGAAAGAAATTTTGATTTCGATTTTCTTACTGATCACCGCACCTATTAGCGGCTATATGCTGATCAAATCAGCCATCCACCACAAGCTTCGTGCTAAAGATGGCACCAAGGGCCTCGATAACATCGAAGAAGATTAATACCAGCTCGCAATAATAGTTAAGCGAATTGGTGTGATATCTGAGTAATCAGAACAATGTGATCTACTACTGTGGCTTTTATTGCGCTCGTAGATCGCATAAAATGCCCCGTCATTTAGTACAGTAGGTAAATAGAGCATTATGCGAGTAGCACTTGGAGTAGAGTACAACGGCGCGCGTTACAGTGGTTGGCAACGTCAATCACACGTCAATAGCGTACAACAAGAAGTAGAAACGGCGTTGTCGCGTATTTGTAATCATCCAGTCGAAATTGTTTGTGCAGGCCGCACCGATGCGGGTGTACATGGCACTGGGCAGGTGATCCATTTTGATACTCACGCTGAGCGTGAAATGGTCGCGTTTACGATGGGTATGAATACCTTACTGCCAAAAGATATTGCTATTCGCTTTGCCAAGCCTGTAAGCGAAGACTTTCATGCTCGTTTTAGTGCCACAGCACGTCGCTATCGTTATGTGATTTATAATTACACCTATCGCGGCGCTATCATGAGTGAAGGGGTGACCCATTTTCATCACCCATTAGACGAAACTAAAATGCAAGAAGCCTGTCAGTATTTAATAGGTGAGCATGATTTTACTTCGTTTAGAGCACTACACTGCCAAGCAAATACAGCTAATCGTACTATTCACCATTTATCGGTAAAACGCCAAGGTGATTATGTGATCATTGATATTAAAGCCAATGCGTTTTTACATCACATGGTACGAAACATCACCGGGTGTTTGATGGACATTGGTCTTCATAAGCATGAACCTGTGTGGTTAAAAGAATTACTCGATTTAAAAGAGCGCGCTAAGGCAAGTGCAACAGCAAAAGCCGCTGGCCTTTACTTAGTTGATGTGGATTACCCAGAACATTTTGGCATTCCTAAAACACCATTAGGGCCTTTGTTTTTACCTGATTCAGACAGTTAGTCTTAAGTCCACGACTACTAAGACCAGTTTTTTATATCGTCTGCGGGTAATTCATGTTTTAATTGAAAAAATCTGTCTGTTTATTTGTTATCAGAAACACAAGTGAGTGTTTCCAATTAAACAGACTGCGACACAGAACAGCATTAAGAGAGTTGCAAATGAGTTGGTTAGAAAAAATCTTACCTAAAACGACTAAATCGTCAGGTCGTAAAGAAATCCCTGAAGGGGTTTGGGCTAAGTGTACAGACTGTGATTCAATTTTATATAAAGCAGAATTAGAAAAAGCACTCAACGTGTGTCCTAAGTGTGATCACCACATGCGTTTAAGTGGCCGTAAACGTCTTGAAAACTTTTTAGATGATGCTGATCGGCAAGAAATTGGTGCAGAGCACGAACCAAAAGACGTATTAAAGTTTAAAGATTCTAAAAAATACTCTGACCGTATTAGCCAAGCACAAAAAGCAAGTGGCGAGAAAGACGCACTTGTAGCAATGAAGGGCCGCCTAAAAGGCATTCCTGTTGCTGCTGTTGCATTTGAGTTCTCGTTTATGGGTGGTTCAATGGCGTCAGTAGTAGGTGCTCGTTTTGTTGAAGCTGTAGATCAATGTTTAGAGCACGACATGCCACTTATTTGTTTCTCTGCATCAGGCGGCGCACGTATGCAAGAAGCTCTTATGTCATTAATGCAAATGGCTAAAACAAGTGCTGCACTTGCAAAAATGAGCGAAAAAGGCTTACCGTTTATATCAGTATTAACTGATCCAACAATGGGTGGTGTATCTGCATCACTGGCAATGCTTGGTGATGTAAACGTTGCTGAACCTAAAGCGCTTATCGGTTTTGCGGGTCCTCGCGTAATTGAGCAAACAGTTCGTGAAACACTTCCTGAAGGTTTCCAACGCAGTGAATTCTTGCTAGAGCATGGTGCAATCGACATGATTGTAGACCGTCGTGAAATGCGTGACACCCTTGCACGTATCTTAGCGAAATTTATGAACTTGCCTTCTACTGAACAAGAGCATAGAGTAGCGTAAATTTCAGCTTAACTGATTAAACGCTATGACAGAAATCCTTCCTAGCCAATCATCAAGCCTTGATGATTGGCTTTGTTATTTAGAAAGTGTCCATCCTGCTAATATCGAAATGGGTTTAGAGCGCGTAGAACGCGTGGCAAACCAAGTCGGCTTACTCGATACATCAAGCAAAATAATCCTAATTGCAGGCACCAACGGTAAAGGGACCACAGCCCGTTGCCTAGAAAGCTTATTACTTGCACAGGGTTACAGTGTGGGTACTTATGCTTCGCCGCATCTTATTCGTTATAACGAGCGTGTACGTATTAATGGCCAAGAGCTTGACGATCAATTCCATGTTGATGCTTTTGATATGCTCGAAAAAGGCCGTGGTGACACGCAGCTTACTTACTTTGAGTATGGAACTCTGGGCGCACTGGCTATTTTCAAACGTCACGCCGTTGATTATGTGCTGCTAGAAGTGGGGCTGGGTGGCCGTTTTGATGCGACTAATATCGTGAATCCGTATGCTTGTGTGATCACCACCATAGATTTAGACCATAAAGAATACCTAGGTGATACTCGTGAACTTGTTGGGTATGATAAAGCCGGTATTTTCCGTACCAATACACCCGCTATTGTTGGCGATTTAGCGATTCCGCATACAGTGACTGATTATGGTAATGAAATTAACGCTGATATGGTGCTATCAGGCCAAGACTTCATATTCACAGAAGATAATGAAGGCTTTAACTGGCAGTACCAAGGTAACGATTGGCGCTTAGCTAAGCCCGCTATCCCTTGTCAAAATGCAGCAACCGCGTTGACCCTACTTGCAAAACTTGAGCTATTGCCAAGTGAGCAACAAGTGCGTGATTGCTTGGCGGATCTAACTGTAGAAGGGCGCTTTCAGCATTTAAGTCAGCAGCCGCTTGTTTTTACCGATGTTGCACATAATCCTGAGTCAGCTCGATATTTGGCACGCAAATTAAGCGTGTATAAAGATCAAGGGTTTAAAATTCATGCATTAGTCGCTATGCTTGCAGATAAAGATAAAGTGGCTGCAATGTCGGCCGTGGCAAATGTTGTTGACCAGTGGTCGTTAGCAAGCTTAGATTGTTTTCGTGGCGACAAAGTTGAGAATCTTGCTAAAGCACTAGCCGAAACCACATCAACAGCGCCTAGTACGCACTATGAGAGTGTTGAAACTGCGCTAGATACGTTATTACCAAATGTTGATGAAAACACGTTAGTGATTGTGTTCGGTTCGTTTATAACTGTGGCTGCAGCCATCAATTACTTTAAAAAATAGAGAGGAAATCGGTGAACGCAGGGTTTATTAATCGCTTAGTAGGCACCACGATTGTGGTTGTGGCGGCTATTGTCTTCATTCCAAACATTTTGGATGGTGAGAAGGTTCATTATAAAGAAGGCTTTAAAGCTATTCCTGAACGCCCTGAGTTCACTACGATAGACTTGCAAGAGGTGATTGATAATAAAGTCGCCTCTGCCGAGCAACCTTCGCAAATCCCGGTTGAAGATACGCAAGCAAACGATGCTGATCTTGTCGCAAATGAAACCCAGCAAATTGATACTGCACCGCAAATGGTTGAAGCTTCAACTGATGAGCCGGTAATTAACAAAGCTGAGCCGAAAGTTGCAGTGCAAGAGCCTGCCAAGCCAGCTGCTAAAACGCCTGAGCCAACCCGTAAGCCAGAAGAGAACCTCACACAAATGGCTTATGTTATTCAACTGGGCAGTTTTTCTCACGCACCTAATGTGAAATCACTACAAGAAAAATTAAAAGCGAATGGTTTCAAAACCTTCACTCGCCCAATTAAAACCCCGAACGGCACACTGACAAAAGTCTTTGTAGGTCCTTCACTTAGCAAGAAAGAGTTAGAAAGTAAGCTTCCTGAGTTAAAGCAGTTAACCAAGTTAAACGGCAAAGTTACTCAGTTTGAAATTACAAAATGATCTGGCATCCAAATACCCAAACCACCTGTAGATCCATGATTCAGCGCTATCACAGGGTTTTCAATACAAGGCGTGGCGATGCAGGAATGTAGGTACCTTTCAAATTGCCACAACACAGTAGTGGAAGCCCTGTGAAGCGCCCGAAGGGCATGGCTAAAACGCATTTATTCTGCGTTATTGATTTTCACAAGGGGACACCACTCCCTACAATCAATGCCTTGCCTAAATGCGTTTTATCTCATGCTGAATTCTTGCATCCACAGGTGGTTTGGGTATAGAATGCGCCCCAAATTAACGACTAGTTGGTTCTTATGATCTGGGTTGATTACGCCATACTTGGCATTATTGCACTATCCACTATCATCGGCTTAATACGTGGCTTTGTAAAAGAAGCAATGTCATTAGCTGTATGGGCTGGCGCATTTATCATCTCTAGTTTGTTTTACCAATATTTAGCATCCTTCCTAACAAGTATTTCAGAACCCCTTTTAAGAAATGCAGCCGCAATAGCCATATTATTCTTTGCGACACTCCTGTTGGGTGGGTTACTAAACTATATTTTAGGTGAACTTGTACAACGTACTGGTTTATCTGGCACAGACCGTGTTTTCGGCATAGTGTTTGGTGCTCTTCGTGGCGTGTTGGTCGTAAGCGCGTTACTCTTCTTTCTTGATGCTTTTACCGGTGCACCTAATACGCATTGGTGGGGCAACTCTATTTTGATTCCAGAATTTGGCTTTGTTGTTGAGTGGTTCTTCTCGTACCTCGAAAACAACTCGAGCTTTTTAAATTCTGTAAACCGTTAATCGGCGAGGATAAATTTAATGTGTGGTATCGTTGGCATAGTCGGAACTTCTCCTGTTAATCAGGCGTTATATGACGGCTTAACTGTTTTGCAACACCGCGGTCAAGATGCAGCTGGCATCATTACCATTGAAAACAACACGTTTAGCTTACGTAAAGCCAATGGCCTTGTAAAAGATGTATTTCATACACGCCATATGAAACGTCTGCAAGGTACAATTGGTATTGGCCATGTTCGCTACCCGACAGCTGGTTCTTCTAGCTCGTCTGAAGCGCAACCTTTCTATGTTAACTCGCCATTTGGTATCGCACTTGCGCACAATGGTAACTTAACAAACGCAGAAGCATTAAAGCAGCAATTATTTTCAGAAGCTCGCCGTCATGTTAATACAACATCTGACTCTGAAATTTTACTTAACATCATGGCGCATGAATTAAGTAAATCGAACAAGCTAAAACTTGATGCTGAAGATATCTTCACAGCGGTAACTGAAGTGAATAATAAAGTAACCGGTGGTTATGCAACAATTGCAATGATCATTGGTCACGGTATTGTTGCGTTTCGTGATCCGAACGGTATTCGCCCATTAGTATTTGGTAAGCGTGAAACTGCAAATGGTACTGAGTACATGTTTGCATCAGAAAGCGTTGCTTTAAAAACAGATGGCTTTGAGTTTGTTCGTGACGTTGCACCAGGTGAAGCAATTTACGTAACTGAAGATGGTCAACTTTTCTCACAAGCGTGTGCTGAAAAAGCAACTTACTCGCCGTGTATCTTTGAGTTTGTTTACTTTGCGCGCCCAGACTCAACAATTGACCGTATGTCTGTTTATGCAACACGTGTAAACATGGGTACTAAGTTAGGTGAGAAAATCGCACGTGAATGGGCTGACAAAGACATCGATGTGGTTATTCCAATCCCAGAAACATCATGTGACGTAGCACTTGAGATTGCATCAGCTCTTAACCTGCCATACCGCCAAGGTTTTGTTAAAAACCGCTACATTGGCCGTACGTTTATCATGCCAGGCCAAGAAATGCGTAAGAAGTCAGTTCGTCAAAAACTGAATGCCATTGACCGTGAGTTCAAAGGTAAAAACGTATTACTTGTTGATGACTCAATTGTTCGTGGTACAACGTCAGCGCAAATCGTTGAAATGGCTCGTGAGTCAGGTGCGAAGAACGTTTACTTCGCATCAGCAGCGCCAGAGATTCGTTTCCCGAACGTTTACGGTATTGATATGCCATCGGCAGCAGAGCTAATTGCTCATGGCCGTGAAGTTGAAGATATCAACGCCAGCATTGGTGCAGATGGTCTTATCTATCAATCGCTAGATGATTTAATCTCAGCAGTAAGCCAAGAAAACCCAGAAATCACCCGTTTTGAAACATCAGTATTTGATGGTCAATACATCACAGGTGATATCGACCAAGATTACCTAAACCACATTGACCGTTTACGTAATGATTCAGCGAAATCAACTCGTGAAAATGCGATGTCAGCAAGTTTAGAGTTACATAACCAAGAAGAAAACAGCGCTGATTAATCAGCCTTGATTTGATTGGTATAAAAAAGGAGCTTCACAGCTCCTTTTTTGTTTATGGAAAGAAAGGAAAATAACAATGAACTTAAGTAAACATAGGGTGGACAATTCCGTTAGTCCATAAAATAGCTGTCGCAGCTAAAATAATTACCAGTAAGATCAGCCCACAGGTGACTACTGAACTGGCATAGATAAATCCTCGCTCTTCAGGAATGTGCATTAAAATTGGCACCCCTGTGTAGAGTAAGTAAACTGAGTAGGCCAGTGCTACAAGGCCTACACATACCACAAACCATAGTTCAGGTAAGAATGCCGCAAATGAAGACATAAATACCGGCGTTGCAGTATAAGCTGCAAGCTCTAGGGTTTGTGTAAAGGTGGGTTTTGCACCAAAGGTCACTGCCATCCAATGAGCTAAATATGCCAGTGCAAAAACGCCCGCAATTAGTGCAAAGTACATCGCAACCGCGATAAGTAATGCACTATCATGGGTTAAATATACAGCCTCACCTGCGCCAATACTCCAGCCCAAATAAACTGATGAATAGTAGCCCATCAATGAAGGAATACAGGCTATTAATAAAATGTGCGATAAGCTATAGCGCAAGCTTTCATGACGGTTATCAATTGTTTGCCATTCTTCGAGTGGGTGAGCGTATAAGCCCCATAAGTGGTTTAGAATCATAATCATTGCCCCTGTAAAAAAGGAATATGAGCTGTTTTATTTTTGTACAGCTTTGATTAAGTTATGGTTCAGTAATTAAATCTTGTCAAGAAGCTGAAATAATCGATATAGCCGATTAAATGTAACTCTTTAGTGCATATAGAAAATTAACTCGCACTGATGTGGGTCACTTAAAAAAGTTTAAAACTTAACTTTGTGTCTGAAATTTCAAACCTGAACTGAAAAAATATTGGTCTGCAAAACAGCCGTTATTTTGCAGCGTGTTAAAGTAGTGGTAAATTTAGTCCGATTATTATTTTGACATCTAAAGTAAAAGGGAAGTTATGTTGATAAGGGACTTATATATTGGTTTTATCAAGATAAGCTTGTTAATAAGCTCTTTAATTCTCGCGTCATCATTAAGGGCAAGCGATGATACCAGTTGTAATACTATAGAGTCATGTATTGCTTTGATCCCTGCTATTGAAGGGAAAGCTTGGGGGGCAGGAAAGGTTGATGACGCCGTAAGAGACAAGCTCAAGTCTTTTGGCCGAGATGCGTTATTACCACTAGCTAAACTCACTGGTGAAGATAACCCTAATCGTCGTAAAGTTGCTGACAGTTTGATTGCGGATATCAAAGATCTAAATGTAAATGACTTTTCAATAATCCAGCATGTTATCCAGAACAATATTGAGCTTAATGGCGGTGGAGGTTGGTCATATGGAGCGCTCGGGTATGTTGGAGGGGATAATGCTGGTAAATATCTAGTTTCTGAATTGAAAAGAGTTCAATCCGCTTCAAACCAAATAGGCACTGCATTTAATAGATTAGGGGTGGAAGGCATTCCATATTTAATCGAAGGTCTTCGTTGTTATGGCTACTGCTCTGAAGAGGAGTTCAGAGGGTTTAGTGAAGTCTTCTACAATTATCAACGATGGACAAAAATTTCAGATGATAAATTTGCATTGCAATTATTTAGTTTAGCAACGAATGAAAAGATAAATTTGCATGCTAGGCATACCGCACTGTCAGTTATTGGTTATTTGACTGAAAGTCCACTAATCGCGAAACAGATACACCAATATGCTGAAAAGAATATTGAGTTTTCTGGCTCTGCTTTAATGTCTCTTCAGAACATGAAAAGTTCTTTAGCAACTGAGATGTTGGTTAATCAGTTAACTAATGAGAAAAATAAATCTATTTTCCAAGATAGAAATTTTATGGTGCTTAATGATCTCTCTGAATTAGGAACTGCAGGTAAAAATGCAGGTGGTAGAGTGATGCAATTTTTAAATTCAGAACACTGGGAAGACCGTATTAATGCTTCTTTAACACTGGGGTACATTGGTTATTTTCAAGCGATTCCCGAGCTTAGAAAGCAGCTGTCGAACCCTTCTGATTGGCAGCAGGTTTATGCAGCAGTGAAAGCGTTAAGGCTACTTTCTGATAAAACCACCCTTGTTGATCTTGAGAGAGTCGCTACTAATCATTGGTTTAAACCTTTAAGGGAGTACGCTGAAAAAGCAGTAGTCGCGATTAAAATGGGCAAAGAGTATGACTCCATAAGCAAAAATCAAAATCTAGCCTCTGATTTTTTTGATTATCAGCAGTTAGGAGAAGAAAACCACACTTGTGATATTACTGATTACCCAAAAATTTCCGAATCAGTGGAAACAAAGCAGTACAATGATAAAGACAATAAATTAGCGTTTTTTCAGTACAAAGATCCAATGTGCTCTAACAAAGAATTTTACCAGTTTTACAGCGATTACTGCTCATCTGATGAAAGTATCTTAGTACCAGCTATAGCTGCAAAGTATGGCGAAAATTGGCTGATAGGTGATAATCGAGGTGAATGGGGTGGCGAGCTTGTTGTTTTTCAAAGCGGAAGACTAACTGACACTCTGCTAACGGAAAATATTGAGGATGTATACGTAGTCGGTGAGTTTGCTTATGTTATTACCGGGCTTGCGCATATGTCATTAAATAATGGCTTAATTTATAGATTACAAAAAACTAATGCCGGTTACTTTATTCAGCCTTTTTATCGATTACCAGGTGCACCAAGAACATCATGGAAAATAAGTGATGATTCAATATTAATAAATACTGTTTCTGGAGCTGTTATTTTTAACCCGAGCGATGGTCTTAAAATGGCAAACTGTAAATAGTAAAACTGATAACAGCAGTTGATCTCAATTAATTAAGTTTTAATGCATTGTGGTAGAATAACGCTAGTTTTAAATAGATAGTTTAGTGTTTGTTTGAAAACAAATACTTATGATGAGTAAGAAAATTGGACGAATTATTAAAACCGATTAATGCTTTTTTAAAGTGCGAAACGCCTGATGAGTGGATTGCTGCGGCAACCAAAAAAGAAAACTTAGATGTGGTTTTAATCGACCATCTTATCTGTGAATTAAAAGCAGCTCAGTCTGCCATGTTTTTAATTCGTAAGTACGCGGTTGATAAAGAAAGCAGTGATGCGTTGCTTGAGTGGTTAAAACCATTTGAGACGCTTGTATATAAGCGAGAAGGAGATTGGCGTGAGCTTGCAGATAAAAACAAGCTGGCTAAATCAATGATCCCAAAATCTAACTCACCTTATGGGCAAGATCTCATTGATAAAATGGTGATGCTCATTAAAGAAGAACTACATCACTTTTATCAAGTCCTTGAGATCATGGATGAATATGGTATTGAATATAAAAGTATTACTCCATGTCGTTATGCCAAAGGGATGCTGCGCCACGTGAAAACTTACGAGCCTGATGCTTTGGTTGATAAGTTAATTATCGGTGCTTACATCGAAGCTCGTTCATGTGAGCGCTTTGCTAAATTAGCCCCACATGTTGATAAACGCTTAGGTGATTTTTATATCTCACTACTGCGCTCTGAAGCGCGTCATTACCAAGATTATTTAACTCTTGCGCAAGAAATCAGTGAGTTTGATATTACTGAGCGTGTTGAATTTTTTGGTCAATTTGAAGCTGAGCTTATTTCAACCCCAGATGAAGACTTTAAATTTCACAGCGGTGTGCCTGCATAATATATTAAATCAGAGCGCCTGTTTGGCGCTCTAGTTCATTTATCTTGCCAAATTAGTGGGTTTTACCCCTATTCAAATTAACTAATTCTCATTACTTTTCTAATACTTATTCATTTATTGTTTTAGTAAATAATTTGTATCTTTTAAAATCTTGCACTACCTTTGACCTAGGTTGCTATTAACATTCGTAAGATAGAATCATAAGTTGTTAAAAGGAGAAGTCATGCGTGATTCTAATGTGCCTTTCGAGTTTAAAGAAGATGCTTCTGAACAATCGTATGCCCAAAAAACATGGAAAGTTTTAACGGTTGAAGACGACTTAAATTATCAACAAGCATTACTAAACAGTTTTAATGCCATATCTCTAGATAACAATGAGTCTCTTGAGGTATTAACGGCAAATTCAGTGTCAGAGGCATCGTCTGTGTTATCGCGTCACAAAGACATCGCTATTGTATTTCTTGATGTGGTAATGGAAGAAGATGATTCAGGCCTACGACTTGTGAATACTATTCGCCACGTATTAGGCAACAACGATATACGCATAGTGCTATTAACAGGGCAGCCAAGCTTTGCCCCCGAACCACAAGTAATGCAATCGCTTGATATTGACGAATATTGGAATAAGTCTGACATGACGGTAGATAAACTTAAATCTATCGTTAGTAGCCATCTTCGTACGTATCAATATATTTCGCAAATCTCAAATGCCAAACAAGGACTGCAGTTAGTACTTGATGCGGCAAGAAGCATTAATAGTAAACACGACATACGTGCATTTTCTCATGCGGTGCTAGATGAAATAGGTAAAATTTTGCATCTATCTAAGGGAGGCGGCGTATTATGCGTTGGCAATGAAAAGCACGTTGATAAACACCCAAAAGTTCTTACTAGTGTCGGTTGTTACAGAGGGCTTGATGGTAAAGAGCTCAGCACTGATGTGCTCAGTGAAGAAGCACAGCAATCGTATATTTTAGCAAGAGATAAAAAAGAGCATGTGTTTTCTGAGCATTACAGTGTTTTTTATTTTGATACCGCTGATGTTGATGTTAGCTATTACATCACGATTGTTAAATCAGATGTTCCCATCGACGAGCATAATGTATTTTTACTAAAGGTATTTAGTGAAAATGTCAGTACAGGCTTTTCGAATATTGCACTGATGAACCGCCTTACTGAGCTTGCTTACACCGATATAACGCTAAACATGCCCAACAGGAACTGGCTCCAGCGCGAAATCGATAACATGAACAAATACGAACAAGCTGAAACTCAGTTAGTGGTGTTTGAGATACTTCAGTTTGACGAAAAGTCTTTTCGGTTTGGTCATGAATTTTGTAAAAAAACACATCTAAAAATGCGCGAGAATATTTTGCAAGCCTTAGCGCCGTATCACCCTCGTATCGCTGTTTTTAAAAGTGATTGTTTAGGTGTTTTAGTGTCAAGCCATGCATTTGAAGATGAAAGCGTTGTTGACTCTTTAAAACGTCAATCTTTTGAAATTGATGGGGTAAAACAGTATTTAGATGTGCGTATTTTAGTTATGCAATTAATCGCCTTTGAAGATCATAACGCAGAGCAAATATTCAATTTAGCAGAGTCTACTCTTAATGATGAAAACACACAAAGAGCTGAGCTTCTCTATTATACGTTAGATAATACCAAAGCGATTACACGGCGCTATGAATTGATGCAAGAGCTGCGCACCGCAATACGCAACAAAGAGCTCCAAGTAGCCCTACAACCCAAGGTTAATTTAACCACTAATGAAGTCATTGGTTTTGAAGCTCTGGCGCGATGGCAAAGAGGTGATGGAACATTTGTCAGACCCGATGAGTTTATTGAACTTGCCGAAACTGCAGGACTTATTAGTGAGTTAGATAAACTTATTTTCGATAAAATAATGCAGACGATTAAGCAATTTGCAGAGCAGGGCGTTAGTTTGCCAATCGCGTTTAATGCCTCTACGTTTGATTTGTTAGCCGATGATTACTTTGTTGAGATTGCGGCACGTATTGAGGAATATGGCATTTCACCTTCGTTACTTGAGCTTGAAGTAACAGAGACCCAAGCAATTTTTAACTATGAAAAGATCAATACATGTTTATGTCGTTTTGCGGGCTTGGGTATAAAAATTAGTATTGATGACTTTGGTACTGGCTATTCGTCACTTGCCCATATTAGTGAAATTCCTGCGCAGATAATAAAAATAGATCGCTGCTTTGTAACCGATATTCAAGAGTCAAAATCTAACCAACACATTATCGAAATGATAATGTTGCTGGCAGAAAAGTTTGGCTTTGCAGTAACAGCAGAGGGTATTGAAACAGAAGCCGAACACAACTGGCTTATTGAGGCGGGGTGTAATATAGGCCAGGGCTACTATTACGCAAAACCCATGTTTTATGATGATGCATTGCAGTGGCTAAAGGGCAGGTCTAATTAACTTTTATGGTAGAAGTAACAAGCCAATATAAGCCACTGAAAAAAAGTCTACTTTTTAAATTTATGGTCATGGTTGCTGTTAGCTTATTAATTAGCTTGATGGTTTATGTGATTCAATACCAAATACAAAAAAGTAGTGTCACGCTTTTGCAAGATAACACCTTACTTGCCGCTCACAATACCCTTAGCAGGGAGCTTGGTGATGTACGTAAAGTAGTTAAGTTGCTGGTGGCCGATGACATATTAAAGCAAAGCGGTGAAAGCGCATTACTTGAGCATCAAATACAAACCCATTTTGTGAACTTTGGTTTAGCCGCAGAAAACATTTCTCAAATACGTTGGCTAGATAGTGAAGGCCAAGAAAGGTATCGGGTTAACTTTAAAGCAGGGCAAGCGGAGCGAGTACCAACAAAACAGTTACAAAATAAAAGTAGCCGTTATTATTTTACCGAGGGTATGGAGCACAGGAAGGGTGAAGTTTATATCACGCCAATAGATTTAAATGTAGAGCGTGGCGCAGTTGTTACACCGTATGAACCAACATTAAGAGCATCTTACCGAACCACAAGCGATGATTTTATTCTAGATGGGTTAGTGGTTGTCAATTTTGACCTGTCGAAAACTTTACAGCAAATAAAGTCACTCAGCACCTTACAAGCACAAATACAATTAATTAATGGCGAAGGTTATTGGTTGTTACATCCACACAAAGATAAAGAGTGGGGGTTTATGCTGGAGCAACCGATGCTGACACTCAGAAATGAAGATAGCTCATTATGGCAAGTAATCGCCCAACTGCCGAAATATCAGGATCTTATTGCATCGCACAGTCATGCAACTAGTTTTTTAAAAATGACCTTAGGTAATAATAGCGCAAATGGTACAAACGATATTATTGTACTGGTAAAGGCGGATGATTCTGTACAAAACGAGATTATCTTACGATCTTTTATTATCGCTTTAGCTTGTGCTATTAGTTTGATATTAATTTCTGGTTTATATCTGAAACGCAGTTATCGAGATCAACGTAAGATTATTAAAGCCAGAGCGCACTTAGAACACGAACAGCAGGAGCTGCTTACAGCCAATAGTAAGTTACAACGCTACATAAAACAGCAGCATCAACTACAAGGTGAACTCATTGAAGCACAAAGGTTGTCATCACTCGGTTTAATGGTGTCTGGTGTAGCCCACGAAATGAATACGCCACTGGGTGGTGCTGCTATTTCACTATCGAATGCACAATTAATTAATCAACAACTCAAAGATAAAATAGATGAAGGCTTTACTAAGCAGTTTTTAGAATCAAGCTTAGAAAAAGTTGCCGATAATTTAAGGCTTTCAAGAGTAAATTTAGAGAAGGCTATTGATCATGTGAAGAGCTTTAAAGAAATGGCCCATGATCGGTCAAACGATCAATATATTAGCTTTAATATCGAAAAAGTCATCGATGATCTACTACTTGGTTTAAAATCCCGCTTTAAAGCTTCAAAAGTAACCATAGAAACTAAAATCGATGTCAAAAAAGACATTGTTAGTCGCCCTGGGATTATCTCTCAGGTTATTGAGAGTTTAATCGTTAATGCAATTTCTCACGCCTTTGACGAGCTTGATAACAAACAAATTCAATTGCATGTACATTTAAATCAACAAGGTGACCTTTGTATTAGCGTTTCTGATAATGGTTGTGGGATTGATGACTCTTTGCGTAGTAACTTATTTGACCCCTTCGTGACTACATCTAGAAACCATGGTCATACAGGGTTAGGTTTGTACCTTGTGCATGAATGGGTTACGAGTGTTCTTAACGGAAAAATCCAGCTAGTTGCAAGCAAAGACCTACCTGAAGGAATCGCAACGCAGTTTAAGATAACCTTGCCACGCTTGAAAAAGAACAAAATTAGTTAGCATAGGTTTTTTCATATAGTTGCGTAATGTGACTAATTTCTTTTTCATTCAGTTCATAATGCTTCAGTATCTCTAAAAGCTTGCCTGACGCCGTAATTGCTTTAAGACCTAAAGATAAATTTTGTTGGAAATACTCAGCCTGAGGGTGATTTTTATCAGTAATCACATGTAAGTGTTGAGTAGCAAGATAGGGGGTAACTATTTCTAATTCTGTTTGCTTTGCTTGCTGTAAGCGCTCGCTATTATCGAGCCAATACAAGGCAACCTCTTTTGTGCCTGCAACTAAATCAACACGACCATGCTTTAATAGCAATAAGCTCTCAACCAAGCTACCCGTTGTTACTACGCTAAGGTTTGGGTGGTGCTCAAATTGCTCACTAACCACATAGTCTTCACCCTTGCTAATTGTATATGGCTTTAATGAATACAAAGAGCCTGTGTAGGTAATTTTGCTATCAACACGCTTGAATAACACGGTATGTGCGGTAGCTAATGAAGGTGAATATGTAAAATTTTTTGCTCTTTGCTTGGTATAAAAAGCACCTAGCACTGCAACACGTTTATGGCGTTTGGCAAGCTTTAGAGCACGTCCCCAGTGGGTGTATTCAATGGTGGCTTGATGTTTTTGTGTTTTCAGTGCTGCGATGATGACTTCGTGCAGCCAGCCCGGCTTGTTTGGCTTATCAATAAAATAAGGAGGAAACGGCTCTGTGACCAATTGCCAAGTTTGGCAATTGATTGAAAAGCTAAATAGTAAACAACAACATAAAAGGCTTAACCGACTCATCATAGATAATGCATTTTTTGACAATACTGGTTAAAGCATAGTTAAAATATCGGCTATTTAAAGGGCGTATGGACTAGTTTTTGCTGCTCTGGAGTAGCTCTTAAGTATGAACCTTGCTCATACCAGTCACCCAGTACAGTGCGGGTTAGTGTTTTTCCATTTTGCTTATAGTGATGCACATTAGGGCGGTGAGTATGACCGTGGATCATATTAGCAACCTGATGCTTTTCAAACATGGCTAAAACCGCATCTTCGGTAACATCTAAAATCTCTAAGGCTTTGCCAGCTTGGCTTTGTTTTGATTTTTCGCGGGCGTTGCGGGCAATCTTCTTACGATACCAAAGCGGCATAGCAAGCATTAGTTTTGGCCACCACCAACCACGGCTTTTTTTACGAAACTTTTGATATTCAATATCTTGAGTGCACATTTCATCACCGTGCAAGATAACTGTTGGAGTACCGTATAAATCAATAACAACTTGTTCAGGTAGTAAAGTCATACTTGCGCTTTTTGCATAGTCTTCTCGCATAATGAAATCGCGATTACCATGAATAAAAAACACCTCAGTACCACTTTCACTGACTTGGCTTAAACGTGCGGCAACACTCTTTGAAAGGTCAGTTTGATAGTCATCACCTACCCATACTTCAAAAAAGTCACCCAAAATATACAGTGCATCAACGTCATCATTAATAATCTTGCTATCAAGAAAATCAAAAAATGCCGCAGTGATGTCTGGGCGGTTTTCTGTTAAATGGAGGTCGGCAATAAAATAACTTTGTTTCATGGTTACTCGCAAAAAAGCGGGCAAAGGCCCGCTTAAAAAGACTAAACGATTAAATTAGCTAACCGTTACTTTTTCGATGATTACATCTTCAAGAGGTACGTCTTGGTGGAAGCCAGCGCTGCCAGTAGCAACACCTTTGATTTTGTTTACCACGTCCATACCTTCAACAACTTCTGCGAACACGCAGTAGCCCCAGCCTTGTGATGTTTCACTGCTGAAGTTTAAGAAGTCATTGTCGTTAACGTTAATGAAGAACTGCGCAGTTGCTGAATGTGGATCCGGCGTACGTGCCATTGCTAATGTGCCCACTTTATTTGCAAGGCCGTTGTTTGCTTCGTTTTCGATTGGGTTGTTTACTTCTTTTTGAACCATACCCGGCTCAAAACCACCGCCTTGTACCATGAAGCCATCAATTACACGGTGAAAGATAGTACCGTTGTAAAAGCCAGCATTCGCATACTCTAAGAAGTTTTTAACTGTGTTTGGTGCATCGCTTTCGTGCATCTTGATAGTGATGTCACCAAAGTTTGTGTGTAGTACAACCATGAGGTTTCCTATATCAGGTTTAATAATGGGGCTATTTTATAGTAGTTGTCTTTGATTAACAAAGAGCTTGTTTAAAACGATTAACAAAGTGCTTATTCAATTGATAAAGCGCTAGAGCAGCGGCTTTGCAAGTGTTACCATAGAGAATCTCGAAACACCGTTAAGGACATTTTATAAATGGTACAAATTTACAACACACTTACGCGACAAAAAGAGCAGTTTAAACCCCTTGTTGATGGCAAAATCGACATGTACGTGTGTGGTATCACCATTTATGATTACTGTCACATTGGTCATGCTCGTACTTTCGTTGGTTTTGACGTGATTGTGCGTTACCTACGCCACATCGGTTACGATTTAAAATACGTTCGTAACATCACTGATGTTGACGACAAAATCATTAAACGTGCTAACGAAAATGGTGAGTCAATTAATGATTTAACGACTCGTATGACCAAAGCCATGCATGAAGATTTCGACAGCTTAAATATGCTGCGTCCGGATGTTGAGCCAACAGTAACAAACCACATGGATGAAATAATCGCTATGGTTGAGCGTTTAATTGCCAAAGGCCATGCATATGTTGCTGCAGACGGTGATGTATTGTTTGATGTATCAACCTTTGAGCAGTACGGTGCGTTATCACAACAAGACCTAACCATGCTGCAAGCTGGTTCTCGTGTTGAAGTTGCACAAGATAAGCAAGATCCACTTGATTTCGTGCTTTGGAAAAAAGCCAAGCCAGAAGAGCCGTCATGGTCTTCACCATGGGGTGAGGGTCGCCCTGGTTGGCATATTGAATGTTCGGCAATGAGCTCTAAGCACTTAGGAGAACATTTTGATATTCACGGTGGTGGTTCAGATTTACAGTTCCCGCACCATGAAAACGAAATTGCTCAGTCATGCTGTGCAAATAACGGCAAGTACGTTAATACGTGGATCCACACAGGTATGGTTCAGGTTAATAAAGAGAAGATGTCTAAGTCTTTAAACAACTTCTTTACCGTACGTGACGTATTAAAAGAGTACGATGCTGAATCAGTTCGTTACTTCTTAATTTCAGGTCATTACCGTAGCCAGCTTAACTATTCGCAAGAAAACCTTGAGCAAGCACGTTCGTCACTTGAACGTATTTACACTGCACTGCGCGGCGTAACGCCAATCGAATGTGATTTAGCTAGCAGTGAATATGTGGCTAAATTCAGAAAAGCGATGGATGATGACTTTAACACACCAGAAGCATTGCCTGTATTATTTGAATTAGCAAAAGAGCTAAACCGTGTTAAAGACAGCGATGCAGAGCAAGCAGGTAAGCTAGCTTATGTACTACGCAGTGTTGCAGAGGTATTAGGGGTAGCACAACAAGATCCAGAAGCCTTTTTACAAGGTGGCCAAGCTGACGACGAAGTAGCACATATCGAAGCGTTAATAGCAAAGCGTAACGAAGCGCGCGCAAGCAAAGATTGGGCGGCAGCTGATGAAGCGCGCGATGCATTGAATGCGCTTGGTGTGGTACTTGAAGATTCGGCTGGAAAAACAACATGGCGTAAAGCCTAACTATTCATCGAAATATGATTAATTAAAAAAGGTTGCCAACGAGGCAACCTTTTTTGTTTTTGATCAATATAGCTATTGACCTCAACTGTACTTGAGCTTTTACCTTGCCATCTCTTCGTATTAACAAGGACAGACATTGAATATTTTACTTGCCATGATCCCCGCCTTTTTATGGGGCACCACCTATGCAGTGACCAAATATGCCACACCTGATTGGCCGCCACTTTTATTAGGCGCATTGCGTGCATTACCTGCAGGGTTATTACTTTTATTGCTTAAACCTAGTTTGCCAACCCGTTCGCAGTGGCCAAGTTTGTTAACGCTAGGTGCTGTGAATATCGCGCTGTTTTTTGCCTTTATTTTTATTATGGCGGTAAACCTTCCTGCAGCTATAGCTGGGGTAGGGATGGTGTCTGTGCCGGTCGTGGCTTTGTTATATGCTTGGCTTACTAAAGGGCTGCGCCCTGCAAAAATTCAAGCATTCTGTGCTATGGCGCTGGTGGTACTGGCCTGGCTGTTGTTCGACCCAGCACACGTGGCATTAAATGTATTGGGAGTGGCTGCTTTATTTGGGGCCTTACTGACTATTGTGATTGGTAGCACCTTAGTACAAAGTTTGTCGGTGCATATACATTGGTGGGTTGTGCTTACCTGGCAGTTAATCATTGGTGGCACTATTTTATTATTGGCTGCGTTTATTGATGGCAGTTTACTTCACCCAGAACAATACCAAGTGATATTTGAGCCTATCTCAGCGCTGCAATATTCTGCGCTATTTTGGTTAATCGTGCCCAATACCGCTATCGCCTATATTCTGTATGTTTGGTTATTAGGACGCATGACTGTGGCTGAGTTTTCATTCGGCACTATTGCTAACCCAATCGCGGGAATCGTATGCGCTGTTTTACTCATAAACGAACAATATCAAGACTGGCAATACCTATTAATGTTTTTGATGATTGTGTTTTCAGTGCTCCCCCAGATGCTAAAGCTTAGGCAATTCACACTACAAAAAACTTAAAACCAAAAAAAGGCTGCCAATTGGCAGCCTTTTGCAATAATTTAGCTCTTCTTAGCTGTGGTACTTTTCACACGCTTCAAGGGTGTTTTCGATTAAGCTTGCCACAGTCATTGGGCCAACACCACCTGGTACTGGTGTAATGAAATGTGCTTTTTGTTCAGCGATATCGTATTCAACATCACCAACAAGCTTGCCAGATTCAAGGCGGTTAATACCTACATCAATTACGATAGCACCTTCTTTAACCCAATCACCCGGAATGAATTCAGGTTTACCAACCGCAACAACTAATAAATCAGCGCGGCGAACATGCGTTTCTAAATCTTGAGTAAACTTATGACACACCGTTGTTGTACAGCCTGCAAGTAAAAGCTCAAGTGACATAGGACGACCAACAATGTTTGACGCACCAACAACAACTGCGTGCATACCTTTGTAGCGGACACCGGTAGAGTCGAGTAGGGTGATAATACCCTTCGGTGTACAAGGACGAAGTGCCGGCATACGCTGAGCTAAACGACCAATATTATAAGGGTGGAAACCATCAACATCTTTATGTGGTGTGATGCGTTCAAGAATTTTTTCAGCATCAAGACCCTGAGGTAAAGGTAACTGTACTAGAATACCGTCTACTTCTTTGTCTTCGTTTAGTTGATCTATTAATGCAAGTAAATCTTGCTCAGTTGTGTCGCCAGGTAAATCGTAAGACTTAGATACAAAGCCGACTTCTTCACATGCTTTACGTTTAGAACCAACATACACTTGGCTAGCTGGATCTTGACCAACTAACACTACTGCTAGTCCTGGAGCGCGTAATCCATTCGCTACACGCTCTGCAACTCGCTCTGCTACATTGCTGCGTACTTGTTTAGCTATTGCCTTACCATCGATGATGTTTGCCGTCATGGGTGACCTTTAATTGGGGTTAGTTAACTTGATACTGATACATCTAAATATGATTATCCAATAAAGGGGGCGTGGATACACAAATCATGTTTGTTTGATCATATTTATTTATGTTGCGTATTTTCGCAGAAAAGCATCATAGCGCCAAGATGCAATCTTATATAAAGCGCTACTTTATAAAAAAGAGTTCAAATTTTAGCTTATATTTGCAATATTTAACCATTATGAACTAAAAGTGACCGATTGAATTATTTTCTTAAAAAAATGTTTGACCTGACTCGGTCAAATCACTATTATGCACCCCGTTGTTAACGAGGTCACTCGCAAACAACGGTAAGCATCGGCGATTAGCGCAGTTTGGTAGCGCACTTGGTTTGGGTCCAAGGGGTCGCAGGTTCAAATCCTGCATCGCCGACCACTTCTTCTTTAAGAAGCGGCGCTTACAGGCAAGCTTATGAAGTTTTCGATGCGCCCGTAGCTCAGCTGGATAGAGCAACGCCCTTCTAAGGCGTTGGTCGAAGGTTCGAATCCTTCCGGGTGCGCCATTTGAAAATATGTAAATGCCGTGGTGATTGTAGCTCAGTTGGTAGAGCCCCGGATTGTGATTCCGGTTGTCGTGGGTTCGAGCCCCATCAGTCACCCCAATTTACTCTAAGATATCGGCGATTAGCGCAGTTTGGTAGCGCACTTGGTTTGGGTCCAAGGGGTCGCAGGTTCAAATCCTGCATCGCCGACCACTTTTAATAAGTGGTCTTTATTTTCAAAACTTCTCTCAGTATCGGCGATTAGCGCAGTTTGGTAGCGCACTTGGTTTGGGTCCAAGGGGTCGCAGGTTCAAATCCTGCATCGCCGACCACTTTTAAAGATTTATGGTCAAAGAACAATTGGTTTGGGTATATCCAATTCAGTCGCAGGTTCAAATCCTGCATCGTCGACCACTTCTCAATTTCTAAATACATCCTTTAATTCAGCTTAATTCTCCTTTGTTATTTTGTTGCGTTCGTTTTTTACGCATTTAAACGCTGATTGCTGCTATATACGCCAAATAATTGCCCCCCAGACTCGACTATCATAAATATTAGGTTATAATGCCGCGTCTATTGTTTAACATAGTGCCCATAGGGGCAAAGCAGCAATGGTATCTCATGGTTACAATGCGCCGTTTTAAGTTGAAATATTCAGCGTTAAAACTTGCTATCACTCATGGAGATCACCTTGTTTGTAAGGAAGGCGAACAGTCGCCAAAATTGAAGATTGAGGTAAATCATGCAAGTTTCTGTTGAGACGACTCAAGGCCTTGAGCGCCGTCTGACCATCACCGTTCCTGCAGAGAACGTTGAGACTGAAGTAAAAAAACGCTTACAACAACTGTCTAAAACCCAGCGTATCGATGGTTTCCGTCCTGGTAAAGTACCAGCGTCTATCATCAACAAGCGTTACGGTGCTGCAGTACGTCAAGAAGTTGCTGGCGAATTAATGCAACGCAACTACATCGAAGCAATCGTTTCTGAAAAAATTAACCCAGCTGGTTCTCCTACTTTCGCTCCTAAAGCGTTAGAAGCTGGTAAAGATTTAGAGTTCGATGCAACTTTCGAAGTTTACCCAGAAGTTGAAATTCAAGGTTTAGATAAAATTGCTGTTGAAAAACCAGCTGTATCTGTAACTGACGAAGACCTAGCTAACATGCTAGAAACTCTACGTAAGCAACACGCTTCTTGGGCTGAAGTTGACGCAGCTGCAGGCGAGAACGACCGTGTAACTATCGACTTCGTTGGTTCTATCGAAGGCGAAGAGTTTGAAGGCGGTAAAGCTGAAGACTTCCCACTAGAACTTGGTCAAGGTCGTATGATCCCAGGTTTCGAAGACAACATCGTTGGCAAAAAAGCGGGCGAAGAAGTTGTTGCTGAAGTAACTTTCCCTGAAGAGTACCACGCTGAAAACCTTAAAGGTAAAGCTGCTACTTTCGCAATCACTGTTAAGAAAGTTGAAACTCAAGAGCTTCCTGAGCTTAACGAAGAGTTCGCAACTAAATTCGGTGTAGCTGAAGGCGGTGTTGACGCTCTTAAAGAAGAAGTTAAAAAGAACATGACACGTGAGCTTGACCAAGCAGTTAAAGCTAACGTTAAAGATCAAGCTATCAAAGGTCTTTTAGCTAACAACGAAATCGAAGTGCCAAAAGCGCTAGTAGATCAAGAAATTGATGCACTACGTCAGCAAGCTGCACAACGTTTCGGTGGCGACGCTAAAAACATGCCTGAGCTTCCAGCTGAATTATTCCACGAGCAAGCTGTAACTCGCGTTAAGACTGGCCTATTACTAGGTGAAGTAATTAAAGCGAACGAGCTTAAAGTTGACGACGCTAAAGTTGAAGAGTTAATCGCAACTGTAGCTTCTGCATACGAAGATCCAACTGAAGTAGTAGAGTACTACAAAGCAAATGATCAGCTTATGCAGCAAATGCGCAACGTAGCGATGGAAGAGCAAGCAGTTGAAGCTATCCTAGCTAAAGCAAACGTGACTGACGTTGAAAAAGCATTCGACGACATCATGAATCCACAGCAAGGTGCTTAATAAGTCATTGACTTAAGCTCTCGCTAGCGATTAAATGGCTCGTGTTACCCTGTATTTATACAGCGTACTCGGGCCATTTTAGTTTGTGGTATCAGTTTCAAAAAAACCAACAATACTGATGTTATTTCAGAACTTTTTTCAGCGAGGATTGAATTTGTTCTGATAAGTTCCTATATAGTTATAAAGATTGAATAGACAGCTTAACTTACATTAGTATAAATGTGCTTTCCTTATAGTAAGGATGAGTCGCAGCGGATAAGGAATTAAATAAGAATGAATAGCGGTATGATAGACCCTCTAAACGCACTAGTCCCTATGGTTGTTGAACAAACAGCTAAAGGTGAGCGCTCATATGATATTTACTCACGTCTTTTAAAAGAGCGCATCATTTTCTTAACTGGCCAAGTAGAAGATAACATGGCTAATTTGATTCTTGCGCAAATGCTGTTTTTAGAATCAGAAAACCCAGAAAAAGATATTTATCTTTACATTAATTCGCCAGGCGGTTCTGTGACTGCGGGTATGGCAATTTACGATACAATGAATTTTATCAAGCCTGATGTAAGCACTATTTGTGTTGGTCAAGCGGCAAGCATGGGTGCATTCTTGCTATCAGGTGGCGCTAAAGGTAAGCGTTTTTGTTTACCTAACTCACGTGTAATGATCCACCAACCATTAGGTGGCTTCCAAGGTCAGGCATCTGACTTTGAGATCCATGCCCGTGAAATTTTATCAATTAAAGATAAGTTAAACCGTTTAATGGCTGAACATACTGGCCAGCCACTCGATGTGGTTTCTCGTGATACAGACCGTGATAACTTTATGACTGCTAGCGAAGCAGTTGAATACGGCCTAGTTGACTCAGTATTTTCAAGCCGCGATTCGAAGTAATCTGAATAGCTAATAATAACGTATTGTTAGCTATCACCCTTTACTATGCGAAAACTGATATTCTTTGATATAGTTAAACATAGTGAATTAGCAGTAGCCCAGTGCTACTGCCAACGTAATAAATGAGGTAGCTGAATGTCTGACACTCCTACAGACGGCGACAAAAGTAATAAATTGTTATACTGCTCTTTCTGCGGCAAAAGCCAGCACGAAGTTCGCAAACTAATTGCTGGCCCTTCAGTATATATTTGTGATGAATGTGTAGAGCTGTGTAACGATATTATCAGGGAAGAAATCAAAGACATTGCGCCGAAGCATAATGCGTCTGATAAACTGCCTGTGCCGAAAGAAATTCGTGATCACTTAGATGATTACGTGATTGGCCAAGACCACGCGAAAAAAGTGCTGTCGGTTGCGGTATACAATCACTACAAACGTTTACGCAATCAAACAATCAATGCAGATATTGAGCTTGGTAAGAGTAATATTCTACTAATCGGTCCTACAGGTAGTGGTAAAACATTACTTGCTGAAACCATGGCTCGTTTACTTGATGTCCCATTCACGATGGCCGATGCAACGACACTAACTGAAGCAGGTTATGTAGGTGAAGACGTTGAAAACATCATTCAAAAGCTACTGCAAAAATGTGATTACGACGTAGAAAAAGCACAACGTGGTATTGTTTACATTGATGAAATCGACAAGATTTCTCGTAAGTCTGACAATCCATCGATCACCCGTGACGTATCGGGCGAAGGTGTACAACAAGCCTTACTTAAGTTAATTGAAGGTACGGTTGCATCTGTGCCACCACAAGGCGGCCGTAAACATCCACAGCAAGAGTTCTTACAAGTTGATACTTCTAAGATCCTATTTATCTGTGGCGGTGCGTTTGCTGGCCTAGATAAAGTGATTGAACAACGCAGCCATAAAAATACCGGTATTGGTTTTGGTGCTGAAGTTAAGCAATCATCAGGTAGCCGTAGCTTAAGTGAAACATTTAAAGATGTTGAGCCTGAAGATTTAGTGAAATACGGTTTAATTCCTGAGTTTATTGGTCGTCTTCCGGTTGTTGCGACACTCACAGAGCTAGATGAAGCGGCGCTTATTCAAATTCTGAGCGAACCAAAAAATGCATTAACCAAACAGTTCTCTGCATTATTTGCGATGGAAGATGTTGAGCTTGAGTTCCGTGAAGATGCACTTAGCGCAATTGCTCATAAAGCAATGGAGCGTAAAACAGGTGCTCGTGGCTTACGTTCAATCGTTGAAGGCGTATTACTTGATACTATGTATGAATTACCTTCGATGGATGATGTTAGCAAAGTGGTTATTGATGAAACCGTTATAAAAGGTGAATCAGACCCAATTTTGATTTACCAAAGCGGTAACCAAGACAAAGCTGCATCAGAATAAAGCTGTAATAGTTTAAAAGTTAAGCAGTTGAACACGAAAAAGGAGCCAAAGGCTCCTTTTTTTATAAATATGTTGAACTTTCCCTTACATATCCCCATATACTTGAGTAATCTTTAAAATAAATGAAGTGCGAAGAGAATATAATGACGCTTGAGAGAACAGATCGAGTCGAAATCCCCGTGTTGGCACTGCGCGATGTAGTGGTTTATCCACACATGGTGATCCCGCTATTTGTTGGTCGTGAAAAATCAATAAAATGCCTAGAAGCGGCGATGGACAAGGACAAACAAATTTTCCTAGTGGCGCAAAAAGACGCCTCTGTTGATGATCCGCAGCAAGATGATATCTACCGTGTTGGCACCATTGCCACAGTACTTCAGTTATTAAAGTTACCTGATGGCACCGTTAAAGTGCTTGTTGAAGGCACACAACGTGCAAGCGTTGAAAAGTTTTTAGATAACGATGATTTCTTTGTGGCAGAAGCACAGTTCATCGAATCAAGCCATATCGACGAGCAAGAACAAGATATCTTTATTCGCAGCGCAATTAGCCAATTTGAAGGCTACGTAAAGCTTAATAAGAAGATCCCACCTGAGGTACTTACTTCTGTGTCTGGCATCGATGAAGCTGCACGCCTTGCTGATACCATGGCAGCACACATGCCGCTTAAGGTACCTGAAAAGCAAAAAGTACTTGAGATTGCCGATGTGACTGAGCGTCTTGAATACTTAATGGCACTGATGGAAGGTGAGATTGACTTACTGCAAGTTGAGAAAAAAATCCGTACCCGCGTGAAAAAGCAGATGGAAAAGTCGCAGCGTGAGTATTACCTCAACGAGCAAATGAAAGCGATTCAAAAAGAGCTTGGCGAACTTGATGATGTACCCGATGAATTCGAAGCAATTAAAAAACGCATCGAAGAGTCTGGTATGCCTAAAGAAGCGCAAGAGAAAGCAAACGCTGAGTTATCTAAATTAAAAATGATGTCGCCGATGTCGGCGGAAGCAACTGTCGTGCGCTCGTACATTGATACGTTAATCAATGTACCTTGGAAAAAACGCTCTAAGGTGAAAAAAGACTTAGCTGGCGCACAAAAGATTTTAGATAGTGACCATTACGGCTTAGATAAAGTTAAAGAGCGTATTATTGAGTATCTAGCGGTGCAGCAGCGCACTAATAAGCTTAAAGGCCCAATTTTATGTTTAGTCGGTCCTCCTGGTGTAGGTAAAACCTCATTGGGTCAGTCAATCGCTCGTTCTACAGGTCGTAAATATGTGCGTATGGCATTAGGTGGAGTTCGTGACGAAGCGGAAATCCGTGGTCACCGTCGTACTTACATTGGTTCTATGCCTGGTAAGTTAATCCAGAATATGACTAAAGTTGGTGTAAAGAACCCATTATTCTTATTAGATGAAATCGATAAGATGTCATCAGATATGCGTGGCGACCCAGCATCAGCATTACTTGAAGTACTTGATCCTGAGCAAAATAGCCATTTTGCCGATCACTACTTAGAAGTTGATTACGACTTATCTGATGTGATGTTCGTGGCAACATCAAATAGCTTTAATATTCCAGGTCCATTATTAGACCGTATGGAAGTGATTCGTTTATCGGGTTACACCGAAGATGAGAAGCTAAACATTGCTAAACAACACTTGATTCCAAAGCAAGTTAAGCGCAATGGTTTAAAAGAGCATGAAGTTGAAATTGCTGACAGCGCAATTATTGGCATTATCCGCTACTACACACGTGAAGCGGGCGTTCGTAACTTAGAGCGTGAAGTGTCAAAACTATGCCGTAAAGCAGTTAAAAACATCCTGCTTGATAAAGACACTAAAAAGGTCCTTATCGACGATAACAACCTTGAAGAGTTCTTAGGTGTACAACGCTTTGATTATGGTAAAGCAGAAGACGGTGACCGTATTGGCCAAGTAACGGGTCTTGCGTGGACTGAAGTAGGTGGTGATTTACTAACTATTGAATCTGCAGCTGTACCAGGTAAAGGCAAGCTAACTTACACAGGTTCGCTTGGTGATGTAATGCAAGAGTCAATTCAGGCTGCGATGACGGTCGTTCGTAATCGTGCTGAAAAACTTCGCATTAATAGCGACTTCTATGAGAAACGTGACATTCATGTTCACGTGCCAGAAGGTGCAACACCAAAAGATGGCCCAAGTGCTGGTATTGCCATGGTAACTGGTTTGGTATCGAGCTTAACGGGTAACCCAGTGCGCTCAGATGTTGCAATGACAGGTGAAATCACATTACGTGGTGAAGTATTACCTATTGGTGGCTTAAAAGAGAAGCTATTGGCAGCGCATCGTGGTGGAATTAAAACCGTTATTATTCCAAAAATTAACGAACGTGACTTAAAAGAGATCCCAGACAACGTATTAGAGGGCCTTGAAATTCACCCAGTTACATGGATTGATGACGTTTTAAAACTGGCTTTGAAGCACCCAGTTGAGAGTTTTTCTGTCGAAACTGAAAAAAACCAGTAAAAAACCGCAAAAAAGTGCATTTAGGGGCTTTTCAAATACAAAGGGTATGATAAGTTAAGCACTAGTTTTCAAGCCTAGGCCTTATGTGGCCTAGGGTTGAGAAAAATATAATAAACTGAGTATAAACTTAATTTGCTCATAAATTTTCAAAACAGTGATGTTATTTTTTATAAAAACAATCGCTCTTGATAATAACAATGAAAGAGGATGATATTGTGAATAAATCTCAATTAATCGATCAAATCGCAGCTGACGCTGACATTTCTAAAGCGGCTGCAGGTCGTGCACTAGATTCATTCATCGAGGCTGTTTCAGGCGCTCTTAAAGATGGCGATTCAGTAGCGCTAGTTGGCTTTGGTACTTTCTCTGTACGTGAGCGTGCAGCGCGTTCAGGTCGTAACCCGCAAACTGGTGAGACTATCCAGATTGCTGCAGCAAACATTCCTTCTTTCAAAGCAGGTAAAGCGCTGAAAGACGCAGTAAACTAATCATTAAAGATTAGTTGGTGAGAGATACCTAATCACACTTAAATTGAATTTAGGTAACTTATCACCAGTTACTTCAAGTGAAAAAGCGTATCTGGTAAGATACGCTTTTTTTACATGAGCAGGGTTAATTTGTACCTGATCAGAATAGAGATAGATAAATGCTTGAGAAAATCAGAGAAGGTTCGCAGGGACCTGCAGCCAAAATTATTTTAGGCGCGGTGATTTTATCTTTTGCTTTAGCTGGGATCGGTGGTTATTTAGGACAAACCACAGAGCAACCCGTTGCAGAAGTAAATGGAGTTAAAATTAGCCAAACCGAATTCAGCCGTGCATACCAAAACGAACGTAACCGTTTAGAACAACAATTTGGTGAATACTTCGCACAAATCGCTGCTGATCCAAATTACATGGCACAAATTCGCCAAGGCGTAATCGACCGTTTAGTACAACAAGAATTGCAAACTCAACTAGCGGCAGAATTAGGTCTTCGTGTAAGTGACGAAAGTGTTCGTAAAGCAATTTTAGAAATGCCTTACTTCCAAGTAGGCGGCCAGTTTAGCAACGACCGCTACTTACAAGTTATTCGTCAAATGAATTTCCAACCAGATGCTTTCCGTGAATATTTACGTGAAGACATGACACGCAGCCAATTAGTAGGTGCTGTTGCTGGTACAGATTTCATCTTAGAAAATGAATTAAACAACAGCGTTGCTCTACAACAGCAAACGCGCAGTATTGATTACTTAGTTGTTGCTAAAGAATCATTACAAGCAGGTATCGAAGTAACAGAGCAAGAAATTGCTGATTACTATGAGTTGAATCAACCGCAATTCTTAGCACCAGAGCAAGTGTCTGTAAGTTACATTGACTTAAATGCAGCTACCTTAACGCTTGATTCAAGTGTTTCAGAAGAAGATATCAAAGCTTACTATGATCAAAACAGTGCACAATATATTGAGCCTGAAAAACGTCGTGTATCGCACATCTTAATTGATAACAGCGAAGACGATGATGCAGCAAAAGCGAAAGCTGAAGAGCTACTAGCGCAGTTACAAAACGGTGCTGACTTTGCTGAGCTAGCTGAGTCATCTTCTGATGACGTAGTGAGTGCAGAAATGGGCGGCGACCTAGACTGGATTGAACGTGACATGATGGACCCTGCGTTTGAAGATGCAACGTATGCACTAGAAAGCAAAGGCGACATTTCTGACGTTGTAGAATCAGAGTTTGGTTATCACATCATCAAACTTACTGATATTCAAACACAGCAAGTTAAACCATATGCTGACGTAAAAGATGAGCTTCGCGCTGAACTTGAGCGTACTAAGAAAATTAATGCGTTCTATGAAAAGCAAACTCAAATGGGTGAGCTTGCGTTCGAAATTTCAGATACTTTAATTGATGCAGCAGAAGCAGCTGGCGTTGAAGTACAGAAAACAGAACTTGTTACTCGCAATGCATTACCTGAGCCGTTAAACAACCCACAAGTTGTTACTGCTATTTTCTCACCTGAAGTGTTAGAAGACCGCATGAACTCAGAAGTAATTGAAGTAGGCGATGAGCATGCTGTTGTTGTTCGTGTAAACGATCACAAAGCTGCTACAACGAAAGCACTAGCAGATGTTTCTGAGCAAATTAAGGCGACCTTAGTTTCACAAAAAGCATCGGAGCTTGCTAAAGAAAAAGCACGCACTCTATACGCTGAGATTGAAGCTGGTAAGAGCCTAAACGAAGTTGCACAAGCGGAAGGCCTAACAGTACGCCAAGAAGCTGCACTTGCTCGTCAAGCTTACACAGTGTCACCAGCGATTGTTCAACAAGCTTTCAAAATGGCTCACCCACAAGGAGCACCAGAGGTTGAAGTTGTTGACCTAAACAATGGCGATGCGGCAATTGTTGCGTTAAAAGCAGTTAATCCAGCGACTGAAGTTGAGATTAATGAGCAACAAAAGCAAAACATCACTATGGCTCAAGTGAATAAAAACTACATGGTATTTATTGCAGCACTAAAAGCACAAGCTGAAGTGCAAGTACCGCAAGCGACTCAAGCTGCTGAATAATTAGCAAACTGAGTTAAATAAAAGGCGCCTACTGGCGCCTTTTTTGTTACCGTTAAAGGTAATGCAAATTACTAGGAGCATTTATGGAGTACAGTCTGATCGAGCAGCTACCAAGCGCAGAAGAGTACTGTGATATGCGCCTCAAAGCTGGCTTATCAGCACGTTCATTAGCGGCTGCAAAGGCGGGGTTACCAAACTCTCTTTATGCTATTTGTATTCGTAAAAACGATGAGTTGATTGGCATGGGCCGCGTTATTGGTGATGGCGGTTGTAATTTTGAAGTGGTTGATATTGCAGTATCACCTGAATATCAAGGACAAGGGTTAGGGCGTGTCATTATGGAACATGTTGACCGCTACATTGAATCTGCCGCCTTTGAAGGTAGTTATGTCACTATGGTCGCTGACAAACCAGGCTTTTACGAAAAGCTTGGCTACAAGTTTGTCGCACCACAAAGCCAGGGGATGTATAAAAAGTTTTGATACGAGTGAAAAGTAACAAGGGGAAAGAGTAAAGCTGCAAGAGTAGAGTTAATTGAGTGATCAAACCGCTCGCGTAGGAGGCGTTTTAACGCCGAATCAAACTGATAGCTTACGGCTGACAGCTGAGAGCTCACTATCAGCAGTTCAACAACTTCTGCGTCACGTTTGATTGCGGGTTTTGGAAAATCGCTTCAGTTTGGCCGTATTCAACAATCTCACCGTGATCAAGTACCACAAGTTGGTCGCTAATATGACGCACCAAACTTAGGTGATGAGTAATAAGCACATAGCTAAGGCCAGTATCTTTTTGTAGACGCAGTAATAAGTTTACCGTTTGTGCGCGTACAGACGGGTCTAGAGACGATAACGCCTCATCGAGCACTACAACCTTAGGGTCTAAAATTAAAGCCCGTGCAAGCGCTATACGTTGCAATTGTCCACTACTAAACATATGCGGGTAATAGTGCTGATGATCTAAAAGCAAACCCACTTTTGCGAGGGTTTGTTTTATTTTATCTTCACGCTCTTCTTTGTTTAAGTCAGTGTTGTACTGTAAACAGTCGTTAAGCATGTCGCCAATGGTTAAACCCGGGTTCAACGACGCCTCAGAGTCTTGGAAGATCATACGAATGTGGCGACAGTCGTTATCACGCAAGCCATCATTTTCGATGATATTACCATCGAGCAAAATTTGCCCTTTATCAGCGTTATCGGCTCCTGAGAGTAATTTAGCTAAGGTACTTTTGCCTGAGCCGGTTTCGCCGATAATTGCAATGGTTTCACCTTGCCCTAAGCAAAACGAAATATCTCTTAAAACAGAGAATCGTTTGCGTGAAAACAAGCCTGCACGCAGGTTAAAACTCTTTGATAACGCTTGAACTTTGAGCAGTGGTTGCATTATTTCATCGCCTTAATTAATGGGAAATGGCAGGCATAACTATGACTATGATGCTTGGTCAATTTTGGGGTAACCACACATTCTTTTTGTGCTTGTGGGCAACGTGGACCCAAGCGGCAGCCTATTGGCAAATGCTGCAAGGTCGGAATGGTGCCTTTTAAAGCATAAAACGGCTCTTTGTGAGCCAGACCTTGCTCGTAGTCAGGCAAGCTTTTTAACAGTGCTTGAGTATAAGGGTGATATGGCTGACTAAAAATACGATTAGTTGGGCCAGCTTCAACCATTTGTCCGCAGTAAAGAACATGCATGCCATGAGACCACTCAACAATTTCTTCAAGTTCGTGAGAAATCATCAAAATCGACATGTTCTTTAGCTGGTTCAAGCTTTTTAACAGTCTAAATACTTGCGCACGCGTGGTGCTTTCAAGGGCGGTAGTTGGCTCATCGGCAATCAATAGTTTTGGGGTACGCGCAATGGCCATGGCAATCATCACTTTTTGACAAATCCCTTCAGAGAGCTCATGAGGGTAGCTGTCGAGCACCTTTTTATGATCTTTAATACCGACCTTGTGGATTAACGCTTTTACTCTGTCTTTACGCTGTTTATTTCGCTTTAAGAAAAAGCCACTGGTTGCTTGCGCAGGCAGGGTCTCGGCAATTTGGTCGAATATCTTGGCAGTTGGATCTAGGCAGCGACTCGGATCTTGGTAGATCATAGCAATGTCTTGACCTACTAGTTTACGGCGTTGCTCGTTAGATAAGCGCATTAAATCAACACCACGCCAATGCATGCGATCAGCGGTGATATGCCAGCGTTTATTTAAAACCCCAACAATGGCTTTTGCAATTAAGCTTTTACCTGAGCCAGACTCGCCAACTAAAGCATGCACTTCACCTTCTTTTAAGGTCATGCTGACTCTATCAACCGCACGAATAACGGTATCTGAGGTGCGTAACTCTATCGTGAGATTGCGAATATCGAGTAATTGCATAATTAGTCGGCCTTACGTTCTTTAAGCACTTGGCGTAAACCGTCACCTACTAAATTGGTAGACAGTACTGCTAAAAATAATAATACGCCCGGTAAGCCAACAGTCCAAGGGGCAAGGTAAATTAAACCAAGGTTTTCAGCCAAAATAGCACCCCATTCTGTGGTTGGGGGCTGTGCGCCCAATTTTAAAAAGCCAAGTGCCGAGATATCCAAAATAGCGGTAGAAAGCGCCATGGTAAAAATAACCACAATATGCTCGTAAATATTCGGGAAGATACCACGGGCGAGAATATGCCAGTTTGACGCACCATCCAGTTTAAATGCCGTGATGTAGTCTTTGTTAAGCTCTTCAACAATTAAGTTACGTACCGAGTGAATAAACTGAGGCAGTAAAGCTAAAATAATCGCCCATACTGTATTCATTAAGCCCGGGCCAAGAATCGCAATAATAATGATGGCTAGTAACAGCGATGGAATAGATAACGTAATATCAAGCAAGTGATTCAAAAAGCTTGAGCGAATACCCCGGCTGATCCCAGCAAAAGTACCTACTAACACCCCAATTACTGTGGTGATCAAAGCCGCGACAACCGACAAACCAAAGGTGTAGGTTGCACCATTCATTAAGCGCGATAATACATCTCGGCCTAAATCGTCGGTGCCTAATAAAAAGCGTACGTCACCTGCATCATGCCACGATGGCGGTAACAGCAGTGCATCGCTGTGTTGTTGGTTCACGCCATAAGGTGCAAGGAGTGGTGCAGACACGGCCAGTAACACTAAAGCAATAAACAACCATAAACCCACAAGGGCAGGGTGATTGGTTTTAAATTTTTTCCAAAATCGCGCTAACGGCGATTTATTCGACTCTTCAGAGAATAAATTAAACTTTGCCATGAGCTTGGTTCCGCGATAATGGGTCGAATAATGTATAAGTGAGCTCAGCAATAATGGTAGCTAAAATAACGAACATAGAAACAGCGAGTAAGCCACCTTGAATCGCAGGATAGTCGCGCTGATAAATACTATCGATAAGCCAACGACCAATGCCCGGCCATGAGAAAATAACTTCGGTGATCATCGCAAGGGTGATCAAGGTACTAAACTGTAAACCTATTTGTTTTATAACCGGTAGCAGCGCATTACGCAGAGCGTGGTGAAGGATCAGCTGTGCACGGTTTAAGCCTTTAGCGCGTGCTGTTTTAATGTAACTTTGATCGAGTACTTTCAGCATAGAGTCGCGGGTAAAGCGAACCAATACTGTGGTCGGATACATGGCAAGTACAATAGTAGGCAAGGTTAGGTGGTGTATTGCATCTAAAAATGCCATGCCATCATACGGAAAGTCACCTAATATGATATCGATTAAAATAAAGCCGGTAATTGGTTCAATTTCGTAAAGTAGACCCATACGGCCCGACATAGGAAACCAACCTAGTTGTAGTGAAAACACCATGATCAACAATAGCGCTAACCAAAAAACAGGCATCGAGTAGCCAATAAGCGTGCCTGAGTTTATAAATTTGTCTGGCCATCGTTTGTAGTAAGCAGAAGCTAAAATACCACCCGGTACGCCCACAGCAACCGAGACAAACAATGCGTAAAGGCTAAGCTCTAGCGTTGCAGGAAATAAATCTTGAATATGCTGAAAAACACTTTCGCCAGATGCAAAAGAGACACCCCAATCGCCGTGTAAAATACGGTCTAAAAAGGCAAAGTATTGCACCACATAGTTTTCGGTAAAGTGGAACTTTTCTTCAAGTGCACTGGTTTGTGAGAAGGTGCTATTGGTAATACCGCTTAAGTTAGTTAGCGCATCACCCGGGAACAAAAAGCTCAATGAAAAGGTAAAGATACTCAGTGTCAGCATCATAAACATTAACAGTGCTAAGCGGCGCAGAATATAATCTAGGATCATTATTCTTTCCTCGCGTTAGCTAGTGAAATGCCACCAAACGGGCTTAAGCTGATGCCTTTAACATCACTACTTGCGGCTTGAAAACGCATACCATGGGCTATCGGTAAAATAGGCAGCTCTTGCACTATGATCCGCTGTGCCTGATTGTAGTATTGTTTACGCTTTTCAAGATCTGTTGTATCTAAGGCTTGTGTAAGTAATAAATCAAACTCAGGGTGACACCAATTTGCTGGGTTTTTACCACTGAAAGTCGCAGTACAACTTAATAATGGGCTCATAAAGTTATCAGGGTCTGGCGTATCTGCAGCCCAACCAAGTAACACGCTATCGTGTCTATGTTCACCAATTCGTTGTAAAAAGGTATTCCATTCGTACTCGACGATATTAACGTTCACACCAATCTTGCGTAAATCACTTTGCATCAGCTCAGCCATTTTACGGGCATTGGGGTTATAAATACGGCTTACCGGCATGGCCCAAATATTCATATCAAAGCCATTTTTGTAGCCAGCTTCTGCGAGTAATGTTTTGGCAAGTGCAGGGTTAAATTCAGGCATGGCTTTTTGCGCTTCAAATGCCCAAGAAGCAGGAGGCAGTAATGACTGCGCTTTAATGCCGTTACCGTAATATACCGCTTGCATGATTTTATCGACATCAATGGCGCTTGCGAGTGCTTGGCGTACACGTACATCATCAAAAGGCGGGCGCTCAGTGTTAAAGGCCCAATAACCAATATTTAAGTTTTGCTCTTTTTGAACTTTAATATCTTCGCGTTGCGATAAAATACTCAACTGTGCGCTGCTTGGGTGCGCAGTAACATCACACTCTTTGGTGAGCATTTTCGCAACGCGTGTGGTGCCGTTTGGCGTAATGTCATACACCAGTTGCTCAAGTACTACAGGGTGTTTCCAGTAATCAGGGTTACGGTAATAGCGAATTAAACGGTCGCGACGATATTCTTTATATACATAAGGGCCAGTACCCACAGGGTATTGGTCAAATAAGTTTTCTTGATTGCGTGCTTTAAGCTGCATGGCGTATTCTTCGGATAACACCACGGCAAAGTCGGTTGCAAGGTTTGCTAAAAAGCTGCTTTCAGCATTATAAAGCTCAAACCGTACTTGGTAATCAGAAACACGCACAATGCGACGAATAAGCTGATCAATACCCACACTTTGAAAATAAGGGTAGCTGGCATCGCCAACAAAGTGATAAGGGTTATAAACGTCGAATAAGCGGCTAAAGGTAAAAATTACATCATCAGCGTTAAAATCACGGCTTGGAGTAAAGTATTTTGTGGTATGAAATTTAACCCCTTTACGCAGGGTAAAGGTAATTGCTTTGCCGTCTGGGCTAATTTTCCAATCAGTTGCCAGCTCTGCTTTAAACTCGGCAGACACCGGATCAATACTTAACAGGCGATCATAAAGCTGATTGGCGATAATATCGATAGTCGAACCTGTCGTTGTCACTTGCGGATTAAACGACACAGGGTTTGCTTCAGCGCAATAGACTAAGCCCTGGTTTTTTTGTTCTGTGGTTTTTTCTTCGTTATCTAGGCAGCCTACTAAGCACACCAAAGACAAAGCAAGTAACGGTTTAAACACCTGATTAGCCTCTAACTATTGCTGCTGATCTAATAAATTGTATTTTTTCAAATAGCCACGTAATTGATGATACGTTAATTCTAAGTGTTCTGCAGTTTTCTTTTGGTTAAATTGGCTATGTTCAAGCGCTTTTTTAATGACATCAATTTCAAAGTCGTTAGACAGCTGCTTTAAATTACAAGGAAATTGAATGTCGGGCTTATTGAGTGTCACAACGTCTTGATTTTGTGTCGTGGCGATAGGCGCAGCTTCGACGTTTGCAACAGGGGCACTGCTAACTGCAGCTTTAACGCGCTGTTTAGGTCTAAATTTACTCGCAAATGGGTCTAAAATAATCTGGTGAACGGGAATATGTTCGTTACCATGACGATATAAACTACGTTCAACCACATTCTTTAATTCACGAATATTACCCGGCCACTCATAAGATTGTAGCGTTTCGATGGCGCTACGCGTAAAGCCACTAAATAGCTCCCACTCAAGATCGCGAGCCATGTTAATTGCAAATTGTTCTGCCAATAACATGATATCTTCTTGGCGTTCACGCAGCGGGGGCAGGGTAATAACATCAAAGGCGAGGCGGTCGAGTAAGTCGCTTCTAAATTCGCCTTGCTCAGCTAGGGTTGGTAAGTCTTCATTGGTCGCACAGACTAATCGGGTATCGACTTTAACGGTTTGCTTACCACCAACGCGTTCAAATTCGCCGTATTCAATAACGCGTAGTAGTTTTTCTTGTACCATCGCCGAGGTATTGGCTAATTCATCAAGGAATAGCGTACCGCCATTAGCACGTTCAAAGCGGCCTTCGTGGCGTTTACTAGCACCGGTAAATGCACCACTTTCATGACCAAATAATTCACTTTCGAGCAGGTTTTCGTTGAGCGCTGCACAGTTGAGCTTTATATAGTTTTGGTCCCAACGCTTAGATAAGAAGTGCAAACGGGCTGCAATAAGTTCTTTACCCGTACCGCGCTCACCAATAATAAGGACTGGCTTTTCTAAACTGGCTAGTTGCGAAACTTGATCAAGCACACTTAAAAAGCTGTCAGATTGGCCGAGTAAATTATCCTGCTGGCGAAATTGGCTCATATTCCCTAACTCTTAGTCATTTTTACTAAGATCTAGTGTATTTCATTATCTATGAGAACTAAAGAAATTTATAAATTTAGTTTAACTGTTTGAATATATTAAGTTATTCTAAGTTTATAAAAGTTGGCAAGCATATTGATACTAGATATACCAACTGATTAAGTTAAAACACCAAAGAGGTAAATGTTATGGGAATTTTTTCACGTTTTGCAGACATCGTTAATTCTAATATCAATGCCATCTTAGATAAAGCAGAAGACCCAGAAAAAATGGTTCGCCTGATCATCCAAGAGATGGAAGATACATTAGTAGAAGTTCGCTCTACATCAGCAAAAACACTTGCTGAGAAAAAAGAGCTAGTACGTCGCGTTGAAACTTTAAAAGTTCAAGTTGCAGACTGGCAAGAAAAAGCTGAATTAGCACTAAATAAAGACCGTGATGATTTAGCGCGTGCAGCACTGATTGAAAAGCAAAAGTCAGCAGATGCAGTCGCAGCGGTTGAAACTGAGCTTGAGCATGTAGAGTCTCATATCGAGAAACTACAGCAAGAAGTCAGCACGTTACAAGAGAAGCTAGCTGATGCAAAAGCGCGTCAAAAAGCAATCATCTTACGTCAACGCTCTGCTGAGTCACGTCTTGAAGTTAAAAAAGCACTCGACAGCTCGAAAGTTGAAGACGCTTTAAACCGCTTCGAACGTTACGAAACTAAGATCGATGGTCTAGAATCACAAATAGAGTCTTATGATCTTGGTAAAAAATCATTAGCTGACGAAATTGCTGGTCTTCAGCAAGACGAAAAGATTGATGATGAACTAGCTGAGCTTAAGAAAAAACTAGCAGATAAAAAATAATAAATGGGGGCATGTCCCCCAATGCTTAAACACATAACGGATTGACAGGAGAGTACCATGTTCGACGCAGAAGTTTTGATGGCACCGATTATTGTTTTTATGGTGGTTGTTGCCCCACTTTGGCTAATTTTACATTACCGTAGTAAAAAACAAGTGAGCCAAGGTTTAAGTGAACACGAGCACCGCCAATTATTAGAGCTTGCACAAAAAGCAGATAAAATGGCAGAGCGTGTTGAAACATTAGAAGCCTTACTTGACCAAGAGGCTCCGCAGTGGAGACGTAAAGTATGAGTACCAAACGCGAATTATTTAGAGACGCAGAGCGTGGCAAAATAGCAGGTGTGTGCGCAGGTATCAGCGATTACTTTAACATGGAGCTTTGGCTAGTACGTATTTTAGTCGTGACAGCAGTACTATTATCAGGTGGTCCATTTATTGTCGTTGCTTACATTGCTGCTTGGTTTATTTTAGATAAAAAACCAGCAGAAAAAACAGAGAAAAGCACAGACAGCATTCACCAAGACCCGCTTGAAGTAAAATTTAAAGTATGGCAAAAAGGGGAACCACCTCGCCGTGCATTGCAAGACTTAAAAGATCGTCTTGCTCGAGTTGATGGTCGTTTACAAGAGATGGAACGCTATGTCACATCAACAGAATTTACGGTTAGCCGTGAAATCAACAAACTTTAAAGGATATATACGCACCTTGTTTGCATCGTGATACCCAGCGCAAATAAGGTGCTAGACACTTTATGAGCCAATCATTTGCAAAGAACACCTTTAATTCGTTAAAAAATAAAGCGGAAAAAGCCCTTCACCGTAGTTTAGATCAACACGTGAAATTAGCCGTCACAGGCTTAAGTGGCAGCGGTAAAACCGCTTTTATTACCGCCTTGGTTAAACATTTAACCAGCCAAGCTGACGATAAAAACTTACCTTTTTTTGATGTGATGCGCGAAAAGCGTCATATCGCCACAAAAATAGTGCCGCAGCAAGCACTGACAATACCGACATTTGAATATACAAATGCTTTATCAGCGTTATTACCTGTTGAAGGTGAGCCTGCATGGCCTGCATCTACCGAGCGTATAAATACGCTACGTTTAGCAATTAAGTACCAAAGTAACTCGGGGCTACGCGGTCACTTCGCACCGCAATCAACGCTCTATTTAGACATTATTGATTACCCTGGTGAATGGCTACTTGATTTGCCAATGCTAGAGCAATCATTTGCTGATTGGTGTGAGTCACAATACTCACTCTTGCAGCAAACAGCACGCAACGAAAAAGCGAAGCCATTTTTAACAGCCCTTGCTGAACTTGATTTATCAGCCAGTGTTGATGAGAGCAAACTTGCTGATGTCGCTTCGCTTTATCAGCAGTTATTAGTGGGCCTTAAAAAAGACACCAAACTTGCCATGCTGCAACCTGGTCGCATGCTGATGCCAGGCGAGCTTAAAGGAGCGCCGCTACTGCAGTTTTTCCCGGTTGCGAATGTGCCTGATGACATAACCGAAGGGTCGAATTTAGCGCATCTTAAAAAGCGCTATAACGCCTATGTAAAAGAGGTTGTAAAACCTTTTTACGAGCAGCATTTTCGTCATTTTGACCGACAAATTGTGCTGGTGGATGTGCTCAGCGCCTTGAATGAAGGCAGCGAAACCTTGCATGAGCAAAGCCGTGTTATTAACCAATTGTTGGCGCACTTTAATTATGGTGAAGCGAGCTTCTTTAAACGTTTGTTTAAACCAAACATCGACAAGCTACTGTTTGCGGCCAATAAGTCAGATCATATTAGTGCGCAATATCATAAAGACTTAGCGCTATTGCTTGATTCAATCGTGCATGACCGAACGAATCATTTAAAGTTCGAAGGCGTGCAAATCGAAACCATGGCAATGTCATCTATCTGCGCTACAGAGCCGCGCCAAGTGGCTGAGAAAGGCCAACAGTTAGCTTGTATTTATGGCAAGCCTTTAGGCGAGCAAGAATGGCTAACGTATTTACCACCGCAGCCACCGTCACGCCTTCTCAACAAACAAGAGTGGCCAAAACAGGGCTTTGAGTTCTTATCGTTTTCGCCACTGCCATGCCCTGATAAACGGTTAAAGCATATTCGTTTAGATCATGTCATGCAGTACCTGATAGGAGATAAACTAACATGAGTGAGCAACCAAAGGAGATGAACTTTCAGGCAGGTCGCCGTATTTCAAGCTCTGCAAGTAACGAAGCTCCTACAGAGGAGTTAACTGTTGCTAAAGTGATAGAAAACGCTGAATTTATCGACACTGAAGAAGATCAGCAAGATAGCATTGAGCTTGAGCCTGTGTATAAAAAGTCGAAATGGCAAACCCTAAAAGGGGTGTTTGTTGTTAGCTTTTTAGCGTTAGTGTTACTTGAGTTTGCACTGTCATTGTTTGTGACGTTTCAGCAATCAATTATTTTAGGTTCGGTGTATTTAACGGCTGTTCTCAGTGGTGTGCTGCTGATTGCCCGTGTTATTTGGCGCGAGTACCGCATGCTAAGAAGTTTGAAGCGTAATCAATTGCATCGTACCGAGGCCGACCGCTTACTCAATAGCGAGCAAGTAGGTGAAGCATTACCGTGGCTTGAAAAGCTTAATAAACATCAAACGCTTACTGGGTTTGAAGAGTTTAAGCAACAAATAGCAAGTCACCATACCGATAAAGAAATCATGACCTTATACGCCGATAGCTTATTGGTAAGCCAAGATCAGCAAGCGAAAAAACTGATTAACCGTTTTGCCACTGAGTCTGGCTTATTGGTTGCGCTAAGCCCACTAGCTTTAGTTGATATGATGGCGGTGCTATGGCGTGGCACTAAGCTCATTGAGCAAATTGGCCGTATTTACGGTATTGGTTTTGGTTATGCAAGCCGTATTAAATTGTACCGCTTATTAGTGAAACAAGTATTGTTTGTTGGTAGTGCAGAGTTAGTTTCAGATTTAGCAGCAACGGCACTAAGCGCTGAATTACTGGGGAAATTGTCGGGCCGAGCAGCGCAAGGGCTAAGTGCAGGTATTTTTACCGCGCGTATAGGGTATAAAGCGATGGAGCTTAGTCGCCCATTACCTCGCTTAGAGCATAAGCGCAGCTTGCTAAAAGAAACCGCCAATAGTATTGCCCGTAAAATTGCCTCACGTACGAGCGACAAAGAGACCGAAAATACAAAATGACAACTTTTGTGTACAGTTAATAAAAACAGCTGAGTGATATTTAGCCATCTGAGCATCCGGCATGCTTGTGCATTGTGGGTATCTACGTTTTATTTATGAGTATGAAGTACTGATAATAAAAACGAGAACACACAATGACTAAGCATCACTTACATACACAATGTATTCACGGTCCAGAAAAACCAAATGACCCACATGGCGCACTGAGTGCGCCACTTTACCAAACCTCTACCTTCTCTTTTGCTAATGCAGCCCAAGGTGCAGCCCGATTTGCTGGTGAAGAGCAGGGCTTTATTTATACCCGTTTAGGTAATCCGACAACCCAAGAGCTAGAACAAAAAGTAGCTCAGTTAGAAAACTGTGAAGCAGCGGCTGCCACAGCAACGGGTATGGGGGCGGTGTCTGCGTCTGTGCTTAGCTTTTTACAACACGGTGACCACCTAGTCGCATCAAGCGCGTTATACGGTTGTACCTTTGCATTTTTTGCTCACATGTTGCCGCGCTTTGGTATCGAAGTTACTTTTGTTGATATGACCAATGAAGCTGAACTTCGCGGCGCGGTTAAAGCCAATTCAAAAATGATTTTTGCTGAAACGCCAATTAATCCGACCATGGCGGTGCTTGATCTAAGTTTAATTGCCGATGTTGCCAAGCAGCATCAGCTGATAAGCGTTATCGACAATACCTTCTTAACGCCTTTGCTACAGCAACCGACCTCGTTTGGTATTGATATTGTGTTACACAGCGCAACTAAATACCTAAATGGCCATGGTGATGTGGTAGCAGGGCTTGTGTGTGGCACAGAGGAGCATATCAACCTAATCAAAATGACGGTGCTAAAAGATATTGGTGCAACGATTAGTCCTCATGATGCATGGTTAATTAATCGTGGTTTAAAAACCCTTGCTGTACGCATGGAGCGCCACTGTGCAAGTGCCCAAGTGGTTGCTGAATATTTAGAGCAACACCCGTTAGTTAGCCAAGTTTATTACCCTGGGCTTAAATCACATCCGGGCCATCAATTTATTGGCTCACAGATGAAAGCCGCTGGTGGTGTTATTGCCTTTGAAATAAAAGGCAGCCTTGAAGATGGCGAAACATTTATAAATAACACCCAACTTTGTACCCTTGCTGTGAGTTTAGGGGATGCTGAAACCCTCATTCAACATCCTGCATCGATGACACATTCGCCTTATACACCCGAAGAAAGAGCAGCTGCTGGGATCAGTGATGGTCTAATTCGATTATCAGTTGGTCTTGAGGATGTTAACGATATTATTAACGATCTTAAAACTGCATTTACATTCATTGGTTAGGTTGTAATTTAAAGTTTACGGTTGTGTTTGCTTTTAGCCCTTTAAAAGTGTGGTGTGTAAACTTTTAGTTCTTTTGGTGTAACCTTAACTTTACGTTGGGGCTGTTTCTGCAAACCTTAGAAACAGCCTTAACTATTAAAATTTCGCTTACTTTTACATAGTATCGGCTTAACAAGTTAATGAGATTCTGATCAATGCTGATCAAGATTTAACGAAGAAGGTTATTATGGCTAAAGCAAGTAATTACACCTCCAAGCAACCTGATGAAAATGGGGTTATCCATTGGAGCGAAGAAGAAAATAAAATATGGTCTGAGCTAGTTGCTCGCCAACTCACTTGCATTGAAGGTAAAGCCTGTGATGAATATTTAGCAGGTCTTAAGAAAATTAATTTACCAACAGATCGTATTCCACAACTTAGTGAACTCAACGAAGTGTTACTCGAAACAACGGGCTGGCAAGTTGCGCCTGTTCCGGCACTGATCGATTTTGATGAGTTCTTTCGATTACTAGCAAACAAGCAGTTCCCAGTAGCGACTTTTATTCGCAGCCGTGAAGAGTTTGACTACTTACAAGAGCCAGATATTTTCCACGAGATTTTTGGTCATTGTGCGATGCTTACCAACCCAGCATTTGCTGAGTTCACACACAAATATGGTCAGTTAGGTTATGCCGCTGAAAAGAAAGATCGTGTTTATTTAGCACGCCTTTACTGGTTTACTGTTGAGTTTGGTTTAATGCAAACCGAACAAGGTCTGCGAATTTATGGTGGTGGTATTTTATCAAGCCCAGGCGAAACACAATACGTGTACTCAGATAAGCCAGAAATCAATGCGATGAACGTGCTTGATGTATTACGTACACCTTATCGTATTGATATTATGCAGCCTGTGTACTACACCATAAACTCAATCAATGACTTATTTGATATTTCACAAATGGATATCATGTCGCTGGTGAGTAAAGCAAAAGAATTAGGGCTACATGAGCCAAAGTTTCCTCCTAAAGAAAAATTAGCAAGTTAAGGATTTATAATGTCTTCATTAAGCACACAAAAGTGTGAAGCGTGTCGTGCGGATGCGCCTAAAGTATCTGATGCTGAATTAGCAGAATTGATCAAAATGATCCCTGATTGGGTTCCTGAAGTGCGCGACGGCATTATGCAATTAGAGCGTGTTTACAAGTTTAAAAACTTCAAGCAAGCACTTGAGTTCACTAATAAAGTGGGCGATATGGCTGAAGAAGAAGGTCACCACCCAGGTCTGTTAACCGAGTGGGGCAAAGTAACTGTTACTTGGTGGAGCCACTCTATCAAAGGGTTACACAAAAATGATTTTATCTGTGCTGCTAAAACAGACGATGTATTCGCTGCACTGTAAATTTTAAGTTCTGCCCAGAACGATAAAAGGCGTAACCTCAGGTTGCGCCTTTTTGCTTTTTTAGAGTCCAAGAATTAACATTGAACTCTTATCTTTGCGAGAACACTAGAAAAGTAAATAATGAAAAACAAAGCGCTTATTCTGCCATTCCTACTCATTTTACTGCCCTTAATTGATAGTTTGTTTATCCCGCAAACATTTGGCATTCAATGGCACAGCCCTAAGCTGATGTATCAAATAGGCGTAGCACTGATGATTGTAAAGCTCACTATGGTTGCCATTGGGCTTTGGTTATTACTCAAAGCAAAGCGCCTTTATATGGAAGCCAGTAAATCGACCCGTATTCTTAAATTTTCAGTCTTTTTACTTGGCGGCTTACAAGTGGTGATAATGACAGCAATATGCTTTTGGTATTTAGTAGCGGGCACGCAAGCGAAATATTTTATACTGCAAGACAACATTGCTGTATTTACCGCTGATTATGGCGTATTTGCCCCGGTACATCATGAGTTCTCATTTATATGCTTTGATGCCAATGGTTTTTACCACATGCAACCCATAGCCCAGCTACCTTGGCTCGGAACCTTTACCTTTACTAGCCAAGATTCACGTTTGATCATTCAACATAAAAACCAAAGTGGCGCGAATACTCAAGAAATTTCATTAAAAGGGGTTGGCTGTTTGCAGTGAGAGGTGTTGGCTTTGTGAAAGGAGGCTGCAATTATAAGTGGTTTTCAGGAAGCTGAGATTGGTTTAGTACGGCAACAATCATTATAAAACCATCTTCTTTAATAAAATAAGCAGTGTGTTTACCAATAGGAAAGTAAAAACCATTTGGATAAATGTCATTACAGCTACGCCCAATTTCTGGATTTTTTACTACTCTTTTACATAATGTTTTATAAAGTATCCAAGAAGTCTTTACCATCAACTACATTACCTTGAGCTAAGTCTCTTTTTGCGTTTTCAAAGCAATGCTTAATATAGTCAACTTTCTTAGTTTTTAGTTCTTCATAATCCTTATTAGACATGACCAATACAGCGTCCTTGTTGTTTTGACTAATTTTAATAGGCTTACGTTGGGCGTTTAAAAGTCGTTCACCAAAATTACGTTTTGCATCATTTGCTGTTAGTGTATTCATGGCTGCTCTCTACAATAAAGTGATAGGGGAATTGTATTAAAAAGCATGAAATGGTCAAAATAATTAAATCGCGCGATTCGTGTGAGTTCTGTAGTTTTACTTGCAAGGCACTGATTATATAAGGCACGTAACATACATAAGAGAATAATGAAATTTATATTAGATGACATAGTAATCGAGCATATTGAAAACTCTGATCCTATTTCAATAAAAGTAGGAAAGGTTGGCTGTAGCCATGGTTATATTGACTTAGAAGTAAATATGCTATCTATCTCTCAAGCAAATGAAGCACTTACAACAGGTAGAAAGCCAAAAAGCTTAAAATTTGGTTCAGCCCTCAAAGGGTGTAAGTTTAAATTTAGTAAGCAAGAGACAAAATTTTACACAGGTTCAATGCTTTGGTGGTGTTTGCCACTAAGCTTTCGCTGGGAACCTCTTTATTGCTATGAAATAAAAGAGGTTATTAGAATGATTCACTATTTTAAAGCATTATAAGGCGAGTATTTTAAACGCGAATCGTAGCTGTAAACTTAGTTCTGCGTTAGTGTATCTAGTTGGTCATTTCTAAATCATGAATGTGACATGACACATGGAGACAAATTGAATAGTTTAAGGATAGTAAAATACACTTTAGTCATGCTGGTTTTGAATACCGTATTAAGTACTTTTATCACTCTAAAAATTGGTAGTGATAACTTAGCTTCACTCTCATTCGGCAAATATTTTACATACCAGTTATTACCATCTTATTTATTGAACGCAGGTATCTATACCGTAATGGCTAAGCACAATGTTGTAAAAGCTTGGAATTATGCCCTAAGTGTATATTTACTGGGCTTTATAGTGGGAACAGTAATTGTATCGATACTATTACAAACGTTATTTATCCCACCTTTATGGTTTGTAGAAGTGCCTCTGAGTATAGCCTTTGCGATTGTTGGTACTGTCATCGGAATTAAGTTAGGTACTCTGGATAGCAAGGAAGCCCAAGGGCCCTGATCTTGTTTTTTCTTTCATAAGGCAAAAGCAAGACTTGGCCCTCTTAAAACTTTAGGTTGGGAAATATGAATATTACAAAAGCATCAGAGTTGATGGCCCTTCACAGAGCCATTGTCGAGGCAAAGTTCAAAGAGTCGCACTTTGATTCCGCCATTCCATATAGTGGGATTATTGCAGATTTATCATCAAGGATTCTTGCTGATATTGTCCATGCTCTGCAAGAAAACGGCGAGCACGATGAAGCGATTGGTTGGTCGTCATTAATTAAACTAAATGAAGATTGGCATGGCTATGAATGTATAAAGAATTGGATACGAGAAACTAGAAGTTGGATTGATATGGATGAGGAAGATAAATCACAATTCATTAAAGTTTTGTGCTCACCATACCAAGCATCAAAACATCAACTAAACAACTTAATTAAGTTTGGTGATACAAATTGTAAGGTTTAACTTTTTAGTACCCTGTAGCTGGTAAAAATAATGAATTGTTTAATTTTGAAGGCTTAGGTCTTGTGCCTATTGAGTAAAAAGTCATAAGCAAAATCTAACCCAATAGATTGAAAAAATTAAAGGTAATAGATAAATGTCAGGTAAAAAGTTGTATACATTTTTAATGGATTGGAATGGCGGTACTTTCATATCTCAGTCTAGGGGTGACAATATTCAAGAAGCAACGAAGGGTTGGTTAAATCAATTAAGTATTGAAGAAATAAAAACATCTGAAAGAAGTCTTTCTTTGTTTAAGAGTAGCTTACAGGACGATTTGCAGCCAATTGCAATAGAGGGTAATACATCTGTTTGGTGTCTTTCTGAATTCATAAGTGGTGAGTTAGCAATCATTAATATAATCGCCACTCTCGAAAAATAAAATTACTCTACTGGTTAGAGCAAATGGAGGGTGGAGCTACCTTTCGGCTTCTAAAAAGTCTAAAACTAAGAGGCAATAGATTTATGCCAAAGTTAAGTCAAATAGAACTTTACCTTGACGGTAATTATTCGGAAGAAGATAAAAAGGTGTTTCTTTTTAAGTCTCGTTGCTTGTGTAATTTTTGGGAAAGGGAAATCAGTAAACTCAAGTTTACCTCTAAATACTCACGAATAAATGTTTATGTGACAGATGGCAGTACAGAGATAAGGGTGCAGCCAATGAAAGTTGTGCCTTTCCTCGAAGTTGTAGTTCATTACCCGTTAGAGAAAATAAGCCATTTAAAGGATTCTCAGTTTCAACAGCATTACATAAGGATATTAGAAAAAGCTTTGTCGGCTGCTATATCTGCAATGCCAATTCCTCTTGAACAAAGCTTGGATATATTGCAACGGTTCGAAGCTAACAATTATGAGAATGAATGGGTTCAATCTGAAAAAGTATCGGCCAAGAAATCAATAGAATCTAAAGTCATTGCTACACTCTCAATGCATGAATTTAAATTAACTCAATTTGTTTATTTGGATTGCAAATTAGCAGATCAACTAATTATTGCTAAGACTCTACCAAGAGAACTCTTGTTTAATAGTTATCTAGGCAAGCTTTCTATATCAAAGGGCAATATTCTTGAATATAAAAAAGGAAAAAGTACATTGTCACAATTTGATCTTACTTCAGCTAAATTTATTTAGTTTTTTAACTAAGCGTATATGAAGTGGGCTGCTCTATCTTTTTACTTTAATAAGTAAAAAAACATGACCTGATAATCATTATTACCCTTTATCAGAACTGCCAGTTCTCAACATATTTAATCGCTGGCAGTCATTCCCTAGCTTATCTGTTATTGCTTTACCTGAACTTCGACTTCTTGCCCGGTTTGTAGTTGCTCGGCGCCGCGCACTGCAACTTTATCGCCCGCATTTAAAGCGATGTTAGAAGTCGGGGTGACTTCAACAAGTTTATCTTTACCATTACCTACTTTTACGGGAACTTGCAGGGCTTTGTTGTCGTTGTCGATTTTGACGATATGGGTGCCTTTTTTGCGTAAGATAAGCGCATCGCGATTCACCAGTAGTACATCCCCTTTGCTTTTTAGTGGCACGGCTACATCAACCAGTTGGCCAATCGCCCATGTTTGCTCGGCGTCTCTTGGTAGTAGGGCGCGTACTTCTACAGTTTGTGAACGCGGATCGGTTGATGGGATCACCGCTGTTACGGTAGCTGTTGTCATATCAGGGGCTGATAAGTCGCCGGCTTGAATTGGTAACTCTATGCCTTTGTGTAAAAACTTTAAGTATTTAACAGGCACGTACAAACGCACTTCTAAGTTATTAATATCGAGAAGGGTGACCAGTTCATCAGCACGATTTATTTCGCGGCCAGCGCGTTTAAAACGCTCGCTGATCACGCCATCAAATGGGGCGCGAACGGTTGCACGGGAAAGCTGATCGTCTATCACTTTTAATTCAACCTTAGCCAGTGCGATATCAGATAACGCAAGGTCATGCTTATTTTGCATATCATCAACTTGGCTTGCTGCTGCACTGCTGGCTTTGGCGAGTTTTTGTAAACGAGCTAGCTCTTGTTGATATAAGCGTAAGTTTATTTTGGCGCGATTGAGCATTTCTTGCTGGCGTGCTTTTTCAAGTTCAAGCGGCAAAGTATCCATACGTACTAGGGTATCGCCACTTTTAACCAGAGTACCTGGCTCAACAACATATAATAAACGGCCGCTAACGCCTGCTGTTAAGGTTACATCATCTTTGCCATACAAAGTGCCACTAACTTCAATTTCGCTTGTCAGCGGAGCTTGTGTGACGGTTTCTACAGTAACCGGCACGACTGCAAAGGCGTTAAATGCGATAAGACTAAATAGCGCACAAAAGCGAGCGGTTAATTTACGAAAAGGTGTGTTCATTGTTTTAATACTCATTGATTCGATACTAAGCTTAAAGGCGTTTTTTCTGGTTGCTGTTTGTTATTAACAGGCGGTAGTTGTCTGCCAAGTTGCAATAAACTTGGCATTAATATCAGGGTGAATAGGGCGCTAATGGCCATGCCGCCGACAATCACAGTGGCAAGGCCACGGTAAATTTCTGATCCTACCCCCGGCATTAGCATCAGTGGCAGCATGCCAAATAAGCTGGTTAAGGTACTTAAGTAAACGGGTCTTGCGCGCAGCAGCACTGCTTGGCGAACGGCGTCTTCTCGACTGAGCCCAGCGGCCATTGCGACACGGGTTTGGTCAACCAATAAAATGGCATTATTTACCACCAGACCCAGCAAGATAATAAAGCCAATCATGGTCAGTAAGTCGAGCGATTGGAAGGTAAATAAGTTAAGTACAAATAAAGCCAGTACACCGCCTGCAATTGCCAGTGGCATAACCAGTAAAACTAACGCGCTGTCTTTGGCTGACTTAAACAATGCGGTCATTAGCAAGAATAAAATAAACAGAGCCAAGATAAAGTTGATTGTCATTTCTTGCATGGCCGAATTCATCTTTTGTGCGTTACCGGCCAAAATTGCGCCAGAGCTGTCGGGCAAGCTTGCACGAACTTTCGGCATAACTTGCTCTGAGAGAATGGTTTGCGCTTGTTGTAAGCTCATATCTGCTGGTGGCGTGACAACAATACTCACGGTACGGCGGCCATTAACACGTCTAAGCTGGGTTGGCCCTACGGTGCGTTCAATATTGGCAAGCTCGCCTAAAGTTTGAATACCTGATTGTGGGGTCACAATGGGCAGTGCTTTAAGCTCCTCTGGAGTTTGCCACGGTATACCGCGCAAAATCACGTTCATGCGTTCGTTGCCATCAAAGTATTCATTAACAAATAACCCACCTGTATAGGCTTGCACTGCTTGAGATACATCACGACGAGTTAGCCCTGCTTGGGTTATACGGCGGTCATTAGGTGTGAGCCTAAGTTCTGGCTCTGCCATATCGAGTCGTGGTTGTGGCCTTGCAGTGGCATTCGGCATTGCTTCAGTGACAGCTTGCAGCGCCACATTAGCACCGGCTATTAGCTCGTCCATATTCGGACCCGTTAAATCGATATTGATATTGCGACCATCACCGCCATTAGCAACTTGGATCATCGACCCTCTAAAGAAGAATACTTGGGTGTCGGGCAAATCAATGAAGATCTCTTCTCGGGCAACCTTCATTAATTCTTCAACACGTTGTGGATCGGCAGAATAAATAAAACCGCCAGCGTTCGAACCAAAAGCATAAAAGTTAAAATCTTTAATTCCCGGCTCTTTTTCACCTGTGTAATAAGGCATTAAACGCTTTTTAATACGCATCAGCAGCTCTTCTTCCATAAACTGCACATTGCCGCCAGGCGGGGTATTTAAGTTAAAGAAAAAGCCATCGGTTGGTGCGCGCGGCATAAAATCAGTTTTCGGGAGCATGGTCATGGTCGCGACGAGTGAGCCACCCAATAACGACACTATCCATACTATTTGTTTAACGCGGGTATTGGTAAGCGCCATGATGAAGTTAGTTAGCTTCTGCCAATATTCACGATAAGGATCCGCTTTTAGCTCTTTGTCTGGCCAAAAATGGTTAGCCAACGGAATAAGTGTAATTGCGCAAATCATAGAGGCAATAACAGCAATAGATAAGGTGAGCGCCAAATCAGAGAATAACTGCCCCTCAATACCTGCCATAAATAAAATTGGCAAGAAGATAGCAACGCTAGTGGTGGTTGAAGCAAATAAAGCGCCAGTTACTTGAGCTGCGCCTTTTAGCGCGGCTTTTTTACTATCAAAGCCTTCACTTCTGAGCCTTGCGATGTTTTCTTGCACAATGATGGCGGCATCAAGTACTAAGCCAACAGCAAAGGCAAGACCCGCCAGTGAAATAACATTTAAACTGCGGTCAAAAATATTTAACGTTAAAAACGCAACTAACAAAGAGACAGGAATTGTCGCTGCAATGACAAACGTGGCCTTTAAGCCCCTAAAGAACAACCACAAGATTAAACACGACAGCAAAACACCTAGGCCTAAGTTACTTTTAACCAAGGACAAGGCATTACGAATATGCACTGAGGCATCAAAACTTAATTCAATCGATAAGCCATTTTCAGCCAGCGGCCCTTCGTTTAGCTCTTTAATGGCAAGGTTAATTTCGTCGAGTAGGGCAACGGTATTGGCTTCGTTAGCGCGCGAAATACGAATGTAATACGCGGGTTTACCATTTCGACCACTCATTCCTAAACGGTCAGAAAAAGTGCGTTCTACACTTGCGATATCGCCAAGGTAAATGGGTCTATCGCCTGAATAACCAACGCGCATTTGTGCCATGCTTGATAAATCATATTGCCCAGTAAAACGTACGGTATATTGACGACGGCCAACATTGGCAAGGCCACCAGAGGTATCGCGTGAGCTGGCTAATACGTTACTGATTTGGTCAAGGCTGACGCCAAGTGCGGCGGCTTTGTGAGGGTCAAAGGTAATACGTAATTCTTTTGGTCGCTCACTGGCTAAGTCAACGCGGGCAACACCAGGAATACGTGCCAAACGGGGCTCAACAAATTCATCGATTTGTTTTTGGAACTGCGCCATGTCTAAATCAAGGCTGTCGCTATTAAAATCTTTTGGGGTGACCAGTAACGTTGCTGCGGCTTCACCATTATTACCGCCAGCAAACACCACAGGATCAAATGCATCTAACGGCAGGGGCGGCGCTTGGTTAAGGCTAGTTAACACATCAAGCATGGCCTGTTGCATGTTTTGCCCAACAGCAAAAGTCAACGTGATAGAGCCATTGCCACGGTTAATGTAAGTATTAACCTCTAGAGCACCCGGAGTGTTTTTTACTGCGTTCTCGAGCGGCTCAATGATCACTGATTCAATCTCTTCAGGTGCAGCTTGGCGCCAGCCAGAGAAAATAGTGATCTGCGGTTGCTCAATATCTGGTGTGAGCTGAATTGGCAGCTTAAAAATGCTCAACATGCCAAACAACATAATCAACACCAAGATGACAATAACACTCGCAGGGTTTTTCAGCGAACTACGTGTCAGATTCATTGTGTGTGTTCCAAAATCAGTTTGTGTGCATTGTAGTGCGATGTAAAAAAAGTGCCAGTGAGGTAAATGAAATGTGTTTCAGAAGTAACGCTGAATAGCCGTAATTAAGCGATAAAATGTGTATTTGAAATAAGATGTAACAATTTAGCTGAGGCGCTTTAAGTTTTAAGCATTAAGTAATAGCGCCTGAAACTAGTGAGCAGTATCTTTTCGGCTAAGGGAAGCCACATTTTGCTCAAACACACGTTTTACTTCTGCACTGTAGTGATTGTGGTCGTTAATGGTGATAAATGGGTTCGTAAAACTAACATCACAGAAAACCGTATAACACTGGATTTTAACTGCAACTCGATCTGGGGTTGCAAGGCCATCTAAGGTTGTTTGCAATGCTTCAAAAACATAATCTTTATTAACGTGCGATGTTAAAGCAACTTCAAGTTCTTTAACTTCTATGCGATGTGAATTCATATCAGTTACAAAAAATTCGTATAGGTAACTACGTGATACAAACAGCAAGATTGCCACAAGGTAGAATAACCCTGTGTAATAAAATAACTCCGTGTGGGTAAAACTCCGAAAAGACTTAAACATTTTCACTATTGATTTGTTTGTTTTTTATACTAAAACATATTTGCGGGTATATCTCAACAAACTAGCTAAAAATCATTGCATTACAGATAATAAAAAAGCGCGAAACTAGCTAGCATCGCGCTTCTTAACCTCTAAAACTTAAAGCTGACGGCTGACGGCTGACGGCTTAAAGCTCAGTCTTGTTATTCATCAATCGAGCGAAGTAGGGCATTAATACCTACTTTTTCGCGAGTTTGCTGATCTACTTTTTTTACGATGATGGCAGCATATAGGCTGTGCGAACCATCTTTTGACGGTAAAGAACCAGGAACAACAACCGCACCGGCTGGTACTCGGCCGTAATGGATTTCGCCAGTTTCACGGTCATAGATACGTGTGCTTTGGCTGATGTAAACACCCATTGAGATAACGGCGCCTTCTTCAACTACAACACCTTCAACAATTTCAGAACGTGCGCCAATAAAGCAGTTGTCTTCAATAATAGTTGGGTTAGCTTGTAGTGGCTCAAGCACACCACCAATGCCTACACCGCCCGACAAGTGAACGTTTTTACCAATTTGTGCACATGAGCCAACCGTTGCCCATGTATCAACCATGGTACCTTCATCAACGTAGGCGCCAATGTTGACATAAGATGGCATAAGCACTACGTTTTTACCTACGAAGCTGCCTTTACGTGCCACAGCATTAGGCACAACACGCATGCCGCCTTGTTGGAATTGCTCTGGTGTAAAGTCGCTAAATTTAAGTGGTACTTTGTCGTAAAACTGATTAACACCATCGCTCATTGGTTGGTTATCACGAATACGGAAAGACAGTAGCACCGCTTTTTTTAACCATTGATGTACAACCCATTCACCACTGATTTTTTCAGCAACACGTGCAGCGCCGCTATCAAGTAATTCAAGCGCGTCGATAATAGCTTGTTTTACTTCACTTGATACCGTGCTTGGGCTGATGCTATCGCGGTTGTCCCAGGCGTTTTCGATCATGGTTTTTAAATCTGACATAAGATCCTCTTATTCGGTTTCTGCGTTGAGTTTTTTACGCAATGCTTGATGAATTTTAGCCTGTTCTTCGTCTGTTAATGCTTGGTATTCGTTATTTGATACCACGAAGAAATCTTCTGCACGCTCACCAACTGTGGTGATCCGTGCGGCATGAATATGTAATAAGTGCGCTTGAAATACTTCCGCAATTTTTGTTAATAGACCCGGAATATCCACCGCTTGAATTTCAATTAAGCTGCGGTCTTTACGGGCATGCGGTCTAAGCACAATTTTTGGTTTGATATTAAAGTCTTTGAAGCGCTGTGAGCGATTCTTTTTAAGGCGAATTTTCTTTTTCGGGTCGCTAATTGCAAGATCTAAAGCACGTTTAATGCCTTGCGAACGGTTACTCGCAATCGGGTCACCATTGACCTCTAAAATAACAAAGCTAAATAGCACGTAGCCATCTTTAGTGGTCAGTACCTGCGCATGTTGAATTTGTGCTTTTTTCGAACCAATTACACTTACCAAACGGGCGAATAAGCCACCTGAGTAAGGGCTATAAGCAAATACTTGTGTACCACCATGCATTGCGGTGTTAGACACGGCAACGCTAGGCTGGCTTAAATCTTCACAGCTTAGTAGGTGCTCTGTGTGCCACGAAATCTGTTGCTCGCTAAAAGCAGTAAAGTAATTGGCTTTAAAGCGACTCCAAATTAAGTCGATTTGATCTTCGTTACAACCGTGGTTCAGTAAGCGCTGTTTGGCTTGCTGTTTTTTATCACGTATTTGATCACGTTGGTCCATTGGGTTTTCGAGCCCTAAACGAAGCGCGCGCTGGGTGTGTAAATACAGCTCACGTAGTAGGGTATTTTTCCAATCGTTCCATAGGTTATCGTTAGTTGCGCGAATATCGGCTAACGTTAAGCAGTACAAGTAATCAAGCTGACGCTCATTTTTCACTTTACTTGCAAAGTCTTTAATCACATCTGGGTCATTAATATCTTTGCGCTGCGCTGTAACCGACATAAGTAAGTGATTAGCCACTAACCACGAAATAAGCTTGCCATCTGAGGCTGGGAAGCGGTGTAGTTTAGCAAACGCAATTGCATCAACTGAGCCAAGCTCAGAATGATCACCACCACGGCCTTTAGCAATATCGTGGAAAATACCGGCTAAATAAAGTAACTCAGGCTTGTCCATGCGAGTGACAATTTCACTACATAACGGAAATTCGCTGACTTTTGATTTATCAAAGTACTTATAAATATTGTTGATGAGTTTATGGGTATGTTCATCCACGGTGTAGGCATGGAATAAATCAAACTGCATTTGCCCAAAAATATTACGCCACTGTGGTAAGTAGGCAGCAATAATGCCGTGCTTGTGCATCAGCGTAAATGCGCGGCCCATACCGTTAGGGTGTTTGATTAAACGCAAAAATGCTTCGCGACAGGCGGCGTAGTCTTGTAAATCACCCAATAAACGACGGCGAACTTGGCGCATTGTACGTATGGTACTTGGGTAAATATGGGTGATCTCTGGGTTATCAGCAATATGCTCGAACAACACAAATAGCTGATCACGGCGGAAGAACACCGATGGGTTCTTAACACGAATTTGATGGCCAATACGCTCAAAGTTACGGTCAAGCTCAATCACAGGTAACTCACCGGCACCCGGTAAAATGCTTTGCTCAAAGTATGAAAGCAGCATTTGGTTAAGCTCACGTACGCGGCTCATGATCCTAAATAAGCGTTTCATCATGCGCTCTACCGAGGCTTTACCATCACTACCAAAGCCAAGAATTTCAGCGGCGTTAGGTTGATGATCGAACAATAAGCGGTTTTCAGAGCGACCCGCAGCGATGTGCAGCGCAAAACGAATGTTCCATAGGTTTTCTAAACACTCAGACAGCTCTTGGTATTCTTCGTGAGTAAGATAGCCGTGATTTATGAGTTCTTGTAATGTTTCGGCTCTAAAGTGCTTTTTAGCAACCCAAATAATGGTCTGTAAGTCGCGCAGGCCACCCGGGTTTTCTTTGATATTCGGCTCAAGGTTATAAGCAGTACCATGGCATTTTTTATGGCGTAAACTTTGTTCTTGTACTTTTGCCAAAAAGAATTCGTCTGAGCGCCAAATAGGCGTATCTATTAAATGATTTTTTAATTTTTCGAATTCGATATGGTTACCGAAAATTAATCGGCTTTCGAGTAAGCTGGTGGCAAATGTCACATCTTCGCGTTTTTGTTCTAATGCTTGTTCTATAGTGCGAACGCTGTGACCAATTTCTAAATTTAGATCCCAAAGCATGGTAACGAACTGGCCAATTTTTTCGCACACGGCTTCACTTGGCTGCTCGCTTACTAGCAACATAAAGTCGATATCGGAATAGGGGTGTAGTTCGCCACGACCATAACCACCCACAGCAATCAGGGCAAGATCACTTTCGTGAGCAAGATCGTAATCGTGAAACAGTTTAATTAATAAGCGGTCGATAAACTCAGCGCGGGCATTAATTAAGTTGCTAACGGGTTGTTTTGAGAATTCGTTCTGTAGCCATTTATAAAAATAACTAGAACAGTCGCGATAATCGCTAAGTTGCTCAGCTTGGCTGAGCAACTTTTTTACTTTATTGGGTAATGCCACTGGGGCTGGCTCCTAGTGTTCGATGATCCTGTCAATAGTATCATCTGATCGGAGCGTTAAAATTTCAACACCATTTTCAGTCACTAACAGTGTATGTTCCCACTGTGCAGACAGTGAACGGTCTTTTGTTACGACAGTCCAGTTGTCTTTTAGTAGCTTACATTGGCGTTTACCAGCATTAACCATAGGCTCGATTGTTAAGCACATACCTGCTTTTAATACTTCGCCAGTACCTGCTTTACCATAGTGCATTACTTGTGGCTCTTCGTGGAACTCAGCACCAATGCCGTGACCACAATATTCACGAACGATTGAATAGCTAAAGCCCTCTGCGTATTTTTGAATTGCAGCACCAATATCACCTAAGCGTACGCCTGGTTTTACCATTTTAATCGCAAGGTAAAGGCTTTCTTGTGTGATATCAGCAAGACGCTTGCCTTGAATGTTAGGCGTACCAACGTGGAACATCTTCGATGTATCACCGTGATAGCCATCTTTGATCACAGTTACGTCGATATTTACGCTATCGCCTTCTTTAAGTGGTTTGTCATTTGGAATACCGTGACAAATTACATGGTTCACAGAGGTGCAAATTGATTTTGGGAAACCGTGATAATTAAGCGGTGCTGGAATAGCATCTTGAACATTAACAATATAATCATGACAAATTGTATTTAGTTCATCTGTGGTTACACCTGGCACCACATGCGGTTCTATCATTTCTAGTACCTCGGCGGCTAAGCGCCCGGCAACACGCATTTTTTCGATTTCTTCAGGGGTCTTGATCACAGCACTCATTGAGGCTCCAAAGTTGTTTTTCAGGTCAGTTTTTAGTGCACAAATTTTGCACTAGACGTTGAGTTTTCAATTTTAATATGGTATAAAGCGCGCCGTCTTTTTACAAATAAATTCTTAACTGATTTTTTGTATTTAAGGCAAACACAATTTTATTTTAACACACACACGTATCGTCACATACACTTGGGTGCACTTAAGTTACAATTTAACTACGGTGTTGGTGCTATGGGATATGTGGAGGCCTAACCCTAAATTATAGAGGATTATACAAATGGCAAACGTTTCAATGCGCGATATGCTTCAAGCTGGTGTTCACTTTGGTCACCAGGCACGTTACTGGAACCCTAAGATGAAGCCTTTCATCTTCGGCGCTCGTAACCGTGTTCATATCATCAACCTAGAGCAAACTGTACCAATGTTCAACGAAGCACTTAAGTTCTTATCGAACGCAGCTTCTAACAAAGGTAAAGTACTTTTCGTTGGTACTAAGCGCGCAGCAAGCGAAGCAGTTAAAGAAGCAGCGATCCAAAGCGAGCAGTTCTACGTAAACCACCGTTGGTTAGGTGGTATGTTGACTAACTGGAAAACAGTTCGTCAATCAATCAAGCGTCTTAAAGACCTTGAAGCGCAAAGCCAAGACGGTACTTTCGAGAAATTAACTAAGAAAGAAGCGTTAATGCTTACTCGTGAAATGGAAAAGCTTGAAAAGAGCCTTGGTGGTATCAAAGACATGGGCGGTCTTCCTGACGCGCTTTTCGTTATCGATGCAGACCACGAGCACATCGCTATCCGTGAAGCTAACAACCTAGGTATTCCAGTTGTTGCTATCGTTGATACTAACTCTAACCCAGACGGTGTTGATTACATCGTACCTGGTAACGACGATGCGATCCGTGCTATCCAACTTTACACAGGCGCTGTATCAGCTGCGATCACTGAAGGTCGTGAGAACAACATCGTTGCTCAAGCTGAGAAAGACGACTTCGTAGAAGCTGAGTAATTAGCTGTCATCAAGTCTTCATCTATTTAAGGTGAAGACTTGTTATTCTTGTTAAGCGGCCTATACCGCTTCCCTATAACAGAATTCAATTGAGGATATTCTAATGGCTGTAACTGCTGCCCTAGTTAAAGAATTACGCGAGCGTACTGGCGCTGGCATGATGGATTGTAAAAAAGCGTTAACTGAAACTAACGGTGACATCGAGTTAGCGATCGAAAACATGCGTAAGAGCGGTGCTGCAAAGGCTGCTAAAAAAGCAGGTAACATCGCTGCTGAAGGTACAATCTTAATCAAAGAAGGTAACGGTTTCGCTGCACTTCTTGAAGTTAACTGTCAAACTGACTTCGTTGCTAAAGACGCTAACTTCCTTGGTTTCGCTAACCAAGTTCTTGACGCTGCTGCAGAAACTAAAGCAGACATCGAAGCACTTAAAGCACAATTCGAAGAAACTCGTGTTGCTCTAGTTGCTAAAATCGGTGAAAACATCAACGTTCGTCGCGTTGAGTACATCGACGGTGACAAGCTTTCTTCTTACCGCCACGGCGACCGTATCGGTGTTGTTGTAGTTGGTGAAGCTGACGAAGAAACACTTAAGCAAGTTGCTATGCACGTAGCTGCGTCTAAGCCTGAGTTCGTAAACCCAGAAGACGTACCAGCTGACGTTGTTGAAAAAGAAAAAGCAGTTCAAATCGATATCGCGATGAACGAAGGCAAGCCTGCTGAAATCGCTGAGAAAATGGTTATCGGTCGTATGAAGAAATTCACTGGTGAGATCTCTCTTACTGGTCAAGCTTTCATCATGGAACCTAAAAAATCAGTTGGCGAAATTCTTAAAGAGAAAGGCGCAACTGTTTCTAACTTCATCCGTTTAGAAGTTGGTGAAGGTATCGAGCGTAAAGAAGAAGACTTCGCTGCTGAAGTAGCTGCTCAAATCGCTGCTGCAAAAGGCGAGTAATTTTTTAACTTAGTGACGTAGGGCAATAAGATGAAATTAATCTGCTATTAGCTTTTGCGTCACTGATGAAAATTCTTTAAAATAACCGCGTTTTATGTGTAACCATAGCGCGGTTATTTTTTATCTCATTACTAAGGCTGGCCCAAATATTATGACTATCAATCGTAAACCTATTTTTAGACGTGTTCTTCTTAAACTTAGCGGTGAAGCATTAATGGGAGACGAAGGCTTCGGCATCGACCCAAAAGTACTTGACCGTATGGCTCAAGAAATTAAAGAACTTGTAGAGCTCGACGTAGAAGTAGGTTTAGTTATCGGTGGCGGTAACTTCTTGCGTGGTGGTTCATTAGCAGAAGCGGGTATGAACCGCGTAGTTGGCGACCACATGGGTATGCTTGCGACTGTAATGAATGGTTTAGCAATGCGTGATGCACTGCACCGTGCATTTGTAAATTGTCGTTTAATGTCTGCTATCCCACTTAACGGTGTGTGTGATGCTTACAACTGGGCAGAAGCTATCAGCCTATTAAAATCTGGCCGCGTTGTAATTTTCTCAGCGGGTACAGGTAACCCATTCTTCACGACTGACTCAGCAGCGTGTTTACGTGGTATTGAAATTGAAGCAGATACTGTAATCAAAGCGACTAAAGTGGATGGTGTTTACTCTGATGACCCAGTGAAAAACCCAGACGCTACACTATATCGCCACTTAAGCTACAATGAAATCATTGATAAAGAGCTTAAGGTTATGGATTTAGCTGCATTTACGCTGGCGCGTGACCACAACATGCCATTAAGCGTATTTAACATGAATAAATCAGGCGCGCTTAAGCGTGTTATTATGGGCGAAGATGAAGGAACGCTTATCTCTTCACAAGCCTCAGATGAAACTAGCAAATAGATTAGGATTGAACCGTGATTAACGATATCAAAAAAGATGCGTCAGAACGTATGCAAAAAAGTGTTGCGGCACTAGGCAGTCAATTATCTAAAATTCGCACAGGCCGTGCGCACCCTGCATTACTTGACGGTATTCAAGTGTCTTACTACGGTGCAGACACACCATTAAACCAAGTTGCTAACGTAACAATTGAAGACTCACGTACACTTGCAATTAGCGTGTTCGATAAGTCACTAGCTCAAGCAGTAGAAAAAGCGATTATGGCTTCAGATTTAGGTTTAAACCCAATGTCTGCAGGCACTGTTATTCGTGTTCCACTTCCTCCACTAACAGAAGAGCGTCGTAAAGACCTGATTAAAATCGTACGTGGTGAAGTTGAAAGCGGCCGTGTTGCTGTACGTAACATCCGTCGTGACGCAAATGGCGACATTAAGAGCTTATTGAAAGAAAAAGACATTTCTGAAGATGAAGCACGTCAAGCAGAAGACGAGATCCAAAAGCTTACTGATAAGTTCATCAAAGAGATGGACGCACAACTAGCTGCAAAAGAAGCTGAGTTAATGGAAATCTAATCGCTGCTGTTTATCTTTCAGACATTGATTCTGCAAGTAAACAGGCGCAACTAAATTTATTAGTTTTGAAACGCCGTCTAGGGTATACTAGACGGCGTTTTTTTATGGAATACTCGATATTTATGGTTCTTAACGCTGATAAAATTTCCCAGCAAAGTTTGCCTAAGCATGTCGCTATAATCATGGATGGCAACGGGCGTTGGGCACAAGCGAAAAATCGCCCACGTGTTTATGGGCACAAAAAGGGCGTTGATGCGGTTCGTCAATCAGTGCAATTTTGTACTCGCTTAGGTATACAGTCGTTAACACTATTCGCATTTAGTAGCGAAAATTGGCGACGTCCAGAAGACGAAGTAAATACGCTCATGGAGCTATTTTTATTTGTACTGGGCAAAGAAGTTAAAAAACTTCATAAAAATAATGTAAAGCTAAACATAATTGGTGATTTATCACGCTTTTCAGAAGGTTTGCGCAATAAAGTTGATGCAGCCCATGAATTAACTCGTAATAATACGGGTCTACAGTTAAACGTGGCAGCTAATTATGGTGGACGTTGGGATATTACTAACGCCGCAACAACGCTTGCGAAAAAAGTCGCAGCCGGTGAAATGGCCGCAGAAGATATTACTGAAGAGCTAATGGCTGAACAAATGAGTATGGCCGACCAAGGTGAGCTTGATTTAATGATCCGCACCGGTGGAGATTTACGCATCAGTAACTTCCTTTTATGGCAAGCGGCTTATGCTGAGCTTTACTTTACCGATACGCTTTGGCCAGACTTCAATGAAGCTGCATTTGCTGACGCTATCGCATGTTACGTTGCCAGAGAGCGACGATTTGGTTGTACAGGCGAACAAATAAAACAATTACTCGCCGAGACCTAATTACTAGTTGAAGGTACACACATTGCTAAAACAACGAATTTTAACCTCGCTCGTGTTGGCACCACTTGCACTTATTTTGGTTTTTTATACCCCATTAACACTATTTAGTTATATCGCCGCCGGTATTGTTTTACTCGGTGCATGGGAGTGGTCTGCATTTATGGGCCTATGCGATAAAGTTAAACGTTTTGGATTTGTTGCAGCAACGGCTGCATTTTTGGCATTACTGAACTGGCATTGGCCCATTGAATCACTTTGGCAAAATGGTCAATTAGTGGGTGATGCAAACTACCTATTTACCTTGTCATTTGCATGGTGGATTGTGGCAACTTATTTAGTTTGGCGCTACCCAGCTATGGCAAAGGCTTGGAATGAAGGCATTGTAATGCGTGCCATTGCAGGCTTTTTAACGCTAGTGCCACTTTGGCTTGCACTAAATACACTACGTAGCGCAGGTTATGGCGAATCTACTCACTTTGGTTCAATGTTAATTTTAGTTGTACTTGGTATTGTGTGGAGCGCAGATATTGGTGCTTACTTTACTGGTAAGAACTTAGGTAAACGTAAACTAATGCCAAAGGTAAGTCCCAATAAAACAATTGAAGGTTTATTAGGTGGTGTAGTGGCTTCGGTTGTTTTTGTTTTAGCCTTTTGCCATTTCACTAATGTTGATATGAGTGTTTGGCCAATCTATGCCGTGATGACGGCATTTATCGCGTTATTCTCAGCGGTAGGCGATTTACTCGAAAGTATGTTTAAACGTGAAGTTGGCTTGAAAGACAGCGGTTCATGTTTACCAGGTCATGGCGGTATTTTAGATCGTATCGATAGCTTAACCGCAGCTGCGCCAATCTTTGTACTTTGCTACGCATGGACACTGAGTTTATGAGCAAAGTAGAGCAACTTGTCGTACTGGGCGCAACTGGTTCAATCGGTTTAAGCACCTTAGATGTTGTTTCTAGAAACCCAGAGCGCTTTGCGGTTTTTGCTTTAGCGGCGGGTAAAAATGCCGAGCAAATGGCTGAACTGTGTGTCGCACATCAGCCTAAGTTTGCTGTAATGGCTGATCAACAAGCCGCTAGTGCGCTATCAAATTTACTTGCAAATAGCTCGTGTAACACACAGGTGCTAGCAGGTGTTGATGCGATGTGTGAGCTTGCTGCACATACCGATGTTGATGCAGTGATGTCGGCGATAGTAGGTGCAGCGGGTCTGTTACCGACTCTAAGTGCAGTTGAAGCAGGCAAAAAAGTGTTGCTAGCGAATAAAGAGTCGCTAGTTATGTCGGGTCAGTTGTTTATTGATAAAGTAAAACAACATGGCGCCACTTTACTGCCTATCGATAGCGAACATAATGCGATTTTCCAATGTATGCCAGCATCATTACAAAATGCATCTGGCCTACTTGCCGACAATGGCGTGAGTAAAATCTTGCTTACAGGTTCTGGTGGTCCTTTCTTAAAACGTGATTTATCGACACTACCATCAGTGACTGTTGCAGAAGCAGTGGCACATCCAAACTGGTCAATGGGACAAAAGATTTCTGTCGACTCAGCGACTATGATGAATAAAGGCCTAGAGTTTATAGAAGCCAAGTGGCTGTTTAACTGCTGTGCCAGTGATATTGAAGTGGTGATCCACCCACAAAGTATTATTCACTCTATGGTGCAATATCAAGATGGCTCAGTGCTTGCGCAAATGGGCAATCCAGATATGCGCACACCAATTGCTCATGCTTTAGCTTTTCCTGAGCGTGTCGATGCGGGTGTAAAACCGCTCGATTTTTCACAAATGGCAGATTTTACTTTCACTAAACCAGATTATGCTCGTTACCCTAATTTAAAACTTGCCATTGATGCGTGTGAAATGGGGCAAGGTGCAACCACCACAGTAAATGCGGCGAATGAAATAGCGGTTGCAGCATTTCTAAATGGTCAAATCGGCTTTACAGATATTTATCGAGTTAACGCTGAAACGCTTAATGCAACACAAAATATCAACGTGCAGACCCTCGATGAGATTTTAGCTTGCGACCAAGCTGCACGTGTAAAAGCGACTGAGTTTGTAAAAAGAGGCATCAACTAGCATGTTTGATTTTTTCTGGAATCTTGGCTCATTTATTCTTGCTCTGGGTATTTTAGTGACTGTGCATGAATATGGTCATTTCTGGGTTGCGCGAAAAGCCGGCGTGAAAGTGCTGCGTTTTTCAATTGGCTTTGGTAAGCCGTTGATCAAGTGGTACGACAAACAGCAAACCGAATATGTGATTGCAGCAATCCCACTAGGTGGTTATGTCAAAATGCTTGATGAGCGTGTTGACGAAGTCCCGCCAGAGCAGCGACATTTATCATTTAATGCTAAATCAGTAAAAGCACGTATTGCGATTGTGGCTGCTGGCCCGATGGCAAACTTTTTATTCGCTATTTTTGCCCTTGCTGTAATGTATATGGTCGGCGTTCAGTCATTAAAACCTGTGGTGGGTGAGGTGTCTCAAGGCAGCCGTGCCGCAGCTGCTAATATTCAGCCAAATCAGCAAATTATTAAAATTGGTGAAGACGATATCAATACTTGGCAAGATGCAACATTCTCGCTAATGAGCCGCTTAGGTGAGCAAAGTGTTGTGGTAACGCTTCGTGATCAGAATTATCAAAAGCATGTGCGTACTCTTAACTTAGATGGTTGGAAATTAGATCAACAAGACGTACCACCATTAACCTCGATTGGCATTGTGCCGTTTCGTCCTAAAGCACTTTTAGAAGTGGCAATGATCAGTAAAGGCTCGGCGGCAGAAGCTGCAGGCTTACAGATTAAAGACAAAATTCTTGCTGTAAATGGTGAAAATATCAGCAGTTGGACCCAGTTAGTTTCACTAATTCAGCAATCACCTAACAAATCCTTACAATTTAGTGTACAAAGGCAAGATAGTATAAAAGAGCTGTCAGTGACGCCACAAAGCAGAACCAATGATGCGGGCGTTGCTCAGGGCTTTTTAGGTGTGTCTCCAGTGGTTGAGCCATGGCCAGAAAACTATATTGAAACTAGACATTATGGCCCTGTCGATAGTATTGTGCTGGGCATACAAGAAACATGGCGTTTAATTACCCTTAGTTTTGACATGATTGGTAATTTAATTACCGGTCAGGTGTCGGTTAAAAATTTAAGTGGCCCGGTGGGCATTGCAGTTGGCGCGGGAACTAGCGTAAGCTATGGCTTGGTTGCATTTTTAAGCTTTTTAGCATTAATTAGTGTAAACCTTGGCGTATTTAACTTATTACCGCTGCCAGTGCTAGATGGTGGGCACTTAATGTATTACATAATTGAACTTTTTCGCAAAAAGCCGGTCTCTGAAAAGACGCAAGAATTTGGTTTTAAAGTGGGGGCCTTGCTGCTTCTGTTTTTAACATGTTTCGCTTTGTTCAATGATGTATCGCGTTTATAACAAGTAAGCGAAAAATTCCAATTTGAACACGATTGTAAAACACCGCAAAAGTTAAATTTATAAGGTGTTGAGCGGTAATACAGTTGTAAAGGATAAAGATAACAAAATGGCTATAAAAAAACATTTGGCAGTTTCAAGTTTATTAGGTGCTAGCTTTGCAGCCCTAGGCCAAAACTCCTTTATTGTAGATGATTTAAAAGTTGAAGGTTTACAGCGTGTTGCACTGGGTGCAGCGTTAACGCATATTCCGATCAACGTGGGCGATAATATTGATGAGTACACAATTTCTAGAACCATAAAGGCTCTCTATCGTTCAGGTCACTTTGACAATATTAAAGCATTACGTGATGGCAACAGTGTTATCTTCCGAGTGACTGAGCGCCCAACGATCAGCATGATCGAATTTGATGGCAATAAAGACATCAAAGATGAGCAACTTAATGAGTCGCTAGACCAGCAAGATATCCGTACTGGTGAGCCGCTTGATAAAACAGTCCTTGATAACATTGAAAAAGGCTTAGTTGAATTCTTCCACAGTATTGGTAAATACAATGCAAAAGTGGATGTAAGCATTACTAAGTTACCGCGTAACCGTGTAAAACTTTTATTCACATTTGATGAAGGTGACGCAGCGTCAATTCGTCAAATCAACTTGGTTGGTAACGAGCTTTTCTCAGATGAAGAGCTTCTTAAGTTAGCCGAGTCTCAACAAGATTTGCCTTGGTGGCAGTTCATGTCGAGCGACCGTTATCAAAAGCAAACTATCGAAGGCGATTTAGAGAAAATCCGCAGTTACTACCTAGACCGTGGTTACCTACGTTTTAATATCGATTCGACACAAGTATCAGTTAGCCCTGAGCGTGATTCTGTTTATGTAACAGCAAATATCACCGAAGGTGTTAAATACAAAGTTAAAGGCTTTGACTTTATTGGTGACTTGTTAGGTCGTGAAGAGCTTATTAAGAGCGTTATCCCGCTAAAAACTGGCGAGCTTTATAACGGCTCTGTGGTGACATCATCAGAAGAGTTTATCAAAAGCTACTTAGCACGTTTTGGTTATGCCAATGCTGAAGTACGTACCATCCCTGAGATTGATGACGAAAACAAAGAAGTTCAATTAACGCTTTCTGTTAATCCGGGCAAACGTGTTTATGTTCGTCGTATCATTGTGGGCGGTAACCAAAATACTTCTGATGAAGTGGTTCGTCGTGAAATGACACAGCTTGAAGGTGCATGGTTATCAAACCAAAGCCTTGAGCGCTCTAAACTGCAAATCCAGCGTTTACCTTACATGGAAAGCGTTGATTTTAATGTTGTACCAGTACCAGGTGTAGATGACCAAGTTGATGTAGATTTTACTGTGAAAGAACAATCTGCAGGTAGCTTTAACGCAGGCCTTGCTTATGGTTCTTACTTGGGTCTGCAATTTAACATTGGTGTGAGTGAATCAAACTTCTTAGGTACCGGTAACCAAATTGGTTTCAACATCAATACTTCACGTGGTTCCGAGCGTATTAGTGTGTCATACACTGACCCTTACTTTACGCCAGACGGTGTATCGCAAGGTAGTAGTATCTTCTACAGTAACTATGATGCAAGTAAATTCAGCCTAATCGACTATAAATCGAAGAGTTATGGTATTGGTACAAACATTGGTTTCCCAATCGATGCTGTAAACCGTATTAACTTTGGTGTTCGTTGGGTGCAAGAAGAGCTGTCTGATATTGCAGAATACGAGCAAACACGTGTTATTCGTGAAACATTCTTAGACCCTGAAAATCCAGACGCAGGCTTTGACTTTACTAAGTACGAGTTAAGTGCAGGTTGGTCACGTGTAACTGTTAACCGTGGTTTATTCCCAACAGCAGGTTCGCGCCAATCTCTTAACTTAACTGCGACAACGCCAAACTCTGATTTACAGTACTTTAAGCTAAATTATGACTCGCGTTTCTACTGGCCAATCAGTAATGACCACCGCTGGGTGTTCTCAACGCGTGCGGCACTTGGTTACGGTAATGGTTACGGTACAACCAATGGTTATGACCAAACACTGCCGTTCCAAGAGTTCTTCAGAATTACTGAAATGGAACTACGTGGCTTTGACCGTAATACGATCTTACCACGTGCTGTATCACGTTTTCCGCAAAGCATTCCTGGTACACCGTTACCTGATGGTACGACAACAGGTAGCATTGGTGGTGCATCAGAATTTGACCAATTACAAACAGCAGGCCGAATTGGTGGTAATGCCAAAGCGGTAGCAGGGATGGAGCTTATTGTTCCAACACCTTTCTTAGATGAAGAAAACACCAGCTCTGTACGTACTAGCTTCTTCGTAGATGCTGCAAATGTATGGGATACAGAGTTTAATATTGACCGTTATCAAAACCTTTCAACAGATGAACGTGCAAAATTGGATGATTACTCAGATCCAATGCGCTTTAGGGTTTCAACCGGTCTTTCTCTACAATGGATCTCTCCTATGGGTCCAATGCTGATAAGTTTTGCGTATCCATTGCAAAAAGAAGAAGATGACGATACGAAGACCATCAGCTTTAACATTAGTAATACATTCTAAAGGAGTTTTTTCGTGAATAAATCAATTAAATCAACAGCTTTTGCACTACTTGCTACTTTATCTATGGGTCTATCTACTAACGCATTCGCGCACAAAGTAGGTATCGTTGATATGCAAGAAATCTACAAGCAAATCCCACAAATGGCGAAAGTAGAGCAAACTTTAGAAGCTGAATTCTCAGAGCGTCGTCAAGAACTAGAAAAACTTCAAGGTGATATCCGTTTTGAAGCTGAAAAGTTCAAGCGTGAAGCAACAACGATGAGCGACAAGCAAAAAGAAGAATTACGTACTAAGATCCAAGGTATGCAGCAGCAACTTGCTGAAAAAGGTCGTCCTTTAGAGCAAGAAATCAAAATGCGTCAAAACCAAGAACTAGCTAAAGTTCAAAAGTTAATCTTAGATGCAATCGAAGAAGTAGCGAAAGCTGGCAAATTCGATGAAGTTAAAGTTAAAGAAACAACGATTTATGTTAACCCTAAAACTGTCGATGACTTATCAAGCAAAGTTGTTGAAAAAGTAAGTAAGCAATAGAAATCATATATGCAAAACTACACGCTTTCGCAGATAGCGGATCTTCTGGGCGCTGACCTTCAAGGTGACGGCGCCACAGAGATTAAAAAAATATCTACACTTGCAAATGCCCAACATGGGCATATTGCATTTTTAGCGAACAAGAAATATCGCTCGCAATTAGAAGATACTCAAGCAAGTGCGGTGATTTTATCACCAGCAGATGCTGAGTACTTTTCGGGTAATAAGCTCATTGTTGCTAATCCTTATGTTTGTTACGCCAAACTTGCTCAGCTAATGGATACCACACCGCGCTCAGCAGTGACCGGTATTCACCCAAGTGCAGTCATTCACGATTCAGCCTCTATTGGCGATAATGTCGCGATCGCCGCCAATGTGGTGATCGAAGCGGGTGCTGTAATTGCAAACGATGTGCAGATTGGCCCAGGCTGTTTTATTGGTGAGCACGCAAAAATTGGCCAAGGCACTAAGCTTTGGGCAAATGTAAGCGTTTACCATGAAGTAGAGATTGGCAGCGACTGTTTATTCCAAGCGAATACGGTAGTGGGCAGTGATGGTTTTGGTTACGCTAACGAGCGTGGCGAATGGGTGAAAATACCGCAACTTGGCCGAGTAATCATCGGTGATAAGGTTGAGGTAGGCGCGTCTACTACGATTGACCGTGGTGCGCTAGACGATACTATCATCCATAGTAATGTAATTATCGATAATCAATGTCAAATAGCGCATAATGTCGAGATCGGTTCGGGTACAGCGGTTGCTGGTTGTACGGTATTTGCTGGCAGCACAGTGATCGGTAGGAATTGTCAGATTGGCGGTATGGTTGCAATTAATGGTCACATTAGCGTATGCGATGGTGCTATAATCACCGGCATGAGTATGGTGACTAAGGCAATCACAGAACCTGGAATTTATTCTTCAGGCTTGCCACATCTAACCAACAAAGAATGGCGACGTAGTATTGCCCATATCCGTAACCTTGGCGATATGAAAGACCGCATTAAAGCACTTGAGTCACTGACTAAGTCACTCAATATTGAAGACAAATAAGGATGCTATTTTGGCAAATGAATTAAATAGTCTTGATATCCAGGATATCTTGAGTTTACTTCCGCATCGTTACCCGATGCTACTTGTTGACCGTGTACTTGATTACACGCCAGGCGAGTCGTTACATGCTATTAAAAATGTAACAGTGAACGAACCTATTTTTACGGGTCATTTTCCTAATCAACCTATCTTTCCAGGTGTGTTGATTTTAGAAGCAATGGCTCAAGCAACTGGCTTACTTGGTTTTAAGACAGTTGAAAATCGTAGCGATAACGAACTATATTTATTCGCAGCGATCGACAATGCGCGATTCAAACAGCCGGTATTACCTGGCGATACTATGCATTTGCATGTAGAGTTTGTAAAAGAGCGCCGCAATATATGGAAATTTGCAGCAGAAGCAAAAGTTGACGGCAAAGTAGTGTGTACTGCCGAAATCATGTGTGCGAGAAGAGAGTTTTAATAGTGATCCATCCTACGGCGATAATCGAACCAGGTGCAAAACTTGGAAATAACGTATCAGTTGGCCCTTACAGCTATATCGGTAACGATGTAACTATTGGTGATAACTGTATCATCGAATCTCATGTGGTTGTAAAAGGCCCATCGACGATTGGTTCTGGTAACCATATTTTCCAATTTGCTTCGGTCGGTGAAGCTTGCCAAGACAAAAAGTATGCGAATGAGCCAACGACTTTGATCATTGGTGACAACAACGTGATCCGTGAGTGTGCGACAATTCACCGTGGTACGATTCAAGACCAAGGTGTAACAAAAATTGGTAGCAACAACTTATTTATGGCTTACACACACGTTGCACATGATGCAGTTGTGGGCGATAACGTTATTTTTGCTAACAATGCCTCTGTTGCTGGCCACGTACACGTAGGTGACTGGGTGATCCTTGCAGGTAATTCAGGTGTTCACCAGTTCTGTAAAATTGGTTCACATGCATTTGTAGGTATGTACTCAGGCGTTAATAAAGATGTACCGCCATTTGTAACTACTATTGGTACACCGGCAGGCCCTGTAGCAATCAATACTGAAGGCATGAAACGCCGTGGCTTTGAAAGCGATGAAATCATGGCAACACGCCGAGCATATAAAACGCTTTATCGTAAGAGCTTAGGTGTTGAAGAAGCAATCGCTGAGCTAAGTGAAGATGCTGCGAAGTACCCAGCTGTTCAGCTGATGATAGACTTCGTGAAAAGCTCTGAGCGCGGAATTATTCGCTAATCATAAGCGAACTTCTATAAAAGCCACCGTAAGGTGGCTTTTTTGTTTTTATACTCATTCGCTTAATTAGGTAACTTGATATAGTTCAGGTTTTGCTAAGTCAGTGCTTGCTATCTTCACGGCAAAAAAGGATCTACTAATATGAACAAACTCATCGTTTTTGCATTATTAAGCTTAATTATAACTGGTTGTAGTAGTGTGCCTTCGGTATCTAAAGGAGCAATAGAAAAAGGCAAAGCCAGTTATTACGCTGATAAATATCATGGCCGAACGACAGCAAGTGGTGAGGTGTTTAATCAACGGGCATTGAGCGCGGCTCATCAAACGCTTGGTTTTGGCAGCAGAGTAAAAGTTACTAATCTTAGTAATAATAAAAGCGTGATTGTTACTATTAATGACCGCGGCCCATTTATCCGCGGTCGTATTATCGACTTATCAAAAAAGGCGTTTTCACAAATTGCCTCAGTCAAGCAAGGTGTGATTGACGTCACCGTTGAGCAGCTCGATTAAAAACGGGTAATAAGCTCTACGTAGTCGGCTTCATTCGCCACTAATTCAGCATGACTCGCAAAGGCTCTTACTTGTCCTTGCTCTAACCAAATAACCTTATCAACACGACTTAGCATTGCAGGGTCATGGGTAATGGTCAGCATAGTTTTATTTGCCCATATTCTCTCAACTGTAGTCAGCAAGTTTTGCTTAGTGTGATTATCTAAGCTCTCTGTTGGTTCATCAAGAATGATTAAATTACCTTGCCTTAATAGAGCTTGGGCAATAGCAATACGACGTGACTGACCATGAGAAAGCTTTCTGCCTGCGGTTCCTAAACGAGTGTTTAGCCCATCTTTTAAGTTACTAAGCCAAGAGCCAAGTTCAGCTTGTTCACAGGCCTCAATAAGCCTCTCATCTGTCGCATCAAAAGCTGCATAGCGAAGGTTTTCACGTAGCGTGCCATCAAAAATATGATGCTGCTGGGCAACTATCGTTAGCTGCTTAAAGCGTGTTGCAGTGCTCAAGCTTTCAAGTTCAAAGCTATCTTGTTTGGTGGTGAGCTTTAATGAGCCTGATTGCAGCGGCCAAAGGCCCGTGAGTAAGTTAACTAGGGTGGTTTTTCCACTGCCACTAGCACCGACTAGGGCAACTTTACTGCCGGGTGTAATCGCAAAATTGATATTGCTAAGGGCTTTACTTTTTGCCCCCAAGTATTGGTAATTGACCTCGCTTAACTCAAGACCAAGGCCTGATTGATCCGCTAATTGGTTTGCTAGCTGATCATCTAAGTTGTTTGGCTTTTCGGCTAAGCTGCTGTGTTTATCTTCAAGATCAAACAGTCGCTTTGCGGCACTTAAAGTAAGTGGCAATTCAATAAACGCCGTAGGCAGGGTGAGCACGGTTTCAAAGCTTGCTAATACAAATAACGCGAGCATCGCCAGTTCAACGTTTTTCATAGTCCCCATTGCAACCAGTGGAATTATCATAAATACACTGGCCAACATGGTAAGTTGGATCACCAAAGTGCTTAAACCATTACTATTTGCCACGGCTTTGTGGCGATTATAGAGCTGGTTGTTGTATTGTTTACTGAGTGAGTCACAATGCGCTAATTGCGCAGCCTGTGCTTGATAGACAGCAAGCTCTCTGGCACCTGATAGTGTATCGGCAAGTTCAGCCCTTAACTCGGCTGAAAGTTGGGTTTCAGTATCCGCTTGTTGGTGAAGCTTATGGCTTAACATTGCGGGAAGCAGCACGCCAATAATCATCAGTGAAGTAAAGCAAACTAAAGCAACCTCAGCGTAATACATGGCCATGAAGGCCATTACTATAGGAATGCTGATCAAGGCGACAATAATCGGCAGCAGCACATTGAGGTAGAATTTATCCAGCGCATCTACATCATTCTGTAGGCGGTTAAATAAATCGCTACTACGTCTCATTGCTAAGTCAACGTTGTTCAGTTGGCTCAGAGTCTTGAACATGTTTACGCGAATTTCGCTCAGCAATAAAAAGGTAGCATTATGAGTTATCATCCGCTCACCGTAACGAGACGCTGTGCGCACGATAGCTAAAAAGCGGATCACTCCAGCTGGGGTAAAGTAATTCATCTGCACACCAGCAATGCCCGCCGCTGCCATGGCTGCTAAAAACCACCCAGATATAGCGAGCAAGCCCACATTAGCGAGTACCGTTAAGCTTGCTAAAAAAGCCCCTAAAAGCAACATGCCAGTATGAGGTTTGCACAGTTTTAATAGACGTATAAAGTTATGCATGGTTTTCACCTTGGCTCACAAGTTTAGCAAATAGGCCTGCTTGCTCAGTCAGTTGCTGGTACTGACCAGATTCAACAATGTGACCTTGTTGCATAACGTAAATATTATCGGCGTGTTTTACCGTATTCAGTCGGTGAGCAATAACCAGTACTAAATGGTCTTTTGCATAATCGCGGATTGCTTGATTGATTACATGCTCTGTTTGGCTGTCTAAGTGAGCGGTAGGCTCATCTAGCATCAGCACAGGGGCATTCTTCAAAAATGCACGGGCAAGGGCTATGCGCTGTTTTTGCCCTCCAGAGAGGCCTTCTCCTTGTTCACCTAGCAAGGTATCAAAGCCATCAGGTAGTGCAGTAATAAACTCAAGTGCTCCAGCTTTACTTGCTGCTTCATCGAGCTCTGCTTGGCTTGCATCGGGTTTAGCTAAACGCAGGTTGTCTGCAACGGTTCGATAAAATAACGTGGCTTGCTGTGGTATCCATGCCAGCTGTGCTTGCCAATCAGCTAATGCAGTATCACTCAGTGGTTGCTCGTTAATGCTAATGGCACTATTGGCCTGATGATGAAAACCCAATAGGCAATCAAACAAGGTACTTTTACCCGAACCACTTTCACCCACAAAGGCAATTAAGCCTGAGCTTGGTAAGCTTAAGTTGATATCAGTTACCCCTTCGTTTGTTTCAGGGTAGTGAAAGGTAAGCGCACTCAGCTGTATATCTTTTATCGGTAACTCAAGCTTAGATGACCCGACATGTTTATCAGCGTCGCTTTGATTGATTATGTCGACCATATCAGCAGCAGCGCTGATCCCTTCAAGTTTTGCATGATAGTGAGTACCCATTTGTCTAAGTGGTAAGTAAAACTCAGGGGCCAGTAGTAACACCACAAATCCAGTGGCAAAATCGAGCGTACCAAAAAATAATCTAAAGCCAATGATCACAGCAACAAGGGCCACACTAATGGTGGCTAAAAACTCAAGGGCGAAAGACGATAAAAAGGCGACTTTCAATACACCCATGGTTGCTCCACGGTAATCATCAGAAATCTGACTGATGCTATTTAGCTCACGCTTGGTTGCATTGAAGAGCTTGAGTTGAGTCAGTCCATGTAATCGGTCAAAAAAGTAATTACCAAGTACCGCGAGTTGTTGCCAACGTTCTTGGTTTAACTGCTCCGCTTTATGGCCCACTAAAATCATAAAAAAGGGGATCAGCGGGGCTGTTAAAAGGAATATGAGGCCTGCTTTGTAATCGGTTGGAAAAATCACCACCAATATCGCTAATGGAATAAGCGCACTGTAAGCCACACTCGGAATGTAGTTTGCGTAATATTGATGCAGTGCTTCCACCCCATTATGTAAGGTGTTAAGTGTTGCGCCGTGACCTTTTTGTTCACTGTAGGCTGGCCCAAGTTTGTTGAGCTTTTCTAGCAGTGTATTACGCATCACGTTTTTTATTTTTAATGCGGCGAGGTTACTCACCCGTTCACTTAGCGTAACCAACAAAGCACGAACTAAAATTAGCCCAGCCAGCGGCCATAATAATGGGCTTACGGCTTGCAAGTTTGCTTGTTCAAACATGACTTGATGAGCCGCGTTTGCAAGAAGATAACAAGAGGCAATCATTAATAGGGCGTTGAGTGTGCCCAAACTAATGCTTAATTTAAGAAGCCCTGAAGCGGACTGGCTATACTGCTTTAAAAAAGCGCGCAGCGTTTGCTGCTGCGCGCGATTTGGTCGGGGTTTAGTTGTCATCGGTGTTTTTGAGTCTCGCGTACAGCTCTAGCTCATCATCAGCAATCGAATCTTTATGTTGGTGAAATTCGTACCACATTACGTTGATCACCCCAAGTGTACAGGCTAATAGAACACCTAAAATCCAGGCAAAATACCACATATTTAAATCTCCTTAATAGCTACCGTGAGTGTTGTTTTCAATTTCACTAATCGTTACTTTGCGCCACATCTTCACATAACACCATGTTGTGTAGATAAGAATAAGTGGTACAAAAATAACCGCAGCGATAAACATCACGTTAAGTGTCATATGGCTCGAAACCGCATCCCACATAGTTAAACTAATATTTGGGTTGTTGATCGAAGGCATCACAAACGGGAACATTGACATACCCGCAGTTAAGATAACGCCTGCGAGCATTAAGCTTGACGCAGCCAATGCCATTGCTGGTTTTTGTAATTTAGATAATACAATTGCCAGTGCCGCCATCACGAATGCTAGGGCAGGGAACAGCATGGTTAATGGCATTTTTGTATAGTTATCAAGCCATGCACCCGGTGCCTGCGTTACTGTTTTAGCAAGCGGGTTTGCAAACCCTTGAGTATCGCCCATGCTAACGATTTTATAACCGTCAATTTGTGATACCCACACACCAGCTAAGGCAAACAATACAATAAACGCCATCAGTGCATATTGACCATATTGTGCTGAGCGTTTAGCAACCTCTGCATCAGTACGAAGTTGTAACCACATACCAGCGTGACCAACCAGCATCAGTACACTCACTAAGCCAACTACAATGGCAAATGGGTTTAATAACGCAAAGAATGAACCTTGATAACTGACACGCAGTAGGTCGTCGATATGATAAGGCACGCCCAGTAATAAGTTACCAAATGCCACACCAAATACTAAAGCAGGAATAAAGCTGCCAGCAAATAGGCCCCAATCCCAGTTATTACGCCAACGTGGTGAATCTATTTTTGAGCGATAATCAAAACCAAGCGGTCTGAAAAATAACGCAAATAACACCAGCATCATAGCAAAGTAAAAGCCAGAGAAAGCGGCTGCGTAAACCATAGGCCAAGCCGCAAACAGTGCGCCCCCAGCGGTTATGAACCAAACTTGGTTACCATCCCAGTGAGCACCAATGGTGTTAATAACTGTACGGCGTTCAACATCGGTTTTACCAACTAGGCGAAGCAAAATTGCCACACCCATATCCATGCCATCGGTCACTGCAAAGCCAATTAGTAAGACACCAATTAACAGCCACCAGATTAGTTTTAGTGTTTCGTAATCAAAAATCATGACTGAGCTCCTTGGCTTGCAAGTGAATCCGCTTTAGCAAGTTCATGGTGATATTTACCGGTATGAAGTGAGCTTGGGCCTTGTTTAATAAAGCGAAGCATCAGCCAGCCTTCTACAGCAGCAAGACCTGTATAGAAAACTAAGAAACCAGTAATACTAATCAATAAGTCATTCACCGTGAGTGACGAGGTTGCCAAGAAGGTCGGTAAAATTTCCGAAATTGCCCACGGTTGGCGGCCGTACTCCGCAACAATCCAACCAAATTCAATGGCAATCCAAGGCAGAGGAATACTCCATACCGCAGCCCATAATAACCAGCGCTTTTGCTCAATAATGCGGTGTGCGTTGTAATAAAATGCAAGGACGAATACACCAAGCATGATCACGCCACAGCCAACCATGATTCTAAATGACCAGAACATAGGGCCGACTTGAGGGATTGAGTCTTTCACTGCTTTTTGAATGTGCTCTTCTGTTGCATCTACCACGTTAGGGGTATAGCGCTTAAGTAGCAGACCATAGCCAAGGTCGTCTTTTAAGGTATCGAACTTTGCAATGTTTTCTGGTGTGTCTTCACCGCCACGAAGCTTTTCTAAGTATTCGTATGCAATCATGCCATTGCGAATACGTACTTCGTGCTGCTCTTCAAGGTCTTTAATACCCGTTACTTGCTCGTCGATAGAGCGAGTCGCAATGATACCCAGTGCATAGGGGATTTTTACAGCGGCGTGGGTGACTTGTTCTTCTGAGTCAGGAATACCAACCAAAGTAAATGCGGCAGGGGCTTCTTCGGTATGCCACTCAGCTTCAATGGTTGCGAGTTTGACTTTTTGCACCTCGCCAACTTCGTAGCCAGATTCATCACCAAGTAAAATAACACAAAGAATAGACGCTAAACCAAACCCTGAAGCAACCGAGAACGAACGCTTAGCAAAAGCAAGGTCGCGACCTTTTAAGATGTACCAGCTACTAATACCAAGTACAAACATAGATGCTGCAACATAACCTGCTGATACGGTATGAATAAACTTAACCTGTGCGACTGGGTTAAATACCAATTCAGCAAAGCTAGTCATTTCCATGCGCATGGTTTGGTAGTTAAATTCAGCACCTACTGGGTTTTGCATCCAACCATTTGCTACTAAAATCCATAACGCAGATAAGTTAGTCCCTAAAGCCATTAAGAAGGTAGCACCTAGATGCTGACGTTTACTCAAACGCTCCCAGCCTAAAAAGAACATACCGACAAAGGTTGATTCTAAGAAGAAAGCCATTAAGCCTTCAATCGCTAGCGGTGCGCCAAATATATCGCCCACATAGTGAGAGTAATAAGACCAGTTGGTACCAAACTCAAACTCCATGGTTAGACCTGTTGCCACACCAATCGCAAAGTTAATACCAAACAACTTACCCCAGAACTTAGTCATATCACGATAAATTTCGCGACCTGTCATCACGTAAACGGATTCCATGATCACTAAAATCCACGTCATACCTAAGGTAAGGGGAACAAATAGGAAGTGAAATAGGGCAGTGATTGCAAATTGCAATCGCGATAGATCCACAAATGTTTCATCTATCATTGTTTAGCTCCTTGTTAGCGGGTGCGGTAGACACGACAAATATTGATTATGAAGTTTCAGTAATTATTGAAACTTTGCAAATATTAAACCTGTATTCATTTTAGTCAATAGGAAAATACGAAATAAAGATGAATTAATCCTGCTCACCTTTTCTACAGATTAGAGATAAAGCTCTAAAGTTTCAAATATTTAATCGTTATAAAAAGCCGTTTTGCTATGGCTTATTTTATTCTTTTTTAAGCTCTTTTTAGATAGTAGCGAGTAAACCTGCAGGCTACACGCGCAAATAAATGCTCAACCAATGAGCAAGTAGGCAGGCTAATTTCGATTTCTAGTATTTATTAACTCTGTGACATTTATCCGACTGCTAAAACACGGTAAACTCGTTTTTATTAGTGCCAAAAGTTGCGAATTATCAACGAATGAAAGAACAAACAAAGCCGTTACGTATTGCCTTGGTGGCAGGTGAGTTATCAGGTGATATTTTAGGTGAAGGGCTAGTAAAAGCACTTAAACGCCGTTTTCCGGATGCCATATTTGAAGGGATTGCAGGCCCGCGTATGCAAGCGGCTGGCTGTAAAACATTATTCGATATGGACGAATTATCTGTAATGGGCCTAGTTGAAGTACTAGGCCGATTACCGCGCCTACTAAAAATACGCAAACAATTGGTGCAGCATTTTATCGACAACCCACCAGATGTATTTATTGGTATCGATGCCCCTGACTTTAACTTACGTGTCGAAAAACCGTTAAAAGAGGCGGGTATTAAAACAGTACAATATGTTAGCCCATCAGTGTGGGCGTGGCGCGAAAAACGTATTCATAAAATCAGTGCCGCCACTAATTTAGTGCTGGCATTATTACCGTTCGAAAAAGCCTTTTACGATAAGCACGATGTACCTTGTACCTTTGTGGGTCATACTTTGGCTGATGATATTGCCCTTGAGCACGACCAAACCGAGGCTCGTAACCAACTAGGTTTAGCACAAACTGATAAAGTACTTGCGTTGTTACCAGGTAGCCGAGGTTCTGAAGTAGGGCTTTTAAGCGAAACCTACATTGAAACAGCGGCTAAATTGCAAGCGCAAAACCCTGACCTTAAAATTGTGGTTCCGTTAGTCAATGAAAAACGAAAAGCACAGTTTTGTGAAATTTTAGAAAAAACAGCCCCTGATCTAAAACTGCAATTATTGGATGGTCAGTCAAACCTTGCAATGCAAGCGGCTGATGCCATTTTACTTGCCTCAGGAACCGCAACGCTTGAAGGTATGCTGTACAAAAAGCCGATGGTTGTGGGCTACAAAATTAAGCCACTGAGTTACTGGATTTTCAAAACCTTATTTACTTTTAACATTAAGTATTTCTCGTTGCCTAATTTATTAGCCGATGAAGAACTCGTTCCAGAATACTTACAAACTGAATGTAATGTTGAAAACCTATCGGCTGCGCTAACACCTATGTTGAATACCGATAACAGCGAACTAAAAGCGCGCTTTTTAGCCATACATAAAAACATTAGATTAAATGCCAATGAACAAGCTGCAGCAGCAGTCGCGGAGTTACTAAATGCAAATTGAACGACCGAATGTTAATTATATTGCTGGTGTAGATGAAGTTGGCCGTGGCCCATTAGTGGGTGATGTTGTTACCGCTGCGGTAATATTGGACCCAAATAAGCCTATTGCAGGGTTAGCAGATTCTAAAAAGTTATCAGACAAAAAACGTCAATTATTAGCTGCAGAAATAAAAGAAAAAGCCCTTTGCTATGCTATTGGTCGTTGTAGTCCAAGCGAGATTGATGAGTTAAATATTTTGCATGCCACTATGCTCGCGATGAGCCGCGCGGTTGAAGGCTTAAGCGTAAAGCCTGAGTTTGTCTTTATTGATGGTAACCGTGTGCCTAGCCAATTAACTGTGCCAGCACAGGCGGTAGTAAAAGGCGATAGCCTAGTTGAAGAGATTTCAGCAGCATCTATTTTAGCGAAAGTTGCTCGTGACGAAGAAATGATTGAGCTTGATAAGCGTTACCCTGACTATGGTTTTGCAGGCCATAAAGGTTACCCAACTAAAGCACACTTTGCAGCACTTGAACAATACGGTGCTATTGCAGAGCATCGTAAAAGCTTTAAACCTGTTCAGCGCATTTTGGCGTTAAAAGGAGAGCAACTGTAATGCCTGCGCCACAATTTGTTCACTTACGTGTTCACTCAGATTTCTCAATGGTGGATGGCCTAGCTAAAACTAAGCCAATTGTCGCTAAAGCAGAAGAGCTGCAAATGCCTGCGTTGGCTATCACCGATCAGATGAACTTATGTGGTTTGGTGCGTTTTTATGGCGCTGCCCATGGCGCTGGTATTAAGCCTATTGTCGGCGCAGACTTTTGGTTAAGAAGCCCTGAATTTGAAGATGAACCTAGCCGAATTACCATCTTAGCGAAAGATAACGAAGGTTATAAAAACCTTACTTTATTGATCTCTAAAGCGTACCAGCGTGGACATCTATTTCACCGCCCTGTGGTTGACCGTGAATGGCTGGTGGAGCACAAAAATGGCCTGATTTTATTATCTGGCGCTAAAGATGGCGACTTAGGTAAAGCCCTATTAAAAGGTAACCCTGGGCTTATTGAATCGGTCGTTAGCTTTTATAAGCAACATTTTAGCGATCATTATTACATTGAGCTTATTCGTACTGAGCGTGCTTTAGAAGAAGATTATTTACACCTAGCTGTTGAGCTTGCCACAAAAGAGCAGTTACCTGTAGTGGCAACGAACGAAGTGGTGTTTTTAAAACCAGAAAACTTTGAAGCCCATGAAATCCGCGTAGCAATCCATGACGGTTACACCTTAGAAGATAAACGTAGACCAAAACGTTTTTCTGAGCAGCAATATCTTAAAACAGCAGAGCAAATGGCTGAGCTATTTAGCGATATTCCTGAAGCGTTAGAAAACACCGTTGAAATTGCTAAGCGCTGTAATGTGACCGTACAGCTCGGGACTTACTTCTTACCAGATTACCCAACCGGTTCGCTGAAAATTGAAGACTTCTTGGTTAAGGTCTCTGAAGATGGCCTTGAAGAGCGTTTACAGTTTTTATTCCCAGATGAGCAAGAGCGTAAAGAGAAACGTGGCGAGTATGATGAGCGTCTGAAAATAGAGCTCGACGTAATCAACCAAATGGGTTTCCCGGGTTACTTCTTGATCGTAATGGAGTTCATTCAGTGGAGTAAAGATAACAATATTCCGGTAGGTCCAGGGCGTGGTTCTGGTGCTGGTTCATTGGTTGCTTATGCACTGAAGATCACCGACCTTGATCCGCTTGAATTTGACTTACTATTCGAACGTTTCTTGAACCCAGAACGTATCTCAATGCCCGATTTCGACGTCGATTTCTGTATGGATAGGCGTGATGAGGTAATTGATCACGTAGCGGCACTTTATGGTCGTGACGCGGTATCTCAGATCATCACCTTTGGTACCATGGCTGCAAAAGCGGTTATCCGTGACGTAGGCCGTGTACTTGGTCACCCTTACGGCTTTGTTGATCGTATTTCTAAACTAGTACCGGGCGATCCGGGTATGACCTTGGCTAAAGCGTTTGATGTTGAGCCTCGTTTACAAGAAGCCTACGACGGTGATGAAGAGGTCAAAGAGCTTATTGATATGTGTCGCATCCTTGAAGGCTGTACACGTAACGCCGGTAAACACGCTGGTGGTGTTGTAATATCACCAACCACTATCACTGACTTTGCAGCCCTTTATTGTGATGATGAGGGTAAATTCCCGGTAACGCAATTTGATAAAAACGACGTTGAGACGGCGGGTTTAGTTAAGTTTGACTTCTTAGGTCTAAGAACACTTACCATCTTGCAATGGGCAATTGATATGACTAACGAGCGCTTAGCCCGAGAGGGTAAAGAGCCAGTTGATATCAACGCTATTCCACTTGATGATAAGCCAAGTATTGAGTTACTGCTACGCGCCGAAACCACCGCGGTATTCCAGTTAGAATCTCGTGGTATGAAAGACCTTATTCGTCGTCTAAAGCCCGACTGCTTCGAAGATATGATCGCACTGGTAGCACTATTCCGCCCTGGTCCATTGCAATCAGGCATGGTAGATAACTTTATCGACCGTAAGCACGGCCGCGAAGAGTTATCTTACCCAGATGTGCAGTGGCAACACGATAGCTTGATACCCATTCTAGAACCGACCTACGGTATCATTCTTTATCAAGAACAGGTAATGCAGATTGCGCAGGTACTGGCTGGTTATACGCTAGGTGGCGCTGACATGCTGCGTCGTGCGATGGGTAAGAAAAAACCAGAGGAGATGGCAAAGCAACGTTCAACCTTCGAAGAAGGTGCTGTTAATAACGGAGTTGACGGCGAACTTGCAATGAAAATCTTCGACTTGGTAGAGAAGTTCGCAGGTTATGGTTTTAACAAATCTCACTCAGCTGCTTATGCCTTAGTATCGTACCAAACGTTGTGGATGAAAACCCACTACCCAGCAGAGTTTATGGCTGCGGTAATGTCGGCGGATATGGATAACACCGATAAAATTGTTACCTTGGTAGATGAATGTGAAAACATGAAACTGACCTTGTTACCGCCAGATGTAAATGCCGGTGAGTACAAGTTTACGGTTAATCTACAAGGTGAAATTGTTTACGGTATCGGTGCCATTAAAGGGGTTGGTGAGGCGCCTGTTGAAGCTATTTTAGAAGCCCGTAGCGAAGGTGGCCCGTTTAAGGACTTATTTGATTTTTGTGCCCGTGTTGACTTAAAGCGTTTAAACAAGCGAGTTGTTGAAAAGCTTATTTATGCCGGAGCGCTCGATCAACTTGGCCCAGATAAAACCCAACCTGGCCGTGCAACCTTATTAGCAAGCTTAAAAGATGCCATGCGAGCGGCCGATCAGCATCATAAGGCTGAGTCATTAGGGCAGGCAGATTTATTTGGATTACTTGCCACAGAGCCAGATGAAGTTGAACAAGCATTTATCAAAGCCACAGATTTAACCGACAATGAGTGGCTAGATGGTGAGAAAGAAACTTTAGGTCTGTATTTAACTGGCCACCCAATTAATCAGTATCGTAAAGAGTTAAAGCATTATACATCAGGAAGGCTGGTTGATTTACAACCCACTAACCGCGATGTGCAGTCAACGGCTGCAGGCTTAGTGATTTCTGCCCGTACCTTGATAAACAAAAAGGGAAATCGATGGGGTCTTGTAACTTTAGATGACAAGAGTGCCCGTATTGATGTACGCTTATTCCCAGAACAGTTTGAAATGTACCAAGATTTGCTGCAAGTAAACAATATCTTGGTAATATCTGGACAGGTCAGCTTTGATAACTTCTCTGGTGGCATTACAATGACCGCTAGAGACATATGCACCATCGCTGAGGCGCGAGAAAAACGTATAAAAGCGATTAAAATGACCTTGAATATGGTGCAGATCGAGGCGAACTTCTTCGATAATTTACAAAAAGTACTGGAACCTTATAAGTTTGGTACTTGTCCTATTAAAGTATTCTATCAACGTCCGGATGCGTTGGCTGAGATTACCTTAGGAACCGAATGGTGTGTTACGCCGAGTGATGACTTGCTTCATAAGTTATCGCTGATGGCGGCGCAAGATGTAGAACTAGAATTTAATTAATTAGGTAGTTTAGAGCATGAGCCTCAATTATCTTGATTTTGAGCTTCCAATCGCAGAATTAGAAGCAAAAATTGAAGAATTACAAAATGTAAGCCGCGCTGGCGAATTAGACCTTGGATTAGAAGAGGAAGTCAGTCGATTAAAAGAGAAAAGTGCTGAAATGAAAGAGAAAATTTTCTCTGAATTAGGTGCTTGGCAGGTTTCTCAGTTAGCCCGTCATCCGTTGCGTCCTTATACTCGTGATTACATCGAGCGCATTTTCACGGAATTTGACGAACTAGCAGGCGACCGTACTTTTGCTAACGATCCAGCTATTTTAGGTGGTGTTGCACGTTTTGAAGGTCAACCAGTGATGGTTATTGGCCAACAAAAAGGGCGTGACACGGCTGAAAAAATTAAACGCAACTTTGGAATGCCAAAGCCAGAAGGTTACCGTAAAGCATTACGCTTAATGGAAATGGCTGAGCGTTTCAAAATGCCAATCATGAGTTTTATCGACACTCCAGGTGCATACCCAGGTGTTGGCGCTGAAGAGCGTGGTCAAAGTGAAGCAATTGCGCGTAACCTTAAAGTTATGGCTGCGTTAAAAGTACCAACTATCTGTACTGTTATCGGTGAAGGTGGTTCTGGTGGTGCATTAGCAATTGGTGTGGGCGACCGCGTTAACATGTTGCAATACAGCACTTACTCTGTAATTTCGCCAGAAGGTTGTGCATCAATCTTATGGAAAAGCGCAGACAAGGCACCATTAGCTGCAGAAGCCATGGGTGTAACAGCTGCACGTGTTAAAGAGCTTGATTTAATCAACAACGTAATTGATGAGCCACTTGGTGGCGCACATCGTAATTACGATGCGATGGCGCGTAACCTTAAAAACCAACTTAAGCGTGACCTAGCTGACTTACAAGGCCTTTCACTAGATGAAATGCTTGATCAGCGTTACAAACGTTTAATGTCGTTTGGCTATTGCTAAACACAGCTTAAAATTGAAAAAAGCCGCTTTTGCGGCTTTTTTTGTTTTATAATGCCGATAACAAAGACGCTTGTATACTCATTGGTTTTAAATGCAAACATCAGATTTATACCACCATTTTTTAGCACAATTGCAGCCTTTACTGAACGCTCAGCAAAGTAGCTTTAGCGTTGCCTTATCTGGCGGTGTTGATTCGGTTGTATTGTTACATTTAATAAAACAAGCTCAACAGCAGCACTCAGAACTTAAAATTGAAGCTGTGTATGTTAATCATGGTTTGAGCAAGTATGCTGATAAGTGGCAGGGGTTTTGCCAATCGCTGTGTGAAGAGCTCGATGTCGCATTTAAAGCGGTGCACGTTGAAATTTATGAGCGCTCGCGTACATCACTTGAGGCACAAGCAAGAGAGGCTCGTTACCAAGCACTAGACGAAAACTGTATACCAGGTAGTGTAATACTGCTTGGTCAGCACTTAAATGATCAACTTGAGACCTTCTTACTTCGTCTAAAGCGTGGTTCTGGCTTGCAGGGTTTAGCATCGATGCCACAAACGCGATTGTTAGCGTCTGGGCGTGTATGTTTTAGACCGCTGATTAATATCACTCGTGAGCAAATTGAACAATTTGCCAGTGAATTTGCTATTACCCATATCACCGATGATTCAAATGTTGATGAGCGCTTTGACCGCAATTTTTTACGTCATCAGGTTCTGCCCATTTTAACGGAGCGTTTTCAAGGGTTTGAAAAAAGTGCAGCGCGCAGTATTCGGCTGTTACAAAAGCAGCAATCACTGCTCGATGAATATACTCAAAGCGACCTTACAAACTGCCAAAATTCACAGGGTGGTTTAAGCTGCGATGCAATTGCGGGGTTTAGTAAGCCCAGACAAGCAAACCTTGTACGTGCGTGGCTGAATCAGTTTACCCATCAACTACCTTCAGAGAATCAGCTACAGCAAATTATTGAGCAAGGTTTAACGGCAAAAACTGATGCCCAGTTAAAAATTTGTTTGCAAAGCGGCGATGTTCGTCGGCATCAGCAACATTGGTACTTTGTGAAAGAGCAGGCAATACCTGAGGCGATGGATATTGCTTTGCAAAGCGTTGAACTGATTGGTGGCCGAAAACTAATAGTGAAAGCGGGTAAGGGTATTAGACAACCAAAGCCGGATGAGCAAGTAAGGGTTGAATTTAATAAGCCACAAGCGCGTATAAAGCCTTTGCATAAACCCGGCTCAAATACTTTAAAGCATTGGTTTAAAGATGCCAAAGTAGCTCCTTGGTTACGTGCGCAGACACCACTAATTTTTTATAACGATCAACTTGTGCAAGTAGTTGGCTACTTTATTAGTGAGCAGCACAGTGTTGAAGATGGAATTCTATGGGAGACACTCTATGAGTGAACAACCACATGTTGGTTTATCACTAGTTAATAAGGCACCACTTGGCTTTGCGTTGTCGGTGCTAGTAGCTGTAGTTGCCGGTTTTGCTTATGCAGAGCTGACAATAAATACACTTTTTTATGCACTAGCTGGCGGCTTAGTTTGCTCATTATTGCTGCTAGGTTACTGGTCAGGCAAAGGTGGTATTTTCTTTATTCTGGGCGTACTTACGCCGTTGGCTTTAGTGATGGTATCGCCCCTTACCACCATGGCTGCCTTGCTTTACTTATTAAGCGGCTTCTTCGCTGGTTTTTGGTTAGTATTACTTGGTTATAAATTTATAAACAAAAAAGCCTAGCGGGGGATGCTAGGCTTTTACTCAATTAGTAAGCTCTTGCGCAGTTTCTTCCTGCAGCTTTTGCCTTATAAAGACCTTTGTCAGCACGGGCAAACACTTCGTTTTCGCAGTCTTGGTTATTGGCGAGTGTATAACCAATGCTTGATGTTACATCATATTGAGCCATCAACCCTGAGCTAGCAACCAAACTCATAATACGATCAGCAATTACCTTATTAGTGGTGAATTCAGGGTCGTCGATTAATAATGCAAATTCATCTCCACCAAAGCGGAAAATAGAGTCAGTGCCACGCACGCTAGTGCGTAATACATTAGCAAATTCTTGCAGTACATCATCGCCAATTTTATGACCAAAGTTATCGTTAACTTGTTTAAAGTTATCTAAATCAAGCAGCATTAAACTAAATGGACGATGCTGACGGCGGCAACGTTCTAGCTTTTGTGCCAAGCTGTCATTAAATTGACTACGGTTGTTTAAGCCTGTTAGCGCATCTTTAGTCGCTAAACGTAATACGCGGGTATACATAAGCGCATTACGTAATGGGTAAACGAGTGCTGTATGAAGCTGCTTTAATTTTGCTTCAATCGCTTTACCCATAGGGAACTGGCTAAAATAAATTAACTGCCCTAAGCGCTCACTTTCGATATCTAAATCAAAAGAGTACGGTGTTTGACTGGTATCGCTGCCAGCACTTTGTGACACTCCGAGTGCAGATTGGAACTGTAATCCAGATAAATTGATCAGTTGTTTTGCGTGTTCGGCAAAAATTGTCAAAATTTCTTCGATTGATAACGTAGTTTGTAATCTTGCGACCAAATCGTGTGGACTATTTGTTTCATTTATTCGGTAATGCTCTGCCGAAAACGGCAGAAACTCGCCTCGCGCAGACACCCGCTGCGTCAAAATATGGACATTTTCCATGATAATTCTCCCCCCGGAGTGTTTAGATACTCATACTTAGCGAGATTTGTGCCACATTTTTAAACTGGCTGAAAAACAGATGGTTGCTATATTTAAGGTAGGGTACAGCTTTATCATCAAGTAGAAGGGAGTTTATTGCTTGCAAAATGTGCTGATTCAAGTGTTTGGCTTGCTCGTCGCTGCCGTATTATTTGTTTGGTTCTTCAAACGAATTGGTTTACCACCTATTCTTGCTTATCTTGCCACCGGCGTGTTGGCGGGGAGTCATGGTATTGGCTGGATGGCGCAAAGCCACGAAATGCACTTTGTTGCCGAACTTGGCATTGTATTTTTACTGTTTAGCTTAGGGCTTGAGTTTTCGTTGCCGCGTTTAATGGCAATGCGAAATATTGTTTTTGGCCTTGGCTCCTTGCAGGTCGTGGTGACCAGCATTGTATTTATGCTGATTTTACTGCTGTTAGAGCACAGCCTTTTAAATAGTTTTACCATCGCCAGTTTAATGGCGCTATCTTCAACGGCGGTGGTGGTTAAGTTACTTAAAGAGTCTGGAGATTTAAACCAGCGCCGCGGCCAGTTGGCAATAGGGGTGTTGTTGTTTCAAGATATTGCCGTTGTTCCTTTACTCATTGTCTATCCTCTACTGGCTCAAAGTGGCTCTGAAGAAATTGCTGGAGCATTGGCTCTTGCACTCACTAAAGGCGCTTTAGTGTGTATTTTATTGTTCGGCATAGGTAAATGGATTTTGCCTAAAGTGTTTAGCGAAATAGCGCTGGTAAGAACCGATGAGCTATTTATGCTAACGACTTTATTGGTTGCCTTGTTTGCCGCAGGCCTGACTTACCTATTTGGTTTATCGATGGCGTTAGGTGCCTTTTTAGCCGGCATGATGTTAGGAGAAAGCCATTATCGTCACCAACTAGAAGCCGATATTAGACCGTTTCGCGATATTTTGATGGGGCTATTCTTTGTGACCGTCGGTATGCAGTTAGATGCGCTCTATGTACTTAATAGTTGGTACTGGATCATCGCTGTATTAATTGGTTTATTGCTATTTAAAATAGCAGTTCTCGCAATTTCTGCGCAAGTGATGGGGGAGCGTAAGCAAGATGCGGTATCGGCGGGTATTATGCTTTGGCAAATGGGAGAATTTGGCTTTGTGTTAATTGCACTTGCTTCGCAGCATTTGCTGATAAGCTCAGAGCAAGCTTCGTTTTTAATAGCAGTTGGCGTACTTTCAATGGCGCTAACGCCTTACCTTATTGAAAAAACACCGCTTATTCTTAAAAAACTTGGCCTTTTAAGCCATGCAGGGCAGTATTGGCAGCAGCCTGCGACAAGTAGCCCCTTGTATCAAAATCATATTGTGATTTGTGGCTTTTCTCGTGTGGGGCAAACCGTAGCACGCTTTTTAAAACCAGAAGCTATTGAATACGTCGCGGTTGAGAGCAACCCCATCTTATTGCAAGAAGCAAAAGCGGCTGGCGAGCCAGTTATTTTTGGCCATGTAAATCAAAAAGATATTTTAAAATCAGCGGGCGTAGAGCGGGCAAGGCTAGTCATTATTACTTTTACTGATTTTGAGCAAACGCAAATTGTTGTTGATGCCATCAAGCAAATAGCTCCTGACGTGAAGATACTGGTACGGATGCGCGATGACACCGAGATGGAAACACTTAAAGAGCTAGGTGTTACTGAGGTTGTACCAGAAACCCTTGAAGCAAGCCTCATGTTAGTTTCGCATGTGCTTTATATGTCTGGCGTGCCGATGACACGGATCATTCGCCGTGTAAGTAAAGAGCGGCGCAATCGTTATAAGTTTTTAAATGGCTTTTTCACTGGCGATAAACTCGATGGCGAAGAGGCAAGTTCAGATAGGCTTGAGTATTTACATGTTATAGCTCTGCCAGAACACGCTTATGCGGTTAATCAGAAAATTAGTGAGCTTAAACTTGAGCAGCGCCGTGTGTCGGTTAGAGCGCTGCGCCGACAAGACCGAGAAATTGACGCACCTTCATCACAAACTATTTTATTGGCAGGTGATATTTTAGTGTTGCAAGGTAAGCCTCGCCGAGTAGAGCGGGTAGAGAGGTTTTTACTCGATGGTATGGAGTAGCTAATAGCTACTCCAGCTCTAAGAATTTACGAATTTCAGGTAGCTTTTTAAGACCATCTTGGTAGCCAATTTCAATGAGCTTTTGGGTATAACGTTTTTCAAACAGTAAGTAGCTAGTTAAACTCGATTGTGAACGTTTCTTCACGCCTATCATGCGTAGTAACAGTTTGATTGCCATAGGCATGTCATCATAAAACTGAGCGGCGATTGCATTAAAGTTTTGCGATGGGTTGATCACGCATGTTTCGATTTGTTTTAACTCTTGGTGTTTGTCGCGGGCAGGTAATAGGCTCAGCGTGCGATTGATACGCTGTAAACGTTCTAAATCAGACTGTAGCGTGTCGGTAAAGACGCTATCGAGTAAGTGACCTGCAATATTAGAAAGGCCCGGGTAATGAGGCTGGTAACCCGGTGGGTGCAACTCTTTTGGTTCATCAACACCAATAATAAAGATTTTTTCTGCACCTAAGTGAACCGACGGACTCAGTGGCGAAAGTTGGTGAATAGAGCCGTCGCCAAAATAGTGGTTATAAACATTCACGCTCGGGAACACCATCGGAATAGCGCTCGATGCCATTAAGTGCTCAACATTAATGCGGGTTGCTTGCCCCTCACGTTTTGCTCTGCGCCACGGCTTTTGTGTAAGTGACTGAAAAAAGGCCACAGAGTCACCCGTGGTATAGCTCGAAGCGGTAATCGATACTGCATCTAGGTAGTTTTTATGTAGATTTCGTTCGATACGCGATAAATCGAGTATTTCGTGTAGTAACTTTCTAAGAGGCTTATTATTTAGCAAGCTCGCAGGTGGGTGATTAATATGTTCAGATTGAAAACTCGTAAGCATGTTGCGAGTAATATGCAAAAACACACTTAAAAAGTCGCTTTTATAAACCTGAGAAGTCGAAAAGTTTTTCCACACCCATTCAAGTTTTTTGCATGCTAAATGCGCACACGATGCATAACATGCTAATGCAGCGGAATTTATGGCGCCAGCTGATGTCCCATTAATAATAGTAAAGGGTAGCGGTGCTGTGCGAGGCATGCTTTGCGTAATCGCTTTAAGCACACCAACTTGATAAGCCGCTCGCGCGCCACCACCTGTTAGTAATAAAGCGATTTTAGAGTGCTGTGTTTTTTTTAACTTACTGCTCATGGTTGCATTTAAATAGTTGTGCGTCTTTACTTTATTTATCAACTGTAAGTCTTTAAGCTAGAAGAAGCAAAGATTAGCTCAAGGCTAAATGGTTTTTTCGTATTTTTATCTGTTTTATTTTTAAGGGAGTGTCTATGTCAGAGCATTCGTCAGAGCCTGAAGTACAAAAGGGTTCATCAAATAACAACCTGATTTTTGCGGTGGTTGTGCTTATTCTTGTTGCTGGTGTGGCAGCGTTTATTTTATTGAAGCCTGAAGATAAACCAGTGCAAGTTGTTGAAGATATTGTTGCAGAAGAAGCGCCAGTTGTTGAGTACCAAGAGCCTGAACCAGAGTCTGAAGTGACAGAGCCTGAGCCAGAACCAGTTGTAGTGGACACTGCTCCAGAGCGCACTCCAGAGCCAGTTCCAGAAGTTGAACCATTACCAACGTTAAATGAAAGCGATGAAGTGGTTGTTGCCCGTATGGATGAGTTACTAAGTGACCAAGTGATGAGCTTAATGGTGACCGACGATCTTATTCGCCGTGGTGTTGTGTATGTTGATAACATCGCCAAAGGTAAAGTGGCATTAAGCCATGCACCTGTTGAGCGCCCTAAAGAGTCATTTAAAGTTATTGAGGGCGACATTTTAACAATCGACCCAAATAGTTATGAGCGCTACACGCCATACGTAAAACTATTTACCAGCCTGAGCGCGGCCCAAGTAATTCGTATGTATGATGAATACAAACCACTTATCAACGAAGCTTATGCAGAAATTGGCTACGAAGGTGATGCATTCACAGGCACGCTAGAAGAGGCTATTGACGTACTACTTGATACGCCAGAGCCAAAAGGTGATATGCCACTTGTTCGCAACTCAGTTACGTATCAATATGCTTACTCTGAGTGGGAAAACCTACCTGATGCGCAAAAACAATTACTGCGTATGGGCCCAGAAAATATGAAAAAAGTGAAAGCAGCACTGCGCAACATCAAAGCTGAACTTGAAAAGTAAGCGATAACCCCCTTAATGACAGTGCGATTGTATACCAAGTATGCAATCGCACTTTCTTTTTCGAATATCCCTTGAATAACAGGCTAAAAGTAGAGATAATCCCTCCCGCGCCAAACAAGGCCCTCAATGGTAGTCTTATTGGTCCTCTCGCAACACTAGCAGGTGAACCTGGTCAGGCCCGGAAGGGAGCAGCCACAGCGTGTGACGTGTGTGCCGAGATGCGGCTGGTAAGACTGCCACCCAAAATCTCCTTTGGGTGACTTTCTTCATTTAAATTCCATTTTAAAGCTTTCTTTAGAACTCTTTTTTATTCTGTATTAATTAAACTTAACTTTAAGTATGTTTTTTTAAGTTATCGAGACATCCACTTTAGAGTTAATTAGACACACACACATTAAAAATGTGAACTTCGTTTTTATGTACATGATTGATTTGAAGGAGACACTGTCAGTCAGGTACAGATTATAAAAACTATTAAGACACCCACTATAGTAGAAGTTTTTAATAGCTAACTCTAAGAGCAACTAGTTTAGTCGCTCAAAATTAATTAACTAAATTAATCTGTACATCAAAATGTTATGTTTACAAAATTTTGTGGGGCATTGTCTGACTAGGGCCTGACTTTGGGCAAGCTTAGCCCAAGGGTAAGGCTACTTTAAACATTTTCGAGTTTCGGTTTAGGCAAATAGTGCACGACTAGTGCTAATAGAGCTTCTTCGTTTTCGTTTCATATGATTTGTATAAGCTGTGATTGCTTGTTCTTTACCTGCAGTATTTTTAAATGAGCGAGTAAAGGAAGTAGTAAGTGTGAGCCAGTTTTCTGCACAAATGTTTAATCTTTCAAGTATTGGTAACGTATTATCTGGGATTTTCCCAGGCTTATTTTCTCGTATTGAGCGGCCTGTCCAATCTACAAGTTGCAGATATGTCTTGAGCTCAAATGGTAGTCCCTTAGGTATATGTTTTCGTGGTTTACCTGCAAAGCGCATAAGTGATTTCGGTTGCTTATTCTTTTGAGCTGCATTAATTCTAGATTTAATACTGGTGTAGTCAGATTGCTCGGGTAAATCAGCCGCTTTTGCTCTAACAGGATTTAAATCTACATAAGCGAGGCAAGCGGCAAGTGCTGCTTCATCAAGTAAAGCTTGTGACTTAAAGCGACCTTCCCAAAACCGTCCTTTGCATTCATCTTCTTGATTCGCTTTTCGTGCAATACCCTCGTTAAGGACTCGCATAAACCAACTAATACTGCTGAGCCTCTCACGATATAAATTTACCCTGGTATTAACCGCAGAAAGCTCTGCTTGTGTTAGTAATTCGCCATTTAAGAACCGTTGGCAAAGGAATGTACTTTTGAATAATTTGTGCCATCTAATAAGAATCGCTTTATTATTTAGACGCTTAGCTTTTGCTATATCAATGTGAAGAACCAG
>NZ_LJTB01000022.1:0-21474 GCF_001306895.1 Pseudoalteromonas sp. UCD-33C | reverse complement strand
TAGTAATTCGCCATTTAAGAACCGTTGGCAAAGGAATGTACTTTTGAATAATTTGTGCCATCTAATAAGAATCGCTTTATTATTTAGACGCTTAGCTTTTGCTATATCAATGTGAAGAACCAGATGAGTGTGATTACTCATTACAGCATAGGCGCAAATATCAATACAAAATATCCTGCCAAGTTGAAGTAGTTTCTTTTCAACCCAACCCCGCCTATGTTCATATGAACGACCCGTAAGTGGGTCTTTTCCGCACAAATAAGCGCGACGAACGCAGCGTGAAATACAATGGTAGTAAGGCGTGTTTGAAACGCTAATTAAGCTTCTACGGGGGGTTGCCATGCTCTTCTCCTCCATGAGTTGAACAATTTAAGTTTAGTCATAATTATGAGAAGTGAGAAATATTAAATTGGGTGTCTAGTTAGAGGTTATTTTTTCATAGGTTTAACGCTGTGAAGTAATAGAAATTAATGTGGGTGTCTAGTTAGTAAAGTAATTGATTATTTGATCCCATAGTTTTGGTTATGGGATCAAATTTGGTCATTGGAGTGAGTAAGCTAAGGAGAGCGAGTTATTTTATAAACACTCTAAACCCCCATGCTGGAATTGTTAGTTCTGTTGTGTGAGTAAATTCTATTGCCTGTTTTGAGAAAGCATCTGTGTACTTACCCAAAAACAATGGCTCTTTAAAGTTAACTGTTTGTGGCTCTTTCGATAAGTTGAATACGGCAAATACTTTATCTTTTCCTTTTGCACGAACAAAGCTAAGCACCTGTTTTGGTGCGCTGTTTGGCACATGTACCATGCGGCCGCCAAATTGGCCATTCCACAGTGCTTCATTACTATGTTTGAGTGCAAATAGTGATTGGTATAAATCACCAATAGGGTGCTTTTTCCATTTGATTGGGTCACGTTCGAAAAAAGCGAGGCGTTTATCGTTACCTGCTTCTTGGCCGTTGTAAATCATAGGGAAGCCTTCGCCAACGACAGATAATGTAATGACGGCTTCAAGTGCAGCGCCATAGTTTTCGAACATGGTGCCTTCCCATGCATTTGTGTCATGGTTGGCAACACCCACAAGGCGGTAAGCCTCGGCTGGGAATGCACTTTCGTTCCATGAGTAATAAACGAAGAGGGCGCTGACATCTGCATGGCCGTTGACTATTTTGTGCATGTGTTCAGACCATGACCACGCGTAAGTCATATCAAAGGCTTCAGCATGTAAATCACGAGACTCCCATTCTGCCAGCATTAATACTGGTTTTATTTCATCGAGTTCACGACGGACGTTATTCCAAAAGTCTACGGGCACAAAGCCTGCCACATCACAGCGATAGCCATCAATACCGACTTCTTTTACCCAATATTTCATCGACTCTGTCATGTACTCACGTACTGCAGGTTTTGAATAATTAAAATCGATAATGTCAGACCAATCCCACCACGGTGTCGGTCTAAATTGGCCTTTGTAGTCTCGGTCGTACCAATCGGGGTGCTCATATCGAAGCCAATTATCCCAAGCACTGTGATTTGCTACCCAATCTAAAATGATATACATCCCCATTTCATGGGCTTTGTTCACAAATGCTTTAAGGTCTTCTAATGTGCCAAACTCTGGGTTTACTTTACGGTAATCTTTTACAGAATAAGGGCTACCTAAACTGCCTTTTCGGTTTTCTTCACCAATCGGGTTTATGGGCATAAGCCAAATAATATCAACGCCTAACTCTTTCAAGCGTGGCAATTGCTGCTGTGCAGCATTAAAGGTGCCTTCTTTAGTGAATTGGCGCGTATTTAATTGATAAAGCACCGCATTTTTTGACCACTCAGGATGAGTAAGCTTTACGTAAGGCTTGGGCTCATAGGCACTGTTTGAAGTTTTAGTGTGTGTACATGCAGTAGGTAGGCTTAGTAATAATATAAGCAAACTTTTGGTTAGCAATGAATTCATATCAGGCCTTGTTGTCGAATTAAGGTGTTGCATGAAAAAACAACACTTCGACTAAATATATACCCTGAGCTAATATTTACAATTAAATGCATACGTATTCACAATGTGGTTACATAATCGATTAAGGTCTTATTTAAAAGCTTAATTAGAGGTAGGTGGTAGCTAAATACTTAAATGATTAAATAGGGTGGGGAAATATCTAAAAACGACAGCAAGAAAAAGCTAAGCTGTCGTTTAAATATGCCGAGCTAGGCTGAAATCATAAAAGTAGATTTACTGGCATCCCAACTGATCAGTTTTTTAATTTCCAGCTCTTTTATAATGGTTAGTAATTCAGAGTCACTTAGGCAGCAGCCTTGTTTTAGTTTATCGAGTGATATCTCTTTATTACGGCTATGAAGCTTAGAGGCCAGCATAATACGGTAGATTAATTTTGACTTACGGTTCATAACGCATCTCCTCCACATTTTTGTTGATAGCATTTTAATTGCTACTTGGTTTTATAATTTGGTCTAATGTGTACTGATGATTTTTTCGACTATGAGGGATCTTTTTAGCCAAGTCAATCAATATAGGATAAAAATCATACGATATTGAATCAGCAGGGGAAACGTTGAAGTAAACTTGTAATTTATTGAAAATAAATAGAAATTAATGATTTTTCTGCTTGGGAAGCCTAGTCTATGAGCTCGTCGCGGCTAACAGCAATCACGTCATGCAGTGCTTTAAATAGTAAATGCTTTTCAATAGGTTTGCCTACGTGGCCATTAAAACCACAATTCATGTATTCGATGATATTTTCTTTCATCACGTTGGCAGTCAAGGCAATAACTGGCACCTCTTTATCAATGCTGCGAATATGTGAGCAGGCTTCGATACCCCCCATAGTAGGCATTTGTATATCCATTAAAACTAAAATGGGATTGAGTTGTTTAAATAGCTCGACTGCTTCAGCGCCATCTTTTGCAAAGTGAAGATCAGCGTTGGTTTCTGCAAGCATCGACTTGATGATCATGGTATTGAGCGGGTTATCTTCAGCTATTAATAAGGTTTTAGCCGATAAGACAGGTGCGGTTACATCGGTAAAGCTATCATGTAAGTGCTGCTTTTCAGATACTTTGAGCGGTAAATAAACCGTGAAATGGGTGCCTTTACCGAGTGCGCTGTCTACATCAATACGACCGTTCATACGGTTAATGAGATTAGCGGTGATCGACATGCCTAATCCTGTCCCGCCAAAACGCCGCGTTATGCTGTTATCGGCTTGCTGAAAACGGTTAAACAGGTGCATTAAACCCTCTTTATTCATACCAATGCCAGTATCAATCACTTCTATCTCAACACCTTGCTTTTGGTTTTGCGAAGATTTATTAATCTTTACTTGCACGCCACCTTGCTCGGTAAATTTAACGGCGTTAGAAACCAGATTTAAAATAATTTGCCGAACCCTAACTGGGTCTCCTACCCATAAATCTTCAACGTCATCGTCTATATCTATATTTAATTCAATTGCTTTTTCGTTACAAAGCGGCAGAAAATCAGAATTGATTGACTCAACGACCTTCGACATCGAAAAATCTACCTGTTCAATATAAAGCTCGTTCGCCTCCATTTTCGAAAAGTCTAAAATATCGTTGATGATGGTAAGGAGTGAGCGACAAGAAAACAACGCCTTAGAAACAACTTCTATATTTTTCGGTTTTTGAATGTTCGGCTGCAAAATTTGTAAAAGCCCCATAATGCCATTAAGTGGGGTGCGTATTTCATGACTCATGTTGGCTAAAAATTCTGATTTTATTCTCGCGCCTTCTAAAGCTCGCTCAGTAAGCTCAATTTGTTGTTTATAAGAGTTTGAGAGTTTTCTAAAGTAAATAAGCAATATGCTGGTGAGCAATATGATTGTTAACACATGCACGATGTAAGCAATTTGGAAGTTTTCATCAATGGCGATGCTTTTATCTTTAAGCATTAAGTTTACATGTTGCTCGAACGCGGCAAGTGCCTTCAAAGCAGCTGTGTCATCTACTTTTACTATAGAGTCTATTTGCTCGCTTGTCGCGCCATCAGCAATCATCTTTAAAACAATATCGACTTTACTTTCATAATCACTGACCGTTTTTTTAACGTCAGTAAGCGCAGTCTGATCGTATTCTTTTATTGCGCTAAGCTTGGCAAGGATCTCTTTTATTTCGATGAGTTCCTTTTCAATGGGGGGAAGATACAGTTCTGTATTTTTTCTGAGCACTAGGTTTTTAAAATGGTGAATAAAGCCACCATACCCGAGTTTTTGAATTAGCTTGTCGTGAAGTACATAAACGTTAGCGGCGGTTTTTGAATAGTCATGCCATTGTGAGTCGACATTTTTGTAAAAGAATAATGAGGTAACAGTGAGCGACGTTAATAATGCAATCACTATAATTGCATTCATTTTTAACTTGTTTTTAGTTTGCTGCAACGCTTTTGTCATCAGTTTACCGCACCTATCTGTTGTTAATTTAAGCATAGCAGTATTTTTTTTGTTCACATAAGAAGGGCCTAAAGTCAGAACGATTTTTTATGAGAACAAAAAAACCTTAACAACTAAGGTAAAATTAATTTAAAGCGAATAATTAGCTCTTCATAAAAAACTTTGCAATCAATTACACTGTACTTTTTTTGTACTTGCTGTATCTTAAGTTGGTACGCAATTTTTATGATTTAATTGAGTGTAAGTCACACTCATTGTTAGGTGGAGTAAAGGATATGCACGCGCAAACAGTCAAAGAATCAATAGCAACTATTCAATCAGGTGTCGCAAAAGCGGATGGTAAGCTTTTAGTTACAGAACAAGAAATTGTTTTTGAACCGTTTAATAAAGAATTAGGCTTAGGTCCATACACACTTTCACGAGCGCACATCAATAACGTTGATAAGTGTTCAGGTAAAGGCGCGGGGATTCTACCAATTACAGCAGATGGAATTCGCATTACTTTAAATAACAACGATGTATTTGAGTTTATTTTAGTAAACCCAGATGAGTGGCTTAGCGTACTTGCTCACTAAGCAAATCTTCAAAAAGACGGCATATAATAGCAACTTGCTATAATATGCCGTGTTAGCTTTTCAATAATTAATCTTCCTTTCTTCGCAACACATTGATCTCAAACAATACTAAGGCAAAGTTCCTAGGTTATTTTACACATCTAAACCATTAAATTGCTCGTTGCTTATTAACGGAGGCTCTTGGGCAAATGATCAACTTAGATGAACAACGCCTAGTTTCGCTTGAACGCGGTTTTCATATTCCACCAAAACCTGAACTATTGAGCCAAATTGCTGATGAAATGCAAAAGTCGGATGCAAGCTTAGATAAAATAGCTCAGCTAATATCAAGAGACATCAGTCTTTCAGCTTTATTATTAAAAACAATAAATAGCCCGGTGTTTGGTTTACAACGCACCATTAGTGATATACGCCAAGCGGCGATGTTTTTAGGCTTAGATCAGCTTAATCGGCTAGTAACCTTGGCCTTGCTTAAGCAAAATTTTAAAGGCAATGCCTGTATTAGCTTAGAGCGCTTTTGGGATGAGTCAGTTGAAGTTGCGAATGCCTGTGTGCAGCTTGGTAACAGTTATAAGTCATTAATGCCAGTGGACGAACTTTATTCATTAGGGCTTTTTCATAATGTCGGTATTGCGGCTATGGCATTAAAATTTAAAGATTATGTTGAGGTTCTTAAGCAAGCAAATTTAGCTAAAGAGTATGCGATTACCGACCTAGAACAAGCACGTTATCAGTGCGACCACGCGGTGATTGGCTATTTTATTTCGGTATCTTGGCACCTACCTAAGCCACTTTGTCACGTTATTTTAAATCATCATAACACGCACTTTTTAGAGCAAAACAATGATGAACAACAACGTATGGCGTACGCCATCTTAAAATGTGCAGAGAGTGCTGTGGACTATGCCCGCCACCAACAGTATTCGAGCGAGTGGTTCAAAATTAAAGAGCAGTGCTTTGCAGAGCTGGGTATTGTTGATCAAGATTTTGCCGATATGGTCGAAGATTACGTCGACAATGCGATGGCAAGTTAAAGCCAATTAGCGTTTATTTCCTATCATCTTAACTTCGATGAGTTTGCGAGTGGTGAGTTATCATCACTCGCTTTTTTTATCTTGACCTTAAAGTGAGCTTTAAAGTTAGAGTTTTTGTATCTTAATGAATAACGAGGTGCAAAATGACAACTATCAAAAACCTAATCTTATTGCTTGCATTACTAACAACAAGTTACGTAGAAAGCGCTACTAAAACAATTGAGCTGGCAGGTGAAAAAGTGCCTGTTGTTGAAGGTGGTTTGTATGACCAATATCGCTCTAACCCCCCATTATCAGTGATAGCTGAGCAGGCTCCCAGTGTTGATTTGTCATGGTTTAAAACCATAAAAAAGCAAAAAGTAGACATGGGCTTTGAGTCTTACTCACCAAATTTTTACTATAAGAACAGTAAAATTACTGCAGTATTCAGCGCGGATCTTGATGTATTAACCTCATTGATCCCAGCCAGTGTTTTAGAGCATGTTGAGCCAATAAGTTTATGGCCAGGGCGAGGGTTAGTTGCAATAACGGCTTATGCTTATCATTACTGCGATAATGATACATACAATGAGCTAGCCATTTCAGTGATCACCACCAAGCCAGATTCGTGGAATTTAGGCGTTATTTCGTTACTTAATAACCAATGGAATGATGACTTTTGGGGTGTTGTTTTAAAGCTACCCGTTGATACAGAGCTCGCGAGAGTGCGTGGTGTAGTGGGCTATAATCTACCTAAATGGACCACTAAAATTAGCTATAAAAATACTCCTAAGACACTTACGTTTTCATTATTTGATAATGCCACCAATCAGCCTGATGTGATCATCACAGGTAAAAAGCTAAGCGATGAATCAACCGATGAGAAATTTGTTCGAAATAGTTTTATGAATCACAATCAACAAGGGCAGTTAACAACGGGCTATGCGGATAATCGATATTTACGCTATGCATCAAGCACATCTGATGAAGATGTAAGCCTTGAGCTGCGTCAGGGAGAATTATCACAGTTTATTCGCTCACTTGATTTAGGCAGTATGATCAAATATGAGTACGTACCTGATTTTCAAAGTGCGTTATATGCACCAACATACTTTAAAGCTAAACCCTAGACAGGAGTTACACAATGAAAATAGGTGAGCTTGCAAAACGAACGGGTCTTAGCGCGTCTAAAATTCGTTTTTATGAGGATATTGGTTTACTAAAAATGGTTGAGCGTAAAGCAAATGGCTATCGCTCGTATCCTGAAGAAGCTGAAGTCGTTTTAAACTTAATAGTCAGTGGGCAACAAGCCGGTTTTAGCCTAGATGAATTAAAAGCACTGTTACCGGCGGATTTATCTGGTTGGCAACATGCTCACCTTATTGATGCATTAAAACAAAAAGTGATGGATATCGAGCAATTACAAGCAAAGTTAGCCGAAAATAAACAGCGCTTAACAGCGATCCTCGCAGAAATTGATGCAAAGCCAGATGATATGGATTGTGCAGATAATGCTAAACGTGTTCTGACACAAATGGGGTTAAAAAATGACAAATAGCTATTGACCTTAAAGTTTACTTTAAGCTTATAGTTTTGACATTCCCAACTATGGAGACTGTTATGACCTTATTTTCTGAACTTAAATTACCGAATGGTTCTGTTATTCCAAATCGTGTTGCAAAAGCAGCGATGGAAGAAAACCTAGCTGATGCAAATTTACTTCCATCAACTCAGCTTTTTAACTTGTATAAAGCATGGGCTGACGGTGGTGTAGGGCTTATTATTTCGGGCAATGTTATGGTTGATAGTAAAGCGATGACAGGCCCAGGTGGAGTGGTATTAGAAAATGATAAACACCTAGCTTTATTTCAGCAGTGGGCAAAAATAGGGCAGGCAAATGGTGGACAGTTCTGGCTGCAAATTAATCATCCTGGCCGACAAATGCCAGCAAGTTTGCAGCAGCAAACATGGGCGCCTTCAGCAGTGGAAATGGACATGGGTAAAATGTCGAGTTACTTCTCGGCACCTAAAGCGATGGATGAAGCCAAAATTCAAGACATCATCACACGGTTTGTAAAAACAGCGACATTAGCCGAAAAAGCTGGTTTTTCGGGTGTTGAAGTGCATGCGGCGCATGGCTATTTATTGAGCCAGTTTTTATCTCCTTTAACTAACAAGCGAAGTGATCAATGGGGTGGAAGCCTTGCTAATCGCGCTCGATTGTTAATTGAAATTGTTAAGCAAATTAAAGCCGCAACGAGTGAGCATTTTGCGGTTGCGGTAAAACTAAACTCAGCTGATTTTCAACGCGGTGGTTTTACTCTTGACGAGGCCAAGCAAGTGGTTGTTATGCTAGGTGAGTTAAATGTTGATTTAGTTGAGCTTTCAGGTGGTAGTTATGAAGCGCCAGCAATGCAAGGCAGTGCACGGGATGGCAGAACGTTGGCTCGTGAAGCGTACTTTTTAGAGTTTGCTAAAGAAATTCGTGAAATTGCGACGATGCCAATTATGATCACAGGTGGCATTAAACGTAAATCAGTGGCAGATCAGGTTATTGCAGAAGGCGTCGATATGGTCGGTATTGCGACAGCACTTGCAATTGAGCCAGCATTAGTTGATAAGTGGCGAAATGGCTCACACGTTACACCAGAACTTGCAGCAATTACCTGGAAGAATAAACCACTTGCCTCGGTTGCGAATATGGCAATGGTAAAGTATCAATTAACGCGTTTGGGTAAGAACAAACAGGCAAATCCTAACGTTTGGCCAATCTGGGCGTTCATAAAGCAACAAATTAATGATGTATTTAGAGTAAAGAGGTACCTAAAATTTATCCGCAGTAACGGCTGAACTGAGTGTACATTTTTGCTCAGGCAAGGCATCATAGCTTTTTCTAGGGAGAGGTTATGATGCTTAAATCTTTGTTACCACTGGTTTTATGTACCAGCTCTGCAATGGCTGCAACAAGTCTGCCGGATAATCGCCATATTGTTGTTAAAGGTGAGGCTGTTGTGCGTACCGCCCCCGACAGGGCTGATATCACGTTAGAGTTTGAAGCTGTAAAAAGCGAAAGTGTGCAGGCTAAGCAGCAAGTCGATGCTCAAGTAAATGAACTCCTGGCGGGCTTAAATAATTTCTCTATAGACGAAAAAAGTATCTCTGCGGGGCGGATATTTGTAGAGCCCAATATGCGCTATGACGAAAACGATAACCATGTTAAAGATGGTTTTCGAGCCACGCGTAAGGTTAAAGTCACCCTTAAACAACTCTCTCTTTTGGACCGATTTTTAAATTTTGCGCTTAAAGTGGGTGTCAATCAAATTGAGCACATTCAACTTTTATCAACCAAAGCCTCAGATTACGAGCAAGCAGCTCTTGATAAAGCAGTTGCGAATGCCAAACAGCAGGGAAGTAGCCTTGCAAGCGCATTCGAAGCGAAACTTGGTCGGGTGTATAGTATTCAATCGCAAGAGGTAGGTAGTCACTTTGGCTATGGTAGCAACACAAATATAGAACGAATTATGGTCACGGGCTCACGTATTAATACCGTACCAGAAGGTAAGTATTTACAAGAATCGATTACCTTCAGAGCAAGTGTCAATGTTGTGTTTGATTTGGTAGTAGAGTAATTGATGAAGTTTTTAAAGCACAGCGTTTATCTATTCCTTTTGTTGATGGCATTCAGTAGTTTTGCCGCAACAAAACACATAAAAATTGTCAAACCTGTGGTTGCGGCCTTTAAGTCGGGTGATAAAGCTGCCATTGCCAAGCGAGTGCATTATCCACTGCAGCGTAAAGAGCCGCTACCAGGAATTGAAAATGAACAAATGCTTATAGAAAACTTTGAGCAAATTTTTGATAAAGAGTTTGTTGAAAAAATCGTGAACTCAAATATTCGCCATGATTGGGAAATGATGGGTTGGCGCGGCATTATGTTTGATTCAGGCAAATTGTGGTTAGACTTTGATGGCTCTATTTGGGCTGTGCCTTATGAATCAGAGTCAGAAAAAGCACAACGCGAAGTGCTGATTGACGAGCAAAAACAAGTATTACACAAAAGCCTTCGTGAATTTACAAAGCCGATACTAACGTGGCAAACAAAACAGCATTTAATTCGTATCGATGAACTGGCAGGTAATCATTACCGCTATGCAGCATGGGAAACAGATCAATCTATGCAAGATGAGCCAAGCCTTGTGATCACCGGCGGTACGTTAAGTTTTGATGGCAGTGGGGGCAATCATTTTTACACCTTTACTAACAACGGTTATCGTTATGTCTGTCATGTTACCGTGCTTGGTACTGAGCACTCACCGCCGGGGCTTTTAGAGGTATTTAAAAATAATGTACAGATATTGTCTGAGCCTGCTTCAAGTTTTTAGGTTGTTTTTCTTGTTTTGAACTACACTTATCCTTTCTAAGGAGCCTCTTATAAAGGAGTAAGTTGTGGGTACAAAATTTTGGATACTAAGAACCACTAAAGTTTTTACGCTGGTGGCAATTTTGTTATTTATGGTGGAAATTCTAAAAGGTCACGAGACAATGAGCGCATTAGGCTTTGCGCTACTTTGGTCATTTATTGCAACGGCCATTTTTATCGCAACCCGTTTATATCATTCATCTAAAGGGCGCCACTGTGCACTTTGTAATGACACCCCTGATGATAAAAAAGCGAGTTAGCATAGGTTATTAACAAGCACGCCGCCCCATACCAACGCACAAATTGTTAGAGCAATCAGTACGGCTGCGGATCCTAAGTCTTTAGCTAGGCCTGATAATGGATGAATTTCAAGGCCTATTCGGTCTATGGCGGCTTCAATTGCCGTATTGACGACTTCAGCAAACATCACAAATAGCACAGATACAAGCAGCATGATTTTTTCATACAGGCTAATCTGCCAGACAAAAACCACTGCTATTGCAAGGATTAACAGTATCAGCTCTTGTTTAAAAGCAGACTCATGCTTTGCTAACCACGTGAATGCTCGTTGGGAGTTTTTGAATGCGAGGCGAATACGTTTAATGCCAATGGGTTTGTTAGTGCTATCAAATTGCATAGTATGAAGTCTCTATTTCGTTAGCTTTGAGTTGAGCAAGCATTAAAGATATCTTGCTCTGGGTGATATTCAGTGCTTTGTACATGGGTTAAGCCAAGCAGGGTGTCAAAAATGTTATCGTGTGAAAAAGCATGGTTACGCTGCTGTTCGATACATTGATTAAAGCGGGTATCGGCTAGTTTATTACTCCAAAACAGCATAGGCACTTGAGTTTGCTCTTTAGGTGCTAATGCATACGGGAAGCCATGTAAGTACAAGCCTTTTTCACCCAGTGATTCACCGTGATCTGAAACATACAGTAGGGCTTTGTCATTCGCCTTACTGCTTTGCAGTAAATTAATAAGTTTACTCAGCACTAGGTCGGTATAAGCAATGGTATTATCATATGTATTGGTAAGTTGCTCACTGCTACAGTTTTGGATATCGCTACGTGGGCAATCAGGCAAGAATTTGCTGTCTTTTTCTGGATAGCGTCGATAGTAGGTTGGTCCATGTGAACCAATCATATGTAGTACAACTAATTGGTGCTTCGCATGACTTTTGGCAAGCTTTGCAGCTAACTCTTCAACCAGTACTTCATCAAAACAATAGCGTCCGTCACAAAGTGGGTTGCTCTTTGTTGGTTCTACCGTTTCTGAGTTTACCCGTACGCAAACCCCTTTACAGCTGCTATTGTTATCAATCCACGTTACTTCGACACCACTTCGTTGAATGATATCTAGGGCATTTTCTTGGCTTTGCGCGATGCGTGAATCATAGTGATTGCGGTCTAAGCGCGAGAACATGCAAGGTACAGAAATGGCCGTTGCGGTGCCACATGAACTAACATCACTGAAATATTTAACGCCAAGTTTAGGGGTATATTGATTAGTTGGCTTGTCGTAACCTTGCAGTGAGAAGTTTGCTGCACGCGCTGTTTCACCTACCACCATAATCGTCAGTGAACTTTGTTGCTTAGCTAATAGGTGCGGTGTTTTATCTAAGACTTTAAATGGTAGAGGTGGATAAAAATAATTATCGCGCAGGTACTTATAGCCCGCAGTGTAAAATGCAAAGGGGGTAATGTAGCTGGTTAATTGACGATTATTACGACCTACAGAGGCGTAATCTTTATAAAAAGGAACGGCAATAACAGCTACAGCAAAAAACGCTGTAACGTTAAGAAGCGCAAAGCTTTTAAGACGAACACGAAAGTTTCCGACAATTTCAAAGCGAGAAAACAAGTAAGCAGGGAGTACGCCTAGCACAGTAATAAAAGCGATAACTTGTACATTGAGGTATGAAAATGCCTCACCTGAATTTGTCTCTAAGATATTTTGCAGCATGCTTTTATCAAAGATTACACCGTAATTTAAGGTTGCATAAAACAACAACGATGAAACCACGACGCTTGTTAAAAGCACGGGTTTAACGAAGGTGATTAACGATAACCAACTTAACACCATTGCCGTCAATGCTAATAAGAAAAACGGTACGCTTGCTATAAATAACCAATTGACATGTTCAGGTTTGCTGGCTGCTTCAAGCATGTTAAATAAAAACAGGCCATTAAATGCAATAACCAAGTACAACGACACCAGCCAGACAAATTGACTGTAGCTAACGTGCCATTTATTAGTAAGGAGTTGTTTGATTTGCGTGCTCATAATTATTCCTCATCGCTACGATTTATTTGGTAAGCGATACAGCTGTTCGGCATAAGCTAAATTGCTAAATAAGACGTGAGCCAGGGCTTTTTTGGCAAGCTCAACGCTGCTATCTGTGTTATCGATGGCTACTTGCGTTTTACTTGTAGGGTCGTAGCGCCAATAGCTTACTTTTTGGTTTGGCATCAGGATCACGGCTTCACCATTTTCTACGTAAGCAAAGTTGTCGTAGTACTGCATCATGGCGCGCTCAACAGGGTATTGTTGGGTTAAATCATAACCAAGCATGGGGGTTGCTTGCTCAACACCTAATAACGATAACAAAGTAACAGGTAAATCAATTTGGCTGACTAAGCGAGTATCGCGCTTTGCATCCATATCACTATTTAGGATCACAGCAGGGATGTGGAAAGATTTAAGCGGTACAGGCTCTGATCCAAACACGCGCACATCATGATCTGCAACCACTAAAAAGATGGTGTCTTGCCAGTAATCTTGCGTTTTTGCCTTCGCGATGAATTTACCAAGAGCATAATCAGCATATTTGATTGCTAGATCGCGTTTGTAGTTTTCTGGATCGTGGCCTTCAGGCAGTGTTACTTTACCTTCTGGAATATCGAATGGGTCGTGGTTACTTGAGGTAAACACAAGACTGAAAAATGGTTTGCCCGATTTATTTAGCTCACTTAGCTCTATATCAGCTTGATTGAACAAGTCTTCGTCGCTTGCTCCCCATGACGAAATAAACTCAGGGTTTTGCATGTCATTAATATCGACAATATCGCTAAAGCCATTGCCTAAGAAAAAGCTTTTCATATTATCGAAATGACTTTCACCGCCATAAATAAACTGGGTGGTATAGCCTGTGCGGGTTAATACGTCAGCAAGTGAGAAAAAGTTACGCTGAGATTTAGAAAGTTTGACCACCGAGCGCGAAGGTGATGGGGTAAACCCGGTTGTTACCGCTTCAATCCCTCGAACAGAGCGTGTGCCAGTGGCGTATAAGTTATCAAACCCCCAGCCTTGTTGATAAAGCTTATCGAGCTCAGGAGTCACACCTATGCCACCTAGTTCGCCAACAAAGCGTGCGCCTAAGCTTTCTTCTAAAATGATCACTAAATTCTTTTGTTTGCCTGTGTTAAAAGGTGTGTTGTTGGCAAGGGTAGGGATTTTCTCAGTGATAAACTGCCGTTTATAGGCTGCTTGCTTTACTGTTTGTAAAATCTCATCACGTGGCATGGTACCGTATAAACTACTGGCATTTTTTTCATTGCCCATATTCTTAATAGCAAATGCAACACTGTAAGTTGAATTAAGGGCCAAGGAGTTAACTAGTGAGTCACTTGAAAAGTACACTAATGCAGGGTTTAACGGGCGATGGCTGACAGTGCCTCTTGCGCTAATTAAGCAAACTAATAAAGTAGTAACGAGTATCACCACTTGGCTTACCGTTTTAGCATCTTGCTGTTTGCTAAATGCTGCATTTATATAACGATACGTAAATACACAACTAAGCGTTGCAATAATTAAGGTGCTTATCATGGCAAATAGGTGGCCATGTAATAGCATAGAAAAGACTTCTTGAGGGTAGTCTAGGTATTCGACAAATAAGCGATTTGGCCGCACATCGTACTGGGTAATAAACGCGGGAGTCGAAGCCTCAACAACCACGATTAAAGTCACAACTATGCTGCTATAAAGAGTAAAAACTTGTTGAAAAAAAGTGGTTTTGCTGCGCAAAAGCACATCAGCGACTAACATTAAAACAGCCAAGGCTGACAAGTAGCCTAAACTGCTTAAGTCGACTCTTAAGCCGCCAAATAAAACGGCTAGGCTATCGCCATCAGCTAACCTTTGGTGTTGCCATACAAGCAAGGCTATTCTCGACAGTATAAAAACTGACATTAAAATTAATGAAAAACGGAACAAAGGTTTTAAAACAGAAAGTTTTGTTGTCATAGTCGTACTTACTTAATCGAAACTACGGCAATACTAGGAATCGAAACTTAAGAAATCCTTATGGTAATCTTAATATTTTCTAAACTAGAAAAACTTCAGTAAATCTTAAGTGAATCTTAAGATTCAAAGCGTAACCTGATGACACTAAAGCGGTTTTCAGCTAAATGAGTAACATATGAAATTGTTGATTATAGAAGATTCGGTGTCATTAAGACGTAGTCTACGAATTGGTCTTGAGAACCTAGGTTTTACTATTGATGAAACCGGCGATGGCGCTGAAGGTTTGAGTATGGCAATGACTGGTGAGTACGAGTTAATCATACTCGACATTATGTTACCCAGTATTGATGGCATTACGTTATTACAAACCATAAGAGCAAAGCAGCTCGACGTTCGTGTGCTTATTTTATCTGCCAAGCAAGAACCAGAAGATAGAGTAAAAGGACTACTCACCGGGGCGGATGATTACCTGACCAAACCATTTTCGTTTGATGAGCTGCATGCACGGTTATTAAATTTAATGCGTCGCGGCGGCCTGAAAACAATCAGTGATGTGATCCGCATTGATAACTTGGCTTTAAATTTACAATTAAAACTTTTGCAAGTTAACGACACCGTTATCGATTTAACCCCTAACGAATATAAAATAGTCGAGTGCTTGTTTAGTAATCAAAACAAAGTGATCACAGCTGAAAAGTTAAGTACCTATATTGCTGGGCAATATGACTTAGTTTCAAAAAACTCCATTGAAGCACATTTATCATCGGCGCGTAAAAAGGTGAGGGCAGCAGGTAGCGAGTTACCTATTCAAACTAAGCGTGGTTTTGGTTATATCATTCAAGGAAAATAATGAAATCAATTCGCAGTAAGTTAGTAACCACATTATCGATTACTATAACTGGGCTAGTGCTGAGTATTTTAGTTGCTACCGATATCGCCGTTGATAGTTGGATTGATAACGAATTTAATCGTGGTTTGAAATCAAAAGCCGGCATGCTTATGTCATTGATTGATATTGACGAAGAAGAAATTGATTTTGATTTTTCAGGGCAATTCATGCCTGAGTTTTCTGGCAGTACAGAAACTGAGTATTTTCAAATTTGGTCGCAGTCTGGCGTGTTTGCGCGTTCAGAAAGCTTGCACCTTTTCTCACAAAAGAACCTACCTCTAGAGAAAATAAAGCTTGGCGAGACAAAAATCATCAATACCGAGTTACCTGATGGTCGCAATGGGCGGGTTATTTATACTCGCTTTATACCGCCTTTAGACCTAGACGATGATGAAGACTTTATTGAAGGCGTTAACACCTCTTTGCAACAACCCATAACCTTAGCTTATGCGGCTTCATCAGAAGAAGTTGACTTTGTTTTATGGCTCATCGACGTTATTTTTGTTGTTTCTACTGTGTCAGTAATTGTATTCATTCGTCTATTTGTGCGTAAATCGGTCGACAGTTCTTTAGCGCCGCTGAATAAACTAAACCGGGATATTAGTAGGCTTAGTATCGCGGATAAAAGTGCAGTGATAACAATAAAAGAGCCTGTTAAAGAGCTGCAACCCATTGTTGATAGCTTAAATGCCTTTATACGGGAAAACCGCCAGCTTTATTTTCGTGAAAGACGCTTAACCTCGGATATTGCTCATGAGTTAAAAACGCCTATAGCTGAGCTTATTAATATGGCTGAAGTGGCCATTCGTTTTCCAAATGAAAAAGAGTTTGAGGCAGACTTTAAACCCGAAGTGCTAAAAATTAGCCAGCGTTTAAAGAGCATTGTGTCAAACTTATTATTACTGCATAAATACAGTGATGAAGCACTCCCAAAGCAAGATGCATGTGATTTAAACCAGGTTATTTTACGTACCTTAGAAAAACATGATTTAGAGCGAATTAAGTTTGAGTTTCAAGATGATACTCCTGCCATTGTCAGTAATTTATTTGCCCTTGAATCAATCATCACCAACCTTGTAAATAACGCAAAGCAATATAGCCCCGACAAGAGTGATGTAACTGTAAGCACGCTACTGACTAAAGAGGATAAGCTGCAATTCTCTGTTACAAATGAATTAAAAGTACCTTTAACAGAAGACGATTTGAGCCAGTTATTTGATCCACTCTGGCAAAAAGACAGTGCCAGAACCTCTAATGATAACTTTGGGTTAGGCTTATCTATTGCCAAAGCGTTAAGTAAAGCAATTGACGCTGAACTTCAGGTGTCGTTAAGTGGGCAAAACATAACCTTTAGTTTGATTATTTCTTAAGGCTTTGCAGGTGTTTAATATGTGTGCAACACTGAGGTTATCAAAAAGAAATTAATAACAATAAGGAACAACACGATGGGAAAAATTATAGGTATTGCTTTAATCGTTATTGGTGTGGCGCTAGCCGTATGGGGATATAACGTGTATGACTCTGCAAGTGCGCAAATTAGCCGCACGTTTAGTGGTGATACACCAATTGAAGCTTGGCTCGGTATGGTTGGGGGCGCAATTTGCGCAATTGTGGGTATTTTAAAAGTTAAATAACCGCAAACATTGAAATCAATTAGCTAATACCTGATACTGTACTTATATACAGTGTCGGGTTTGGCTATGAAAACACAATTACCAGCAAAATATTATTTAAGTCACTTCTTTGAGCTTGCTGAATTTATTCAATCTCAGTGCAGGCATCTGCTTAAAGAAGAGCAGCAGACATTTCTTGAAAAACTCCTTCAGCTTGATGAGCAAAGCTTATGTACTTTGCTGCGTATTTATTCTCGAAAGCCAAAAATCGTTGCTTTGTCATCATTAAATTATGAAGAGATCCCTAATCTGCACGGTGCTATTTTTAAGCTAAAACAGCAAGGGCTGGTGGCACATCCTAGCAGCGATGAATTAGATCTATTGCTTGAGCATTTAACCAAACCAACCCTGTTAACCTTATTAGCAAATGATGAGTTAATGGCAACTCAACCTGATTACAAAAAGTCAGCCAGTAAACAGCGCTTAACCCAACTGTGTAAAGAGCATATTGATCGCAACCACAGTGAATTAGAGTCGTTGTTTAGTCAGTTCGTGGTCAATAGCCGAAGTCAGTATTATGAATACTTTGAATTTTTACATAGCGGCCGACTAAGTGGCGGTGATATCAATCATCAAAATCGTTTTGTGATGCGTGATTTGGGAATTGCAAAAGTGCGTGGTGATGTCAGTGAAAGCATCTCTCGTTTTCAAACACTCGCCGAAGCACAAACGCATTACCAATTAAATAAGCTGCGAATGCAGTTCAAAGAAAGCGAGTCAGAATTACAGTATCAAAACTTAGCCCAAGCGCTTTTAGCCATTAACTCTGAAGATGAATTAGCCCAGAGTATCAAAAACAAGTTATTGATCCGCTTATACAAGCAGCTTAAAGATCATGACTTAGCATTTGCATTTGAATTACTTGAGCACTGTGAAGGTAGCAGTGAAGCGCAAGAGCTAGCAATTCGCCAGCGTTACAAACAAGGTGATAAAAGCTGGGTAGAACAAAAGCTTGAACAAGTTATTCTAGACCCATTAGATGATGGCATTTTGTATTTTGCAGAGGACTTTTTACAGCGTAAATATAACAAGCAACAACGCTCACGCCTAACACAAATGCTCATCGATACAGAGCATCAATTAGAGATTGATGACATTTACCGTGGCGATGTAGAGCAAGGAGTGTGCGAGCATTATCAGCAGCTTGGTAATACAGTATTTTTTACCGAGAATAATCTTTGGTTGAGTTTTTTTACCTTAACGTTCTGGCAAGAACTCTTTATAGAGACCCCGCACCCGCCATGTAATGAATTTGATCTTTATCCAAAGGTGTTGCTGGCTGATTGTTTTTACACAGTTCAACAAACACAAATTGAGCAAAAGCTTGCAAAATTCACTAGTAATGAAGCCTTATATAAATATGTTTGCAAAAACGTGGGGCAGTTTTATGAAGCCCCTAACGCTGTGTTTGTGTGGCACAGCGATATGTTAGAGCCGCTAGAGGTATTAATAAAACACAGCCCGCTTGAAAATTTAAAAGCGCATTTACTACAAATGACAAAAACCTTTAAGCAGCTCAAAGACGGCTACCCAGACTTGATGGTGCTTAAAGGGGATAAGCTCACCTTTGAAGAAGTGAAAGCCCCTGGCGACAAACTAAGACGCAACCAACTTGTCAGTATTGAGGTATTAAAGCAACATGGCTTTGCAGTGAATATCGTTGCGGTAAATTGGTTTAATGATCCGAATCGAATTTATAGTGTGGTGGATATAGAAACCACCGGTGGCGTACAAGGTAATAATAAAATTACTGAAATAGCCGTTGTGCAGTTACAAGCGGGCGAAGTAATTAAACAATGGGCGAGTTTAATCAATCCTGAGCGCAGTATTCCTGCTTTTATCACCAAGTTAACGGGGATAAACGCCGCTATGGTTCGTGATGCGCCACGCTTTGCAGAGGTTGCCGATACACTGCGCTCACTATTAAAAGGCAGCGTATTTGTTGCCCATAATGTAAATTTTGATTACGGCTTTATTCGCAAAGAGTACAGTGCAATCGGGCAGGGCTTTAAAATGCCAAAGCTATGTACCGTAGTTGAATCACGCAAGGCATTTCCAAAGCTTAAGTCATATTCGCTCGGTAACTTAGCGGCACATTTTGAATTGAATTTAACGAATCATCATAGAGCGTTAGCTGATGCAACTGCCACAGCAGAACTGTTAAATCTGATTCAACAAACACAATCAAAAAAGGCGAGTTAAACTCGCCTTGTAAACTTAATCTGCCCCATTTTAAATAAGGTTATTCGTATTCGATAGGGTCAGTAACGTTATTTAAAGCAAAGGCTTCTAAGCGCTCTTGGCAAGCACCACATTTACCACAGGCTTTGTCGCGGCCGTTGTAACAGGTCCATGTTTGGCTGTAATCAAGACCCATTTTTAAACCGTCTGTCAAAATGTCGATTTTGGTATTGTTTAAGTACGGGCTGAAAATTTCAACAGCGTCGTAATTGGCAATACGGCAAACATCATCCATTTTTTGTACGAACTCAGGGCGACAGTCTGGATAAATTGCATGATCGCCTGAATGGGCACCGTAATAAACTTTACTAGCTTTTAAAGACACCGCATAACCCACAGCCAGTGATAGTAAAATCATGTTGCGGTTAGGCACAATTGTGCTCTTCATGCTTTCTTCTTCGTAGTGACCTTCTGGTACTTCGATATCATCAGTTAGTGATGAGCCACCAATCAACTGGTTGATCGCTGAAATATCAACAATCTTGTGAGAAACACCTAACTTTTCACATACTTGAGCAGCTACTTTAAGCTCTTTAACATGACGCTGGCCGTAGTCGAACGACAGGGCATACACTTCGTGGCCTTGTTGCAGGGCTTTATTTAATACGGTAAATGAGTCCATACCGCCGGAATAAATCACAACTACTTTTTGCGTCATATCTGTTTTGCTCTTACTTTTGATAGAGGTTTACTTCAGGGCGCGATATACTACACGGCTCGGGCCTAAATAACAATTTTTGCGCGTGTTTTTGGTTTTTTTGATGGTATGTATTTTATACCGTTGCGTCGTAAGTGAGATGTCTTTTGTACAAAATTAACGAAGTGTTTGAAACAATTCAAGGTGAAGCGAGTTTTACGGGTACACCTTCAATCTTTTTACGTTTACAAGGCTGCCCTGTGGGCTGTGCTTGGTGTGATACAAAACAAACATGGGACGTTGATAACGTATATAAAGTGTCACTTGATGACACCGTTGAGAAAAAAGCAGACTCAGATCATTGGGCTGAAGCAACAGCTGAGCAAGTGTTAGCGCTATTTATAGAGCGAGGCTACAACGCAAAGCATGTGGTGATCACTGGTGGTGAGCCTTGCATGTACGACCTAAATCCAGTGTGTGAATTATTACACGCAAATGGCTATTCGACTCAAATTGAAACCAGCGGTACATTTGAGATTTTAGTCCCTGAGCAGACATGGGTGACTGTATCACCAAAAATTAATATGCGTGGTGGCTATAAAGTATTACGCAGTGCAATGCAGCGTGCTGATGAGATTAAACACCCAGTGGCAATGCAAAAGCATGTAGAAGAGCTCGAAGATTTATTCTTAAAAACAGGTGTGAATCCGCGTTTAGTGTATCTACAACCAATTAGCCAAAAAACCTCAGCAACTAAACTTGCCATTGAAACCTGTATTGCAAAGAATTGGCGTTTATCGGTTCAAGTACATAAATATTTAGGAATTAGTTAGGGTTTAGCCGTCAGCCGTCAGCCGTCAGCCGTCAGCCGTCTGATCTGTGATCTGACCCCGATAAAGTAGACACGGGGTTTAATCTTTCTAGTTAAAAACAAAAAAGCGTTGCACTATGGCAACGCTTTTTTGCTATGTTCCTCGTAACTCCATCCTAACCAACAAAGAAAGTTGATCCAGTGCAAACAAAAATTCCAAGAAAAAATAATACTAATCTCAATATTTTGTTTTCAGGCACAGAAGGGATCTTCTGACCTGTATAAGGGGCATATATTATTTTATTAAGAATAAAAGCATATATATATCTATAAAAATATACAAAGATGCCTAGGCATATTAAAAATTTTTCAATTGGCTCGAAACCGATAACAAAGATCATTCCTAATGAGAACCAAATCACACCTAATAAAATGACTAACTTTTCTTTTAATAGCATAGTTAACGCTCTCTTATTTCGGTAAGCCCTATACTTTTGGGCTCTTGAAAGCACTGCATAAAGCGTTCTAGTTAGGTAACTTGTAGATGAACAATAT
>NZ_LJTB01000021.1:0-29013 GCF_001306895.1 Pseudoalteromonas sp. UCD-33C | reverse complement strand
AGTCTGGGCCGTGTCTCAGTCCCAGTGTGGCTGATCATCCTCTCAAACCAGCTAGGGATCGTCGCCTTGGTGAGCCATTACCTCACCAACTAGCTAATCCCACTTGGGCTAATCTTATGGCGTGAGGCCCGAAGGTCCCCCACTTTGGTCCGTAGACATCATGCGGTATTAGCAGTCGTTTCCAACTGTTGTCCCCCACCATAAGGCATATTCCCAAGCATTACTCACCCGTCCGCCGCTCGTCAGCARAGTAGCAAGCTACTCTCTGTTACCGCTCGACTTGCATGTGTTAGGCCTGCCGCCAGCGTTCAATCTGAGCCATGATCAAACTCTTCAATTAAAAGTTTTTTGAAACCGAAGTTTCGTGCTCAATGAATTCTGAATTTTGATTCTTTCGAATCGAATTGACTGTGCTGAAACAAGTAAACTTGTTTCCGTTGGTCACTCAGTTCAATTGAGACTCTAAATTTGTTTGCGTCATCTAGCGAACTAGAATCTGCTGTTAGAACTCAATCTGTACGAGTGCCCACACAGATGATTGCTTTATATTGTTAAAGAACGTTGCGACGTTGTCGCTAGGGATGCGTATAATACATCCTTAATTTTTCGAGTCAACACTTAATTTCAAACTTTCTTTCGATTATTTGAAACCGAAGTTTTACTTAACTCTCTGCTACGTTGTTCAGCATCTTTCGTAGCTGCCCGCCGTGTCAGTGGGGTCGCATTATAGGGAGATCCAAAAACAGATCAACACTTTTTTTCGATCTTTTTACTGTTCGCTCAAAAAGCGAACTAAATTTACCGAAAACAGCAAAAACGGTCGCTATTATGGCTGTTTTTTAAGCCAATATTCATAATTTAATGCAAATTTCATTGCTATGTTCATTTAACTCGTTAAGATAGCAAGTTCACAATGTTAAATTAATGTTTATTTCTTGTTTATTGGTAGATCAAAATGAAATTACCCGATCAAAAATCTTTTCTTTTCTCCGTTATTCTTGCTGTTTTAGGTTTTGTGGTTGTTAAGTTCGCACTTGCAAGCTTAGCTTTAGACCCAGCATTGCTATTTGGTGCAGGCTTATTAATTGGTGCTTTAGTTATTGCAGCACTTTCATCAGCGTCAAGTGAGGAGGCCGAAGTAAAAACAAAAACACTTTATGTTGGCAACCTACCTTATCGTGCTAATGAAGGTGTTGTTCGTGCTTTATTCGAAGAACAAGGCAAAGTTTTCAATGTACGTTTATTAAAAGATAAAAATACAGGTAAACGTCGTGGCTTTGGTTTTGTTGAAATGGCTGAAGCTGATGCAGATAAAGCAATCAATCAATTAAATGATAGCGAATTCCAACAACGTACTTTAAAAGTGCGTGAAGCAAAACAAAAACAAGAGAACGAAGCTAACAGCTTTCGTGAGGGATCTGATCAGTCAGCGTAATAAGCTCAACGCTTAATTGCGAATGACCAATAGGAGCCGTTGCATAATAGTGCAGCGGCTTTTTTTTATCTGTAGTAAGAGTAAAGCCTCGTAGAGCAATTAAACTTTCAACGCGCTTAGCAATCGCTTTGCCTGAGTCAATAAGGAAGATCTGTTGTTTATAGTAGTCACTAATCGCTCTGGCTAGTAATGGAAAGTGTGTACAGCCAAGTACCAATACATCTATATCTTCTGCTATCGCTAAATCACTCAATACATTCTCAAGCTTTGCTTCATTGATTTTCTGCGTATGAAATAGTGTTTCAGCAATTTCTACCAGCTCAGTTGAGCCATATAAGCTCACTTGTGTGTCTTGGCTATGAGTACTAATTAAGTTTGCAGTATAGCGACTCTTGATGGTTGATGGTGTTGCCAGTAAACCAATATGTTTGCTGTTACTTATAGCGCAAGCGGGTTTTATCGCAGGTACTACCCCGACAACTTCTATATTTGTGTGCTGGCGAATAGTTTCTAAGGCAGAGGTAGAGGCGGTATTACACGCAATAACTAGGATATCAACGTTTAAGTTTGCTGTTTCGATAAACTGTAGTAGCGCAAAAAGGCGGGCTATGATCGTTTGCTGACTTTGCGCGCCATAAGGCAATAAAGCATTGTCCATAAAATAACTATAATCAGCATCTGGGATCAATACTTGGATCTGTTCAAGTACGGTTGTTCCACCTATACCAGAATCAAACACCATTATATGAACTGACAAACTGCTTACCTCGGATCATCAAAGGTCAGCAGTTTGCCATGCAGCTTTATAAAAAGAAAGAAAGGACTAAGCCTCTTCTTCTGTTGCCGAGCGAAGCTTATTCATTTGCTCAAACATTGCTTTGGTATAATCCACCAGCTTACTGACTTCTTCTTTATCTTGGTTTAACCATTGTAAGATGCCAGCCAGTTCATTTTGCAAACCAATGTCACCCGCTTTATTAAACGCCTGTTTCAAGTCGTCATTAAATGGCGCTATTTTCTCAGCAACTTCTTTTTCAGGGGCTGGTTTATATTCTTCATAGCCTTTAATCGCTGCTACTGTTTTGGTTTGTTTCAGATCCATCGTAAAGCCAACGAGTTGCTCGTTACCTAAGTTAAGCTCTTTAGCTTGTTCAAAGGCATCTTCTAATGAACCAGAGAAGAATGTTTCGCTAACACTCTGCAAATCTTCCATCAATTCATTGATAGCTTGCTGCTCTTGCTCATTTAAATCACCATTGACCGACATCGAGAATGATAAATCTCGTGATTGCGAAGACTCACTGACAAAGGCTTCGTTGTCGCCATTTTTGCTATAACTGCTTGCAGACTTACTTTCGTATGCATCAGCAAAGCTAATACTTACTTCGTCACCTTCAGCGGTGGTGAAAGTGTACTCTGCGTTATTACTTAAACTGATGTATTGAGCTTGGCTTACTGAAACCGCATTAGGTTTAGGATTGAACAAGTCTTCTTCTAATTCATCAATACCTTTAAAGATACCTTCTTTAGACTTTTCGATACCCTCTTCGATGTCATCGTTAAGAATACCTGACTCTTTAAGCTCATCATACGCATCGTCGATGCCCATTTGCACACCTTTACGTGCATCACCTAGCATGCCTTTGAGTTTTTCATCATCAGCACCATCGGCTTTTGCTTTACGAAGTGCGCCGCCAACAAAGTCGAGTACGTTTTTCACGATCTCTTCAAAGTCGAACAAGGGTTTATCTTTTTTCTCTTCGGCTTTAGGTAAACCTAGTGCCTCAGCAAGTTTATCATCAAGAACTTTTGCCGCGAGCTCTCTGCCGCGTTGCTGATAACTATCTTGACGATTTTGAATGGTAGGCTGCTGCAGTGCCTGTTTACCATTGTATTTATTCACATTTGTATTAGGCATATAGCCTAGGTTGCCAATTTTCATGATCCGACTCCATGTTATGGTTAACTCATTATCGGCCAAAAACCACAAAACTTAAGTTTTTTGTATAAAAAAACGACACTAAAATAAATAACAAAACTAGACAAATCCTCAGCGCTCCCTACAATAGCGCCGTTATAAAGCTAAGAGATAAAAGGTAATCAGCCATGGCGGTTATAAAAATTGATACAACTCAATACGATGCACAATTGAGTGAGAAAGAGCAGCGCATCATCTCACAGTTTCGACGTTTTGGGGTCGAAAAATTAGAAGTGTTCAGCTCTGATCCTATTCATTACCGCCAACGTGCAGAGTTTCGTGTTTGGCATGAAGGTGAAGACCTGTTTCACATCATGTTTGATCAACAAACTAAAGAAAAGATCCGCGTTGATGAGTTTGACCCTGCAGCACCTTTAGTGGGTGAAGTGATGCAAGCGATGATCGAAAACTTAAAAGACAATGAAGTTCTGCGCCGTAAGCTGTTTCAAATCGATTACCTTTCAAGCTTAAGTGGTGAGATCCTTGTTAGCTTGTTGTATCACAAACAACTAGATGAGCAGTGGCTACAAGCAATTAAAGAGCTTAAAGCAAAACTGAGCACACAGTTTAAGATTGATTTTATTGGCCGTGCTCGTAAGCAAAAAGAAGTGATTGGTAATGACTATGTTATCGAGCGTTTAAACGTAAACGGTAAAGAGCTTATTTATCAACAAGTCGAAAATAGCTTTACGCAACCGAATGCTAAAGTAAACATCAAGATGCTAGAGTGGGCACAAGCCCTTTGCCAACCACTCAATAATGACTTACTGGAGTTATATTGTGGGAATGGTAACTTTTCGATTGCTCTTGCAGGCTCATTCGACCGCGTATTAGCCACTGAGATTTCAAAATCATCGGTTTACTCAGCGCAATACAATATCGCACAGAACAAGGTTGAGAACTTAGATATCATTCGTATGTCGAGTGAAGAGTTCACCCAAGCAATGAAAGGCGAACGTACTTTCTCTCGTTTAGATGGTATAGACCTGAAAAGCTATAACTGCCAAACAATTTTAGTGGATCCACCACGTGCAGGCATGGACACGCTAACGTGTGACCTAGTTGCGAACTACGACAATATTATTTATATCTCGTGTAACCCAGATACCTTAGAGCGTGACCTTGATCACTTATGCAAAACCCATGAAGTAAAACGTTTTGCGATTTTTGACCAATTCCCTTACACCCACCACATCGAATCAGGTGTGTTTTTACAACGTAAATAAAATCAATCTGCCAGCGCAGCAAATAGCGCTGGCAACTGCTGCTCGCTGTATACAGCTATATTATTGTCGGTTAACAGCTTTGCAGTTAATCCCATCCCTGAAATTTTCTTTCCTGAATGACTACCATCGTAAATAGTATTGCGACCACATGAAGGGCTTGATTCTTTTAACAGCGCATAGCGAATGCCCTGCTTTTTGCAAAGCTTAAGTGCTTGTTCTGCGCCATAAGCAAACTGTACTGTGACATCTTGTGCATCTTTGGTAAGTACTCTACCCGCTTTGATTTCTGCAGGCGGCCTTGGTGTAGGTAAGCCACCAGCTACTTCAGGGCAGAATGCAACGAGCCTTCCTTGCTGTTTAAGAGTTTCTAAACCAGGATGGAGTAAATTTTGCGATTGCCCGTCATAACGAACAGGATTTCCTAACAAACAGCTTGAAACTAATAGTTTTTGCATTTGCTTTACCAACAAAAAAGCTCCGCGAACGGAGCTTTCTATTAAATTCAACTAACTAAGCTTATTTATCAGCTAGGTAGTTAATTAAGTCTGCCATGCTCTTCGCATCGCTAATACCTGAATCCGCACCTAGGATTACACGGTATTTACCATTAACAATAAAAGTTGGAACGCCTTTTAAAGCACCTTTTTGTTGGTAATATTCTTGGTCGCGTTTCATCTTAGACGCCATAGTACGTACAGAGAAGCTGTTGTAGTACTTATCAAAATCTTCAGCCGACACACCTTGTGAAACAAAGATGTCTTTCATATCAGCTAGTTCGTTAATACGAGCACGCTTACCGTGAATATGATTAAACACAGCGGCTACTAACGCGTCTTTCTGTGGTAACACATTAGCCGTCGCATAACCTTGCGCTAAGATAGTCTGAATTTCTGGGTCACGAGGACCTGAAAAATCAACATGACTCTTTTTGAATTTAACGCCATCTTTAAGAAGTGTTTTAAGCTCTTTCACTACTGGCTCGAAGTTATTACAGTGTGGGCAGTAGAATGAGAAGAACTCTTTTACTTCAGGCTTTTTAGAAGCGCGTGCATCAATCGTTTCATAATGCTTACCTTCTTCATATTGAGCAGCTGAGGCATTTGCCGCTAAACCTAGCGTGGCAGCCATTAATACAGCTTTTACTAACTTGATCATTACTTCTTACTCCAAAATTATTGTTTTAATAAAAATTCGACTAACTCATCAAGCATCTGCTGGCTCTTGATGGTGTTTAAATTAATTTTATATTTATCATTGACGATAAAAGTTGGTACACCAGTAAGGGCGCCCATATCTGAATATTTTTGCTGCTTATCTTGCATCGCTTTTTCAGCACTAATCACTGGCATGCTTGCAATTTCAGCGTCAAATACATCGTTGCTAATACCATTGGTCGCAAGTAATGCTTTCACGTCTTTTATATCTTTTAGTAAAGCGCGCTGTCTGTGGATGCTATTAAAGATTTGATCAGCAACTTGCTCACCTTTGCCATGTTGCTTAGCAATTAAGTAGGCATAGCTTAAGTTACTTTGCGTTTGCTTAGATACACCACCTAAAAAGTTAACATGGCTTTTTACAAATTCAGTCCCTTCAGGAAGACTTGCCGTTAATGCTTTTGCGACCGGTTCAAACTGAAAACAGTGTGGACAATAAAACGAAAAGAACTCGGTTACTTGAGGTGTTGCACTTTTCTCAACTTTTAATACTTCGTATTGATTGCCTGCTTCGAAATCAGCAGCAAGGGCCGCAAAAGGTAAACATAAAATGAGTAGACTTAACTTTAATTTTTTAAACATTGTTTTCTCGTCTTTCTTAACTTTAAAAATTTATGGTAATAATTTTAATGGTGCTTCCTGTAGCGCTGCAAGCTGTTCTTTTAGCGCTAGTATTTGCTGCTCCCAGTATTTGTCTTCAGCAAACCATGAAAAGTTCCGTGGGAACGCAGGATCATCCCACCTTTTTGCCAACCACCCCATGTAATGCACCATTCGCATTGCTCTAAGTGGTTCAATCAACTTTAATTGGCTGTGATCAAAGTCGCAAAATTCTTCATAAGCAGCCACTAAGGTGTCTAACTGTAACAGTTGGTTGTTACGATCGCCACTGAGCATCATCCAAAGATCTTGAATTGCAGGCCCTTGTCGGCTGTCATCTAAATCAACAAACATTAACGCGTCACCAGACCACAATATATTACCAGCATGGCAATCGCCGTGCAGGCGGATGGTTTCAACATTTTTATACTGCTCTGTGGTTTCTTTAATCACCAAATCTAAAATAGTATAAAAGGCGTTCTCTAATGCCATTGGCACCAAGTTACTTGCTTGTAACTGAACTTTAGCTGTCTGAAGGTATTCTTCGCAGCTGATTACAGGCCTATGTTCAAATGGCTTTGCCTTAGCTACTTGGTGCATTCGCCCAATTAAGCGGCCAAGTACATCGAGTTGATCTAAATTATCAACTTCAAAAATGCGCCCGCCCACACTTGGGAATAACGTAAACAAATAACCATTATGCTCAAATAAGCTTTGCCCTTCGATAATAACAGGCGCAACAACCGGCACTTCAGCCTCGGCAAGCTCAAATGCAAACGCATGCTCTTCTAAGATTTGCGCCTTACTCCAACGCTCTGGTCGGTAAAACTTAACAACATAACGATGGCCATCTTCTGCTTTAAATTGATAAACACGGTTCTCGTAGCTATTTAAGGCCAGCAGACCTGATTCAGCATAAACACCGATACTTTCAACTGCATCTAGAATTGAATCGGGTGTAAGGTCTACAAAACTAAATTTACTCATAATGCCTCATCATATAAAAAAAGCGGGAAAATCCCGCTTTTTATTCATTCGCTCAGTGTACTTAATTATCGCGCCTTAAAGAAGTTACTCGGCTGCGAAATCTGCACATCTGGCTCACCATCGACAGAAAGTACGAACTCAAACTTCGTCATAGGCTTTTTCAAATCATAAGGATCAACAACTAATGACAGTGGCACATTATAAGATTCACCAGAAGGTACTGTGAATGTTTGTTTGCCGATGTACTCAAAGTTATCGAGTCCTTCAACACGAATGTTAAAGGTTTGCTCATGTTGAGCTTTGTTAATTACTTTTAGTGTATAGGTGTTTTCGACTAAACCATTAAAGTCAACACGATATAGCTGGTTACGGTCACGAATAATATCGAGTTCCATCGGTTTGCGCATCGCAATATTTGCTACTAACGCCCCTGATAGCACGACTAAGATAACTAGATAGCCAATTAACTTAGGGCGCAGTGCATGTGTTTTGTTGTCTGGCGTTTCTAAGTTACGCTCGGTGGTATAGGAAATGAGCCCGCGTGGGTAATTCATTTTATCCATCACCCCATCACACGCATCGATACATGCACCACAGTTAATGCACTCGTATTGTAAGCCGTTACGAATATCGATCCCCGTTGGGCAGACCTGCACACATAAGTTACAGTCGATACAATCACCTAAGCCGAGCTCTTTTGGATCTTGCTTACGTGAACGAGGACCACGGCTTTCACCACGTGCTTCGTCATAGCTCACGGTAAAAGTATCTTTATCGAACATAGCTGACTGAAAGCGAGAATAAGGGCAAATGTGTAAGCACATAATCTCGCGCATCCAACCGGCATTACCATAGGTACACACAGCAAATACGGCTAGACAAATATACGAATACGCGGTTGCATCAAGGGTAAACAGATCAGGCAGTAGCTGACGGATTGGCGTAAAGTAACCTACAAAAGTAAATGCGGTATAAAGCGAGAATAACCACCAGCTGCCGTGTTTAGCACTTTTGCGCCAAAACTTATCAAAGTCCATTGGGCGTTGATCTAGTTTCTTACGTTGATTTGCGCTGCCTTCGAATTTTTCTTCAAACCAAATAAAAATGAAGGTCCAAACGGTTTGCGGGCAAGTATAGCCACACCAAACCCGTCCATAGAAAGTAGTTACTAAGAACAAGGCAAACGCCGCCAACATGAGAATGAAAGCAAGGATAGTCAGATCTTGTGGCCAAAGCGTTAAACCAAAAATGTTAAACTTTTGCCCTACCAAATCGAACAACACAGCTTGTTGACCGTGGAAGTTAATCCAAGGTAGTAGCATAAATGCAAGCATGCCGACAAAACCAATCCGTTGTCTTAACAATTGGTGTAAACCCGTTACAGCTCGGACATAAATACGGTTACGTGGATTAAATCTATCATCGAGGGAAGCGTTTTCCGGTTTCTGGATTTTTACTTCCGTTGGGATATTTTTAACCTTAATCTGTTTATCCATTAAAATTCCTCAACGCCACTAGGAAATAATACTCAAACATATGTTTGCAGTAAGAGATTCTCTGTGCCAATAAGCAAATCAGAATACATCTCATTACGTTCAAAGATTTCTGAAACTTTAAATCTATAGAGCATTATACTCAATCTATAGAAAATTTCAGGGATTGATCGAAAATACGACGTTTTAATTATTTAATCTTATCTGCTTGCTTTTAAAACGACCATTTTATTAAACTTGCACCTATACCGTATTTATTTAGATCAAAGATTATTGTGCTATGAAAAAATTTCTTATTTTAGTGCTTATTATTTTAGCACTTTTCACGATTGATCATCCTTTGATCAAAGAGCCAAGAGAAAGGTTACTAGGTGAAGGCGTTAGCCTTATTTCTGATGCCAGTAAAGTCAACCGAAGTCCTGCGGCAAATATGGCTAAGAATAATATTAAATCACAGCTGAATTTATCTAATTCAGAGCTTGAGTATATTGAAGAGACATTTACCACTGACGATAAACTACAAGTTTTTCACTTACACTACTGCCGTGAAAAAGATATTAACTTATATTTTTATGGCGAGCGCTTAAATCGAGTATGTAGTATTGTCTCGAACGCACTTGAAGAAAGGCTAAACAAGTAATGGACTTTTCAGCTTTAAACAAAAAAACCAGCGACTCGTTTGCCAAACAGCGCAATATGTTAAAAAAGCTGGGTAAGGGGCAAACCTTATACTGTGAAGTATGTAAAGGCGCCCTTACCTTAAATTTGAAGACTGATCAGCCTGGTAAAGGCGTTGTAAGCTGTGCCAAAGGTTGCACAGACATTCTTTTAGAGCTGGGTTAGTTCCAGCCCTCATCATTATATAGCTGGCTATTTACAGCAACGACTTCAATTAGCTCAGCAAAGCCAGCGGCGAATTCATTCATAACTTCATACTGCTGCTGGCATAGTTGCCCTTCAGATAAACCATTATCAGTTGCAAGGGCTGCAATTTCACTCGTTTCAAGGGTAAAAAAGCCTAAGCTTTGCAGTGCACTAGCCAACGCCTCTTTAAGCTCATCAGCTAACTGTGGCGCGCTTAATAGCTTGTTAACGTAACCTTGCGCACCATGCATAAAACCTTGGCTCCAATGCTGACATTCTTGAATATCTAGGTATTGTTGTCCTTGAGAACTCAGCTGTAGGCTCACAGGTAATGCAAAACCCGTTTCGAATACTTGTTCGCTGATCTGTTGATATAAAGCCATAAATGCAAACAGCACTTGCTCGTCCATTTTCCCATCAGAGCCAGGTGCAACCTCTTCTAACCACTGATGAACATCAAGCGGCTCAGGAGCACAGATCACCGCAAATAAGTAGCCTTGGGTTTGCGACAAGCTAAGCGCATCTTGATGCTGCGCTAAAAACTGACTTAAAAGCTCACTTTGCTGCTTTGAAAACTCAGGTAATTGCATATTATTCGATTAATCCAATTTAAAAGTTAAGCGGATAACGGCCTTCGTTATCAGGACGACCAAGAAACTTAGCTGCATCATGCACTTCTTTTGGTAAGCTTGCTTCAGGTTTAATATAACCAGCTACTTTAAAGTCTAGATTCGCTTTTAGGACTGCATCAGCTTCAAGCCCTAAACGGTTTTCTGGGTCAACAAGCACAGCTACATCACCGGATTTACAGCTTAAACGACCGCTCAGAGGACCAATGCTAAACCAGTTGTTCATTCCTTTCACATCAATGTTCGGGCTCGCGATTTCGCCGCTTAGGCTTTCACAGTAAGGCTCGCCTGAGCTGTACTCATCTAAATCTACAATCACACGACCTTGCGCACTAACCGGCAAAGGAAGTTGTAAACGCTCCATAGCACGCTCAACCGTTAAGCGTAACATCGTCTTTTTCACAGTGATAGCTTGGTTAAAGAGACCATATGAAAAATCACCATGGCCTGAAATATCCGCTTTATCACGAGGATCCCCAAAGCGTACCGTACCCACTAATTTACCTGTGAACAGTGACCAGCCCGATAACTGCCAACGCACATTATTTAATTGCTCACCATCAAAACGTACCTGCATAATGCGACCGTCCCATAGCGTGCCACTGGCTTTACCTAATTGTAATTGCTTTGGTAAATGTGGCTTGGCTAAATCAAGTGCAACGGCAGCGGGTGTTTTTACCAGCGTAAACACCAAAAAACACATCACAAACACTGTGATTAATAAAATAACTCTTTTCATCGTTTACTTCTCTAGTACCAAACGACTTACACGCACAAAGCCTGATTTGTCATCTTTACTTAAATCTAAATTCTCAACTAGCACGCCATGTGAATTAACCAGTTCATCTAACCATTCAACAAGGTTATTAAACTCAACAGAGTCAATGGTTAAACGAAGTGAATTGTCATTTGGCTGCATTTTGCTAATGATAATTTGATAACGATTGCGGGTGCTATTAACGATTTGGCTTAAGCTACGGCTGCTCGTATTACGCGCGTTACCACTCGCTTTAAGTTTAACAATACTTTCATCAACCCACGCTAGCAGCTCTTGCTGTTTTATTGTGTCTTGCTCTGCTTTTTCGATAGCAGCGTTAAGTGGACGAAAGACCCCCATAACCAGCACAAAAATAACAAACACACCACCTGCAACCATTACAAGTTGCTGCTCTTGTTCTTTTAACGAGCGCCAATAATTGATTATTTGGTTTTTCATGCCGCACCTCGTAACTTAATTTCACCAACGACAAAATCACCATCATTATTTAGAGAGCCTTGATCTACGGTTAAGCCACGCTGCTCTAAAATTGCTTTTACTTTACTAAATGACTGGAAATCTTTGCCGCGCGCACGAATACGTAATTCGTTACGACCTTGATCATAGCGAAGCGTTTCTGGTGTGAAATCTTTTACTTCACTAAAAATCGCAACCAGATCGTTAGTCAAATCTAAGAAGCCAGCTGTACTGCCACTTTCTATCAATGCAAGTTCGCTGCGAATTTGGCTACGAATAAGCTGAGGACGCACTTTTTTATTTGGAAAAGCACGCTGATAATTAGCAACCACTTCAGCTTTTGCGGCTTCAAGCTGGTTATTTAACTTATAAAGCTCAAGCGACTTAACACCTACACTGCAAACTAATGCAACACCTGCTGCAATAGCTGCTTTTTGCCAATAGCCCCACCAAATTGCTGATTTCTTCTTAAGCTGATAAACACCTTGGCGAAGGTTGAATTTCACCTCAGGTAACTGCTTAGCAAATAAGGCTAAAGGTAAATCGTATTGCTGCGTTTGAGCACTAAGGTTAACCGTATCAGGAAAAGCCGTTGCAGGGCTAAAGTGTGCAACATCAGGGTTACCTAATGCTGTTAAATAGCCAGCAAGCCAACTTGTCTCTACAGCGGCAATATGCCAGTTACCCTGCTTACATAGCCACTGACCATTAAGCTCAATAGCGCGTAACTGAGTGTTGTCATCGACATCAGGTAACAATAAAGCATCCGGCAGTATTTTATATACTTCGATGCCATGCTCATTGAACTCAGCCAGCCATTGCTCAAACCATTCACGATCGGTCATCGCGATGTTAATCGCGTGCTTCTCATCAATAAGTGTTGGCTCTGCAATCGCTATGAATAAGTCATCAACATCACAGGCTATTTCTTCTTCTAGCATGTAAGGAAGTGCTTGCTCTAACTTGCGGCTCCACTTGGTTGGCAATGCGACCGTTTTTAGTTGTACTTGATCACTTGGTAGTAGTACAACCACTTCCCGTGATTGTGCTCTCTCTGTTAGTTCACCAAGTTGTGTTGCATTGGCAATTTCGCCGCTAGCAATTATTTCTAGTTCTGTTGGTGAGTAAATTAGCCAGTTAAGGCTGTCTTTTAATGTTTGACCCGTACGGATCAACAATATCTCTGTCACTGTACGCCTCCAAATTTTCGCGCCAGTATCGTTACTGTACCATTAGTGGCATGGAGTAAGGTGGTCATCGAAAAACGCAGTTCTGCAAATTCAGCCTGCGTTTGTAGTTTAAAATATTCACTGTTGATACTGAATAGGTCTTCAACGGCTTTCACATTTTGTGCGCCTTGTTGGTTAACCTCTTCAAAAAATGCTTCTAAATCATCATAACCATCTTGAGGACGTGATGATAATACCGCTTCAGCGCCTGAAAGACTTAAGCCATCAATAAGCGAGCTTAATATAATGGCACTTTCTACAGGTAGTGTATTAACGTTGATTTCTAATAACTCACTACCTGGAATAACACACACAAATGGTAAAAGTTTCTCCATAACGAGTGGGTTAAAGCCTTTTACTAAACGAAGTTCTGAGGTCGAAGCAAAATAGCTATTTGCCGTCATATATGGGTATTGTCGAGATAAGTACTCATCTTCTTCTGCACCTGAGCGATAGGTAATACTATCAGCGTCTAACCAATCAAACACGCTATCGGCCATGGCTTCTTCAGACTCATCTGTTGGTAAGTCTTCAATATTTTCTAATAATGCCAACAATGCCTTATGTGCTGGGTTCGTTTTATTATTTGGATCCGTTTGTTGATCAGGCTTTACATGCAATGCATTTAAATTCAAACATGCTTGTAAGTCTGTAATTGTGCCACTTAAGGTACCATTATCAACAGGGTAAGGGACCCCACCCTGCTGCGCCCAGACCTGCTCTAAATGCGTTTTATCAGGATCATCTTTTTTAGTTTGTTTTAGTGCTTTAATTGCCAGCTCTTCAGCTGCAAAGGCATACCATTTAGCCTGTTGATGGTTTTGAATATTGCTGCTACGCTGCACTTGCACCATTAAATTAGCACTCATCTCAACGGCTAACATTGCAGCCAGCGCCACAATAAATAGCACAATAACAAGCGCAGCACCTTTAGAACGTTTAATAGTAGTCATAGCTAACCACCCGTTCCGTTATTATTACCATTATTTGCTTGGGCAGTGACTTTGCCTTCACCTGGCACTAAAAACACGCGACGAATGGGTTCTTGTTCTATTTTTTGAATTGTAACTGCCACCGCTTTTGGCAGTGCTTTAATTTGCCACTGTTCTTGCCATTCGTCTTTATCATCTAAAAATTCAAATTTAAGATCTTCAATATCTTCCAAAATAACTTGTGAACGCGGCTCCATGTTATCTAGTTGATCAACATACACCCGATACACTCGCTCAAGCTTGTCATCGATAACGCGATAACCAACCGCTTGCAGTTCAGAACGCGGCAGTAAGTTAATTGGGTTAACCCAACCATCACGAACAAAACCAATGCCATCGTATTGGCTATCAAGAACATAACGACCAGCTAACACATACGTGTCTTGAAAATCACCGGCTTCGTTTCGCACCTGACGTTTAGTCATTTGACTAAAATCTTGGTCCATCAAACGAAATAAGGTTTGAAAGCCATTTAACTCATCAATTGTCTCGTCTGAGGCTTCTTTTGCTTTGGTTGTCGAATCCAGTATTTGATGGGTCGATAACACCACAAAGGCTAAGATGCCCATGGCGACAATCACTTCAAGTAAGGTAAAACCGCGTTGCTTCACTACTTATCACCTTTATTCAAATAAGTAGAAAGCTCATAAACTGGGTATTCAAGCTTTTCATCGGCGAACACGTTAATGGTGACCTTTACAAAGGTTTTATCAGCAGTAGGAACCACGTCCTGACGCCAATACCATTCAAAACCAGCGAGCGTTTCAGTACCTTTAACGCCATTTTTGCCTGTCCATTTATCGCCTTTGGCGCGTTGCTCAACCATTACGTTCTCAGCAACCCAAGAAGCATAAGTTTGCTCTTCAATCGACGAAAGATGATTAATATGCTCACCGGTTGCCTGCATTGCGGCAATACCGGCCATTGCACAAATAGCCAGTGCAACCATCACTTCAAGTAAGGTAAAACCTGCTGACTTATTCATTATTCAGGCTCCATACGAAACTTTACCGGGGCCATAAATTCGCCTTCGATAAAATACTGAGGTTCACGCTCTTCTTTAAGCTCGTAAACCAATTGAAACGCACTGACTTCGCCAGAAGATAAAATAAGTACCTGCGGTATTTTGAGCTTTTGAAGCTCAAGTAGGCTGTCTTCGTCACCACCGCTCATTAATTCGCGCCAGTTTGACTGCTCTAGTAAGTTATCTTGTGCCCAGGCTAAATCATCAAGGTTAAGAGTGAGCTTAAAGCGCTCATCAACCTTAATTGGGGCAAACAATTTTTCACGGTCAAACGTAACCCACTTATCACCGTCAAAAACTAAAAATTCAAATGTATCTTGGTCAAGATGAAAACCCAGCTCAACCTGATTTAAAATCGCAAACTCTGACGCCATATTAATCGTAGTATGTAATCTGAGCGCTTGTTTTTCGAGTTCTTCTTCAGCACCACCATCAAAACTGTAGGCAACCATTTTGGTGACAAAACCAATCACCACGAGCACCATTAATATTTCGATGAGGCTAAACCCTTTCGCGTGCTTAGCACGGCCAGCCAAACGCAAACGACCAAGGCTTACCATAATAGTAAGCCTTGATGTGTATAAGCTTTGTTCAGTTGGCTGAATTTAGGCATTATTACTTTTCTTCATCCCAGTTACCGATGTCATCATCAGTACCTGCTTCACCGTCAGGACCCATTGAGAAGATATCAATTTTACCGACTTCTCCTGGGCTGATTAGCTGGTAAGGGTTACCCCATGGATCTTCTGGTAATTTCTCAAGGAAACCGCCATCAGGAAAACGTCTTGGAATTGGCTCAATACTTGTTTTATTTACTAGCGCTTCTAAGCCTTGCTCTGTGGTTGGATACGCTTTGTTTTTAAGCTTGTATAAGCTTAACGCATCTTCAATTTGTTGAATATCTAGGTGTGCTTTATCGATTGCAGCTTCTTCTTGCTGACCCATGATATTTGGCGCCACAATTGACATGATCATACCGATGATAACCAGTACTACCATGACTTCTAGTAATGAGAAACCTGACTGTTTGTTCACAAAAATACCTCTAACTTTCTTCAAAAATTTATTATAGAGCGGCAGTGTTAGCTGCTAATTGCTCTAGTGTTCCCTAATTTAAAGACCTACAGCCTTATTCATTGCCATAATCGGCTGTAGTATTGCCATAACAATAAACAATACAATTACCGCCATTGAAGCAATCATCGCGGGCTCTAATAGTTTCAGAGACACGTTTACCATGCTCTCAAACTCACGATCTTGGTTATTTGCAGCACGCTCAAGCATTTGCTCAAGTTCACCTGATTTTTCACCACTGGCTATCATGTGCAGCATCATAGGTGGGAAAAGTTTGGTTTGCTGAAGTGAAGCACGAAGACTCGCCCCTTCACTCACACGTGTTGCAGCATCTTGCACTGACTTTTTCATTTTTTCGTTAGCCAGTACACCACCTGAGATACGCATCCCTTCAAGTAGCGGCACTGAGCTTGACGATAAAATACTTAAAGTTCGAGCAAAACGCGCCGTATTAACACCGCGTGCTACCTTACCAATGCCCGGTAAATACAGCACTTTTTCGTCATACCAGTAACGAATATGCGGCTGCTTAAGCGCTTGCTTAATGGCCACAGCTAACACGGTTATAATGACTAAACTAATAAACCAGTAGTTTTGCACAAAATTACTGGCGGCCATTACCCATTCGGTAGTCCAGGGTAATACTTGTTTTGATTTTTCGAAGGTCTTCAGGATTTTTGGTACCACAGTACCTAACAATACAGAGACAATCGCAATAGCAAATACCACCAGAATAGTTGGATAAACCATCGCCTGTGTGATTTGACTGCGCATATGCTGACGTTGTTCCGTGTAATCAGCTAAACGATTTAAAACTTGGTCTAGGTGACCTGATTTTTCACCGGCTGCCACCATGGCACGATACAAATCATCAAATACATGCGGAAATTCACTCATGCCATCTGCTAAGGTATAACCTTCAACAACCTTTGAGCGCACAGCCATAAGCATTCGCTTTAAACGCGGCTTTTCACACTGCTCAGCCACCGCCATGACAGCCCCTTCAACAGGTAATGCTGACTGGATTAAAGTTGCGAGCTGGCGAGTGATTAATGCTAAATCTGAAGTCGAAATTTTTGGTTTAAAGAAGCTACCAAATAGAGAGCCCTTTGCCCCAGTCGCTTGCTTTTCACCTTCTGCAGCAGCAACGACTTCTAAAGGCATTAAACCTTGATCGCGCAAGGTTTGGCGGATTTGCTTTACCGTATCAGCTTCAAGAATGCCTTTTTTCTCTTTACCTCTGCCATCGAGGGCACGGTATTCAAATGCTGCCATGATTAACCTTCCTCACGTGTTACACGCAGGACTTCTTCTAAGGTAGTGCGACCTGCAAGTACGCGATTACAGCCATCTTGGCGAATACTTGGGCTATGTTTGCGAATGTATTTTTCAACACTTTGTTCGCCTTTACCGCTGTGGATCATTTCGCGAATTGTTTCATCAACAACCAGCAATTCATGAATACCAGTACGACCGCGATAACCATTAAAGTTACACTCTTCACAACCAACTGCACGATAAATTGTTGGCGGCTCAGCAGGATTAACACCTAATAACTGGCACTCGCGCTCATCAGCAATGTGACCTTCTTTACAGCTATTACATAAAGTACGTACAAGACGTTGTGACAATACACCGAGTAACGATGATGACAGTAAGAAAGGCTCCACGCCCATGTCTTCCATACGCGTGATAGCACCAGCAGCTGTATTAGTATGCAGTGTTGACATAACCAAGTGACCGGTTAATGACGCTTGCACACCAATTTGTGCCGTTTCAAGGTCACGGATCTCACCAACCATTACTACATCAGGATCTTGACGAAGGATGGCACGTAAGCCTCGGGCAAAGGTCATATCTACCTTGGTATTAACCTGAGTTTGACCAATACCTGGGATCTCGTACTCGATTGGATCTTCAACAGTAAGAATATTGCGGTCTCGTGAGTTGATTTGGCTCATCCCCGCATACAAGGTGGTACTTTTACCAGAACCCGTAGGACCGGTTACTAAGATAATACCGTGCGGCTTACTGATTAAATCAGCAAACAATTCACGGTTACGCTCAGTCATACCTAAATCTTCTAGGTTTAGGCGGGCGTTGTTTTTATCAAGTAGACGCAATACAACACGCTCACCAAAACTTGATGGCATTGTCGATACACGCACATCAACAGCACGACCAGCAATACGTAAACTAATACGACCATCTTGCGGAATACGTTTTTCAGCAATATCTAGCTTTGCCATAACCTTAATACGCGACACCAGCAGTGAAGCGAGTTTACGGTTCGGCTTTAACACTTCTTTTAATACACCATCAACCCTAAAGCGAATTACCAGCTCTTGCTCAAAGGTTTCGATATGAATATCTGAAGCACCTTCTTTGATTGCTTCGCTGAGCATTGCGTTGATCAGTTTGATGATTGGTGCATCGTCATCACCAGCTAGTAGATCTTCAGTTTGCGGTAATTCATCTGCAAGCGAGAATAAATCAACCTCGTTACCGATATCTTCCATCATTTGCTGTGTTTCAGAACTATCACGCTGATAAGAAGCCTCAAGCAACAGCTCAAATTTGTCATCAGGTAATTGTTCTAGCGAAAAACCATGACCCGCAATACGGCGTACTTCAAGTAAAGCATCAACATCTAACTCACCGCGGTAATACACAGTCCAGTTATCCTGATCTTTACTCAATAATACGCCTGTACGACGCGCGTACGAGAATGGCAAACGCTTGGTTGGCAAACTAACAAGATCATCACTTGTTAGCAGCTCATCATGACTTGCCGGCGCTTCTGACGCTAACTCATCATTGATTTCTGTAATTGCATTAGTCATCGTTGCGCTCATTCGCGTTTTGTTGTTTTAGGTACTCTTCGTACGTTGGCGGTAATATCAAAGCATCATTCCATTCAGGAAGAATTGGTGCATCCGTCAACGGCATTAAATCAATACCATCTTCTTTTTGTTTGTGTTGTTCGCCACGAATAAAGTTATATTTCGAGTGGCTCAATTTATTCATGCTGATGCCATCGCGAACAATCGTAGGACGAATAAATACAATTAGGTTACGCTTACGCTTACTCGTGCTGGTTGAGCGGAATAAATGACCAAGTACCGGAATATCACCTAATAATGGTACTTTAGAGACACTTTCTTGCACGTCTTCATCAATCAAGCCACCAAGTACAACCATGCCGCCATCATCAGCCATAACCGTGGTTTTAATAGCACGTTTGTTTACTGAAATATCAACCGCAGTCGCACCACTTACACTTGAAACCTCTTGCTCAATAGTTAATTGAACTGCTGAGCCATCATTGATCTGTGGTGTTACTTTCAGTTTCACACCCACTTCTTGACGTTCAACTGTTTGGAATGGGTTAGCGTTATTTGAGCCTGTTTGTGAACCTGTGATAATAGGTACTTCTTGACCAACAATCATTGACGCTTCTTCGTTATCCATGGTCGTTACAGACGGCGTAGCAAGAATATTAGAGTTAGTGTCCGTTGAAACAGCTTGGATAATTGCACCCCAGTCATTTTTAACAATACCCATTGCTAGACCATTAATACCACCAAGTAGTGAAGCAAGTGCTGTTAAGTCACCTTCTTGTGTTTCAGAGGTACTTGTCACAGTGCCAGTTTCAGTGCCAACAACCGTGCCTTCAATCGTTTTATCACGCGCCTGTTCAGCAGCAACAGCTAACGAACCAACAGGTACTGTGGTGCCGTTGTTGAACTGCATCATCCCGCCTTGCTCTGAAATCCACTGTAAGCCTAAGTTGATACCATCGGCTTCTAACACCTCAACGATAATAGCTTCAACTAAAACCTGAGCACGACGAACATCAAGACGTTCAATAACTTGCTCAAGCGAACGCATGGTGTCAGGCTGTGCAGTGATTACGAGTGAGTTTGAATCTGGGTGTGCTTCAATGCTTGTTTCGTTTTGATTACGTGAGCGAGTTTTTGTTGCACCGCCTTGCGCATCTTCTGCTAATGTCTTGCTTACGCCCTGCAATACTTTTACAAGGTCTTCTGCTTTGGCGTAATTAAGATAGATAACCTTAGTATTACCTTGGTTTTCTAGCTCACCATCTAAACGGCTAATCAATTCAACAGCACGTGTACGCGCTTGTGCTTCACCACTGACAATCACACTGTTAGTACGACCATCAGCAACAACTTTAGGGATTAAAAACTCAGGAACACTCCCTTTGCCACCATCTTTGTAAATATTCTCAACAACAGACACTACATCGTCAGCGGTAGCAAATTTAAGTTTGACGATATCAACACGCTTATCACCGGCTTGGTCAACCGAACGAATGATTTCAACTAAACGGTTAACTGACGCGGCATGACCGGTCAACATCATCACGTTTGCTGCATTGAAGTTAGCAACGTGGCCGCCATCTTTTTGATCACTAAATTGACGAACTAGAGGGCCAAGCTCTTGTACGCTTACATTTTTAACACGTACAACACGTGTCACCATCATATCGCCACTGGCTTGGTTATCTTCAGTGATCAGCGGTACGTTCGACTTTTTAGCGTCAGAACTTTTTTCAATTTTGATAATACCGTTATCCATCTCTACAGCTGAATAACCATAAACCTCAAGTACATTTAAAAAGAACTGGTAATAAAGCTTCTCGTCCATTAGCTCGTAACTGCGCACATTGACTTTGCCGCGCACATTCGGGTCAATAATGACGGTTTTATTTAGATTTTTACCAACGATATTAATAAATTCATTAATATCAGTGCCTTTAAAATTAGCCGCATACTCAACAGCAGATACTGAAAGCGATAATCCTGTTAATAAAAAAAGCGCTGCATATTTAGCTAACCCTTTTTTGATTTTTGTGAGGTGTAGCGCGTGAACCATTCTATAAAAACTCCAAAGCTAGTTATTGCAGGCTAAATTGCACATCAATTTGCTCACCATCGCGTTCGATAGTGATACTTGCGTCAGTACTATTTCGTAATTCGTTTATTGCTGACATTGCCTGTTTTAAATCATTTAATTGATAGCCATTAATCGCAATAGCTAAATCATTGTTCATTAATCCCATCTGCTTGAATAAAGCAGGATCTTTACCTGGGCTTAAGCGATAACCCACTAACTCGCCATCAACCATCGCTTGAGAGACGCGAATGTAGTCAAATAGTTTACCGGGATCGTCTAATACTTCTTCACGCGTTTCGATAAGAGCTTCTTTTACATCTTCATCTTCAGTCGCATTTATTTCATTATTTTCGACAAGCTGAGGGCCTGCGGTTAATTCTGACTCTTTGCGCTCCGCCAATACAGGCATAGAGACTTTTTTAGTAAAGTCGAGGCCATCCAGCATTAAAGTTTCAAAACGGCCGCTTACATCTAAAATTACTCGGTCAGGTAATACTTGAGCAAGCTTGGCACGAGTGCCTTTAATTGCATCATCGACAACATAGGTTTCTTGCTTGCCTTGAGATTCAATAATAGCAAGACCCGCTTGATCATTTTGGCTGACCGCAACAATACCAGTTAGGTTAATACTTAGACGTGTTTCAGGGGCGTTGTTAATGACTTGATTTTGTTTCGCGGCAGGTTTTTTAGTTTCGACAACAACTTTGCCGAATAGATTTTGTTCAATAATTTGGCGAGAGCTGACTGTCTCAACTCGTTTAGCCATGCTGTTAACACCGGTTACTGGCAGTGCTCTTGTATCGGGTTCTGGCCACACAAGCCAAAACAGCTTAGATGACAAAAAAGCAATGTAAACAACAACTAACAGCACTACAAATGCACTTAGCTTGGCATGAGGTAAGCCGTTTAAAAACTGTTTAACTTGTTGTAAGTGTTGATCCATAAACTCTATTTCTTATTTTAATTTACTGCTTGATAGCTGGCCTATAGTACCTTTTCATTTTTCATTCAACAAGCGCACGTATATTAAACTTTGTAAACAAGGTAATTTCGACAAACAGGGGCTGCAAGGAATAACTATGACTATTTCTTTGTGATTAAGTTTCATGGTAAATTTTGCCTACATATAAGCAGCTTTAAAAGAGCACAATTGTGTCAAAAGGTAACACTCAAAAGTCGCAAGACAAACAAGACGAATTAAGCGTGCGCCTTGATAAATGGTTATGGGCTGCCCGCTTTTATAAAACCCGCTCAATAGCACGAGACATGGTGCAAGGCGGCAAAGTACATTATAATGGACAACGTACCAAGCCCAGCAAAATTGTCGAAGTAGGTGCAGTGGTAAAACTGCTACAAGGGGTCGACGAAAAGGTTGTGACAATCGAAAAGATCCTTGAAAAACGTCAAGGTGCCCCCATTGCACAAACCTTATATCAAGAAACTCAAGCTAGTATTGAAAAACGCGAAGCAAATGCTATCGCCCGTAAGAACAACAGCTTCTTTGCTCCACATCCTGATCGTAAACCAGATAAGAAGCAAAGACGTGAACTGTTAAAAATGAAATCAAGTTAGGTAATGCAACTCATGCAACAAGATTTACTTCATCGTTATATATTTGATCAGCTCGATGTACGTGGCGAACTCGTACAAATTGAAAACACTTATCAAGAGATGATCGCAAACCATAATTACCCAGCACCTGTGCAAACCTTATTAGGTGAACTACTTGTTGCTACCTGCTTATTAACAGCTACTTTAAAGTTTGAAGGCGAAATTGCCGTTCAACTACAAGGCGACGGCCCTGTTAAATATGCGGTAATTAATGGTGACGATAAACAAAACATGCGAGGCATCGCACGTCTACAAGGTGAAGTAACCGGTAGCTCAATAAAAGACTTAATTGGTAATGGCTATATGGTTATTACAATTACGCCAACAAAAGGTGAGCGATACCAAGGTATTGTACCGTTAGAGCACGATAGCTTAGATAAATGCCTTGAAAACTATTTTGAGCAATCGGAACAGTTAAAAACACGTCTTTGGTTTGCGACTGAAGTAACAGCAGACACAGCCAAAGCTGCAGGCTTATTCTTGCAAGTATTACCTGTAAATAAAGACAAATCAGTTGAAGACTTCACTCACCTTGAAGCGATCAGTAACACGATTAAAGATGAAGAGTTACTAGGTTTAGATGCCAATACTGTGCTGACTCGACTTTACCATGAAGATAATCCTCAGTTATTCGAACCACAGTCTATTAGCTTCCGTTGTGGCTGTAGCAGAGACAAAACAATTGCTGCATTAGTAAATGTAGGTCAAGACGAATTACTTGCCGACGTGCAAGCAAATGGTGAAGTAAAAATTAGCTGTCATTATTGCTTAAAAGAATACATCTTTAACGAGCAAGATATTAAAGCCATATTTAATTAATATACCACAATAAATATTATTATATTAAAAGCCGCCATCAGTGCGGCTTTTTTATTAAAAAAAATATCAAAACTAATGATACCGGTGTCATGAAAAAGCGCCATTTTATGACACCGGTATCATTGAAATTATTCATGTTTTTTGCCAAATATATGCCTTTTTAAGCCCTTCAGACACTCGAATATCCCTAATCCTTCTGTTACTATTATTTTAGCAAAAGGGAAAACTAAGAACCCCAGAGCTATCCCGTTCAATCTCTCACAATTTAGGTATAAACATGACTGCAAACGCTACTAGTTTTGTTGATCTTACAGCAGCTGAACTTGTCGAACACGCTATTCGTCGTGGCGAAGGGACTCTAGCCGCTAATGGTGCTTTTGTTGCTAAAACCGGTGTACGCACTGGTCGCTCTCCAAAAGATCGTTTTATTGTTCAAGAGCCAAGCACTGAAAACGAAATCCAATGGGGCAACGTAAACCGCCCATTCGATGCAGACAAGTTTGATGCGTTATGGGCCCGTGTAGAAGAACACGTGAAAAGCAACGACCACTTCATCTCTCACCTAGAAGTTGGCGCTGATCCTGAGCACTATTTACCAGTTGTAGTTACAACAGAAACTGCATGGCATCATATTTTTGCCAAAAACATGTTTATCGAACCTCAAACATACAATACTGCTGACTTCCCTGAGTGGCAGGTAATGAATGTACCTTCATTTGTATGTGACCCAGAGCGTGATGGCACTAACAGTGACGGCACTGTAATCATTAACTTCGCACAACGTAAAGTACTACTAGCTGGTATGCGCTACGCAGGCGAAATGAAGAAATCAATGTTCTCTGTACAAAACTTCCTGCTTCCTGCAAAAGGTGTATTACCAATGCACTGCTCTGCAAACGTAGGTGAAGCAGGCGACACTGCGTTATTCTTCGGTCTATCTGGTACAGGTAAAACAACATTATCTGCAGATCCTACTCGTTTCCTTATTGGTGATGACGAGCACGGTTGGGCACCTGGTAGCGTATTTAATATCGAAGGTGGTTGTTACGCTAAATGTATCGACCTTTCACAAAAGAACGAACCAGTTATTTGGAATGCAATTCGCTTCGGTACAATCTTAGAAAACGTGGTACTTGACGAAAACCGTGTTCCAGATTTCCATGATACAAGCCTGACACAAAATAGCCGCGCAGCTTACCCGCTAGAGCACGTTGAAAAACGTAAAGTAGAAAACCGTGCTGGCGAGCCAAAAGCGGTTGTATTCCTAACATGTGACGTGAGCGGTGTATTACCACCAGTTTCAGTACTAACTGAAGAAGCTGCTGCATACCACTTCTTAAGCGGTTACACAGCAAAAGTAGGTTCAACTGAAATCGGTTCAACAAGCGACATCGAGTCTACATTCTCAACATGTTTCGGTGCTCCGTTCTTCCCACGTCCTGCAGGCGTTTATGCAGAGCTTCTAATGAAGCGTGTACGTGAATTCGGCGCTAAAGTATACCTAGTTAACACAGGTTGGACAGGTGGCCCTTACGGTACTGGTCAACGCTTCGATATCCCAACAACTCGTGCTGTAGTTGATGCAATCGTGTCAGGTAAACTGGCAGATGTTGAAACTCAACACATCGACGTACTTAACCTAGATGTACCAGTTTCAGTTCCTGGTGTAGACAGCCAACTTCTTAACCCAATCAACACATGGGAAGATAAAGAGAAGTACGCAGAATACGCGAACAAACTAGCTTCTGACTTCACTGAAAACTTCGCTAAATACGATGTTTCAGAAGCAATCAAATCAGCAGGTCCAAAAGTTTAATAACAAGCTTACCTTCAGATTAGAAAACGCCAGCTAAATGCTGGCGTTTTTGTTTTTGGGGTATAAGTTAGAAAGAGTAAAGTTAGAAAGAGTAAAGTTAGCGAGGGGAAAGTTTAGGGTCTGGCGTAGGTTGGGTAGAGCGGAGCGAAACCAAACAAATCACAGAGCTATCAGCTTTCAGCCGTCAGCTATCAGCCGCGCGGTGGAGGTGTTTGGTGCTGCGTCTTCCTCTGCCGGGGGCTCTAGGCTCTAGGCTCTAGGGAAATTGTACTTATAGGAATGGCTTTAGCCGTGAATGTGTTTGTTATGGTCTAGATTCGGCACTGAAGTGCCTCCTACGGGGTTTGTTGCTGAAGGAGACTCTGTACAGGACAACCCCACCGCTTAGCTGACATCTGAGATACGCATCACGTAGAAATGGCTTTAGCCATGAATGTGTTTGTAAAGGTCTGAATTCGGCACTGAAGTGCCTCCTACGCGGATTCTTGCTGAGGGTGACACAGTACTAAATAAACCCACCGCTCAACTGACGTCTGAGATACGCATCACGTAGGAATGGCTTTAGCCATGAATGTGTTTGTTATGGTCTAAATTCGGCACTGAAGTGCCTCCTACAGGGTTTGTTGCTGAAGGAGACTCTGTACAGGACAACCCCACTGCTTAGCTGACATCTGAGATACGCATCACGTAGGAATGGCTTTAGCCATGAATGTGTTTGTTATGGTCTAGATTCGGCACTGGAGTGCCTCCTACAGGGTTTGTTGCTGATGGTGACTCAACCTGATAGATCAACTGACATCTATTATCTGACGTCTAAGATACGCATCACGTAGGAATGGCTTTAGCCATGAATGTGTTTGTAAAGGTCTGAATTCGGCACTGAAGTGCCTCCTACGGGGGTTGTTGCTGAGGGTGGCTCTGCACTAAACAACCCCACAGTTCAACTGACGGCTGAAAGCTGACAGCTAAAACGCAAAAAAGCCCGACTCTTTCGAATCGGGCTTTCTCTTATTTGGAGCCTGGCGATGACCTACTTTCACATAGCAGCTGCTACACTATCATCGGCGCTGTTTCGTTTCACTACTGAGTTCGGCATGGGGTCAGGTGGGTCCAAAACGCTATTGTCACCAAGCAAAAGGCGTGGAAAGGATTCTCGACAAAGCGTAGCGCTTACGAGTCCTTTGCGCAAGGTGAACTGATTCACCACTTCCACATCCTGCCTATCAACGTTGTAGTCTTCAACGGCCCTTCAGAGACTTTAAAAGTCTAGTGAGAACTCATCTCGAGGCCTGCTTCGCGCTTAGATGCTTTCAGCGCTTATCAGTTCCGAACGTAGCTACCGGGCAGTGCCATTGGCATGACAACCCGAACACCAGCGGTTCGTTCACTCCGGTCCTCTCGTACTAGGAGCAACCCCTCTCAATTCTCAAACGCCCACGGCAGATAGGGACCGAACTGTCTCACGACGTTCTAAACCCAGCTCGCGTACCACTTTAAATGGCGAACAGCCATACCCTTGGGACCGACTTCAGCCCCAGGATGTGATGAGCCGACATCGAGGTGCCAAACACCGCCGTCGATATGAACTCTTGGGCGGTATCAGCCTGTTATCCCCGGAGTACCTTTTATCCGTTGAGCGATGGCCCTTCCATTCAGAACCACCGGATCACTATGACCTACTTTCGTACCTGCTCGACGTGTCTGTCTCGCAGTTAAGCTGGCTTCTACCATTACACTAACCGTACGATGTCCGACCGTACTTAGCCAACCTTCGTGCTCCTCCGTTACTCTTTGGGAGGAGACCGCCCCAGTCAAACTACCCACCAGGCACTGTCCGTAAYCCCGATWAGGGRCCAACGTTAGAACATCAACACTACAAGGGTGGTATTTCAAGGACGGCTCCACAAAAACTAGCGTTTCTGCTTCAAAGCCTCCCACCTATCCTACACATGTAGGGTCAATGTTCAGTGCCAAGCTGTAGTAAAGGTTCACGGGGTCTTTCCGTCTAGCCGCGGGTACACAGCATCTTCACTGCGATTTCAATTTCACTGAGTCTCGGGTGGAGACAGCGTGGCCATGGTTACACCATTCGTGCAGGTCGGAACTTACCCGACAAGGAATTTCGCTACCTTAGGACCGTTATAGTTACGGCCGCCGTTTACCGGGGCTTCGATCAAGAGCTTCGTCCGAAAACTAACCCCATCAATTAACCTTCCGGCACCGGGCAGGTGTCACACCGTATACGTCATCTTGCGATTTTGCACAGTGCTGTGTTTTTAATAAACAGTCCCAGCCACCTGGTCACTGCGGCTCCCGTCCGCTTAGAGAGCAAGTCTCATCACAGATAGGAGCGTACCTTCTCCCGAAGTTACGGTACAATTTTGCCTAGTTCCTTCACCCGAGTTCTCTCAAGCGCCTTAGTATTCTCTACCTGACCACCTGTGTCGGTTTGGGGTACGATTCGGTATAATCTGAAGCTTAGAGGCTTTTCCTGGAAGTATGGCATCAACAACTTCACACCCTTGGGTGCTCGTCTCGTGTCTCAGTCTTARSRRYCCGGATTTTCCTAAACTCTCAACCTACTCACTTTCACATGGACAACCAACGCCATGCTTGTTTAGCCTGCTCCGTCCCCCCATCGCAATTATACCAAGTACGGGAATATTAACCCGTTTCCCATCGACTACGCCTTTCGGCCTCGCCTTAGGGGTCGACTTACCCTACCCTGATTAACATGGGATAGGAACCCTTGGTCTTCCGGCGTGCGGGTTTTTCACCCGCATTATCGTTACTCATGTCAGCATTCGCACTTCTGATACCTCCAGCAWACCTCCCGGTWCACCTTCAACGGCTTACAGAACGCTCCCCTACCACTCAAAATAAATTTTGAATCCGCAGCTTCGGTGCATAGTTTAGCCCCGTTACATCTTCCGCGCAGACCGACTCGACCAGTGAGCTATTACGCTTTCTTTAAAGGATGGCTGCTTCTAAGCCAACCTCCTGGCTGTCTGGGCCTTTCCACATCGTTTCCCACTTAACTATGACTTTGGGACCTTAGCTGGCGGTCTGGGTTGTTTCCCTCTTCACGACGGACGTTAGCACCCGCCGTGTGTCTCCCGGATAGTACTTTACGGTATTCGGAGTTTGCAAAGGGTTGGTAAGTCGGGATGACCCCCTAGCCTTAACAGTGCTCTACCCCCGTAAGTATTCGTCCGAGGCTCTACCTAAATAGATTTCGGGGAGAACCAGCTATCTCCCGGTTTGATTAGCCTTTCACTCCTAGCCACAGGTCATCCCCTAACTTTTCAACGTTAGTGGGTTCGGTCCTCCAGTTGATGTTACTCAACCTTCAACCTGCCCATGGCTAGATCACCGGGTTTCGGGTCTATACCTTGCAACTAYRCGCCCAGTTAAGACTCGGTTTCCCTACGGCTACCCTAAWCGGTTAACCTCGCTACAAAATATAAGTCGCTGACCCATTATACAAAAGGTACGCAGTCACCCTCGAAGGGCTCCTACTGCTTGTACGTACACGGTTTCAGGTTCTATTTCACTCCCCTCACAGGGGTTCTTTTCGCCTTTCCCTCACGGTACTGGTTCACTATCGGTCAGTTGGGAGTATTTAGCCTTAGATGATGGTCCACCTATATTCAGTCAAAGTTTCACGTGCTCCGACCTACTCGATTTCACTTAAGATGCATTTTCGTGTACGGGACTATCACCCTGTATCGTCAAACTTTCCAGAATGTTCCACTAACACATAATAAGCTTAAGGGCTGGTCCGGTTTCGCTCGCCGCTACTTCCGGAATCTCGGTTGATTTCTGTTCCTACGGGTACTTAGATGTTTCAGTTCTCCGCGTTCGCCTC
>NZ_LJTB01000020.1:0-50077 GCF_001306895.1 Pseudoalteromonas sp. UCD-33C | reverse complement strand
GCCTAATATGCATTTTTTTTGAATAACTATAAATATTCCATGAATAACATGGTCCAGGGAGAATCAAATGTTAAATAATAAAGTTTCAAAAGCTGTTCGCTTAGCGGTCGCTTTTGGCGCAGCTTCTACAGCTGCATTTTCTGCAAGCACATTTGCTGCAGATGAAGAAAACGCAGAAAAAGTTGAGCGTATCCAAGTTACTGGTTCACGTATCAAACAGGTAGATCTTGAGAACAGCTCTCCAGTTACCGTTTTATCAGCGGCAGAAATCAGCCTTTCAGGTGAGCCTACAGTTGCTGACGTTTTAAATAACCTTGCTTCTAACTCTTTCGGTTCTTGGAAAGGTGTATCTGGTTACGGTGCTGGTGGTGCAGCTTCTTCTAACATTAACTTACGTGGCCTTGGCTCTGACGCGACACTTGTATTATTAGATGGTCGTCGTATGCCTGGTACAAGTTCATCTTCTGGTTCATCGGCTGATACATCAATCATCCCAATGGCTGTTGTTGAGCGTGTTGAAATTCTTCGCGATGGCGCATCAGCTGTTTATGGTTCATCTGCAGTTGCTGGTGTAATCAATATCATCACTAAAAAAGACTTTGATGGCGTTAGCGTAAAATACGATTACGAAGTACCTAAAGTTGAAGGTGGCGAAAGCAAAACTTTCTCAATTACTTCAGGTTACACATCTGAAAAAGGTAACATCATCTTCACGTATGAAAACTCACGTGACAATGCAATCTTCGACAAAGAAATTTGGGCGATGGACGATCCAACTTACGGTGCGTACAGCGGTTATAGCCATGTTCCAAACTACCGAATCGGTGGTGCGGGTAGCTATATCTCTAACCCTGAGCTTTGTGACCAAACAGCTGACGTCGTAAATTCTATAGATGAGAACGGCGTTGGTGGTTGTTTATATAACTACGGTAACGTTACAAAATTCTACCCAGACGTAGAAAATAACTCATTCTTAACTAACTTTAACTATGAATTGACTGACAACATTCGCTTTGTTGGTCGTGCAATGGCAAGTTTCAACGAAACAAACTCTCGTTACGCAGGTACGCCAGTATCTACCGGTGCAGTTTGGATGGATGCTGACAACCAATATAACCCAGAAGATGAAGATATCCGTCTTTACATGCGTTCTGTGCCAATTGGTAACCGTGATACAAAAACAGAAGTTGTTACTACAGACATCGTATTAGGTCTTGAGGGCTTCACTGATATCGGTAATGGTTTTGATTGGGAAATCAACTACCAAAACAGCATCTCTAAAACAAATGTTTTTGGTAGCAACCTAGTTAATGACGTAATGTTACAAAGCGCAATTGACTCTGGTGAATATGATATTCTTAACACTACAGGCATGAGCTACGAAGAGTGGAATACTCAACTTACAGACTTATACCAATATGCAGCGCATACAGGTACTTATGAAGGTCGTTACGAAAGCCAACAAATTGATGGTTTAGTGTCTACTACATTCGTTGATAACGGTGATTTCGTTATTGCTGGTGTTGTTGGTGCAGAATTTGAAGAAATTGATTTCACTCAAGTATCTGATCCTGAGTCTGCAAATGGTTTCATCTCAGGCGGTTCAGGCGGCGATGACGTATATGCAACTCGTGACCGTACTGCTACATACATGGAAATTCAAGCAAGCTTACCTTACGAAATTGATGTAACTGTTGCTGGTCGTTATGAGAAATACGAACAGTCAGGTATGACTAACCTTGGTGAAAAGAGCACTACATTTGATAAGGTTGTTCCAAAAGTAGGTGTTACTTGGCGCCCAACTGACACATTATTAATCCGTGGTTCTTGGGGTGAGTCTTTCCGTGCTCCTAACATGGGCGAAATGTTCCAGTCTTATGCATTAAGCTTCCCAACTGTTCGTGATACAGCATGGTGTGATGCTAACCCTGGTCAATCATTAGAAGGTTATTGTTCTGACGCTGGTGAGCAAGTAGCGACATGGTTCGGTGGTAATGCAAACCTTACTGAAGAAACGGGTGACTCTACGACGCTTGGTTTCGTATGGGATATCGTTGATGGCTTAGCAGTAGAATTAACTTACTACGATATCAGCTACGAAAACCGTATCGATGACGTAAGCACAACTGAACTTCTACGTATTGAACAGGAAGAAGGTGGTTTAGGTTCTACACCAGATGCTATCGACCGTGCTAATGGTACTGGCCAAATTGATTACATCTACACAGGATATATCAATAAAGCATCACTACAAACGTCTGGTTTCGATTTCTCAACTCGCTACAAGCATGAAACTAGCTTCGGTGACTTTGGCGTAATGCTAAACGTTTCAAAAGTTATGGAATTTGAAGAGAAAGCAGACAAAGATGCAGAACCGTTTGATTATGCTGGTCTTCAAGATTACCCAGATTGGAAAGCTGATTTAGGTGTTAGCTATTCTTATGAAGATTACAGTGCTTCTTGGACTATGTTCTACGTAGGCGCTCAAGAGTCAGGTAACGAAGAGTGGGGTGTTGATTACCTTGCTGACGTTCCTTCATACTTCAAGCATAATGCTCAGTTCACATACACTGCACCAACAAATACTAAAATTTCTGTAGGTGTTAACAACGTATTTGATAAGAAAGCACCTTCTTGGTATGACGGCTTCCGTGATTACCGTGATTCAAGCTGGTCATTATACGATCAAACAGGTCGTTCAATGTACCTTCGTTTAGAACAAAAATTCTAAGCTAAAATAATTAGTATAAGCTCTTAAAACCCTGCTACAGCAGGGTTTTTTTATGCAAAGTACTAAGTTATAAATAACCCAAACATTTATCGTCATAATTAAAGGGAATATTAAAATGAAAATAATATGGTTTTTACTTTTGAGTAGTTTGCTCAGTTTATCTATGAGTGTCGGCTCCAAAACGCAAGACATCCCAATTGAGGACTTCTTTAAAACACCTAAATTTTCTAATTTGCAACTTTCTCCAAATGGTAAGTACCTTGCGGTTTTATCGCCAATTAACGAGCGTAGAAATATTGTTGTAATGGAAGTTGATGGTTTTAAAAATGCGAGGCCAATAACAAAGTTTGATGAGCAAGATATCAATAGTTTCTCTTGGGCGAATAATGATGACATTATTTTTACACTAGACAGTAATGGTAATGAAGCATTCAGTATTTATACAATTGATGCCCATAAGAAACGTGCAAAGGTCGTGCAGTTAGTCGGATCAAAAGTTGGCGCATCAGGTATCCGCTCTGCATCAGTTGTGCATTTATTACCAGATGATCCGAAGCATATTCTGGTGCAATATAATGGCCGAAACATTGTTGCTCCAGATTTATATAAACTGCCAATCGACAGCCGTTGGGATCGTAAACACGAACGTAATTACAAGATGGACTTGCTTGCAAAGAACCCTGGTAACGTTCAGGGGTGGATGCTTGATCATGATGGTGAGGTACGTGGCGCTTTAACGATTGAAGGTTTAAAAGGTACTTTACTATATAAAGGAAAAGGCGAAGAAAAATTCAGAGTATTACGAGAGTACAATGCCGAAGAGGCAAATATTGAACCTTTGGCATTTGATTTCGATAATAAAAGGTTGTTCGTCGCTTCTGATTTAGGTCGTGATACCAAAGCTGTTTTTTATTTCGATCCAGAAACGAATAAGTTAGGCGAACAAATTTTTGCCCATGATAACGTTGATGTTACATCGCTTAGCTTTTCGAGAAAGCGTAAAAAGCTTACTTCAATTAGTTTTTATGACAAATACCCTGAAGAAGTATACTTCGATGAACAGACTGCAAAAATGATGACCTCATTAAAGCAGGCATTTCCCGATAAAGTTGTGACAATTACTAGTCGCTCTGATGATGAAGTGCTCAATATTGTCTATGCAGCGAGTGACACTGATCCCGGCCAATATTATTTATTCAATAAAAATGACAATAGCTTAAAAGCATTATTAAGCCCAATGTCATGGATAGATCCTAAAGCGATGTCGCCGATGCAGCCTATCGAATTCAAAAGTAGAGATGGTTTAACATTAAATGGTTATATCACAATTCCTAAAAACTCGTCGGGTAAACAGCTACCTCTTATCGTAAATCCACATGGTGGTCCCTTTGGAATTCGAGATTATTGGGGATTCAATCCTGAAGCCCAGTTTTTTGCAAGTAGAGGCTATGCCACAGTCCAAGTTAACTTTAGGGGGTCTGGCGGTTATGGTCGCAAATTCCAGCAAGCGGGCTATGGTGGTAAATGGGGTGCTGAAATGCAAAATGATATTACAGATACCGTTAAATATTTGGTTTCAGAAGGTATCGCAGATGCGAATAAGGTCTGTATTTATGGCGCGAGTTACGGTGGCTATGCCACAGTAGCAGGCCTTGCGTTTACACCTGAACTTTATAAATGCGGAATAGATTACGTTGGCGTAACAGATGTGTCTTTATTATTTGATACATTACCAAAGCATTGGGAGTCACAACGTGAAGTGCTTGAAATGCAGATTGGTGATCCATCTGATGAAGCCCTAATGAAACGAATGTCACCGTTGCAACATGTTGATAAAATTAAAGCGCCACTAATGATAGTGCAAGGTGCGAAAGACCCGCGTGTAGTTAAGCAACACGCAACTGATTTACGCGATGCACTGGCAAAAAAAGGAGTAATTTTGTCAGATGATGAATGGATAATGAAAGAAAATGAAGGTCATGGCTTTCAGAAGCAAGAAAATAAAGTTGAGCTTTACACAAAAATGGAAAAGTTTTTGGCTAGATATTTGAAATAATAAATTATCAAAAAAATACAAAAAACCCAGAAATTAAGGCTCAAACCTTATTCTGGGTTTTTTATTGTTTCGAATATATAAACTAATGTGAAATATATGTAATCAAACTTTTCTTTAATCTTATATACACCTGAAACTTAAAATTTACATTGAAAAACAATGGTTAAAAAACTGTTGACCAAAAGTTGTCCCTAATATTAGTATTTAATTCCCTTATGGGGTACTAGTACCTCTTTAAGGGTTAAAATAAATTAATAAAGTCATAACATGGATATGACCAGGGAGAATCAAATGTTAAATAATCAAGTTTCAAAAGCAGTTCGCTTAGCGATTGCTTTTGGTGCAGCGTCAACTGCTGCATTTTCAGCTTCGTCTTTTGCTGCTGAAGAAGAAGGTGTAGAAAAAGTTGAGCGAATCGAAGTTACAGGTTCACGTATTAAACGAACTGACATTGAGGGTGCAAACCCTGTTGTTGTAATCGACCGTGCATCTTTAGATAATTCAGGTCAATTAAGTGTTGCAGACGTATTAAACCGTTCAACATTTAACTCATTTGGTTCGATCCAACCATCATCAGGTAGTACTGCGCAAAGTCAGGCAACAGTAAACTTACGTGGTTTAGGTTCTTCAAGAACACTTGTTTTAATTAACGGTAAGAAAATGCCAGGTTCACCTGTTATGGGTGGTGGTGCAGCTGACTTAAATACCATCCCTTTTGCTGCTGTAGAGCGCATTGAAGTTATGGGTGATGGCGCATCTGCGGTATATGGCTCTGATGCGATCGCCGGTGTAGTAAACATTATTTTAAGAAAAGATTTTGAAGGTGTTCAAGTTCAGGGTCGTATGGGTACTCCGAGCCGTGATGGCGGTGGTGATGAGTCATCATTCTCAATTATCACAGGTCTTAAATCAGAAAACTCTAACCTAGTATTCAGCTATGAGCATGATGAGCGTGATATTATTTTTGCTCGTGATCGTTGGTTCTCACGTGCAACAGACGATGGCTCAGGTACATTCGCTGGTACAACAGGTCAAAGCTGGTATGGCCGTAACATTCTAGATATGCAAACATTTGAGTTTAACCCAATGATCACTGGTCAAGACTGTTCGCAGTACGGTGATTCATTTGCTTATCATAATGATGCACCAGATTTCCCTGCTGACGACGGCTGTCACTATGATTATACTGCTGTTGCTGCTGACGCTGCTTCAACAAAGCGTGACTCAGTATTTGTTAACTTTGATTATGACATCAATGATGATTTAATCTTTAACTTCCGTTCATTACATTCGCGTAATGAAAGCTTTGGTCGTTTCGCACCTGCAGCAGGCTGGTTTACATTCCCTATTGCGCTTGCTGAAGACACAGAAAAAGGCTTAATGGCTGTTAATGAAGGCGACCGTGGTTATTACCGCTTTAATAACGTAGGTACTTCACGTGACACTTGGCAAGTTAGCAACATGGCTGATTGGAGTGCATCTCTAAATGGTATGGGTGAAGTGTTTGATTGGCATGTAGATGCACACTATAACCGTTATGAAATGAACGAGTGGGGTCAAGGCTATGTTCATCGCCCAAGCGTAGAAAATGCGATCATTGATGGTTGGGATCCACGTGACCCAGATCAATCTGCGTATGCTACTCAATTAGCTAATATCGCCGCAAATAGTAACCGTCGTTCTGGTAGTACATTACGTGAAGTAACTGCAGGCGTAAGCTTTAATGAGTTAGCTACTTTACCTGCAGGTGAACTAGGCCTATATGTTGGTGCTAGCTACCGTGAAACTGATTACTTTGACCAAGCGGAAGCTCAAAACGAAGCGAAAAACATCATTGGTACTGCTGGTGGTTCAGCGGCAGGTGACCGTACAGAATCAGCTGTTTTTGCTGAAATGTTAATCCCTGTAGTAGACACATTAGAGTTAAACTTAGCTGCTCGATATGATGATTACAGCGATGTAGGTTCATCATTTGTTCCTAAAGTTTCACTTAAATACCAGCCATTTGATGAGTTAGTTTTACGTGCTGCTTGGGGTGAAGGTTTCCGTGCTCCAACGCTGGAAGATCTATATAAAGCACCACAAGAGTCAGCTTCATCAGCTAAAGATGTTGTAGTATGTACATCAGCAGGTACATCACGTTCTGATTGTCGTACTCAACAACATACAACTTACTTCATCGGTACTGATTCATTAAAACCTGAAGAATCAGAAAGTGTAAGTTTCGGTATGGTTTATAACATCACTGATAATATCGATATGTCAGTTGATTACTATGATATCGAAATCACTAACCAAGTTAGCTCGTTATCTACACAAGATGTATTTGACCTTGAGTTAGCTGGCCTTTTAGGTGACCCTGAAGATCCAAATGATAACGCTGCTGGTTATGACCAAGTATCTGTAGACCGTGGTGGTAATCCAACTGGTCGTTCGTTACTTGTTACTGCACCAATGGCTAACATCCCTGGTTTCTCTACAGATGGCTTAGATTTCAAACTTAACGCAGTATTTGACTTAGGTGGCGCAGGTCTACTTCGCTCTAAATTTGCTTGGTCAGAAGTACTTAGCTATGAAGAGCCAGATATCATCGGTTACCCTAACGTTGATAAAATTGGCCGTGCTGGCTTACCAGAAAGAAGAATCAGCTGGGGCTTAACATGGGATATCGAAGCTCACATGTTAAACGTAAATTGGAACCATATTGCTTCTACAGCTGAAGAAACTGAAGATGCAAATGATGAAGGTACTAAGTTCAAAGCAGTTGGTGAGTTATCTTCGTATAACATTATCGATATTAACTATACTTACGCAACGCCTTGGAATCTTGATCTAACACTAGGTGTTAATAACTTAGCTGATAAAGATCCAGTATTGAACTCTGAATTAGACTACGACGATACTCTTTATAGCCAAGTTGGTCGTCTGTACTATGCAGGTTTCAAATTTAAGTTCTAAACGAACGATTTAAATACTTGTATATTAAAACCCTGCGCTTGCAGGGTTTTTTATTTTATAAACAAATTCACTATAGGTTTTACAGTTATAAAATAATTAATTTTTAAGGTTTAATTATTTACTTAAGCTCTTGTGTAAGATTTATGTGCAGTTGTTTAAATCAATTTATGCTCTTATACTTAAAAAACCTTAATAAAAGCGATGTTTCAGTTGAGTTATTTCCATAAAATCATAGTGTTGTTTTTGACGCTGTGTCTTTCATTCGATGTCTTAGCCACACAACTCAAAGCGGGTATCGTTAACTATAATTTTTTTCCTTACCATACCCGGGATGCTGATGGGCAGTTTTCGGGTGTTATTGTTGGTTATAGTAATGAAATCGCTCGCTTGGCTGAAGCCGATCTTGAATACCGTGTTTACGACAGTTTAGATGAGTTATTAGATGCGCTTAAAGTTGGTGAGATCGATTTTGCTGTAGGCCTAAATAAAACCGCACAGCGTAAAAAGCATTTCTTATTTTCAACACCCTTCATGGAAGCGCCAAGAGGTATTGTCGCAAATCAGTCTATCGCAAATGATGCTTTGAAAAACTTAGCGAGCTTACGTTGGGTGTGCATTACGGGTAGCTCACATTGTGAATATTTAGTTGAAAATGGCGCGCTATTTATTAATCGTTTTATAAAACCCGAAGACGCCTTTAAAAAAGTAGCAGATGGCTCGTTTGATGCCTTTATGGGTGATTACTCAGTATTATCTCATCAACTAAAAAATCGCTCTCAAGAAAACCTGAAAGTTGTGAGCCCAGTTTGGCTATCGAGCGAAACCTTGCATGTAATGTTTAATAAAAACAAAACAGCATTACGCAATCAAGTTAATTCGGTATTAGCCGCTATTTCACCAACCACGAAACAACTATGGGAAAGTTCTGCTAGTGAAGAATATTTAGCCGCTAAAGCGTATAGTCAATTTAAGCGTGATTTTAACCGTATTGATAAAAAAGAAGAAAATAATTACTTACTGACATTTTCTTTTGTCGATGGTCTCTATCCAATTCATGCGACAAGTAATTTAGGTGAAGCTGACGGCTATTTAAACGATACTCTTGAGCTTTTAGCTCAGCGCAGTGACTTTCAGTTTAAGTATATACCTGCGGCTAATTCGAAAGAGTTGGAACGACTTTTTTTGGCCAATAAAATTGATTTAATTCCGACCATGAACCCCACGAAAATTGATGAGGGGGTGTTGATAGCATTGCCAGCTCATTACAGTTTAGAGATGGTGTTAATCTCTAAACGAGCAAGCAAAACTAAACGAATTGGTTATTTAGAAGCGTTTGCTGACCCTAAGCAAAAGCTTGTAACGAATGACCTCGTTGAAACGGTATCATTTGACTCAATTAAAACGCTATTTTATGCACTGAGAAATGACAATATTGATGCTGTGATACTGCCGCAAAGTATTGCGGCATACCAGTTAAACCAATTCTATATTGGTGAGTTTTATATTAATCCAAAATACCGGTATACCCAGCCTATTTATTTTTTAGTGAATAAGCACTTTTCAGAGTTTGCGACTTTGCTAGACAGCTTATTTAAAACATTGACCAGCAACGATTTTAGCCATGTTGTGAACCGACATGGCATTTTTAGTATTGAACGTGGCTACGACCGCAAAACAGTGAATACCACGGCAATTCTTATTTTAATTTTAATCGCTGTGTCGGTGATTTATTTTATTAGCTGGCGGTTAACTATTAATCGCGAAATTGCAAAGCGTAAAGAAGCTGAAGAAGTGGCATTGATTAAGCTTAACTTTACTCAAAAACTCATTGATGACTTACCCACTATGGTGGTGATTCAAGATCAGCATCAAAAACGCGTTATGTGGAATCGTGCCTACAAAGAAAATTTTGCTCACTTATGGGATGAAAATAACCAATATCTGCGCGGCGATATTAAAGTCGTAAAAAAACTAATTTCACAAAATGAACAAAGTTTAAATTCAGGCAAAGTCATTAATCAGCATATTAATTACACTAACAAAGCTGGCAAAGAACTGGAGCTGCTTTACACTAAAAAGCCGTATGTGGGGTTAGATGGTGAACTAGCTGGCATCATGACAGTACTTACTGATGTTACTGAGCACCGCCATTTACAACGTGAGAATCAGTCAGTTCAACAGCTTCTACAAACCATCACAGATACCATACCCGGCGGCGTATTCCAGTATGAGTATTATGACAATGGTGAGGGGTGTTATACCTATATAAGTAAGGGCGCGCAGAGCTTATTAGGTGTCACTTCACGAATGATTAACCAGCGCGGTATGACGGGATGTATCTCGCCATTTATTGTTGATGAAGACCGCGTGCAAATCGCCAAGAGTTTTAAAGCAGCGACAAAATTTAACAAACTGATTGATATTGAGTTTCGGATAAATAATCTCGGCCAGCAAATTTGGTGTCGTTATATTGCTAATGCTGAAATTAATAAACGAGACGATAAGCAAGGTGTGCGTTGGAACGGGATCTTGCTGGACATCAGCTTACTTAAACGCCAACAAGCAGACTTAAGTAAAGCTACTCAGCTTGCACATCAAGCTGATCTAGCAAAAAGCCGCTTTATTGCCACTATGAGTCATGAATTAAGAACGCCAATGTCTGGGGTAAATGGCTTTATAGAGTTGTTAAAATCATCACCGCTTGATGAAGAGCAGCATTACCTCGTTGAGCACATTGACAGTTCTGTAACCAAGCTTCGCACATTAGTGGATGATATTTTATATTTTGCTAACACCACGACAGGCAATATTGAAGTTGAATTACGTGAGGTCGACCTAGAAGCACATTTATGTCGTGTTTTGCGTGCCCATGAATACCTAGCTAAGCAAAAAGGGCTTGAGTTTAACGTAATATGGCGTACAGCTGCTTATACCTTAGCTTCTGTTGACATAAGCCACTTGATGCAGGTTCTCTCTAATGTTTTAAATAACGCTGTGAAGTTTACTGAAAACGGTTCAATAAGCTGCGATGTGTTATTTGAGAAGCAGTCTTTAAAAGTTGAAATATCAGATACGGGTAAAGGTATGACGGCTGAGCAGTTGGCGCATACATTTACCCCTTTTGAGCAAGCTGACAACTCAATTCAACGTCGCCATGGAGGTACAGGCTTAGGCTTGAGCTTGGCAAAGCAACTTGTTGAAGCCATGCAAGGTGAAATATCCATTTCAAGTACTTTTGGTAAAGGTACCAATGTTTACATTGCTGTGCCACTTAAAAGCGTCAGCAAACAAAAACTGCAGGCTGTATCAGTGAATTGGGCTGTGTGTTCTCAAGACCATCAGTTATTAAATAATCTAGCTAATATGGGTGTAAAGCATCACCAATTAAGTTGGCCAATAGATAAAGAGGCATTTACGCAGGAAGATAATATTCTTATTGATGAAAGCTATATTAAAACGCTGTGGGGCGCTAATTGGCTGCAATCAATCAGTACTGCAAACAACAACTACATTTTAGTCGCAAGTGCAAAAAAAGAGCATAGGCCGGCTAATTGTAGCTGTCATATTTTACCTACAGAGCCATTATATCCAGATACTCTAAGAGAGCTTTTAGATAATGTACATACCAGCAATGATGAGGGGGTGGCTGCGCAAAATGCTCAGTTACATGGGCAAATATTAATTGCTGAAGATAATAAAACAAATCAATTATTACTCGAAAAACAATGCCAGAAGCTCGGTATCAAAGCAGTGATGGTTGATGATGGTATTGCTGCACTCAGAGCACTTGAAACAGGACAGTTTGATTTATTACTAACCGACTGTCATATGCCTGACTTAGATGGGTTTAAATTAACGGAGCAATTACGCAATCAAGAAAAATTTAAACATTTGCCAATTATTGGCTTTACCGCTGATGATTCAAAAGAATGTTTTAACAAAGCATTAAAGTCAGGAATGAATAGTGTTTTATTTAAGCCTTATAAACTTAATGAATTATATAATCGTCTAGCTGAGTTTATAGATTTAAGCTCTAATGATTTGCCTAATAGCAGTGAAGGCGTTGATATCAGTTTACAAGGTATAAAAGATAAGCAGCATTGGTTAACTGTTTTTGGTAATGAGAGTGATGCGAAAATGCTTGCCGACGTATTTATTAACAGTTTGCAAAGTGATTTAAATACTCTACAAGAGCACTTGGAAGCTCAAAATTTAGAAAGGGTTTCTGCTGCAATACATAAACTTAAAGGCGCTATTGTTATGCTGCAATACCCACCTTTATCTGAGCTAATAGTGACAACGGAAAATACCTTTAATCAACAGCAAGATACATTAATAGTGGAACAATTAATTACTGAGTTAAGGGATGTAATAGATAAAATAAAGCTATGGCTATAATAAATAGATAGGATAAAAAATAAACATGGAATAGATTATTTCATTAAATCCACATATACTAGCTACTGTTGAACATTTAACTTAACTTTTAATACTTAAGAGAGCTCTCAATGAAAGAAATCCGATCTTTTGTGAAATCTGCGTCATTATCTGAATTAGAAAAAGCAAAACAGCTAATTGACACAGCAATCGAGAAATATACTCAACAGCAAGAAGCTAAAAAAGAAGTACTCGATCTACTAAAAGAAAAAGGACTTACATTAGAAGATTTACAAGATGTTGCTTCAACAGATAAGCGTACTAAGGTAAAACCAAAGTACCGCATCGAATTTAATGGCGAAATTGTTGAATGGACAGGCCGTGGCAAACGTCCTAAAGCATTCCAAGGTGTCGATTTAACAAAACACCTCGCTTAATTTTTGCTTTAAAGAATATCAAGGGAAGCGTATGCTTCCCTTTTTTATGTCGATTATAGTCCGATAACATGAAGTACGTACTTAGACCCTACCAACAAGAGGCCGTAGCACGCACGGTTGCTCACTTTCGACAAACAGATGACGCCGCACTGATTGTTTTACCAACAGGGGCTGGAAAAAGCCTTGTTATTGCTGAACTTGCGCGCATTGCTAAACAAAAGATTATGGTGCTCGCGCATGTTAAAGAGTTAGTAGAGCAAAACGCCGAGAAATATATTAGCTTTGGTTTTAAGGCGAGTATTTTTTCTGCGGGGTTAAAGCAAAAGTCTTTAACAGAGCAAGTCACCTTTGCGAGTGTGCAATCACTGGCACGCAATACAGAAAAGCTCACTGATGCTTACTCTTTGTTGATCATTGATGAATGCCACCGTGTAAGCGGTGATGAACAAAGCCAGTACGGGCTGGTGATAGCGAGTCTAAAAAAACAAAATCCCAATCTTAAAGTACTTGGCTTAACCGCAACACCATTTCGTATGGGGATGGGTTGGGTTTACCATCATCACTATCATGGTTTTGTTAGAGGTGATAAAGATGCACCGTTTAAAAAGTGTATTTTTGAGTTACCACTGCGCTATATGATCAAGAACGGCTATTTAACGCCGCCCCATGAAGTCGATGCAGCCATTAGCCATTATGACTTTTCATCATTACCGAGTGATTCATTTGGTCGGTATAGTATTGAGAATATGAATGCGTTATTGAAAGATAATACACGCGCAACAAAAGCGATTATCAAGCAAGTTATAGAATACAGTGAACAGCGTCATGGCGTGATGATCTTCGCAGCAACCGTAATGCATGCCAAAGAAATTACCAGTTACTTACCTGAGGATAGTACGGCACTTATCACGGGTGATACTGATAATGACGAGCGTGACCGAATTATTAATCAATTTAAAGCAAAAAAAATAAAGTATTTAGTAAATGTATCTGTACTCACGACGGGCTTTGATGCGCCTCATGTCGATTATATTGCGATTTTACGTCCCACCGAGTCAGTCAGTTTATACCAACAGATTGTTGGTCGAGGCCTTCGTTTAAGCGAAGGAAAAAAAGACTGCTTAGTGATTGATTATGCAGGTAACGGCTTTGATTTGTTCTACCCAGAGGTCGGCAGTAAAAAAGCGCAAAGTGATAATGAGCCTGTTCAAGTGCTGTGTCCAGGCTGTGGATTTGCGAATATTTTTTGGGGTAAAACAGACAGCGAAGGCAAAGTGGTTGAGCATTTTGGTAGGCGTTGCCAAGGCTTGCTGGACGATGGTGAAGAACAAGTACAGTGCGATTATCGTTTTCGATTTAAAGAATGTGAGCAGTGTGGTGAACAAAATGATATTGCTGCAAGGCAGTGTCAGTCCTGTGGTGCCATGATGGCAGACCCTGATGATAAACTACGAGAAGCACTAAATTTAAAAGATGCCTTGGTATTAAGGTGTAGTGGTTTGTCAGCTCAGGTGATCGCAAAAGGTTTACTTAAAATTAGCTATTATGATGAAGATGGAGCCAGTTGTGATGAGGTATTTAACTTAGCAAATGACACCGGACGATTTATTTTTAATAAGCAGTTTGGTAAGCGAGCAGCACTTGGTTTTACCCCGATTGAATGGCAAAGCGCTGAGCAGGTTGTCAATTTACAACAGCAACTACTTGCCCCCGATTTTGTGATTGCGCGTAAAAATAAAAAATACGGTTGGAAAGTGGCTGAAAAGCTATTTGATTATCAGGGCAATTTTCGTAAGGCGAATCAATTAAATTGATCCCCTTACGAGATTGTGGAATGGCTTATTCTTCTTCGGCCATCAACCCCCAACCATCGCCATAACCATTATGGCTATTAGCAATGCTTTCTAAGTATTGTTCTGTTTGGCTAAGTAAGGTGTGATCTGGCACCATCTTCACACGAGTTATTACTTCCCACACCCCTGTATCTGGGCATTTGGCTAACTCTGTTGAAGGGGCAAGTTCATCACTTGTAATTGCTTCAGCAAATTTTTCTGCTTCAGGCTTTTGTTCAAAAAGAATATAGAAATCGATAGTTTGCATACTGGTTAAATCGACACCAGCGTCAGCAATTTCAGCTAATAATTGACCGTTTTCGTCATCAGGGAAGTGCATTTAGTCGCTCATTCATTATAAATCTAGGTATTATCCGCTATTGTAGCGAAAATAATTGTTTAACGCGTACTAATTTTAACATTTCAATTATGTCAGTGGCTATTGCACTGTGCTAGTATCTTTTTGTACTCATTTTAGATTATGACTCTTCCAAAAAAGTAAGGATATTTTTTGTATACTCGGCATTTCTTTTTTGTCTTTGTGTTTATCTGCTTTTCATACAGCCAGCACGCAATTAGTGCCTCAACTGTTATTAAAGATTATAAAATTCAAGGGATCAGTGATGATCTCGAAAAAAACGTTGAGCTTTACATTAAGCAACTGGTCAATGAAAAAACTTCTAAGGCATTAAGGCGTCACGCTAAAAGCCAAGTTGAAATGAGTTTAAAGGCGCTTGGTTATTATAAGCCGGTAATCAAAATTAGTTTCGATGATGCTCAGCAGCTTTTAATTGTTGATGTTCAACGTGGTCCTGCTACCCGTATTGCAGATATTAACGTGACTATCACGGGTGCCGGTAAAGATGACGCTGAATTTATGTCTGCCGTCAACAGCATCAAAATCAAACAAGGTGACTTTTTAAATCACGGTAAATATGAAGCCGCAAGAAAACGTATTGAAAGCCAACTATTAGACTTAGGCTATTTTGATGCAAAATGGCATGAGCATAAATTGGCAGTTTCGCTAAAAAATAATAGCGCAAAAGTCATTTTCAATGTCGATACTGGGCCCCGTTATCAGTTTGGTGACATCACAATTGGTGGTGAGACTCCAGCCGAAAAATACATTCGTTCGCTGGCTGAATTTAAACAAGGTCAGCCTTATAATGCGACCGAGATTTCTGATTACAACTTAGCATTGTCGAGCACCCCTTACTTTGCCAGTGTTCGTGTGTATGCAGATATTGCAAAACGTAAAAATAATCAAGTGCCTGTCAACGTTGATGTATTACACAAACCTGCCAATAGTTATGAAGTGGGTGGCGGTTATAGCACTGACCTTGGACCAAAAGTCCGTTTCAAATGGACCAAGCCTTGGATCACCGAAGATGGTCATTATTTAGAAAGTAACCTCAATGTATCTGAGCGCCAGCAAGATATTTCACTTGGCTATACGGTGCCAGTTGACGACCCTAATGATGATCTTTGGCGCTTTTCTGTGGGTTACAAGCTTGAAGATGAATTAACCAATGATTTATACAGTCGTATATTCACGGGACAGCTTCAGCGGCAGTGGCTCACTGATGACGATTGGGTACGTACTGCTTTTCTAAGACGCGATTACGAGACCTATCGAATAGGGGATGAAGAACAAAGCGCAAAAATGCTGATGCCTGGTATTAGTTATGCCAAAAAAGACACCGAGGGGGGCACAACGCCTTATGAAGGCTATCAATGGATGATGTCAGTAGAGTTTGGTTTAAAAGATATGATGTCTTCAACCAATATTTTGCGCTTACAACTGCAAAATGCCTGGTTAACTACTTTTGCAGAACGCCATATGCTGTTTTTAAGAGCCAATCTAGGTGCCATGTTGGTCGATAATATAAATGATGTGCCGTTATCACTGCGTTTTTATGCCGGTGGTGATCAGAGTGTACGTGGTTTTGCCTATGAATCTATCTCCCCTGAAGATGAAAAAGGGCGCCTAATTGGTGGTAAATATTTAATGAGTGGCACTGTTGAATATAACTATCAATTCGCTGAACATTGGCGCGCAGCCTTATTTGTCGATAGTGGTACTGCGACTAATGATTTTAGTGATCGCGTCGAAGTCGGTGCCGGTTTTGGTTTTCGGTATTTAACGCCAGTTGGTCCTGTACGTATCGACCATGCTTGGGGTTTAACAAAAGAAAGCAAAAGTACCCGATTAAGTATTACCATAGGGCCTGAAATCTAATGAAGATGTTAAAAAAGATAACCAAGGTTCTATCAATCACGTTGGCAAGTCTGCTAGTTATTGTGTTTTGTTCGCTATTCACCGCGCCCGGTAATCACTTTATTGCATACACAGCGAATAAGTTAGTTGATGGTTTAAAAATCAACCTGCCATCTGGTCGTTTTTTATATAACGATGCGTTTGATGTTCACTTTGAAAATCAAGGCATCAAGCTTGAGGCAAAGCAGCTAAAAATTGATTTATTCTGGTGGCGTTGTGATGGTATCTGCCTAGATAATTTAAGCGCCCAGTCGATTGATCTAAGCATTAAAAGCCAAGCTGCATCAACTGAGCAGAGCACGGAAGCTGAGCCTGAAGCTGAGCAAGCTGGTCAAATCAACTTACCAATGAAAGTTGCTGTTAAGCGAGTTGCAATTAATCGCTTTAATCTTGCGCACCCGAGCGCCGATGTAACAGTCAACAAATTAAACTTAAGTGGTCGCGGCGAAGAATCGGATATTACAGTGGATACACTGACCATTGCTGATGTTGCTGTGATGCTACACGAAGCAAAAGAGCAGCCTAAATCAACGCCATTAACAGAGCTGCCAGCATTACCATCACTCGATATTACGCTACCGATTAATATTGAGTTAAAGCAATTTCAAATCAGTAAAGTTGCTGTAACCCCTTATGGTGTTGAAGAGGCTCAGCTTGTAGAAAATATTGAATTAGTTGCGTCTGCTAAGGGCAGCGATATTAATCTTGAAAAGCTTGCTGCAAGTTATCAGCAATGGCAATTGCACTCTAATTTAATGGCAGAGCTTTCTGGTGAAAATACAATTGAGGGAGCAGTGTCTGTAAAAAGCACTGAGCATCAAGCGAAGTTATCGCTTTCAGGCCCGCTTGAGGATTTAACGTTAGATTTAGTAACGCAAGGAGCGTACCCAGCAGAGTTAAAAGGGGCTGTTAACCTAAAACAAACAAATTACCCATTTGATTTAACAGGCCAGATAGCAAAGTGGCAAATTACGACAGATACACAACAGCTGCAATTATCGGACTTTGATTTAAAAGCCAAAGGCCATGCCGATGCTTATGCTGTCGATTTGAGCCTAGTAACGCAGTTAGACGCATTACCTGCAATGACTGTGAAATCGCAATTACACGGTAGTTTAACAAACGCAAAACTTGAGCAGTTAAGCCTCAATGCGAATGACAGTAAAGCAGACATTAACGCATCAGTTGATTGGTCGAACGGGGTAAAAAGCGAGTTTAAAGGGGTTTTAAGCCACTTAAAAGCCCAATACTTAACGGATGCATTAAGCAGTGATTTATCTGGTGAATTTAATGGTTCATTTAATTTACAGGCAGGTGAGTGGCAGCTTGCCTTAGATAACACGCAATTAAATGGTTCAGTTAATGAAGTGCCAGTGACCTTATTGTCGGATTTTGAACTTGATAGCAGCCTGCATGCGAGTTTTAAAAAACTTGAAGTGAAAAGCGGTAAAAATGAAATTGCGCTATCGGGACAGGTTGATGACGTATGGCGTGTAGACGGTAAATTGCGTCTAGATGCAAGTGGTCAAGATATCTTGCCTATGCAAGGCAAGGGGTTTGCTGATTTGAGCTTACGTGGTGAGCGTCTTGCGCCAACGGTTGATTTAAATCTAGTCCTTAATACATTGAGCTATCAAGATATTCAGGTTGATGGTTTAACATTAAAAGGGCAATTTGATTACGCAGCAGATTGGCAAACGGATGTGTCACTGGTGCTCGATTCTGCATCGATCGCAGAGCATAAAATTAATCAAATTGAGTTAGACGCCAGTGGCGATAAAACAGATCATCATTTAACTTTTTTACTCGATGCAGATCAAGGCAAGGCATCATTTGATGTAGACGGTAAATTTAATAAAGAGACCTGGCAAGGTGCGCTAAGCCAAATTCTTGTTACCGATAATCAGGTACGCTTTGGCACTGATAAACCGGTTAATATCCAAGTAAATACCAAAACCTTTGACTTTAATGTAGGCGCGCATTGCTGGCAAAGTGATAACTCAAAACTATGCTTTGAGACCTTGCAGCAAACTATCTTTAATTGATGACGCAAATGTTTATAAATTACCGATAGAGGTTTTAGATATCTCGGCAATGAGCGATGCGCAAACGGGTAAACTTAATGCCACAGTTGATTCATCTGTATTAGGTAAAGTGACGTCAGAGCTCAACATTGATGATATTCAAAATCAACAGACCTTAGCGGGCGACTTGGTTATTGAGAAAATTGAGTTAACAAACCTACGACCTTTTATTGCTTCACTTGAGCAATTAACAGGCGACATCAAAGGTCGATTAGCAATCGCAGGTACTTTAAAAGAGCCATTACTCAATGGTGATTTTGATGTCGAAAAAATCAATCTAGAAGGGGCAACTTTGCCTGTATCGCTGCAAAATTCCTATGTAAACATTGCCTTTAATAACCAAAGTGCGAAGCTCACGGGTGAGCTCAAAGACACACAAGGCGGCGCGCTTAATTTATCTGGCGGTGTTGATTGGCAGCAAGATTTACCTGACGTTGACGTGAAGTTAAACGGTAAAGAGTTTTTTGTGCGTGCTCAGCAAGATGTCACCTTTAAAGTGTCTCCAGACTTAACTATGTCGTTAAAAAATAATGCGTTTAATCTTGATGGGCAAGTTGTAGTGCCATGGGGAAGAATTGCGATTGAAGAGCTACCAGAGGGAGCTGTGCAAGTCAGTGATGATGAAGTGATTGTTGATATTGAGCAGCAACAGTCAGAAAAAGTCCCCTTTGATTATGCCATTAACTTAAAGGTGTTGGTTGAAAATGATGTGCGCGTTGACTCGTTCGGCTTACAGTCGAAAGTTGAAGGCGACATTAATATCAGCATGGACCAAGTTACGCCGATGATAGCAACGGGTGAGTTGAACCTAGTTCAAGGTACCTATCGTGCTTTTGGTCAAGACTTGCAAATTCGTACCGGTCAGGTGGGCTTTAGTGGCTCAATTGATAAACCGTACTTGAACATTAAGGCAATTCGTAATCCAGACAACACCTCGAATGGCGTGATTGCGGGTATTACCTTAACTGGTAATGTTGAACAGCCTTCATTAAAAGTATTCTCAGAGCCTGCGATGGACCAAGCCCAAGCATTGGCTTATTTATTAAATGGTCAACCTCTTGATGAAGGAGATAGTTCAACCGATGCGATGCTCACCCAATTACTGCTTGCCCAAGGTGTAAACCGTAGTGAAGGTGTGGTATCTAAAATTGGTGAAAGCTTTGGTTTGTCTGATGTTAGCTTAAGTTCAAGCGGTAGCGGGGATGACACCAAAGTTGAAATATCTGGCTATGTTACACCAGGTATTCAAGTAAAATACAGTGTCGGTATTTTTGATTCACTAAGTGAAGTGGCAGTTCGTTATCAATTGTTGTCGCAATTGTATATTGAGGTCACCAGCGGCCTTTATCAAAATGTTGATATTCTTTATAAATTTGATTGGGACTAATATCTCTACTTGTCACCAAACATCGCTTTTACTTGCTTATTAGGGCATAAGTTAATAGGCTGAATTGTCAATTACTTAAAAGATAATAACAATGAAATTAAGTCTATTAACTCTGTGTCTTGGCGTAGTTTTAGCTGCACCAATTACTGCAAAAGAAACAAGCCAAAAACGTTCCGCTGGCGAAATCATTAAAACCGCAAATAGCAGTGAGTGGCGAAAAGTCAGTGCCGAAAACGTCATTAAATTAACCTTACCTACGGGGGCTGCTTATATCGAACTAAACGATAAACTAGCGCCTATTCACGCAAATAACATGCGACAGCTTGCCAAAGAAGGGTTTTATCAAGGCCTGAGTATGTATCGCTTTGTTGAAGGATTTGTTGCGCAGGGCGGGGATGCCAGCGAAAGTAAACCTGTTAAAAATGCCAAAAAAGGGTTACCTGCTGAGTTTTATCTACGCACCGAGGCTCCTTTAGCGATTACAGAGCTTAAAGGGCCTGATGGCTATGCCGCTAAAACGGGCTTTTTAAATGGCTTTGCTGTGGCACAAAACCAAAGCCAAACCGAAACATGGCAAGTACATTGCCCAGGAATTTTTGCTATGGCCCGCGGTAATGATATTAATTCCGGTGGTACCGAATTTTATGTCACCATCGGTAATAGCCAGCGCTATTTAGACCGTAATATCACCGTGTTTGGTCGTGTTTTAGAAGGCATGGAGCACTTTAACCTATTGCAGCGTAAAGCCACTGAAGGTCAGCCATTTAACCTCATCACAGATATGCAAGTATTAGCAGATATTAAAGATACAGATAACAGTGAATTTCGGGTGATGAAAACAGACTCAAATGCCTTTAAAGACCTCATCGAAGCGCGTAAAAATCGAGTAGAAGCGTGGTTTGTTGAAAGCCCTGATTACATCGATGTTTGTGCAATGCCAATTCCAACCGAGAGGATTATGCCAACTCGCAATAATACTTAATCATTTTGAGGGATTAAATCTGTCGCTAACTGCGTTAAAAATCTCTCATTTAGAACAACTAAATAACGAAATTTTTGCCTTGTTATCAACGAGATTTTATTGCCTCAAAACTGTTCACTTAATTAAGCTAATTGGCATAAATAAAGCCATGACCACCTGATAGATTATTTGATACAATATCAGTCTATTGGTTAAGAAATATAAGGGTATCGGGTGGTTAACCTAGGTCCGCTGTTCGGCGAATTAAAAACGTGTTTACGCAAAGATCAATTCATCTTCAAAAAACGCCTTCATGGTATTAAAAAAATCAACGATGAAACTAAGCAAGCAAACATAGCGCAAAAAATAGCAGAAGATATTAGTCGTTCGCAGCAATTGCGCGAGCAACGTTTGGCTGCCTTGCCTAAAGTGACCTACCCAGAGCAACTTCCTGTTAGCCAAAAGAAAGATGACATTAAACAGGCGATTGCCAATAACCAAGTGGTGATCATTGCCGGTGAAACTGGCTCTGGTAAAACGACGCAGATCCCAAAAATGTGTTTAGAGCTTGGCCGCGGTGTTGATGGATACATTGGCCACACCCAGCCACGCCGACTCGCGGCTCGAAGTGTCGCGAATCGTATTGCAGAAGAAATGCAATGCGAGCTAGGTCAACAAGTGGGTTTTAAAATTCGTTTTAGTGACCAAGTTTCTGACAATAGCTATATTAAATTGATGACAGACGGTATTCTGCTGGCTGAAATTCAACAAGACAGATACCTAAATCAGTACGATACTATCATCATCGATGAAGCCCACGAACGTAGCCTGAATATCGATTTCATTTTAGGCTATTTAAAAAATTTACTGCCAAAACGTCCTGACTTAAAAGTTATTATTACCTCAGCGACGATTGACCCAGAGCGTTTTTCTAAACATTTTGATGATGCACCCATCATCGAAGTATCCGGTCGAACTTTCCCAGTAGAGGTTCGTTATAGACCAACCACTGAAATCAACAAAGATGAGATGGAAGCGGATGGTGACCAATTACAGGGTATTTTTGATGCCGTTGATGAGCTGTGCGATGAAGGCCCTGGCGATATTCTGATTTTTATGAATGGTGAACGAGAAATTCGCGATACCGCTGATGCGTTATCAAAGCGAAACCTCAAAGGCACGGATGTTTTACCGCTCTATTCGCGTTTATCAAACGCAGAACAAAACCGAATTTTTGCGCCGCACAGCCGTCGTCATATTATTTTAGCCACCAACGTGGCTGAAACATCACTAACGGTGCCGGGTATTCGCTATGTTATCGATCCAGGTACTGCGCGCATCAGCCGTTATAGCTACCGTACTAAGGTACAACGATTACCAATTGAGCCAATTTCACAAGCCAGTGCGAATCAGCGTAAAGGTCGCTGTGGTCGTATCGAAGCGGGTATCTGTATTCGCTTATACAGTGAAGAAGACTTTAACTCGCGCCCTGAGTTTACTGATCCTGAAATTTTACGCACTAACTTAGCTTCTGTTATTTTGCAAATGCTTGGTTTGGGGCTTGGCGACATGCAGCAGTTCCCGTTTGTGCAAGCGCCAGATAGCCGTAATATCAACGATGGTTTAACGCTACTTGAAGAACTCGAAGCAATTAAGCCAGCTAAACGCCATAAAAAGACTGAGCTTACGAAATCAGGCAGAAGCTTAAGCCGTTTACCGGTTGATCCACGGTTAGCTAAAATGGTGCTGACTGCCGATGGCTTAGGTGCACTGCGTGAAGTGATTATTATAGTTGCGGCATTGTCGATTCAAGACCCAAGAGAGCGACCACAAGAAAAACGTGGTGCAGCGGATGAAAAGCATGGCCGTTTTGATGACCCTGATTCAGATTTTATCGCCTTTTTAAATCTGTGGAATTACCTTGAAGAGCAGCAATCTGAATTGAGCAATAGCCAGTTTAGAAAGTTATGCCAAAAGGACTTTTTAGCCTATATGCGTATTCGCGAATGGCAAGATATTGTTTATCAGCTATCAACGTTATGTAATGAAATGGGCATGAAGGCCACTACAAATGTTGCTGATAGCGAGCGAATTCATCAATCTTTATTAAGCGGTATGTTAAGTCATATTGGTTTTAAAGATGAAAAACAAATTTATAAAGGCGCCCGCAACAGCCAATTCCATATTTTCCCAGGTTCAGGATTATTTAAAAAGAGCCCAAAATGGATTATGTCGGCAGAGCTTGTTGAGACCAGTAAGCTTTATGCGCGGATCAACGCGCGCATAGACTTGAAATGGGTTGAAGGCTTTGCACAGCATTTAGTAAAGCGCAGCTACAGTGAACCGCATTGGGAGAAAAAGCCGGGTGCAGTTATCGCGTTTGAGCAGCAAACCTTGTATGGACTATTAATTGTTAATAAGCGCCGCTGTGTATACAGCAATATTGATCCAAAAGTAAGTCGCGAGTTGTTTATTCGCACCGCTTTAGTAGAGCAAGAACTGGGTCAAAATGAAGGCTTTTTACAATATAACCAAGAGTTAATTGAAGATATTCAGGTTCTTGAAAATAAATCTCGCCGCCGTGATATTTTAGTTGATGAACAAACCCTGTTTGAATTCTACGACAAGAAAATTCCACAAGATGTAAATAATCGTGCCGCGTTTAATAAGTGGTGGAAAGGACAAAAACAAAAAGATAAACGCTTTTTGCATATGTCTCGAGAAGAATTAATGCAGCATGGTGCTGATCATGTTACCGAGTTTGATTACCCAGATACTTGGCAGCAAGAGAACTTATTATTACCACTGGCATATCACTTTGATCCAGGGCAAGCCGTCGATGGTGTTGCGGTACAAGTTCCGGTAGCGCTGTTAAATCAAGTTCAAGAAACTGGCTTTGATTGGCATATTCCTGCATTTAGACATGAATTAATTTGTGCGCTTATCAAGTCGCTACCAAAAACGATTCGTCGCAACTTTGTGCCTGCGCCAAACTACGCCGATGCGGTACTTGCTGCAATCGAGCCGATGCAAGGCAACCTAATTGATGCAATTAGCACGCGCTTATTACGTATGACAGGTGTGCGTGTTGAGCCTGATGCATGGGATTTATCAACCCTTGCTCCGCATTTACGCTTACAGTTTGAAGTGCGCGATGAACACGATAAGTTACTCGCTCGCGGTTTAAATTTATCTAAACTAAAAGCCCAGTTACAAGGTAAGGTAACGGATACCTTATCGAAAGTAGCCGACAAGGGTATAGAAAAAGCTGATTTGACTGAGTGGAGCTTTGGCGAGTTACCAAGCTCTTACGTGAAAAAACAAGGTCAATATGAAATCAAGGCGTTTCCAGCGCTGGTGGATAAAAAAGGCTCAGCTGCGGTTGAGCTATTTGATAATGAACACAAAGCACAGCAAGCGCACCAACAAGGTTTACGCCGCTTAGTGTTATTAAATGTGCCATCACCAATTAAGTATTTACAACAAAACTTACCAAACAAATCTAAATTAGGTTTGTACTTTAATCCGTTTGGTAAGGTCAATGACTTAATTGATGACTGTATCGCTGCAGCCGTCGATAGCCTATTAACTAAATACGGCAACATTCGCACAGCAGATGCATTTGAAAAAGCGAAAGAGCAAATTCGCGGTGAGCTTGGTGATACGGTTGTTGAGATCGCTACCCAAGTAGAGCAAGTGCTAAGTATTGCTCATGGCTTAAATAAACGTATGAAAGGACGCGTTGATTTAACCATGATAACAGCGCACGGTGATATTAAATCACAGTTACAAAGCTTAGTTTTCAAAGGCTTTGTTAGCCAGCACGGCGCAGCAAAAATGACGGATTTAATTCGTTACTTAAAAGCCATTGAACGCCGCCTAGAAAAGCTCCCTGTTGATCCTAATCGTGATAGGTTGTGTGTGCTTGAGCTTGAAAAAGTAGCTGAGCAATATCAAAAATTAGCTAATAAAATTCCTAAGGGTATGCCAATTCCTGAAGAGATCAGTGCGATATTTTGGATGCAACAGGAGTTACGTGTTTCTTTATTTGCACAAACACTAGGGACACCTTATCCTGTATCTGCTAAACGTGTTTTAAACGCAATCAAAGAATGTGAGTTATAATACTAAGGAATGAGCAATGAGGTTAGCGCCTCCTTGCTTTAAGTTACAAACACAGATGCTAAAAGGAGATTATGTGGGCATTGAAAAGGAAAAACCGATCTCAGTTCCTGAGCGTACGGTAAATCGACCGCGACCAACTATTTTGGTCGTCGATGATGAATATTTTAATTTTGAAATGCTCAAAGCAAGCCTTGGGGATGAGTTCTCATTAAGTTATGCAAACTCAGGCGCATCGTGTTTAACTTCAGCCATTGCAGAGCCGCCAGATGCTATACTACTAGATGTTTGTATGCCGGGCTTAGATGGTTATGATACCTGCCGATTACTAAAAAACACCCCAGAAACAGAGCAAATTCCTGTTGTCATGGTGTCTGGCCTTGAAACCGAGCTTGAACAAAAAGCGGGGTTTGATGCCGGGTGTGACGCCTATGTAGTGAAGCCTTTTTCTGTTAAAACATTAATAGAGAAAATAAAAACACTGGTATAGGAGGCCATATGTTTCATGAGGAAAAACGCGACTTTCGCCGCATGCAAATTCATACCCCTGCAAAACTAATCCCATTAGATGTTGTTAATGGCGAAGAAATTCAGGCTATGTGCACTGATTTAAGTGCAACAGGGCTGGCAATTCACCTTGATGAAGTTTTAGAAATAGGCAGTCTGTATCGGGTGTTAATTGCTTCGACTAGCACGGCTATTACCTCATTTGATGCAACAGCCCGTGTGATACGAGCAACCAAGGAGCAAGATGGCTCCTTGAGTGCCGGTTTAGAAATTGTAAGTTTTAACTAGTAAACCTTACAGATCAGGCCTTTAAGATAAAAGCCTTCTGGGTAGCTGCCAGCAATTGGGTGGTCGGCAGCTTGGTTTAATCGTTCCATGATCAACAAGTCTTTACCTGCATCAAGGGCTGCATCCGCAACCACTTTTTGAAATAAATTTTGTTCCATTAATCCAGAGCACGAGAAAGTGAGTAAAGTGCCACCTGGTTTTAAGATTTGCATCGCAATCATATTAATATCTTTATAACCACGGCAAGCACCGGTTAATTGCGCTTTGTTGTCAGCAAATTTTGGTGGATCCATAACGATAGTATCAAATTGCACACCTTCATCACGGTATTGGCGCAACAACTTAAAGACATCTTGTTTAACGAAATCAACTTTAGACAAATCAAGGTTGTTATGCTCAACGTTACGCTTAGCCGTATCAAGTGCTGGCTGTGATACATCGACGTTAGTAACGTGTTTACAACCACCACGCAAAGCATAAAGCGAGAAAGTACCTGTGTAGCTAAAGCAGTTTAATACTGTTTTGTCTTTAACAAAGCGCTCAAGAGCTGCACGACTATCACGTTGGTCTAAGTAAAAGCCAGTTTTGTGGCCTTCAAGAATGTCTACTTCGAGTTTTAAGCCATTTTCTTCAATGACGACTGGCTCTGTTGGTTCTTTACCCCAAAGTACGCCCTTGATTGGCTCAAGGCCTTCTTTAGTACGAACATCAACATCTGATCGCTCATAAATATCGCAACCAGGGAAAATGGCCATAAGTGCAGCAACAATTTCACCTTTATGGCGCTCTGCACCGGCACTAAGCAGTTGGCACACCAGTACATTATCAAATTTATCGATAGTGATGCCTGGTAAGTAGTCAGACTCTGCAGCACTTAAACGAAAACCCGTTAAGCCGCCTTCGCTGATCACCTGTTCGCGCGCAGCATAGGCACGGCGCAAACGCTTTTCAAAAAATGCTTGGTCAATGATTTCGTTTTGATCGAAGCTCCATACGCGAGCACGTATTTGTGATTGCGGGCTGTAAGCTGCAATCGCTAAAAACTTACCGTCATTGTCATAGATTGTGACAGTATCACCTAGTCCTGGCTTACCTTTTACTTTTTTAATGGCTTTTGAGAACACCCAAGGGTGTTTTCTTTTTAATGATTTTTCTCGTCCAGCTTGCAGGTAAATAGCAGATGACATAGGGATTCTCGCGTCAAACAAAAGGGGGCATAGTTTAATGAAGCACTAGCAAACATACAATGAATGTTTTGAACAAATCTAGTAAGCACGCTAAAGTAAGCATAATTTCAATCAGTTAATGGTGATAGCCAGTATATGCAGCCAGAAATAGACTTTGCAGCTTTAGAAACTCAGTGTCGAGACTTTATTTTGTCTTTACTCCATGCCGATGTCGCACACGATATTAGTCATATTGAGCGAGTAGTGAGGGTTGCAAAACAATTATGTATTGCCGAGCAGGCAGAAATGGCTGTGGTGTTACCCGCAGCTTGGTTACATGATTGTGTTGCAGTTGCTAAAAACCACCCAGACAGGGCAAAAGCATCGACCATGGCTGCAGATAAGGCGTTAAGTTTTTTAGCCTCAATTAATTATCCTGAGCAGTATTTTAGTGCTATTCATCATGCTATTGCGGCACATAGCTTTAGTGCCAATATCAAAGTCCAAAGTGTCGAAGCGCAAATTGTGCAAGACGCGGATCGAATGGATGCATTAGGTGCAATTGGTGTGAGTCGCTGCATGAAAGTAGGGGGCTCAATTGGTCGTTATCTGTATCATAAAGACGATCCATTTTGCTTAAACCGCGAACCTGACGATACAAAATACACCCTCGATCATTTCTTCATTAAGCTGTTACACATTAGCGAGAGTATGAACACGCCATCGGCAAAAGATGAAGCTAAACGACGCACAGCTTACATGCTCGAATTTTTAGAGCAGTTAAAAACCGAAATTGGTGAGTAACATGGCTATTCCATCTTTATGTGGTGTTGATCATTGCCACTTAAATGTTGATGATTTATCGGCTGCGCTAAAGTGGTATGAGCAAGTACTTGGCTTTAATGTTGTACCAGAGCTTGCTTTTTGGGATGAAGGAAAAGGGCCTTTAACCTTAGAGGACCAAGCAAAGACAATTCGTTTAGCACTCTTTGAAGCAGACGGTAGAAGCAAAGGTATTGCTTTTGGCGCAAGTGCAGCACAGTTTTTAGCATGGCTTGAGCATCTCGCTCAGTTTGATGTTAAAACATTTGTTGCTGACCACGGTGTTACTTATTCAATGTATTTTAAAGATTGTGCTGGTAATAGCCATGAAATTACTTCGCATGATTACGATGCAATTAAAAAAGGCCTCAAATGAGGCCTTAATATCTCAGCTCGTATAAGTGTTTTTGATTTCTATGATGCTATCTATTTGACCAATAAATAAATCAACTAGTTGCGGGTCAAAATGCTTACCAGCTTCGTCTTTCAATAAGTCGAGCGCTTCTTCAACCGACCAGGCTTTTTTATAAGGGCGTTTTGAGGTTAAAGCATCAAACACATCTGCAATGGTGACAATACGCCCTTCAATACTGATTTCTTCGCCTTTCAGGCCATACGGATAACCCGTACCATCCCATTTTTCATGGTGTTCAAGGGCAAGCTTATGCGCAAGTTGTAATAGCGGCGAAGTTGAGTTCTCTAAAATCTTCGCACCGATTAAGGCATGTTGTTTCATGTGCTCGTATTCGTTTTCGTTTAAGCGCCCAGGCTTTAATAGTACTGAATCAGGAATGCCTATCTTACCAACGTCATGCATAGGCGCTGCCTGTTTAAGCTGCTCGGCCTCGTACTCACTCATGCCATAGGCAAGGGCGAGTACTTTACTGTAGCGGCTCATTCTTGCAATGTGCTCACCGGTGTCGGTGTCTTTATATTCTGCGGCGCGGCCTAAACGTTGGATCAAATCAATGTGGGCTAATTGCAGTTGCTCAGCTTGCACTAATGATAAATGATTTTTAACCCGCGCCCTGACAATCGCAGGGCTAATTGGTTTGGTAATATAATCGACTGCACCTAGAGCAAAGCCTTCAGACTCATCCTGCTCATGAGAAAGTGCGGTAACAAAGATAACAGGAATATGAGCAGTTTTAGGGTTTGCTTTTAACACTTTACAGACTTCGAAACCGCTCATATCTGGCATCATAATATCGAGCAAAATCAACTTAGGAGGTTCATTCTCAATAAGCTGAAGAGCAAGCTCGCCAGATTTTGCAAACGATAAGCGATAATCGTTAGCGAGTACTTCACGGATCACTTTTAAATTGGCTGGTTCATCATCGACGACCAAAATTCTTGCACGTTCTGAGATTTGCGTCATAGGTGTTCCTTAGCAGCTTGGAGAGTGTGCTTTAAAGCTGATAAAGCAGTGCTTGCTGCATCAAAGTCAAAGTTTTCAAAATGCGCACAAATTTCAACAACCTGATCTTGGTAGGTTGCCGGTGCTTGGGATTGCACTTGGCTTAATAAATCATCGTCTATCTCTGCATGCTCAGCTTGCGCTTGCAGTGCCTCAATTTGGCTAATAAATGCGCCCAGCGACGTTTCGTGTATGGGTTGCTGTTGTGAACTACACTGCGGCTGTTCTGCAAGTAATGCAATCAGCGTTTGCCATTCGTGTTCGCACTCGGCAATGAGTGTAGGGAAGCTTTCCTTTTCACGTTCTTTCTCAGCGTTTGATAACAAGTATAATAATTTTGCTAGTGCTAAATTACCCGCGACTCCTTTAAGAGTATGCAAAATTGCTTTTTGTTCGTCTTCACTGAGTTTCTGATCCTTCAGTCGTAGAATACTCTGTTGATGATTGCTTAGGAATAAGCCAATTTCCGTATTTAATTTCTCTTTGCTTCCCCACATCAAAACACCTTTGTCGTAGTTGATGTGCTTTTTCTCATCACCGACTTTATTGTTAGTGATTTTATTTACTTCTAAACCAAGCACTTTCGCAATTTCATGGTTCAGCTGGTTAATATCAACGGGTTTATTTGCAAAGCCATTCATACCGGCCTGCTTTGTAGTAATTTTATCTTGTTGTAAAACACTCGCCGTCAACGCGATGATAGGTGTAATTTTTAAGCATCTGATTTTCTCTATTTCGCGGATTTCTTTACAGGCCGTAATGCCATCACATTCCGGCATATGTATATCCATCAAAATCACATCAAAGCTTTGCTGTTCAAATGCTGCAATGGCTTCAAGACCATTGTGAGCCGTACTGATGGTGTGCCCAGCTTGCGATAATAAAATGTTCAGTAGCTCAACATTTTGCTCAATGTCATCAACCACTAATATGCGAAGTTTTGGTAAGTTTAATTGATTACAAGTTAGGGTATCGACTTGGCTGATATCACCTTCCTGTAAAGGAAGGCTAAAGTAGAAGCAGCTGCCTTTACCTTCTTCACTAATAGCACCAATTGAACCACCCATTAACTCAACAAGCTGCTTACTAATAGTGGTGCCAAGACCTGTGCCACCAAATCGGCGTGTCATGGTGCCGTCGGCTTGTTCAAATGGCAGGAAAATAGCATCTAAGCGGTGCTTGGCTATGCCAATACCGCTGTCTTGTACTTCGAAAAACAATTGTTTATTTTGAGTTTGACTCACCGTAATTGTGACAGACCCTTGCTCGGTAAATTTAATTGCATTCCCGATGAGATTATTCATCACTTGGCGAATGCGAGACTCATCGCCAATATAAATAGGCGCAACACTATCAGCGATAATCAAATCAAGCAGAATATCTTTACGCTTCGCTTCAAGCCAAAAAGTCGAGACGATATTGTCGAGCAAGGCTTGTAAGTTAAAGTGCTCTGCCTGAATATCGAGTTTGCCTTTTTCTAACTTTGCAGAATCTAGTACTTCATTAAGCAAATGCAGCAGTGAGCGAGCTGATTTATTGACGGTAATAATATGTTTTTGTTGCTCTTTACTAAGAGGACTATCCATTAATATGTCGCTAAAGCCGATTATTGCATTCATTGGCGTGCGTATTTCATGGCTCATGTTTGCCATAAATGATTGTTTTGCTTGTGCTGCGGCTTCAGCTTCTTGTTTTGCTTTTTTGAGTGATTCTTCATATTCGTGACGAGCGGTGATATCGATAAGTACACCATCGATCCACTTTTGTTCAGAATCACTATTTTCGTTAATTGTTCCTTGGTCTAAAACCCACACAACTTTGCCATTTCGGTGGCGAATGCGGTACTCAACCGCATATTGGTTTTTTTCAGCTATGGCTTTTTCCATAACTTCATCAATATGCGCTACATCATCGTTATTAATGATTTGAGCAAATGTAACTGTGCCATCGGTAAACTCTTCAGGGCTGTAACCTGTTAAGTCAGAAACACTGGGGCTTATAAACTTCATCGTCCAGTGTTCATCTAACAAACAACGAAATACAGCGCCTGGGGTATTGTTCATTAAGGTACGATATTGTTTCTCTTTTTCTTCGAGACTTTGCTGTAGTGCACGTTGCTCTGTTAAATCGGTTATAAAGCCAACAAACAGTGTTTCTGCGTTAGGCTGTTTTACTTCACCAAGGCCAAGTCGAATAGGAAATAAATGACCATCTTTGTGCTTCGCAAACACATTACGGTTAACGCCAATCACTTTTTTAACTTCATGCCTGCTACTATCAGCTAAGTAACCATCATGTTGCGCGGCTATATCGTCGTTCATTAATAGTTTTACGTTTTTGCCCAGCACTTCGTCTTGGCGCCAACCAAAAATAGTTTCTGCTGATTTATTAAAGCTTAAAATAATGCCATGAATATTAATTGTTACGATGCCATCTATTGCAGTGCCTAAAATGGCATCCAAGCGCGACTCTTCTGCTGATTTTTCTGCCAGTAATAAGCGAAAACGCACCATGCCGTTAATAATCCCAACCAGAGCAGTCAATAATACGGTAGCAAATGAAACGCTAATGGCGATAAAAGTAAGTTGCGACGTTTGAACGTTTTCAGATAACAAAGGTGAGGTTGCAACAAAGCGGGTGGCGGCCATTCCCATATAGTGCATACCCGCTACAGCAAAGCCAAAGATAATGGCGCAAATGATGCGGGTTTGTAACACCGTAAGCTTTTTAAAGTGCTCGCCTAAGTGAAATCGCGCATATAAGCCGACAAAAGATAATGCAACAGCCACCACAATTGATGCTGCAAACCAAGCCGGGTCGTAGCGAAGCAGCGGACTCATTTGCATGGCGGCCATGCCCGAGTAGTGCATCGCACCAATGCCAGAGCCAAGTAATACAGAGCCAATGAGTAGCTTTATTGTTGTTGGTATTTGCTTTAAATCTTTGCGTTTCAAAAATGAAAATGCGGTATAGCAGGCTAAAAATGCAGGAATAAATGAAAAAAATGTCAGTGTAGGGTCGTACTCCACGGTGGTGCATAATGAAAAAGCCAGCATGCCGATAAAGTGCATACTCCAAATCCCACCTGACATCACCAAGGCACCTGTTGCACTGCCTAATTTACGGTACGAATCAAATTGAGTTCTATTTGCTAAATCAATGATATGGAGTGAAAAATAAGCAGCAAAAATAGCCGTAGCAATAGAAAGAGCAACTAAGCTTGGATCATAGACACCACTTACTATTAGGCTGGGGTTTTGATCGGTAATAAAAAATTTCGCGAGCATAATATTTTTTTGAAACGGCTTGTTATAGCAGTCTAATACAAATTGTTCTGAATTTAGAGAAAAACCTATCACTTAAGTACGTAGGATTCAAAACCTTGGCTATATTTAATTAAAAAGGAGTAGTTCGAGGTGGGTAGATGAGAAGAACCGAGCAAACTTTAGTTGAACAAATGCAAATTAATGATGTAGAAATTCAGCACAGAATGAGTTTATTAGGGCTGACTTCAAACAGTCTCTCATCATTATTAAACTACAAGCCCATTATAGAATCAGCCATTGAAAATGTGGTTAATGAGTTTTATAAAAAACAAACTGAAGTAGATGAAATTTCGTTATTAATTGGTGATGCGGATACTTTAACACGACTCAGAGATGCGCAAAGGCAGTATATAATCGATCTATTTTGCGGTCGTTACGAACATGAGTATGTTAATAACCGCTTACGGATTGGTATGGTGCATAAGCGTATTGGTGTTGAACCTAAGCTTTACTTATCGGCTGTGTGTACTTTAAAAGAGCTCATATTTAATGTACTTCGCACCACAATAAGCGATCAAGAAGAATTAAATCATACCCTTAACATCATTGATAAATTAATTTACTTTGATACGACCTTGGTCTTTGATACTTATATCGACAGCTTAGTGGGCGAAATTGAAAATGCGAAACGCCGCACCGAAGTGTATGCAAAAGGCCTTGAAGAAAAAGTTGCTCAGCGCACTCAAGAACTAGAGAAACTCGCTAAACTCGACCCACTCACCAACCTCTACAACCGGCGTGTCATGCAAGAGCTATTACAACGCGACCTTGCCAGAGCCAGACGTCACAAATCACCATTAACGGTTGTTTATTTTGATCTTGATGACTTTAAGTCAGTGAATGACACACAAGGGCATTTAAAAGGCGACGAAGTCCTTAAATATATAGGGCAATACTTACTTGAAAATATTCGCGAGATTGATATACCGTGCCGCTATGGAGGGGATGAGTTTTGTATCATTTTACCTGATTGCGAGTTAGATAGCGCTTTTAGTATTTGCGAAAAACTTATAGCCGCATTTGAACAACAATACCCTGAGCTGCATTTAAGCTTTGGTCTTATTGCAGCACCGCTTGATAGCACAGTAGATGCTGAAGAGTTAATTAATCGTGCCGACAAAAAAATGTATCAGGCAAAAGAGCATAAGGGTTCATACATCATGCGTTAGCGAGTCATGCGCTTTACAAAAACAACGACGAATAAAGCGAGCGAGAAGCTACCACAAAATGCTTCTATGGCTGCGATTAACCTCGAAAAACCTATTGGCGTAATGTCACCATAGCCAAGCGTTGTAAAAGTCACCACGCTGAAATAAAAACTATTCAGTAAGGCCGACAAATTGCTTTGAAATGAGTTTTCAAAGCTCAGCTGCATCACAGAATCTTGATAACTAACCCCAAATAAGAAATAACAAAATGCACAGCAAATAATGAGTGACAGACTAAAGCGAATGACATTTTCGGGCTTTTCGCCATAACCACATAACATATCTATAAAGCTAGAAGTAATTTGCTTGGTTGAGCCTTTGCGGTATTGCGCATGGCGCATTCTTAATTCTTTGTAGGTGAAGTTACCGGCGAGTTCAAAAAGTCCTTGATGCTCAGAGGCTTTTCTTAAATTGCGATATATTTCTTCAGATTGCTCAAATAAGTCTCGTGCTTCATCATGCTGCTTATTTTTACGTGCTTTAAATGCAGCCGCTTCTTGTAATAATTGGTCACCCAATTCGATATTATCAATTCGACTGTCGTTGAGTTTGATGCCCAATAAGTTGGTATTTTTTAAATCACAGTAATGCAAACTCGCACTATGTAAATTGGCTTTCATTAATGAAGCGTTGGCTATTTTATTATTAAATAAATGAGCGCCCGTTAAATTAGCACGATAAAAATTACAATAGGAGAGATCATAACCTTCTTCGTCATCCTGCTTGATTAAGTTAAGTCCTGAAAGGTTCGCTCTTTGCAATTGCAGGCCTTCTAATAAGCCACCTTTTTTTGCATAGCGCTCTAATTTTTGGGTTAGATCTAGCCCTGATTTATCAAATTTACTATCATGCCAAAAGCAAAATCCAGAGCCCATATCTGTTTCTTGGCACTTGTTACCTGTTGGTGAGGTATAACTACAACATGGTTTGTCAGGCATAAAGGTGAAAACTTATTTGTGAGTCATCTTTATAGATTAGCAGCTATTTAGCAGGGTAAAATGGAATATCTTATTTTTATTAATTGAATTGGCTTATCTTTGTTGGATTACACCCTAAAGCGCAGTAAACGCAGAACAACCGTGGCAATTAAAGTTGCCGAGCAGAAATTGACCGTTTATGCGCCTTTTTATGTTCCACAAACTGAGATTGATGCCTGGCTCAAGACCAAGCAAGATTGGGTCGTTGAACAAATAGCCAAACAATCCATTCATGCTGAAAACCGTCAACTACCATTAGTAAACGCCACTATTAAGTTGTTTGGGCAAAACGTGCCGATAGTATTTGCTAAAGGCCCGAAAAGTACGTGGCAACAAGATGCACAGTCTCAGCTTACCTTATCAATATCATCACGCGTCAAACATCAAGAAGCTAACTACCTAGCTTTGCTTGAACAGTTTTTACATGAAAAGCTTGAAAGCTATATTGAAATGCGTGTTCATGATTATTGTTTGCAGATGTCAGAAACATTACCGACAAAGCTTAAAATTCAACATTATAAACGTCGTTGGGGCAGTTGTAATAAACGCCGCGAGCTGACTTTTAATTTACATTTAGCAAGTGCGCCAACCTGGGTGATTGACTATGTGGTTGTACATGAGCTTGCGCATCTTTTACATATGAATCATAGCGCTAAGTTTTGGCAACGTGTGAACCAGTTTTATCCAAATTATAAAAAAGCCGAGCAATGGTTAAAAGCAAATGGAAGTAGTTTGAGTTGGTAGCTTAAGTTAGCGAGAGTAAAGTTAGCGAGAGTAAAGTTAGCGAGAGTAAAGTTAGCGAGAGTAAAGTTAGCGAGAGTAAAGTTAGCGAGAGTAAAGTTAGCGAGAGTAAAGTTAGCGAGAGTAAAGTTAGCGAGAGTAAAGTTAGCGAGAGTAAAGTTAGCGAGAGTAAAGTTAGCGAGAGTAAAGCTAGAAAGAGTAAAGCTAGAAAGAGTAAAGCTAGAAAGAGTAAAGCTAGAAAGAGTAAAGCTAGAAAGAGTAAAGCTAGAAAGAGTAAAGAGTGGTGGAGGGAGCTGGATTCGAACCAGCGAAGGCTGAGCCGTCAGATTTACAGTCTGATCCCTTTGGCCGCTCGGGAACCCCTCCACACAAATTTTTACTATTGCATTTGGCCCCACTTTTCTAAGAAGGAAAGTGGTGGAGGGAGCTGGATTCGAACCAGCGAAGGCTGAGCCGTCAGATTTACAGTCTGATCCCTTTGGCCGCTCGGGAACCCCTCCAATGCAACGGCGCTGATAATAGCAAACTTATTATTTAAGTAAAGAAAAAAACTAAAGAAAAATGCATAAATGCCGATAACTGGTTAATCAAGAAACTATTTGGCTAAAGACTATGCAAATTGATGGTTTGTTGCTCACAGAGAGCCAACTCGATAATCGTCTAAATAAAAGTGTTCACGAGCACCGCTCTGGAGAATTTGCTTTATTACTAGCAATGCTTTCTCATGATGCGCTCGATTTTAGCCAGTTTCACCTGCCAAAAACTGAATTAAGTAATCCTGAAGTATCTGAATCTGCTTTGCGCACCGAGTTAGGTGCAGGCCCCTCACAGCCATTAGCTCCCGAACAGTTTGATATGCTGATTGGGCAAGAAAATGCACTTAGACTATTGCAAGGTGGTTTATCAGACATCAGATTACGTCATTGTTTAAACCCAGAGCCACTGAATGTTCGTGATGATAAGCAACATGTGCCGCTAGAAGTGATTGATAACTGTGAGCCTGCAGTTAGAAAACGCTTTTATGAAAAAAATAAACCCGTTGAGCGCCCACAAATCGATGCAGCTGCATTTTATGATAGCCTTACTGACGAGGCGATACATCAACCTCTTCATTTAGCTACAGCTTAGGTATAAGTGGCTTAATCGAAATGTCATAGACTTCGAATACACTAAGAATAAGCTAAGAATAGACTTATATTTAAGTAAAACTGCAAAAAGTACAGCTAAATTAAGATGTGCTTGTTATAATAGCAGTCTATGGCTTAATGCCATTGTCATTGAACCAAGTTACTAGGACTATAATGAAGAAAACATTCACGCTAAACCACGAGAAAATTAAATATCCTCGTATGGTTGATGCAGCCAAGCACGAAGTAAAAAAATACTTAAAACGTGAGCGTAATAAAACACTCCCAGCAGGCGCCGACTATTGGGCGTTTGACTGTAAGTTTGGTGAATCAGCGGATGAGGCCAATGTCGTTCACGTGGCAGAGATTAATAAATGTATTAGCGATATCGAAGCAAAACAGCTTACATCGTTTTACGTTGAAATCTTAGCGCGTCCTGCACAGCGTCAACATCAAGAGTTTGACGAAGAGTAATATCCATACTGTTCTGCAGTAATACTCTTTCAAAAAAAGGGCCCTTTAGGCCCTTTTTTAGTTTTCGTAATTAATTATCGCGCAAATGGATCGGCATTAATTTTTTCTATGTACCACTTGCCTTTTTTACGCATCATTTTCACACTGCGCATATCATCAATTTTCTTACCATTAAAATAACCCGTAAAAATCAAATTGATGTTAGCTTTATCGCCATATTGTTCGCGTAGACTCATGTTAGTCATATCGACTTCAATCACTACTTCATCGTATTGCATATTAACCAGGTTACGAGCGAACTGCCCAGCGGTGCCATAAGATTTCATAATTCGCGCCATTTTAGGCGTGGCATATTCCATCGCAAGATTTAAATCGTTTTGGTTGTATAAAGCATCAAAATAGAGAGTCGCTACATTACCTGGGGTGTTTTTTTCGCCTTTTGGTGCGTCTTCAGAACCGCAACCGAAAAGAATGCTGCTACTTAGAAGGATAAAAGTTAAAAGTATATTTTTCATTGTTGTAGTTTTTCGAGTGAACTTAAAATTAAGTGTGTGACTAAATGAGCATGATGTAAAGTTAACTCGGTAAAATTATTGGTTTTATTTATTTTAGGTAATAAAAAAGGACGCATGCCTGCATCCTTTTTTAACAACTAAGTGATTCTTAGTGGTTACTGAACTAGCTCTTTATCGCTGAACTCTTCAGCAAATAATGGGCTAGATAAGTAACGCTCAGTCGCACTTGGTAAAATTACCACAATGTTCTTGTCTGCGTTCTCAGGTTTTTCAGCAAGGCGTTTTGCCGCAACTACTGCTGCACCAGAAGAAATACCCACTAAAATACCTTCGTTTTTCATCAGTTCATGAGCCATAGCAATCGCATCTTCATTTGATACTTGCTCTGCAGCGTCTACAACTTCTAAATCAAGGTTGCCAGGAATGAAGCCTGCACCGATACCTTGGATTTTATGAGGGCCCGGTTTAACTTCTTCACCAGCTAATGTTTGGCTAATAACTGGAGAGTTAGTTGGTTCAACAGCAACCGATTGTACATTTAAACCTTTTTCTAGTTTAAGGTAACGGCTAACACCCGTAATAGTACCACCAGTACCAACACCTGCTACGAAGATATCAATTTTACCGTCCATTGCTTCATAGATTTCAGGGCCCGTTGTTTCAAAGTGAATTTTCGGGTTAGCTGGGTTTTCGAACTGTTGTAAAAGAATGTATTTTTCAGGCTCACCGGCTTGAATTTCTTTTGCTTTTTCAATCGCGCCATTCATACCCTTAGCGCCATCAGTCAATACTAGGTTAGCACCTAAGGCTTTTAATAATTTACGACGCTCTAAGCTCATTGTGTTAGGCATAGTAAGGGTTAGCTTATAGCCACGAGAAGCTGCTACGAACGCAAGTGCGATACCTGTGTTACCTGAAGTCGGCTCGATTAACTCTTTTTCTTTGGTTAATACACCTGACTTTTCTGCTTCCCAGATCATTGAAGCGCCAATACGGCATTTAACACTGAAGCTTGGGTTACGTGATTCAACTTTAGCAAAAACATTACCTGAGGTTACGCGGTTAAGCTTTACAATTGGTGTATTACCAATCGTTAATGAATTATCTTCAAAAATGTTAGACATAGTGTTCCCTTGGAAGCAATTTATTCAATCGTTGATCAACTAGCTTAGGCCAGCTATCTGTAATAGTCACACTTTACTGTGGTGAATAAAAAACGAAAGTAAAGTTTGGCTATAACATATAGCGAATAGGCTTATAGCATTTAGGAATAAGCAAACAAAGAAAGGGGAGGGCGCACCAAAAGGTGCGCTAATAGGCTCTTAGAGTAACCAAGCGTAGCTAAACTTGGCAAATAACGTACGCTGCTCTTTAGTAATTGATGATAGCTCATCATCTTGGTAGCCATTATCAGAGTAGCCAGCAAAGAATACCGTTTGCGGGTTCAGCTTGTAAGAATACAACAGCTGAGTGGCTAGGTTTTTATATTGGCTATCTACATCATCAATGTAATTAGCCTGATTGCGTTCTAAATCGGTATAAATGACTGCAAGGCGTAAAAAGCTATTCACGTTGAATTGGTAAGTAAAACGTACATCACTTAAGTTGGCGGTAAATACTTCACTGCCATCGGCTTCAAGCTGTTCATAAGTATGACGTAAACGCACTTCAAAATGCTTACCAAGGTTCATATTCAGCATAGGGCGTATATGGAACTTATCACCCACGCGGTTATTCGCTAAATCAACGGCATTACCTGTGTACATATATAAAGAAGCAAATACCCCTGCTTTTGGTTTAAAGTCACTGTAAAAACCAACGCCATTTTCGCTAAACAAGTCTGTGTTGCCGTCAATATCTAAACGTGATTTATCGTGGCGAAGACCAGTGCGGTTACGGTGCTCAACAGAGACCTCAAAAAAGCTCTGTAACGGGCCGCTGACTGAAAAACTAGTTTGTGCTTCTTTTTCAAGAAGTTCGTTATTTTCGTTATGGGTAATATCCCAATCGGCGTAAAGGTTAGCGCGATTCCACCAATTGCCTTTATCGCCATACCAGCGGTATTCGCCACCAGTCGTAAACTTTTTAAAATCAACTTGTGAGATAAAGCCCAAGTCAGCTCTTAAATCAGCATCACGATAATTATAATCAGCGAAGGCACGCCAGTACTTCTCGTCGTGTTGATACTTTAGGTAGTAGCCAGTACCCGATTGCTGTTCTTTACTTAAAACACGAAGTACGCCTTCGTTATAGTCGCAGTCACTATTTAATTCACAAATTACTTGCTCGGGTTGTAAGCAGTTATCACCATCACATAACTCATCGATAAAATCTTGGCTGTATTGCGTTTGTGATTTTAATACTTGCACTAAGAAAACATCGTTCACTGTTGGTTTGTATTTACTATCAATACTGTAAACCGTGTTTTTATAATCATCACTTTGTCTGTGTGTTGCCGTTGAACCGAGTGATAACCCAGATTCAAAATCGTATCGATAACGCAGGGCACCGTTTTCACTTTTCTCGTCAAGGGCGACAAGAGATGAGCCTAAATTGCCCGGGATCAGCACATTGGTTTGCGTATCATTGGCAATGAAGCCGGCAAATGTATGGCCATTTTTGCTGCCGGTGATTTTCGTGCCGTAATCTGGCTGGGCAATATTACGGGTATGAATGAGGTTAAGTGTTGAGGCAAAGTAGTCAGCGTTATCTAAAAAGAAGGCACGCTTTTCTGGGAAGAATAAACTGAAATTATTGTTCACACTCAATTGTGCTACATCCGCTTCAACCTGAGAAAAATCAGGATTAATCGTCGCATTTAAGGTGATATCTGGGGTGATCCCCCATTTAACATCGAGGCTGGCTTCAGTGTTGTTCTCTGACTCCCAGTCATCAACTTGTGCGCCATCAATTTCACGAGTCTCATTTTTGCCAAGCACCACAGATGGAATAATCGCCACGTTATTGCCTTGCTTTGCTTGTTCAAAGCCTTGGTAACTTGGCATTTGGCAAATCCAACAGTTGTTACCATGGTCAATTTGCATATTTGAGATACGTAATCGTTCACTGCGCGGTAAAAAGCGTAAAAACTCCATCGCCATAGTCTTACTTGCTACGCTGTCGTCAAAATTCAATACGCGTAATGGAATGGCAACTTCAACTGTGTAGCCTTTATCATGAATAACACCGACGCTATCCCAAATACCGTCCCATGATGAGCTTTCATGTTTAGTCAGTTCGTTTTCTATTGAATCTTGTTGTACGCCAAGTGGGTTAATAAAAAATTGATAAGCTAATTGAGAATTATTGTATGAATCAATTTTTAGCCCGACTAGGTCATCATCCCAGGCTGCGTCACGGTCACGGTAAAAAGCACGAATAAGTTCTGGGTTTGGGTCATTTGCTTCAAAGCCAATAAAAAGTGTTTCGCCATCTTCATAAACATAAGCGTGGGTGGTAACTGGGCTTTTACTGTTTTCGTAAGGCCAAGTAACGTTGTCTATGGTAATTTTTTTGGCACGTTGCCAACTTGGCTCATTGAGCTGGCCGTCAATTGTTGCCTGCTCTGCAATAAAAGGAAGGGTGACAGGTTGGCTGGTGGCCAAGCTGGTAAAAGGCACGCTTAATAGAGCGGCACTTAACATTGATTTATACATAAGCACTATACGGGTATTCAAAACTGCGAGCATGTTATTAATTTGCAACTTTGTTAACAAATGCAACGCGACAGGGCGCATATATTTACGTTCAAATTAGATTCTAACAAGCTGTGGTGGTAATTTGCGCAGTTAAACGTTAATTTGGCTGTTTTATAACAAAAGTAAACTAAAACGTGGTAAAAGATTACCACCTAAAAATTGAAGTGATCGTTATGAATTTAATTCTAAAATTAATTGCTGGTATTGTTGCCGGTATTTTAGTGGGCTTATATGTGCCACTAACAGGTGTTGAACTCCTTTACACAGTAAAAGAAATAATAGGTCAGTTGATCACCTTTACCATCCCGTTAATTATTTTATTTTTTATCGCATCAGGTATTGCTGGTTTACCAAAAGGGTCAGGCCACTTGTTAGGAAAAACTGTTGGCTTTGCATATGGTTCAACCGTTATTGCTGGAACCTTAGCTTTTTTACTTGTCAGCGCTATGATCCCATTGTTTGATGGCGGTTTAACGTTTGAAGCAGAAGTTGCGACCGAAGTGGGCAGCTTTATTGATCTAGAAATTCCACCTCTTATGAGTGTAATGACAGCACTTGCTGCGGCATTCATTTTTGGTATTGGTATGAGCCAGTTACAGCTTGATACGTTAAAGAAAGTATCTGATCAGGGCCGTGATGTGATTGATGGCTTATTAGCAAAAGTAATTATTCCTGCGTTACCTTTCTACATTGCCGGTGTTTTCGCGGAAATGACAGTTGCTGGCACCGTGGTTGATACGCTGCAAACATTTGGTATTGTTTTGCTAGCTGCATTAATTATGCATTGGCTATGGCTTACTGTTTTATATGTATCTACAGGCCTTTTACTAAAGCGTAATCCTTTAGAGCTTGTAAAAAATATGCTACCCGCTTATTTTACTGCTTTAGGTACAATGTCGAGTGCAGCAACAATTCCAGTTTCACTTCGCTCAAGCAAAGCAAATAACGTAAAAGAAGATGTTGCTAACTTTACAGTACCTTTATGTGCAACTATCCATTTATCAGGCTCAACAATTACGATTGTGACATGTGCAATGGCTGTTATGTTCTTATCACCGAATATGGATGTACCATCGTTATTTGGTATGTTGCCATTTATTATGATGCTAGGCGTTGTAATGATTGCTGCTCCTGGCGCACCAGGTGGGGCAGTTATGTCGGCATTGGGTCTTTTAACAAGTATGCTTGGTTTTAATGAAGGTGCAGTTGCATTAATGATTGCACTTTATTTAGCACAAGATAGCTTTGGTACTGCCTGTAATGTAACAGGTGATGGTATCATTGCCCTATGGGTTGATCGTTTCAGCGAGAAAGCATCAGCTTAAAATTAATTAGTGAAACGATATTTTGATTTATCGTTTCACTTTTTCTGTGCTAATGTGGCACATTAAACTGTGCGAAAGCAGCTATTTGGGTTATTTGAGGGTGTTCCATTGATTAATGTACTTTTAGTTGATGACCATGAACTTGTACGGACAGGGATCAGACGTATACTTGATGATGTTCGTGGTTTTAAAGTGGTGGGTGAAGCTAAAACCGGTGAAGAAGCGGTGCAATTTTGCCGTCAACATTCACCTGATATCGTGTTGATGGACATGAATATGCCAGGTATTGGCGGTTTAGAAGCGACAAAAAAAATCTGTCGTTATTGCCCTGATGTAAAAATTATTGTGCTTACTGTGCATTGTGAAGATCCATTTCCAAGCAAAGTAATGCAAATCGGTGCTCACGGTTATCTAACAAAAGGTGCCGGCTCTGATGAAATGGTTAACGCTATTCGTGCGGTTAATGCAGGGCAACGTTATATTGCGCCTGAAATTGCACAACAAATTGCCCTTGCTCAGGTAAGCGGTCGCACAGATGAAAACCCATTCCAGAGTTTGTCTGAGCGTGAGCTGCAAATCATGCTGATGATCACTAAAGGTGAGAAAGCGCAAGATATTGCGGATCGCTTGAACCTAAGCTCAAAAACAGTGAATAGCTATCGCTATCGCATGTTTGAAAAGCTAAATGTAGGGGGGGATGTTGAACTTACCCATTTAGCAATTCGTCATAAAATGATCGACATTGATAGCTCGCATTAATTTGCTCAATGTCTGATTTCGAACCAGCCCGTTTTCTAAAAACACTATCAAGTGAGCCCGGTGTCTACCGAATGCTTGATAGTGAAGGGCAAGTTATCTATGTTGGTAAGGCTAAAAATCTAAAAAAGCGCGTAAGTAGTTACTTCCGTAGCAATGTGACTGATAGCAAAACGCGTGTATTAGTAAGTAATATTTGCGGTATTGAAGTCACCCTGACCAACACTGAAACCGAAGCCTTATTACTCGAAAACAACCTAATTAAAAAATATCAGCCTCGTTACAATATTTTGCTGCGAGATGATAAGTCATATCCGTATATTCTTTTAACTGATCATAAGCACCCGCGACTTGCTTTTCATCGTGGTAGCCGAAAAATTAAAGGCGAATATTTTGGCCCATTCCCAAGTGCGGGAGCGGTATCTGAAAGTTTGCGTTTAATGCAAAAAATCTTTCCGGTTCGCCAATGTGAAGATGCTTATTACCGAGCTAGAAGCCGTCCATGTTTACAATATCAGTTAAAACGCTGCTCAGCGCCGTGTGTGAATAAAATCTCCGATGAAGAATATCAACAAGAAGTTGATTTTGTTCGCAAGTTTTTGTTGGGCAAATCTCATGAAGTCATTGCCGATTTAGTTACTAAAATGGAGCAAGCAAGTAAAGAACTTAAATTTGAGCTTGCGGCCAAAGTGCGTGACCAAATCATGTTGCTTCGAAAAATGCAGGAGCAACAATCTATTTCAGGTAACCATGCCGAAATGGATGTGGTGGGTTTTGCTCATTTAAACGGTTTAAATGCGGTTCACTTATTAATGATCCGCGACCACAAAGTGCTAGGCAGTAAAACTTATTTTCCTAAAGTGCCAAAAGACTCAGGTGAAGAAGAAATTCTAACTTCTTTTTTAGGCCAATATTATCTAGCTCCCGGTGCAACAGGGCGTATTGCTAAAGAAATTATATTACCGTTTAATATTGAAGAAAGTGAGCCATTAAGCGAAGCGCTTACGGCAATCTCTGCACGTAAAGTGAGTTTAAAAGTTGCTAATCGCGGTGAGCGGGCACAGTATTTAAAGCTTGCTAATAAAAATGCACTTAACAGCATTAGTGTTAAGCAAAGCACGCAGGATTCAATCAACAAACGCTACGCACAATTAAAAGAAACATTACGCCTAGATGATATTAATCGCATGGAATGTTTTGATATCAGCCATACAATGGGTGAAAACACGGTAGCAAGTTGTGTGGTGTTTGATTCGCAAGGGCCTAATAATAAAGAATATCGTCGATTTAATGTTACCGGCATCACCGGTGGTGATGATTATGCTGCGATGGAATTCGCACTTAATAAACGCTACAACAAAGTGGTCGATGAAGACAAAATTCCAGATGTCATCTTTATCGATGGTGGTAAAGGTCAATTATCTCGTGCTGAGCAATATTTTGAAAACTGGCCGCATAATAAAATACCATTGCTGGTGGGTGTTGCAAAAGGTACCAGTCGGAAACCAGGTTTAGAAACGCTATTAATTGATGGCGGACGTAAAACAATACCACTTGATTCAGATGCACCAGCGCTGCATTTAATTCAGCATATTCGTGATGAGTCGCACCGTTTTGCCATTGCAGGGCATCGTAATAAACGACAAAAACAACGTACACAATCATTGTTAGAAGAGATTACCGGTGTAGGACAAAAGCGCCGACAAGCATTATTAAAATATTTAGGGGGCATGCAAGGGGTAAAAGCTGCTAATATAGACCAATTAAAACAAGTTCCTGGGATCAGCCCTGAAATGGCTGAAAAGATATTTAATCATTTGCATGACAAGGCGTAGCCTTCGTGCGAATATAGTAAAAAAAGACATCTCCAAGTAGTTATGTGGAATATTCCAAACACACTCACAACCTTTAGACTTTTTCTTATCCCCATTTTTTTGGTGATATTTTATTTGCCTTTCTCATGGGCGTTTTTCGCAGCTGCGTTTGTTTTCTGGCTTGCGTCAATCACAGATATCCTTGATGGCTATCTAGCGCGTCGTTTAAATCAGTCAACGCCTTTCGGTGCGTTCTTAGATCCGGTTGCCGACAAAGTAATGGTGTGTGCAGCACTGGTTGCTTTATCAAGCCACTACCAAAGTTTGTATATGACTATTCCAGCATTAGTTATTATTAGCCGTGAAATTGTTATCTCTGCTTTACGCGAATGGATGGCAGAGCAGGGTAAACGTGACAACGTAGCTGTATCAAACATGGGTAAGTTTAAAACTGCAGCACAGATGCTAGCCATTATTGGTTTGATCTGGCAGTTTGATACATGGATGATCTACTTAAGTTATGGCCTTTTGTACGTCGCAACATTCTTAACGCTTAGTTCTATGTTGCAGTATTTAATAGCGGCATGGTCAGAATTGACCAAAAATTGATCCTAAACGTTTAATTACACACCGTTTTAGATAAAAAATAAGCAAACAGTTCAAAACTAGCATTTTTTATATTGACGCGTTTAATAATCTCTGTAGAATGCGTCCGTGTTGAGAGGGCATAGCCCCCAAGATAAAGAAAGCGGCACTAGCTCAGTTGGTAGAGCGCAACCTTGCCAAGGTTGAGGTCACGAGTTCGAGCCTCGTGTGCCGCTCCAATTATCTAATTTGGCGGAATGGCAGAGTGGCCATGCAGCGGATTGCAAATCCGTCTACCTCGGTTCGACTCCGGGTTCCGCCTCCATTCAACACTCCACGCGCTCTATGAGCAACCCGATGCCCGGGTGGTGGAATTGGTAGACACAAGGGATTTAAAATCCCTCGCTGGTAACAGCGTGCCGGTTCAAGTCCGGCCCCGGGCACCATTTGTGGTTAACTACAATACCAAATGTAGTTATAAAAATAATATTAGAGTTAATATGATGCGGCACTAGCTCAGTTGGTAGAGCGCAACCTTGCCAAGGTTGAGGTCACGAGTTCGAGCCTCGTGTGCCGCTCCATATTAGCTTTATCCACTTGCTTTAAATAGCAAACCCGATGCCCGGGTGGTGGAATTGGTAGACACAAGGGATTTAAAATCCCTCGCTGGTAACAGCGTGCCGGTTCAAGTCCGGCCCCGGGCACCATTTTTAGTGGTAACTAATTAAAAATTTGCGGCACTAGTTCAGTTGCCAGAACGTTATCATCGCAACCTCAAGGTTGTGTACCAACGGTAAAAATACTGACAGAATTAAATTTGCGGCACTAGTTCAGTTGCCAGAACGTTATCATCGCAACCTCAAGGTTGTGCACCAACGGTCAAAATACTGACAGAAATAAATTTGCGGCACTAGCTCAGTTGGTAGAGCGCAACCTTGCCAAGGTTGAGGTCACGAGTTCGAGCCTCGTGTGCCGCTCCAATTATTTGGAAGCGATAAGGCGGAATGGCAGAGTGGCCATGCAGCGGATTGCAAATCCGTCTACCTCGGTTCGACTCCGGGTTCCGCCTCCATATAATACTCCACATGCTCTTACGAGCGGCCCGATGCCCGGGTGGTGGAATTGGTAGACACAAGGGATTTAAAATCCCTCGCTGGTAACAGCGTGCCGGTTCAAGTCCGGCCCCGGGCACCATTTACATAAAATACCTCTTCTCTATTTCATTTATATTTCTTTTTATAATCTCATCAAATTATTTTTTTATTGCCAAAATAGCTTTATAGTTTCCTTAGTCTTTTTAAAACAGCTAACGCGTTTCAAGTTTTAATCAATAAATAGGATCAAGGAAAGATAATGGAGCAATTTAAACGTGGCTTAAATCAGTTTTGGGTAGGCGCCGTATTTGGGCTTTGTCTAGCGATCTCATTAGTACTCATTCCTGTTGCGATTATTATGTCGAACATTAACGATGTACTGAAAATTCATGAGGTGAGCGTGCTTGTCGATAAAGTATCGACTGTCTTCGATAAATCAGAACAAGCCATTAGTAATGCCAAAGCAGCGCTAACCGATTTTGATAATGACGTGCTGATGGATATGCTCACTGCTGTGCAATCTTATCAGCAACAATCGCAGCCATTACTAACCGCAGAACAAAAACAAGCATTAAAAGCGCAAATTAAAGCTCAGCTTGTTACTGAGCTTGAGTCCAAACTTAACGAGCAACAAATTACATTCATATTGTCTGTTTTTGAAAAGTTAGCAAATACAAAAAAGGGAGCACAAACGCTCCCTAAATAAGAATTTACTTAACTAGATTATTTACGCCATGCGCCTTTAGGAATGGTTTGATCTAGCTTTTTGTTTTGCGAAGGATCAAAAGTAGGTAATTTACCTGCCTTACGTTGTGTGTTGTAATCCTTCGCGAGCCAAATAACGACGCCCGATAACATAAATAAAGCGATGACGTTAACAATAGCCATTAAACCCATCGAAACATCGGCAAGGGTCCATACGAGTGGCAATTCCCCAAGCGCACCAAACATCACCATACCAAGTACCAATAATCGGAATATCAACATACCCGAAGCATGGTTATGCTCTAAGAACAATAAATTGGTTTCGGCATAAGAATAATTAGCAACTATCGAGGTAAATGCAAAAAACAAAATTGCAATCGCAACAAATATCGCACCCCAACTACCAACGTGTTCTTCAAGGGCAGCTTGTGTTAACGCAATGCCAGTTACACCTGAATTAGGTATAAGCTGTTGTGATAATAAAATAAGGGCTGCAGTTGCAGTACATATAATAATTGTATCTACAAATACGCCGAGCATTTGTACATAACCTTGTGAGGCAGGGTGCGGTGGGTTAGGTGTTGCCGTTGCAGCAGCATTTGCAGCGCTACCCATACCAGCTTCATTAGAGAATAGGCCACGTTTAATACCCTGGATCATAGCCTGCATTACACCATAACCTATTGCACCCGCACCCGCTTGCTCGATACCAAAGGCACTATTAATAACATGCATAAATACGTCAGGTAATAAATCGTAGTTCATGGCACACACATAAAGTGCAACTAACAAATAAGCCAGCGCCATAAATGGCACAACCATTTCTGCAAAACGTGAAATAGTTTTTAAGCCACCAAAAATAATAATGCCTGACCCTAATACTAAGCCGATACCTACAACATAGTTTGGAATACCAAACGCAACATTAAATGCAGCAGCAATAGAGTTTGATTGAACAGCATTAAATACCAAGCCAAAAGCAAGAATAAGGCAAAGAGAAAAGATCACACCCATCCAACGTTTGCCCAAACCATATTCCATATAATAAGCAGGGCCACCGCGAAAGTTGCCATCTTCATCGACGGTTTTATATGCCTGAGCAAGAGTACTCTCGGCAAAACTTGTCGCCATACCTATTAAAGCAATAAGCCACATCCAGAAAATTGCCCCGGCACCGCCTAAATAAAGTGCAACGGCAACACCTGCCATATTACCCGTACCTACTCGCGCAGCTAAAGAAGTACAAAATGCTTGGAATGAAGAAATGCCATCGCCAGAACCTTGGCGGCTCTGAAACATTACTTTGATCATATGTGGGAATTGAGTGAATTGAATAAAACCGAGTCGAAGAGTGAAAAATAGCCCCGCAGCTATTAAAAGGTAAACCAGAATGTGACCCCAAAGGAGACCACTTATACTATTTATAATGTCTGTCATTTTTCTTGCCTTGTGAGCGAGTGGAAAATCTGCGGCGCAAGTTACCATAACAAGCGAGGAGAGTTTAGTTATTCTGCTAAAAAACATCAGTTATCCACAGGTGTTTGTGGGTAACGTGTTTGCATTTGGTGGGTATCTGAATGATTTGAAAATAATCAAAAAAACCTTCAAAAAGTACTTGCGTTAATTCCTCGCATCCCTATAATGCGCATCCACTGACACGGCGGGCAGCAATGAAAAGCGCTGAACGCTGAACAAAGTGACAGAGAGTTAAGTAAAACTTCGGTTTAAAACGGTCTAAAAAGAAAGTTTAAAATTAAGTGTTGACTCGAAAAATTAAGGATGTATTATACGCATCCCTAGCGACAACGTCGCAACGTTCTTTAATAATATAAAGCAATCATCTGTGTGGGCACTCGTACAGATTGAGTTCTAACAGCAGATTCTAGTTCGCTAGATGACGCAAACAAATTTAGAGTCTCAATTGAACTGAGTGACCATATGTTATTAAAAGATTCAGCATTGAGCTGTTTTGATTTTACTTTTTCAAAAGTGAAAATAATAACGCACAGTCAATTCGATTCGAAAGAATCAAAATTCAGAATTCATTGAGCACGAAACTTCGGTTTCAAAAAACTTTTAATTGAAGAGTTTGATCATGGCTCAGATTGAACGCTGGCGGCAGGCCTAACACATGCAAGTCGAGCGGAAACGAAGAGGTGCTTGCACCTCTGGCGTCGAGCGGCGGACGGGTGAGTAATGCTTGGGAATATGCCTTATGGTGGGGGACAACAGTTGGAAACGACTGCTAATACCGCATGATGTCTACGGACCAAAGTGGGGGACCTTCGGGCCTCACGCCATAAGATTAG
>NZ_LJTB01000019.1:0-32171 GCF_001306895.1 Pseudoalteromonas sp. UCD-33C | reverse complement strand
CCAATGGCACTGCCCGGTAGCTACGTTCGGAACTGATAAGCGCTGAAAGCATCTAAGCGCGAAGCAGGCCTCGAGATGAGTTCTCACTAGACTTTTAAAGTCTCTGAAGGGCCGTTGAAGACTACAACGTTGATAGGCAGGATGTGGAAGTGGTGCGAGCCATTAAGCTAACCTGTACTAATTACCCGTGAGGCTTAACCATACAACGCCAAACGCGTTTTATGACAGCGTAACAGACAGAAGTTAAGACACTAAAGTAGATTTTACTTGATATCAGAATTCCAGATTTATGTAGGGTGAACCGCAACGCTTAATGCGAAATCAGTTCACCTTGCGCAAAGGACTCGTAAGCGCTACGCGCTTTGTCGAGAATCCTTTCCACGCCTTTTGCTTGGTGACAATAGCGTTTTGGACCCACCTGACCCCATGCCGAACTCAGTAGTGAAACGAAACAGCGCCGATGATAGTGTAGCAGCTGCTATGTGAAAGTAGGTCATCGCCAGGCTCCAAATAAGAGAAAGCCCGATTCGAAAGAGTCGGGCTTTTTTGCGTTTGGAGCTGTCAGCTTTCAGCCATCAGACATCAGCTGAACTGCGGGGTTTTTTAGTACAGAGTCACCCTTAGCAAAACAACCCCTGTAGGAGGCACTTCAGTGCCGAATCTAGACCAGAACAAACACATTCATGGCTAAAGCCATTCCTACGTGATGAGAAGGTTAGACATTAGATGTCAGTTGATCTACAGGGAATGTAGTACAGAGTCACCCACAGCAACAAAACCCCGTAGGAGGCACTTCAGTGCCGAATTCAGACCTTTACAAACACATTCATGGCTAAAGCCATTCCTACGTGATGCGTATCTCAGATGTCAGCTAAGCGGTGGGGTTGTCCTGTACAGAGTCTTCTTCAGCAACAAACCCCGTAGGAGGCACTTCAGTGCCGAATCTAGACCATAACAAACACATTCATGGCTAAAGCCATTCCTACGTGATGCATATCTCAGATGTCAGTTGAACTGCGGGGTTGATTAGTACAGAGTCACCCACAGCAACAAAACCCCGTAGGAGGCACTTCAGTGCCGAATCAGACCATAACAAACACATTCACGGCTAAAGCCATTCCTACAAGTACACTTTGCCTAGAACCTAGAACCTAGAACCTAGAACCTAGAACCTAGAACCTCTGGCATAGAGAGACTCTTACCCAAACACCTATCGCGCGGCTGATCGCTGACGGCTGAAAGCTGATAGCTCTGTGATGTGTTGGGCTTCACTCCGCTCTACCCAACCTACGCCAGACCTCAAAACTTTACTCTTTCAACTTTCCCCTTTCTAACTTCACTCTCACAACTAAAGAACCAAAAAAGCCCAGCCGGTTTCCCGGCTGGGCTTCTATATCTAACAATGATGAGATTACTTAATCATGCTGTAGATAAGTGCAAACACAGCTAGAGAGCCAACTGTTAATACAAACAGTGTGCTTAAGCGGTTTCTGTATTTGTGTAAGCTAGGTACTTTATAAACGGCAATCATCGGCATGATGAAAAGGATCATGGCGATGATAGGGCCTGATAGTTGATCCATCATGTCTAAAATACTTGGGTTGATCACTGAACAATACCAAATAGCGAAGAACATGATAACAGTGCCAATTTTATCAACGAGTTTAGGGTTCATATGGGCTTGCTTACTAACAAGACCATTAAAGCTTTCACGGGCACCTAAGAAGTGACCTAAGAACGAAGAGGTAATTGCAATAAAGGCAACTAGTGGCCCTAAGGTCGCAATAAACGAGTTATCAGTGATATTGGCAAGGAATGACAAGATAGACACGTTATCAGCTTTTGCTTGTACCATTTGCTCAGTAGATAGTGACAACACACATGAGAATACAAACAGTAAAACAAACACGATTAATAGTAGACTGGTACGCTTCAGAATTGCTTCTGACTTCATTTTAGCATTGTTGCCATAGTGAGCACGCTGTACATGTACAAAGCTTGATATCGCAGCTGCGTGGCTAAATGAGAATACGATGATAGGTATTGATAACCAAAGTGTTTTCATGAAGCCAGAAAACTCAGGCACTGTTACATCTGGCATTTGCCAACTTGGGATCAAGTAAATCGATAAGAAAAACAAGATAGCGACGAGAGGATAAACAAGGATTGCAAAAGCACGTAACATCAATGCTTCACCACCTAGCATTAAACTGATCATACCGCCAACGAGCACACCAGATAACAGTACGCGTGGTGGCGACTCCATACCTAATTGATTAACGATAAAACTGTCTACTGTATTGGTTAAGCCAACACCATAAATAAGTAAGATAGGGAAGATAGAGAGAAAGTACAGTAAAGATATTAAGCGCCCTGCATTAATGCCAAAGTGTTCTTCTACAACATCGGTAAAATCCGCTTCAGGCTTTTTTGATGATAAAACAAATCGGGCTAAACCTCTGTGAGCTAAGTAGGTCATCGGAAAGGCAAGGCATGCCATGATAATCAAAGGCCAAAATCCGCCGATACCGATATTAATTGGTAAGAATAAAATCCCTGCACCGACTGCGGTGCCAAATAAACTTAACACCCATTGGGTGTCATGAAGGTTCCATTTTGAGTTACTACTTGTTGTCGATGCATCATACGGCATAGCATCTTGATGTGTGTTCATTAGCACTCCACTATTAGAATAATAATTGTCGCGCAGCATATAGAAAAGCGATTAAGAATGCATGTTTTAGCGTTGTATTTAGATAACTATGCTGTAAGGAGAGACTTACAAAGGAAGGTGGCAGGGCTTATTTATAAAGCCCTGTTGTGGTATTTATTCTGCTGTTGCAAGTGCGCGAGCTTTAATGTCTGCGGCAAATGCTAAACCTTTCTTAAAACGTGCCTCAGCTGCAGTGATTTCACTTTCATCACCATTAGCGGCAAGTACCCCTTGTGAAAGGGCTTTATATAGTGCGCTAATTTGGGCCTCGTAGCCGGCTTCAATTGCTTTTTCAACAGTCGTCATGGTTATTCCTTTAATAGTTTGAGAGAGCAAAATACTATAGGAACAAAGGCTTATTGGCTAGGTTAAACTGATTGTAAAATAAGGAGTATTAAAGGGGCTAGAGTTAAGATGACAGGATAGATGCTGGGTTTCGCTACGCTCTACCCAGCCTACGATATTTAACGGAACGCTCTAGTTATGTAATGCCGATACGACAAAAAACGGATTCAGATACTCTTCTTTACTGTTATACAGTAGTGGGCTGCCATCGAGTTTGCTAACCGTTGCACCTGCTATTTCGGCAATTGCATGACCTGCTCCGGTATCCCACTCACAGGTTGGGCCAAGGCGCGGGTATATATCTGCACTCCCTTCGGCAACAAGGCAAAGTTTTAGTGAGCTGCCTTTTGAAACCATTTCTACATCTTCAAACTGTTTTACGAATTCAGCTAAATCTGGAGAAGGGTGTGAACGACTGCCGACAACACGGATAAGTCCTTTATTAGGCTTGCGGGTTACCTTTAGTTCGATACGCTCATCACCTTTATCTTTAAAGGCACCTATTGCTTCAGCAGCAATATACGACACACCTAATGCTGGTGCATCAACAACAGCTAATACCGGTTTACCTTTTTCTATCAAGGCAATGTTTACTGTAAACTCGCCATTTTTTTTAATGAACTCTTTGGTGCCATCAATTGGGTCTACTAACCAGTAGCGGTGCCAAGTTTGACGAATATCCCAGCTAATATCAGCGCTTTCTTCGCTTAGAATTGGTACATCAGGGGTAAGATGTTGTAAGCCATTCACAATCACTTTGTGAGCTGCTAGGTCGGCGTCGGTCACTGGGCTTTCATCAGCTTTGTACTCAACATTAAAGTCCTTTTCGTAAATCCCCATTATTGCGCTACCGGCTTGGCGTGCGAGGAGTAAGATTTCTTCTAGCAGTTCCGTTTGATTCATGACTTAACCTATAATTTGCTGTTGTTTTAAATACGCTACCAGCTCTTGCACCGATTGGTCTAGGGTGTTTTTGCTAGTATCGATTTTAATTTCTGGCGATGTAGGGATTTGATAGTCTGAGTCGATACCAGTGAAGTGCTTAATTTCACCTGCTCGCGCTTTTTTATAAAGCCCTTTAGGGTCGCGTGTTTCACACACGTCGAGGGGGGTATCTAAAAATACCTCAATAAACTCACCATCCTCTACTAAGTTTCTTACCATATCGCGTTCGCTTTGAAATGGCGAAATAAATGCGGTTAATACCACAAGACCGGCATCGACCATTAGCTTTGCAGTTTCACCAACGCGGCGAATGTTTTCCACGCGGTCTTCATCAGTAAAGCCAAGATCTTTGCACAAGCCATGACGAACATTGTCACCATCGAGTAGATAGGTGTGAACACCTAATTGATTTAATGCGCTTTCTAGTGCGTTCGCAACTGTGCTTTTGCCTGAACCTGAAAAACCAGTGAACCATAGAATGGCAGGCTTATGCTTTTTTTGCTCACTACGCTGTGATTTGCTAATGGCGTAATTATGCCAAACGATATTTTCATCCATTATCTTTACTCCAATGATTGAGGAACCAAAGCTCTCAAAATAAAGAAATAGATTTAAAGGGGTGAGAGTGTGGTAATCAAATATAAATAGTAATGCTGGCTTTAAAACGTTTGTTGTCTTATAGCCAGCATTGTCTTACCTAGCTTATTTAAGTTGGCTTATATCAAGCGCTTGCCAATGAGGGAAGTGCTTGCGTACTAAAGCATTAAATTCAACTTCAAAGTCGCTAAAGCTACTTTGTTGCTCTTCAGTGCTAAGTAATTGCTCAATCATACCTGCCGCAACGGTTAGGTTTGATAGGCGGTCAATTAGGATAAACGCACCTGTTTCATGGTTGTTGTGGTACTCATCAGCCAAAATTGTTTCTGTAAGCTCTAAGGTTACAATCGCAATTTCGTTAAGTTGTAATGAGTCTGCTTGACCATGCTCAAGGGTATTTACATCAATCGTGTGATCGATTTTTCTTACTACTGCCGAGGTGTTTTTGCTGCCTAACTTAAAGTTATAGCTTTTACCTAATACTAACGGTGCTTCATGCATCCATACTAATTTAGCTTTAATACGGTTTGTAACAGCGGCTTTTGAAGCGGCTGGCACAATCACATCGCCACGGCTGATATCAATTTCGTCGTTTAACGTTAAGGTAATTGCTTGACCTGCTTCAGCTGTATCTAAGTTGCCATCGAAAGTCACAATCTCTTTGATGCTTGAGCTTTTACCTGATGGTAATACCTTTACCGCATCACCCACGCTGAACTTGCCAGACGTTAAAGTACCTTGGAAGCCGCGGAAGTCTAAGTTAGGGCGTACCACATACTGGACCGGAAGACGTGCTTCAAACCCGTTATCAAGTTCAGCAGCTGGTGAGTCTTCAAGTAACTCAAGTAGCGGTTTATCTGTATAGTAAGGTGTGTGCTCTGAGCGTGTAACTACGTTGTCACCTTTAAGCGCTGACATTGGCACAAACTTGATATTAGTAACGTTTAGTTGCTCTGCAAACTTAAGGTAATCCGCTTTGATTTTCTCATATACGGTTTCATCGAAATCGACGATATCCATCTTGTTGATAGCAACAACAAACTGCTTAATACCTAATGAGTCACAGATAAAGCTATGACGCTTAGTTTGTACTTGTACGCCGTAACGAGCGTCAACTAAGATAATCGCCACATCACTGGTTGATGCACCGGTTACCATGTTACGCGTGTACTGTTCATGTCCTGGCGTATCAGCAATAATGAACTTACGTTTTGCTGTTGAGAAGTAACGATAAGCAACGTCAATGGTAATACCTTGCTCACGTTCAGCTTGAAGACCATCTACAAGGAGTGCTAAATCGAGCTCTTCACCGGCATTACCGACTTTTTCATTATCTTTATGCAGAGCTGCAAGTTGGTCTTCATAAATTTGGTGACTGTCGTGTAAAAGGCGGCCAATCAGCGTTGATTTACCGTCATCCACACTACCACAGGTCAGCATGCGTAAAAGGCTTTTGTCTTGTTGACGTGCAAGGTAGGCGTCGATACCTAACTCTCTTACTTCATTAATCGTGTCGTTTGTTTTAGACATTAGAAATAGCCCTCACGTTTTTTCTTTTCCATTGAACCAGCAGAGTCGTGATCAATCACGCGGCCTTCACGCTCAGAAGAGGTTGAAAGCAGCATCTCTTCAATAATTTCAGTTAAGGTACCTGCATTTGATTCCACAGCACCTGTCAGCGGGTAACAACCAAGGGTACGGAAACGGACAGATTTCATTTGTGGTACTTCGCCTTCTTCTAATGGCATACGCTCGTCATCAACCATGATTAGCGTGCCGTTACGCTCAACGACTGGGCGTTCTTTAGCAAGGTAAAGTGGAACCATTTCAATGTTTTCTTGGTAGATATACTGCCAAATATCAAGTTCAGTCCAGTTAGATAACGGGAATACACGAATGCTTTCACCCGGGTTAACTTGGCTGTTGTACGTATTCCAAAGCTCTGGACGTTGGTTTTTTGGATCCCATCTGTGGTGTTTGTCACGGAATGAGTAAACACGCTCTTTAGCACGTGATTTCTCTTCGTCACGGCGTGCCCCACCAAACGCAGCATCAAAGCCGTATTTATCTAACGCTTGCTTTAAGCCTTGCGTTTTCATGATGTCGGTGTGCTTTGCTGAGCCGTGTACAAATGGATTGATATCAATCTCTAACCCTTCAGGGTTTTTGTGGACGATTAAATCAAAGCCATACTCTTTAGCTAGGCGGTCACGAAACTCGATCATTTCCTTAAACTTCCAGTTGGTATCAACGTGTAAAAGTGGAAATGGGATCTTTGCTGGATAAAACGCTTTACGCGCTAAGTGTAATAACACTGATGAATCTTTACCGATTGAGTAAAGCATCACCGGGTTTTCAAACTCAGCAGCAACTTCGCGCATGATTTTGATACTTTCAGCTTCTAATTGCTGAAGGTGTGTTAAAGCCATTGTTAGTCGTCCTACTAAAATGATTAAAAGTTAAATTAAGCTACGCCAGTAATTGGCTGGGCAAAGCTGCTGGTTTGCTCTGTTTGACCAAACCATGCAAGCTGATGATGCAATGATGCAACTTCGCCAATAATTAATAAGGCAGGTGAAATAATGCTATGGCGCGAAATCAAGTCGGCCAGCTCACCTAATTGCCCTGTTACCACACGTTGTTCTTTACGTGTGCCGTTTTCAATAATGGCAACGGGGGTATCTGCACCGCGGCCATGTTTTAATAGTTGTGCTTGAATATGTGGTGATTTAATCACTCCCATATAAATCGCTAAGGTCTGATTTGGCTTGGCAAGTGACTGCCAATCTAATTCTTGACCATCTTTTTTACAGTGACCCGTTACAAACTGAATAGCTTGCGCATGATCTCTGTGAGTAAGTGGAATACCAGCATAAGCGCTACAGCCTGCAGCAGCAGTAATACCCGGTACGATTTGGTAGCGAACTTTATTCGCGGCAAGAACTTGTACTTCTTCACCACCACGACCATAAATAAACGGGTCGCCACCTTTAATACGGCAAACTTTTTTGCCTTGCTTGGCAAAATCGACCAACATCTGATTGGTATCTTCTTGCGCTACGCTGTGATCGCCTAAACGTTTACCTACGCAAACTAGGTCGGCATCACGGCGTACTAAATCCATAATTTCATCAGAAACTAAGTAGTCATATACAACTACGTCGGCTTGTTGCATTAACTGTAGTGCTTTTAAGGTTAGTAGCTCAGGGTCACCTGGGCCTGCACCTACAACATACACTTCGCCTTCTGGTTCTGGCTTTGCATCTAATAATTGCTCTAACTGCGCTGTTGCAGCTTCGGTATTACCCGCTTGTACTTTGCTTACAACTGATGAATCAAATACGCCTTCCCAAAACTGACGACGATCAGCAAAGTGTTTAAAGCGTTGTTTTACTTTGTCGCGAAAGCTACCAACTAATGTAGCAAGTGGACCAATATGCTGTGGAATAAGCGTTTCAAGTTTTTCACGTAAACGACGTGCTAATACTGGCGCTGTGCCTGCGCTTGAAATTGCAATTGTGATTGGATCACGGTCAACAATTGATGGAAAAATAAAGCTGCACTTAGGTTGATCATCCACCACGTTAACGAAAATATTGCGCGCATTAGCAAGTTCGAACACATCTTTGTTAACGCTGTCTATATCAGTTGCAGCGATTACCAGCATTTGCTGATCTAAATACTGTTCTTTGAAAAAGTCGTTAATGAGTGTTACATCACCTTTCTCAGCAAGTTCTCGAAGTTCATCACAAAATTCAGGGGCGACTAGCGTCACATGAGCACGCGCTTTTAAAAATGCACGGCATTTGCGTAATGCGACATCTCCACCGCCGACTACCAGCACAGGTTTGTCGTCTAATTTGGTAAAGATTGGTAAATATTGCACTTTGTTCTCACCCCTAAAACACATCAAGAAACTGCTTATTGCAGGCAAGCAGAATATAGTGCTCTAAAAAAAGTAAAAAATAATTAAAACCAAGTTTATATAACTAAAAGTTATACTAGGTGGTTTGTTTTGGCTTAAGGCTTAGTTAACAAGGGATTGCGGCGAGTTACAAGTAAATAAGCAGCCTTATGGTGATTAGTTATGATTTATAGCCGAATGATAAAAATTTGCTACTATAGGTCACTAATATGGCAACACAAATATAAGAGCTATGACTAAAATGCAAACAAGCGCTGCCCAAGCGGTGGCACTGATGGACTTAACAACTCTGAATGACAGCGACACAACAGAAACCATTAATAACTTGGTTGCCAGTATTGAGCCAACGTTAGGCATTCCTGCAGCGGTCTGTGTGTATAGCCAGTTTGTAAGCGATGCAAAGCTTGCTCTCGCTGAGCGCGAACTACAGCAAGTCAAAGTGGCTACAGTTACGAACTTTCCTAGTGGGGATGAGCCGTTAGAGCAAGTGTTAAATGAAACCCTATTTGCCATTGAACGCGGTGCTGATGAAATTGATTTAGTGATCCCCTACAAAGCGCTTATTGGTGGTGATGAGCGCAAAGTTTTAGAGTATGTCAAAGCGTCAAAAGAGGCATGTGGCACTCAAGCGCAGCTTAAAGTCATAATCGAAAGTGGCGAATTAAGCGATGACCTCATTGCAACAGCAACTCAGTTGGCAATTAATGGCGGCGCTGACTTTGTTAAAACCAGTACCGGTAAAGTGACTGTAAATGCAACGCTAGCTGCAACTGACATCATGTTAAATACTATAAAAGCGAGTGGTAAAAAGGTTGGTTTTAAGGCGGCAGGCGGGGTCAGAACAGTTACCGATGCTGCTGATTATTTAGCCCTAGCCGAATCAATTATGGGTGAAGCGTACTTACAACCCGAGCTATTTCGTTTTGGCGCTTCTGGGTTATTAAAAGATGTGTATGCAACATTAAATGAATCGTGAAAGTGAACAAGAGAAAATAGCGCTCGAGCACGGCGCAGCAAAGTTGTTTTTGCGCTGTTACGAAAAGCAGTTTGGCGTAAGTATGCGTAATATTTGGCATAACACGCCAAGCAAACCAGACGTGAGTTGTTATAAGGGTGATGAACGGCTCGATATTGAAGTCGCACATTTATATGCCAGCGAAACAGAAGCAATGGCGGTGTTAGGTCGGCCGCTGTCTATCTCAATGCAACGAGATCTCGCTGAAATGGCTTTAGCACCGAGTAACGAGCGTCTGCACTGTGCTTTGTATCGCTTACTGGCACAAAAAGCTAAGAAACACTACGAGTCTACTCAGCCTTGGTTATTAATTCGAAATGCCAGTACTATATGGCATCTTGATGATTTTAAGTCAGTACTTACTCACCTTGATGTGCCAAAGCAGCATCCATTTCAACAAATTTGGTTGTTATGTGATTTTTATCGTGGTGAGTTATTACAAATTTTATAATGGAATGAGATAACAACAATGAAATTTAAACGTTCAGGGACGCAAACACTTCTATCGAGTGTTTTTCCAAGTTTAGCATTAGCAGGTTTAGTGGCTGTATCGCTCACGGCATGTACTAACCCAAGTACACCAGCGGGTGAAGAGGGTTACGTATTTGAAAAGCCGCGCGTGTTTGGTGAAGGCGGTTATCAAGGCACTATGATTGGCCCAGCTAATTACGGCATGTCACTTTGGCGTAATCAGGTGATTAATATTGATATGCGCCCGAATACGTATACTGAAGCATTTAAAATCTTAGCTAACGATGACTTAAACATTAGTTTTGATTTTCATGCGGTCATTTCAATAGAAAGCGGCTCTGTCAGAGCGGTGGTTGAGCAATACGGTGGTGAAGATTGGTATCCGCGATTTGTCCGTGAAACATTTAGAACTTATGTGCGTGATATAGTGCAGCAATACGATAGTGGTGTGTTAAAAACTAATCGCGAGAAAATAGCAGCAGAAGTAACAGCTCGGTTAAAAGCGTATTTAGAACCAACGCCATTTAAGCTCGCCAATGTCGTAGTGGGAAATATTAATTATCCGGCTATTGTTGCTAATGCTGTTGAGAAAAAGTTGGCTGCACAACAATTACTGTCTGAAAAAGAAACGCAAAAAGAAATTGCACGGAAAGATGCTGAGATACGTGTAGAAGAAGCGAAAGGTATTGCACAGGCACAAAAAATTATTAATGCCACTTTGACGCCAAATTATCTACAACATGAAGCTATTAATGCGCAGTTAAAGATGGCTGAGTCACCTAACCATACAACAGTTTATATTCCTGTTGGTAACAATGGTGTACCACTGGTGAAAGGTACAAACTAAGGTTTTAAACAGCCAGCGCGGGCACTGGCTGTTAGTTTGCTTAGTTAAATTTAAACATACTGCCAAAGCTTTCTAAACTTGATTTGTTCGTTTTGGCAATACACCCTGAATCATCAAGAGACTTTTTAGTCGTCTCATCAGCAAGGCCTGTCACTTTCAGCTTTTTTTCTTGCTGATACTCAGTGAGCGCAATCACCGTTGCTTCATCGTACTCTACGTCTTCTATTTCATATTCTTCGTAGTGAGGCTGCCTTTTCAAATAACCCAAACAAACCAAATTCAGTCGTGACATCGCTAAGTCTGTTTTTTCGTAGTAAGGCATTCTGTGAGTAGGAACACTAACCGATGCAACTGGCTTTTTAGCAGGAGCTGCAGCTGCGGTTACTTTTAGTGGTGCAGGGGCTGTATGGCCTGCTGCAATGGTGTTATCGCTATTATAGCGATAATAAGTTGTTGGCACTTTTGATTCTAAAAACTCAACGGCTTTTACGATCACTTCACGCAGTGCTTTTTCTTTTGGCGTGTTTGACCAGCTACTTAAGTTGCCACCAGCGAGTGCGCCACCAAAATTGGTTGCTGCTGATGTAAAGTCAAAATCTTTACTGCCACCTTCAACGCTGGTAGCGGCTAGAATACGAGAAGTACGCGTATCGATTAAGCGTAAATCTATTGCCATGTGCGAACTTGAAAAACCCGCCGATACCGAGCTAAATACATCGCCGATAAAGCCACCACTGCCGACACGAGTGCCTGAGTTGTCATCATCAAACTCTGTAACAGCGGCAACCACAACAATTTCGGCTCCCTCTATTTCACCATACGCAGCTCCTGATGCTGCACTCACACGGCCTGACACAGCAAGGTCTTGTTCTGATAATACGGCATCAAGTGCTTGTCGCTCTAAAACAATAAAGCGATTGGTGCTAACTAATGCCGTTGTGAGTTGATCGGCCATACCTTCACCAATTTCTTTACGCCACCAACGTGAATCGTTTGATTTATCAGTAAAGCGGGCAACAGCGATCCGAGCTTTTGGGCCATTGTACTGCTGCTGTGCAACTTCGTTTATATCTGGGCTATTGTTATTGCTGGTGGTTGTCGAAGTACTCTGGCATGCAGTCAGTGCTGCAGCAAGTAACGTAATCGAAATTGCTTTGTGTGTTTTGGTGAGCATATGACTTTCCTTAACTTATATCTCATGCAGTAAATAACGCCGCACTATGGGCTTTGTTGTTATTGACGTTTGAATGGATAAGCTATAAAAATCAGTGTTTTATTAATAGCACTCAGGCGAAAACTTTATTCACTGACGCGAAATTCGGCATGTTTTTGATATTTTTCTCGATACTGTTTTGGTGATAAGCCAACATAGCTTTTAAAGCTTCGGGCAAAATAGCTTTGTGAACTAAAACCTGCTTGCTCCGCTACTTGACCAATTGCTAACGCGCTATCGGTTAGCTGTTTTTTTGCAAACTCTAAGCGAGTATTACGCAAATAATCAGAAGGCGTTTGTGAGTACAAGGCTTTCATTTTTAGTTGCAGAGCTCGAGAGCTTAAACATAACGCAGAGGCTAGTTGCTCAACCGAGAAGCTTTCATCTTGGTAATGCGCTTGTACTATCTGCTTAAGCTTTTCTGTAAAAGAGTAATCTTTATTTTGTACTGTTACTGCCGCTGTATCGCTATTCAGAGGAGCTGCCAGTTGTGCTGTTAGGTGTTGGTTTAAAATTTGTCTCAGATTAAGCAGTCCTTTTACTCTGCTTACTAGTAGAGTCGGTTCAAAAGGTTTACTTAAAAAGTCATCAGCTAATAAATCAAGCCCTTTTAAGCGGCTTTGGGTATCTGCTTTAGCTGAAAGTAATAATACTGGGATATGGCTGGTGGCCGGGTTTGCTCGAAGAGCTGCTAATAATTGATAACCATCCATATTTGGCATCATCACATCACTAATAATGAGTTCAGGCAGGTCTGTCTGGCAAAGGTCGAGAGCTTGCTGACCATCAGTTGCACAGATACAGTTAAACTCGTTATTAAATAAAGAAAGGAGCAGCTCTGCCATTTCCTCATTATCCTCAACAATCAGCAATGTCTGTTGTGAGGTATGAACTTGCATAGCGCTATTTGCTTGATTATCAGCACTTTCAATCATAGGCAATGACACAGTAAAGCAGCTACCTTCAGCAAACTTACTGCTTAAGCTGATAGAGCCACCGTATTGTTCAACGAGTTGTTTTACTAAGCTCAGGCCAATACCACTTCCTGGTTCTGACGATGTTAAGCGAGTAAAGCGCTGAAAAATAGACTGCTGATGCTCACTGGCAATACCCACACCGGTATCAGTAATTTTAAACTGTAACGCTTGTTGCACTTCACTAAGGTGAATATCGACAGTGCCACCTGAAGGGGTGTACTTAAGTGCATTGCTTATCAGGTTACTGAAAATCGAGTGGGCATGTTCAGGAGCAAGGTTAATTTTAAGTGCTGTAGTGGTGGTGTCAGTGAAGCTAAATTGCAGCTGTTTTTGCTCATACAGAGGTCTGAAATCCGCCACTAAATCTGTTAAAAATGGCGTAATAGAATAGGGGCTGACAGTGTAAATTGCCGTGCTTGGACGTTGACTCAGTTGTAAAAGTTGATTGATGAGCTCTAGTAAGCGCTGGCAGTTACGTTTAATACTGGCTAGTTGCGTTTGAGCTTGAGAGTCTGCATTGCTTCGCTGTAACTGACTTACCGGAGCGAGTATTAAGCTAAGTGGTGTTTTGAGTTCGTGGCTGATGTTATCTAAAAACTGATCTTTTAATTTGTTTAACTCAATTTCGGTTTGCTTCTCTTGCTCTGCTAGTTTGCGCTTGTACAAGGCATTTAACACAAGCCAAGTCAGTGCTAAAGCAAACGTAAAGTAAATGCCGTAGGCTAATTTAGTTTGCCACCAAGGAGGCACAACAGTAAGTTCTAACAGCTGTGTACTGTCACTCCATTGGCCATATTGATCTTTTGCTTTTAGCAATAACTGGTAGTGACCAGCAGGCAGCTGTGGATAGTTAATTTGTCTAAGGGATGCATCGGTATATAAAAATTGCTCATCAAAGCCAGCTAGCTTGTAGCCATATTGGTAATGTTTTGGAGTCGAGCCATTTTTTAATGCACTAAATTTAAAGCCGATAACCCCCGCTGATTTTGCAAACGAGAATGTCTGAGTTGCACTAGCAAGCGTATTGGTTTGCTTATCAAAATGATTACTTTTAATTGCTCGGTTATTAAGTAATAACTCAGTTAACACTGGAGTAGGGGGAGTGTGCGATAAGGTTAGTTGCTCAGGGTAAAAATGATTGTAGCCATTAATACCCCCAAAAAATAACTCGCCATCGTCAGCTTGAAAGCTCGCACCCAGTATAAATGACTGGTGTTGAATACCATCTTCAGGCAAAAACTGCTGAATTTGCTGTGTGCTGGAGTTATAGCGAGTGAGTCCGCCATTGGTTGCAAGCCAAAGCGTGCCTTGTTTATCGGCAAGAATGTCAAAAATGTTGTCATTAGCTAATCCTTGCTGCTCAGTTATGTGTTTCACTGTGAGGGTATGTTTATTGACCTGATTCAAGCCTTGCATGGTGCCAACCCAAATGCTGTCTTCACTGAGTAATAAAGAGGTAACCATATTGTGGCTAAGCCCTGTCTCGCCTGAATCTTGCTCATCTAATAATCTAAATTCCTCTGTTGAGATATCGAGTTTATTGAGTCCTGCTCGGGTACCAATCCATAGTGCGTGCTCTTCATTATCATAAGCCAAAGTAAATACGGTGTTGTTGGCAAGGCTATTTTGCGCATCATTGTGCTTATAGTGAGTCACCTTGGCAGAGGTTGGTTCAAAGCGGGTTAAGCCTTGGTTACTACCTAGCCAAAGTGCACCTGTTTTGTCGCTGGTAATTGCGTAAACACGATCACTGGCTAGCTGGTGGCTTTGCATGGTGAAAGTTGTAAACTCATCAAGGCTGTCTTGATACTTAATTAAACCGCCACCGTAAGTACCAATCCATAATTGCTGGTTAGCATCTTCGTGTAGGGCAAATATATTGTTATTAGGTAGGGCGTTTTTAAAGTGTTGATAACCAGACGTTGTTTTGCGGTTGAGTCCATCACGGGTGCCAACCCATACCTCACCATTGGCTCTCTTAACTATTGAACGAACAAAGTTATGACTTAACGAATTTGCTTGAGAGGTTTTTAATTGATGAGAGAACTGTTGCTGCTTAGGATCATAGCGGTGCACACCATAGCCATCTGTGCCTAGCCAAATAACACCTTGCGAGTCTTGAAAAAGAGAAAGCAGATAGTCGCTGCTTAAGCCGTTGGGGTTTTGTTTGTCATGGCGATATTGAGTGAATCGCTCTCGTAAGTCAGCACCTGCAGGTAAAAGGTATAGACCTTGCCCGTAGCTTGTAAGCCAAAGGTTTTGCTGTTGGTCAACGAGGCTGTCTGTTACCCAGGTTCCATTAAACTGTTCGATTTTTTCACTACTTTGCGTAGCTAAATTTAATATATAAAGACCTTTTTTAGCGCCAATAAGCAGCTTTTCGTCATTAAGCAACTTGAGATGCCAGAGCGGTACGGCGATCTGAGCATGCTGAGTAAATTGCTCAGTAATTGGATCAAATGAAATAAGCCCTTTATCTGTGGCAAGCCAAATTAGTTCATCGGTAATAACAATGTCTCGAACCAATGGCTGGGCTGATTTATAGTGAAAGTGTGTAAAACCATTATTTGATACATCAAAACGGGTTAACTTACCGTGTTCGTGACCTAGCCAAAGAATATCATCTTTAGCTAACGCCATAGACCAGATTTTATCTTCACTCAGTCCATCATTATTAGATGTAGAGTAAGTCTCAAACAGACCGGTTTTAGGGTTGAGTCTATTAAGCCCTTTGCTTGCAGTCGAAAACCATAGCTGGTTTTTACTATCTTTAACACAGCCGGTGATCCAGTTCCCTGAAATGCTTTTATGATCGCCGTTAGCTTTAAAACGCTTAAATTCATAACCATCAAAGCGATTTAAGCCACCTTGTGTAGCAAACCATAAAAAGCCTTGCTGGTCGGTGATGCTGCAAGTGATTGAATTTTGGCTGAGGCCTTGCTGACTATTAAAAGTGCTAAGGTGTAAAGAACGGGCACTAGCCTGATTAGCCATCAACAAAATGAGGCATAACAATACAATATTAAAAGAGGATTTTAATAGCAGCACACTGATCCATGTTGTTTTATGTTCCTGTAATGGGTTTATGATAAACTGCTTTTTAATCAATGTTAATATTGATTTTTAAACGAACTGATGAGATTTTAACTAATGGGTATCTTTTACTCTTGTGTTAATGAATTGCGTAAGTATAATAGGCATCCACTTTGCAGGGGCGTAGTTCCAATTGGTAGAACAGCGGTCTCCAAAACCGACGGTTGGGAGTTCGAATCTCTCCGCCCCTGCCACTTTTTACACAATGTGTGCTAAGTCTGAAATTAAAAATCGGTTTAAACAAGTCAGTTTTTAAGTTTAGATTTTAATGGATTAACCCTGCCAGAGCGCAGGGTTGTTGTGTCTGTAGTTAAGGTAAAAATATTATGAGCACGAATGTAGAAACACCATCAAGTGCGATGGATTCAGTAAAGTGGATTGTAGCAATTGCGCTACTAGCAGGCGCAGTCGTTGGTAACCACATGTATGCAGACCAATCTGTATTATTACGTGCTATTGGTGTAGTGGTTGCTGTTGCAGCTGGTTTAGGCATTGCCTCACTAACTGAAAAAGGTCGTACTTTTCTTGCATTTGCAAAAGAAGCACGTATCGAAGTACGTAAAGTTGTGTGGCCAACTCGCCAAGAAACAACACATACGACATTAATTGTAATGGTTGCAACTGTGATTATGGCGCTTATCCTTTGGGGATTAGATGGCATTTTATTCCGCGCAGTAGGCTTTTTAACTGGATTGGAGATCTAATCCCATGTCGGATGAGAAGAACGAAAAGAAACTACGTTGGTACGTAGTACAAGCTTTCTCTGGTTACGAGAAGCGTGTAGCACAAACTATTCTTGAGCACATCAAGATCGAAGGTTTGGAAGATAGTTTTGGTGAAGTATTAGTACCAACTGAAGAAGTTGTTGAGATGCGCGCTGGCCAAAAGCGTAAATCTGAGCGTAAATTCTTCCCAGGTTACGTACTAGTTCAAATGGACATGAACGATGCAAGCTGGCATTTAGTGAACAGCACTGCACGTGTTATGGGCTTCATTGGTGGTACGTCTGATCGTCCAGCACCAATTAGCCAAAAAGAAGCTGACCGCATCTTAAACCGTCTTCAAGAAAACTCTGAAGCACCTAAGCCAGCTACATTATTCGAGCCAGGCGAAGTTGTTCGTGTTATCGATGGTCCATTTGCTGACTTCAGCGGTGTTGTTGAAGAAGTTGATTACGAGAAGAGCCGCGTGAAAGTGTCTGTTCTTATCTTCGGTCGTTCGACACCTGTTGACCTTGAATTTGGTCAAGTTGAGCAAGACAAGTAAGTAAAAAAATTAAAGCTGCCAAAATCGTTTAATATTTTGGCAATACGCTTGAAAAAGGTCGCTGATTAACTTATAATCAGCGGCCTTTTTGTGTTAGGGCAAGTTACAACTTGTTTTATCACTAAAAAGTGAGAACCAATTTTTAAACTGGGAAGCCGTTAGAGTACGCGTCCTCGCGCGCACAAGGCTATGACCCACCAAATGAGGTATTTATTATGGCTAAAAAAGTTGAAGCTATTATCAAGCTACAAGTTGCCGCTGGTATGGCTAACCCTAGTCCTCCAGTAGGTCCAGCACTAGGTCAACACGGTGTAAACATCATGGAATTCTGTAAAGCGTTCAACGCACGTACAGAATCTATCGAAAAAGGCGCTCCAGTTCCTGTAGTGATCTCTGTTTACGGTGACCGTTCTTTCACGTTCGACATGAAAACTCCACCGGCTGCTTACTTACTTAAGAAAGCTGCAGGCATCAAATCAGGTTCTGGCCGTCCTAACACTGAAAAAGTGGGTACAGTAACTCGTGCTCAACTTGAAGAAATCGTTGAGACAAAACGACCTGACCTTACAGCGGCTGATATGGACGCTGCAGTTCGCACTATCGCAGGTTCTGCGCGTGCGATGGGCTTGAACGTAGAGGACTAAGATAATGGCAAAATTAACTAAACGTATGCGTACAATCCGCGAAAAAGTGGATGTAACTAAAGATTACGAAATCAACGAAGCAGTTGCTCTTTTAAAAGAGTTAGCGACAGCTAAATTCGTAGAAAGTGTTGACGTTGCTGTTAACCTTGGTATCGATGCTCGTAAATCTGACCAAAACGTTCGTGGTGCAACTGTACTACCTAACGGTACTGGTCGTGAAGTTCGTGTTGCTGTATTCACACAAGGCGCTAACGCAGATGCTGCGAAAGAAGCTGGTGCTGAATTAGTGGGCATGGAAGATCTTGCTGAACAAGTTAAGAAAGGCGAGATGAACTTTGACGTTGTTGTTGCATCTCCAGACGCTATGCGTGTTGTTGGTCAACTAGGTCAAATCTTAGGTCCACGTGGTCTAATGCCAAACCCTAAAACTGGTACTGTAACTCCTAACGTTGCAGAAGCAGTTAAAAACGCGAAAGCAGGTCAAGTTCGTTACCGTAACGACAAGAACGGTATCATCCATACTACTATCGGTAAGGTTGATTTCACTGCTGAGCAACTTCAACAAAACCTTGAAGCTCTTATTGTTGCGCTTAAGAAGGCTAAACCTTCTCAAGCAAAAGGTACTTACGTGAAGAAAGTAACTATCTCTACAACAATGGGCGCAGGTGTTGCTGTTGACCAAAACTCTCTAAGCACAGTTGTTGCTTAATTAAGAGTTTACATGGCGCGAAATTTGAACTATAATTTTGCGCCATTTTGTTGAGAAAGTTAATTTCGAAACAAGTAAAGAATTCGGGTTGAAGTCCATAATTTCGTAATGCCTTCGGGTAAAAACGATAAATTGGGCTTCCGTCCAAGACCGTAGGCGGCTTCGGCCTTAATATTTTACCTACGTAGACGGTGTGAATCCCCAGATAGATTTTTCCTAATCTTCTGGCTCTCGCCGTAAAAAGCATCTCCATCTTTGATGGGGAAGAGTAGAACAGGGAAGCCAATTTCGGCAACCCATTAAACCAGGAGTAACACCCATGGCTTTAAATCTTCAAGGCAAAAAAGCAATTGTTGCTGAAGTCAACGAAGCAGCCACTGGTGCTCTTTCTGCAGTTGTTGCAGATTCTCGTGGTGTAACAGTTGGTGCTATCACTGCCCTTCGTAAAGAAGCTCGTGAAGCTGGTGTATGGATGAAAGTTGTTCGTAACACTTTAGCTAAACGTGCTGTTGAAGGTACAGATTTTGAGTGCCTTTCTGACTCACTTGTAGGTCCAAGCTTAATCGCTTTCTCTTCAGAGCACCCAGGTGCTGCTGCGCGTATCTTCAAAGATTTCGCGAAGAAGAACGAGAAATTCGAAGTTAAGACGGCTGCATTTGAAGGTAACGTAGTAGACGCAGCTATGCTAGCAACTCTACCTACTTACGACGAAGCTGTTGCACGCTTAATGAGCGCTATGAAAGAAGCGTCTGCAGGTAAATTGTGTAAAACAATTGAAGCAGTACGTGTACAGAAAGAAGAGCAAGCTGCTTAATTTTAAGCTGTTTTTTTGTTCACTTTCGGTGTAATATTTTTTTTGGGCTATATTTAGTCCGTAATAATTAGGAAATTTGTAATGTCTGTAACTAAAGACCAAATCCTTGATGCTATTGCTGAAATGTCAGTAATGGACGTTGTTGCTCTAGTTGAAGCAATGGAAGAAAAATTCGGCGTAACTGCAGCTGCTGCTGTTGTTGCTGGTCCTGCTGCTGAAGCAGCTGAAGAAAAGACTGAGTTCGACGTAATCCTTACTGGCGCTGGCGCTAACAAGGTTGCAGCTATCAAAGCTGTACGTGGTGCTACTGGTCTTGGCCTTAAAGAAGCTAAAGCACTTGTTGAAGCTGCTCCTGCACCTATCAAAGAAGGTGTATCTAAAGAAGAAGCTGAAGCACTTGCAAAAGACCTTACTGAAGCTGGTGCTGAAGTTGAGGTTAAGTAATCTAGCTTACGCTAGGTTCGCTGCCTGAGTAATCAGGCAAGGGCTGGTGATTATTTAATCACCGGCCTTTTTGCGCTATAGAGCGATGCAATCCTGTAACGCAAATAAAATCTAATTTTCTCTTTACTTTCAAGTTGTTACCTAGTTTGGTGTTGAAAGTGTCAGAGCAAAATAGAACAACAATTTAATGTTGTACATCTTGGCTTAGATGCCAGTTAAGTCTGTTCTTACAAGAACAGGTCGGGTCAAAGATCAGCAAGCTGAGGAACCCCATGGCTTACTCTTATTCTGAAAAGAAACGTATCCGTAAGGATTTTGGTAAACGTCCACAAGTTTTGGATATACCTTTCTTACTGTCGACGCAGTTAGAATCGTTTAAAAAATTCTTAGTCCCTGACGCTGATGGCGATCACGGTTTGGAAGCTGCTTTCCGTTCTGTGTTTCCTATCAAAAGCTACTCGGGAAATTCTGAGCTTCAATACGTAAGTTATCGTATTGGTGAGCCAGTATTCGATGTAAAAGAATGTCAAATTCGCGGTGTGACTTATTCTGCTCCACTTCGCGTAAAATTGCGTCTTGTGGTGATGGACAAAGAAGCACCAGGCACAGTTAAAGACATTAAAGAGCAAGAAGTTTACATGGGCGAAATTCCGCTCATGACTGATACCGGTACCTTTGTTATCAATGGTACAGAGCGTGTTATCGTTTCTCAGCTACACCGTAGCCCTGGTGTATTCTTTGATAACGACCGCGGTAAAACTCACTCGTCAGGTAAAGTACTTTATAACGCGCGTGTAATTCCTTACCGTGGTTCATGGTTAGACTTCGAGTTTGATGCAAAAGATAACCTTTATGTACGTATTGACCGTCGTCGTAAATTACCGGCGTCAATCATCCTACGTGCACTTGAGTACTCAACGGATGAAATCCTAGAGATATTCTTCGATACAACTGCGTTTGAAGTTGCTGACGGTAAAGTTCTTATGGAACTTGTTCCTTCACGCTTACGTGGTGAAACTGCCGCTTTTGATATCAAAGGCGAAGACGGTGAAGTCCTTGTTGAAGCGGGTCGTCGTATTACTGCGCGTCACATCAAGAACATCGAGAAAAAAGGTATTAACCAATTAGAAGTACCGCATGAGTACATCATTGGTCGTGTTGTAGCTAGAAACTATGTTGATGAGTCAACTGGTGAGATCATCGCAAACGCGAATGACGAGCTATCACTTGAGCTAATGGCTGAATTGGTTAAAGCAGGTCACACTAAGATTGATACACTATATATCAACGAAGTGGACAGCGGCGCCTACATGTCAGATACATTACGTATCGACACAACAAGCAACCGTTTAGAAGCATTAGTAGAAATTTATCGCATGATGCGCCCAGGCGAGCCACCGACGAAAGACGCGGCTGAAGCCTTATTTGATAACTTGTTCTTCTCTGACGAGCGTTACGATTTATCAACAGTTGGTCGTATGAAGTTCAATAGCCGTGTAGGTTATGACTCAGATACTGGCCCTGGCACATTATCGAAAGAAGACATCGTAGCTGTTATGAAAGTGCTTATCGCTATTCGTAACGGTGTTGGCGATGTTGATGATATCGACCACTTAGGCAACCGTCGTATCCGTAGTGTTGGCGAAATGGCTGAGAACCAATTCCGCGTTGGTCTAGTACGTGTTGAGCGTGCTGTACGTGAGCGTTTAAGCTTAGGTGACCTTGACGCTGTAATGCCACAAGATCTTATTAACGCTAAGCCTATTTCGGCTGCGGTTAAAGAGTTCTTTGGTTCATCTCAGTTATCACAGTTCATGGACCAAAATAACCCGCTTTCAGAAGTAACGCACAAGCGTCGTATTTCTGCATTAGGCCCGGGTGGTTTAACACGTGAACGCGCTGGCTTCGAGGTTCGAGACGTTCACGTAACTCACTATGGTCGTGTATGTCCAATCGAAACGCCTGAGGGTCCAAACATCGGTCTAATTAACTCATTGTCTACGTACGCACGTACGAATGACTATGGTTTCTTAGAAACACCTTACCGTAAAGTGGTAAACGGTGTAGTTACTGATGAAGTAGATTACTTATCAGCCATTGAAGAAGGTCAGTTTGTTATCGCTCAGGCGAACTCAAACTTGAACGAAAACAATGAGTTTGTTGATGAACTAATTCCATGTCGTCACAAAGGTGAATCAACCTTTATGGGCAAAATGGATCAGCAATATATGGACGTATCACCACAACAGGTGATCTCTGTAGCGGCAGCACTTATCCCGTTCCTAGAACACGATGATGCTAACCGTGCATTGATGGGTTCAAACATGCAACGTCAAGCCGTACCAACACTTATCGCGGACAAACCGCTGGTAGGTACAGGTATCGAGCTTACACTAGCGAAAGATTCTGGTGTAACTATCGTTGCTAAGCGTGGTGGTGAAGTAATGTATGCGGATGCAAGCCGCATCGTTGTAAATGTACATGAAGATGAGCGTATTCCAGGTGAAGCGGGCATCGATATTTACAACCTTACTAAATACACTCGCTCAAACCAAAATACATGTATTAACCAAAAACCAACTTGTATGGTTGGTGAGCCGGTAACACGTGGTGACGTATTAGCAGATGGTCCTTCGACTGACCTAGGTGACTTAGCACTTGGTCAAAACCTTCGCGTGGCATTCATGCCATGGAACGGTTATAACTTCGAGGATTCAATTCTATTATCAGAGCGTGTAGTTCAAGAAGATCGTCTAACGACTATCCACATTCAAGAACTACAATGTATCGCACGTGATACTAAATTAGGTCCTGAAGAGATCACAGCAGATATCCCTAACGTAGGTGAGTCTGCACTAGGCAAGCTTGATGAATCAGGCGTTGTTTATATCGGTGCTGAAGTTAAAGGCGGCGATATCCTAGTAGGTAAAGTGACTCCGAAAGGCGAAACGCAATTAACACCAGAAGAAAAGCTACTACGTGCTATCTTCGGTGAGAAAGCGTCAGACGTTAAAGACAGCTCTTTACGCGTACCAAACTCTGTAACTGGTACTGTAATCGACGTACAAGTTTTCACCCGTGACGGTGTTGAAAAAGATAAGCGTGCGTTAGAAGTTGAAGACATGCAGCTTCGCGAAGCGAAGAAAGACTTCAACGAAGAGTTCCGTATCTTAGAAGCAGGTGTATTAGACCGTGCTCGTAAGTTACTTGTTGACGCAGGTCTGAACGCAGATTCAATTGCATCACTAAATGCTGAAAAGCTGCTTACTCAAAGCCTTGCTGAAGAAGACAAGCAAGCTGAACTTGAGCAACTAGCTGCCCAGTACGATGAGCTTAAAGCTGAATACGATAAGAAGTTTGAAAACAAACGTCGTAAGATCACTCAAGGTGATGACTTAGCACCAGGCGTACTTAAGATTGTTAAAGTATACCTAGCTGTTAAACGTCGTATCCAACCGGGTGATAAGATGGCGGGTCGTCACGGTAACAAAGGTGTTATCTCGACTATCGTACCAGTAGAAGATATGCCATACGATGACAAAGGTCGTACGGTAGACATCGTTCTGAACCCGCTAGGTGTACCATCACGTATGAACATCGGTCAGATCCTAGAAACACACATGGGTCTTGCTGCACGTGGTGTGGGTGAGCGCTTAGAAGAAATGATGAAAGAGCAGCGTGAACTGCACGAAATCCGTAGCTTCGTTAAGAAAGTTTACGAATTAGGTGATTGTCGTCAGAAAGTTGATATCGACTCGTTCTCTGATGATGAAGTTCGTCGCTTAGCTAATAACTTGAAAGGTGGTTTACCGATCGCAACTCCAGCCTTTGATGGTGCTCGTGAAAGCGAAATCAAAGACTTACTAGAGCTTGGTGGTTATCCAAGAAGCGGTCAAGTTACACTTTATGATGGCCGTACTGGCGATCAGTTCGAACGTCAAGTAACTGTTGGTTACATGTACATGCTGAAACTTAACCACTTGGTTGATGACAAGATGCACGCACGTTCAACTGGTTCTTACAGCCTTGTTACTCAGCAGCCGCTGGGTGGTAAAGCTCAGTTCGGTGGCCAGCGTTTCGGTGAGATGGAGGTGTGGGCACTAGAAGCTTACGGTGCTGCATATACTCTACAAGAAATGCTAACAGTGAAATCGGATGACGTGAACGGTCGTACTAAGATGTATAAGAACATCGTAGATGGTAACCATAAGATGGAACCAGGTATGCCAGAATCGTTCAACGTATTGTTGAAAGAAATCCGCTCACTGGGTATCAACATCGAGTTGGAAGAAAATTAAGCCATTTAGGTGCGGCGTAAGCCGCACCTGTTAGGCCGAATAGAATGTAGGGGCGATTGGTTCGCCCTCAAGATTAACCTCCGACAGGAGAGCTAAGGTGAAAGACTTACTTAAGTTTCTGAAGCAACAAAATAAGACCGAAGAATTCGATGCAATTCGCATTGGTCTTGCTTCGCCAGATATGGTTCGTTCATGGTCATACGGTGAAGTAAAGAAACCTGAGACAATCAACTACCGTACTTTCAAGCCTGAGCGCGACGGCTTATTCTGTGCCCGTATTTTCGGCCCAGTGAAAGATTATGAGTGTTTATGTGGTAAATATAAGCGCCTTAAGCACCGTGGTGTTATTTGTGAAAAGTGTGGCGTTGAAGTAACGCTTACTAAAGTGCGTCGTGACCGTATGGGTCACATTGAGCTTGCGAGCCCAGTTGCGCACATTTGGTTCTTAAAATCATTACCGTCACGTATCGGCTTAATGCTAGACATGACACTTCGTGACATCGAGCGCGTACTTTACTTCGAATCATTCGTAGTAACTGAGCCTGGTATGACAACGCTTGAGCGTGGTCAGCTTTTAGGTGAAGAAGAGTACCTAGATGCACTAGAAGAGCACGGTGATGAGTTTGAAGCGAAGATGGGTGCAGAAGCAGTATTAGACTTGCTTCGTGAACTTGATCTTGGCCAATTAATTGCTGAAATGCGTGAAGAGTTACCTACAATTAACTCTGAAACTAAGCGTAAGAAGATCACTAAACGTCTTAAATTAATGGAATCTTTCCACCAATCAGGTAACAACCCTGAGTGGATGATCATGACAGTACTTCCAGTACTTCCGCCTGATCTACGTCCATTAGTACCACTAGACGGTGGTCGTTTTGCGACTTCTGATCTGAATGACCTTTACCGTCGTGTTATTAACCGTAATAACCGTCTTAAGCGTCTATTAGATCTAGCAGCACCAGACATTATCGTACGCAACGAAAAACGTATGTTACAAGAAGCGGTAGATGCGCTACTTGATAACGGTCGTCGCGGTCGTGCGATCACAGGTTCTAACAAACGTCCTCTTAAATCGCTTGCTGATATGATCAAAGGTAAGCAAGGTCGTTTCCGTCAGAACTTACTTGGTAAACGTGTAGATTACTCTGGCCGTTCTGTAATCACAGTAGGTCCTACGCTTAAACTACACCAGTGTGGTCTTCCTAAGAAGATGGCACTTGAGCTATTCAAACCATTTATCTACGGCAAACTAGAGCGTCGCGGCATGGCTACGACTATCAAAGCAGCTAAGAAGATGGTTGAGCGTGAAGTGGCAGAAGTATGGGATGTATTAGACGAAGTAATTCGTGAACATCCAGTATTACTTAACCGTGCACCAACACTTCACCGTTTGGGTATCCAAGCGTTCGAACCTGTGCTTATCGAAGGTAAAGCGATCCATTTACACCCATTAGTTTGTGCGGCGTACAACGCTGACTTCGATGGTGACCAAATGGCGGTACACGTACCGTTAACGCTTGAAGCACAGTTAGAAGCACGTGCTCTAATGATGTCTACAAACAACATCCTATCTCCAGCGAATGGTGAGCCAATCATCGTTCCTTCACAGGACGTTGTATTAGGTCTTTACTACATGACTCGTGATCGCATCAATGCGAAAGGCGAAGGTACTGTATTTAAAGATCCTAAAGAAGCTGAAAAAGCATACCGCAGTGGTAATGCTGAGCTACATGCGCGCGTAAAAGTACGTATTAGCGAAACAGTTAACAATGAAGAAGGTGAAGCAGTTGAGCAAGTATCTATTGTTGAAACAACAGTAGGTCGTGCAATTCTTTCACTAATTCTACCTAAAGGCATGCCGTTTGAGTTAATCAACCAAGCCCTAGGTAAGAAACAAATTTCTGGCTTATTAAACGAGTGTTACCGTCGTCTAGGTCTTAAAGATACCGTTATCTTTGCTGACCAAGTAATGTACACAGGTTTCCACTACGCGATGAAGTCAGGTGTTTCAATCGGTATTGATGACTTAGTTATCCCACCGGTTAAAGCAGAAATCATTGAATCAGCGGAAGCTGAAGTAACTGAAATCAACCAACAATTCCAATCAGGTCTTGTAACGGCTGGTGAAAAGTACAACAAAGTTATCGATATCTGGTCACGTGTAAATGAAAACTTATCACGTGAGATGATGGCGAACTTATCAAAAGACACTGTAATCAACGCTAAAGGCGAAGAAGAAGAGCAATCTTCATTTAACTCAGTGTTTATGATGGCAGACTCAGGTGCACGTGGTAGCGCCGCTCAGATCCGTCAGTTAGCGGGTATGCGTGGTCTAATGGCACGTCCAGATGGTTCAATCATCGAGACACCAATCACGGCGAACTTCCGTGAAGGTCTAAACGTACTACAGTACTTCATCTCAACGCACGGTGCGCGTAAAGGTCTTGCCGATACAGCACTTAAAACAGCAAACTCGGGTTACTTAACGCGTCGTCTAGTAGACGTTGCACAAGACTTAGTAATCAACGAAGACGACTGTGGCACAGAAGATGGCTTAACAATGAAACCGCTTATCGAAGGTGGTGACGTTGTAGAAGCACTTCGTGAGCGTGTACTAGGTCGTGTTGTTGCTGAAGATGTATTAATTCCAAATACTAACGAAGTACTTGTTAAGCGTAACATCATGCTTGACGAAAAACTGTGTGACCTTTTAGAAGAGCACTCAGTGGATGAAGTACGCGTTCGTTCAGTAATCACTTGTGATAATGACTTTGGTGTATGTGCTAAGTGTTACGGTCGTGACCTTGCGCGTGGCCACATCATCAATCCAGGTGAGTCAGTAGGTGTTATCGCGGCACAATCAATCGGTGAGCCGGGTACACAGCTTACGATGCGTACCTTCCACATCGGTGGTGCGGCATCTCGAGCGTCTGCTGAAAACAGTGTACAAGTTAAAACTAACGGTACATTGAAGTTACACAATGCGAAGTACGTATTAAACACAGACGGTAAGATTGTTATCACGTCTCGTTCAACAGAGATCACTATCATCGATAGCTTTGGTCGTGAGAAAGAGCGTTATAAAGTACCTTACGGTGCGGTGTTAGCAGTACAAGATAATGCAGAAGTTCAAGGTAACGACATCGTTGCTACTTGGGACCCGCATAGTCACCCAATCGTTCTTGAGCACAAGTCAAAAATCTCGTTCAGCGACATTGATGACTCAAATACCGAAGCACAAACAGACGAGTTAACTGGTTTAACACGTGTGGTTGTTAAAGACTTAGGTAAAGCGAATGCGAAAGAACCTAAACTAATCATCGAAAGCGATGAGCGTGGTCTGCAAGAAACACGTCTTCCTTCATTCACAACGATTGAAGTAACAGACGGCGCAACTGCAAACCCAGGTGACGTACTTGCACGTATTCCGCAAGAAGGTTCGAAGACTCGTGATATCACGGGTGGTCTACCTCGCGTAGCTGACTTATTCGAAGCACGTAAGCCGAAAGATCCTGCAATCCTTGCAGAAATCACAGGTACTATCAGCTTCGGTAAAGAAACAAAAGGTAAGAAGCGTCTTGTAATCACTCCAGCTGAGGGTGACGCATACGAAGAGATGATCCCTAAATGGCGTCAACTTAACGTGTTCGAAGGTGAGCAAGTGTCTAAAGGTGAAGTTATCGCCGATGGTCCTGAGTCACCACATGACATCTTACGCCTACGTGGTGTAACTCATGTAGCTAACTACATCGTTAACGAAGTGCAAGAGGTTTACCGCTTGCAAGGCGTTAAGATCAATGACAAGCACATTGAGACAATTATTCGTCAGATGCTACGTAAATGTATCATCCTTGACGGCGGTGACACTGAGTTCTTAGCCGGTGAACAAGTTGAAGTAGCACGCGTTAATATTTCTAACCGTGAACTTGAGAAACAAGGCAAGATCCCAGCGAAGTTTGAAATCCAGTTAATGGGTATCACTAAAGCGTCACTTGCAACAGAATCTTTCATTTCTGCAGCATCGTTCCAGGAGACAACTCGTGTCCTAACTGAAGCCGCTGTAAATGGTAAGAGCGATGAGCTTCGTGGTCTGAAAGAAAACGTAATCGTGGGTCGTCTGATCCCAGCTGGTACAGGCTTTGCGTATCACCAAGACCGTTTAAACCGTCGCAAGCAAGGTGAAATCGTTGAAGAGCAAACAGTAAGCGCTGAAGAGGCAACTCAAGCACTAACTGACGCACTAAACGCAGATATCTCTGGAAACCAATAATCTCAACTTAATCAATAGATTAAGAAATCGTAAGGCAGTTATCTTCTGCCTTACGATGAGTTAAGGTTGACAGGTTAAACTTTGCTCATTAAAATTCCGCCACCCATTTGCCTGCACGTTTTGTAACGAGCATGTAAACAGGGCGGATTTTTTATTTTTTCAGTAGTAATTTTAATTTCAGGAGCTATTTAAATGGCAACTATTAACCAGCTAGTGCGTAAGCCACGTCGTAGCAAAGTTACTAAAAGTAACTCAGCTGCACTTAAAGCTTGTCCGCAAAAGCGTGGTGTATGTACTCGTGTATATACAACTACACCTAAGAAACCAAACTCTGCATTACGTAAAGTAGCGCGTGTTCGTTTAACTAACGGTTTCGAAGTAACATCTTACATTGGTGGTGAAGGCCACAACTTACAAGAGCACAGTGTAATCCTAATCCGTGGTGGTCGTGTTAAAGACTTACCAGGTGTGCGTTTCCACACTGTACGTGGTGCACTTGACTGTGCAGGCGTTAGCGACCGTCGTCAAGCTCGTTCTAAATACGGTGCTAAACGCCCTAAGGGCTAATGGTTCTCCGTTAGTAAGGCCAAGCACTAAATTTTTAAATTAATTGTTTTGGGTATTGACTCTAAAAGAGCAAACCTGAAGATACCGGAGATACAAAATGCCTAGAAGACGCGTAATAGGTCAACGTAAAATTCTTCCAGATCCTAAGTTCGGATCGGAACTTCTTGCTAAATTCGTTAACGTAGTAATGTTAGACGGCAAGAAATCTACTGCTGAAAAAATCGTTTATGGTGCGTTAGACGTGGCTGCTGAGAAATCAGGCAAGTCGCACCTTGAAATCTTTGAAGCTGCACTTGAAAACGTTCGCCCACAGGTAGAGGTTAAATCTCGCCGTGTTGGTGGTTCAACGTACCAAGTACCAGTTGAAGTACGTCCAGTACGTCGCAACGCATTAGGTATGCGTTGGTTAGTAGACGCTGCACGTAAGCGTGGCGAAAAATCTATGGGCTTACGTTTAGCTCAAGAAATCGTTGACGCTGCTGACAACAAAGGCACTGCGGTTAAGAAACGTGAAGACGTTCACCGTATGGCTGAAGCGAATAAAGCATTCGCTCATTACCGTTGGTAATCTGCCCTTAACCTTTAAGAGGATCATATGGCACGTACAACTCCACTTGAGCGCTATCGCAATATCGGTATTTGCGCTCACGTAGATGCAGGTAAAACCACCACAACAGAACGTGTTCTGTTCTACACGGGTCTTTCTCATAAGATCGGTGAAGTACATGATGGTGCTGCAACTATGGATTGGATGGAGCAGGAACAAGAGCGTGGTATCACAATCACTTCTGCTGCAACAACGTGTTTCTGGAAAGGGATGGACGCTCAATTTGACGACCATCGCATCAATATCATTGATACGCCAGGACACGTAGATTTCACTATCGAAGTAGAGCGTTCTTTACGCGTACTAGATGGTGCGGTAGTTGTTCTTTGTGCTTCATCTGGTGTACAGCCGCAAACTGAGACAGTTTGGCGTCAAGCGAACAAATACGAAGTTCCTCGCATGATCTTCGTAAACAAAATGGATCGCACTGGCGCTGACTTCTTAACAGTTGTGGACCAGGTGAAATCTCGTCTTGGAGCAACGCCTGTTCCAATTCAGCTACCAATTGGTGCTGAAGACGACTTTAAAGGTGTTATTGACCTTATTAAGATGAAAGCCATTAACTGGAATGCCGAAGATCAAGGCATGACTTTCACTTATGAGGACATTCCGGCAGAGCTTCTGGAGCTTGCAGAAGAATGGCGTTCTCACATGGTTGAGAGCGCTGCTGAAGCATCAGAAGAACTAATGGACAAATATCTAGAAGGTGAAGACCTGACCGAAGCTGAAATTAAAGCAGCTTTACGTCAGCGCACATTAGCAAACGAAATTGTTCCAATGACGTGTGGTAGTGCATTTAAGAATAAGGGTGTTCAAGCTGTGCTTGATGCTGTTATCGAATATATGCCTGCGCCAACACAAGTGAAACAAATCCAAGGTATCGTTGAAGATGGTACTGAGGAAGAACGTCCTGCTGATGACAACGCACCGTTTGCCGCACTTGCTTTTAAGATTGCGACAGACCCGTTCGTTGGCACCTTGACCTTCTTCCGTGTTTACTCTGGTACTGTTAAACAGGGTGATGCGGTATATAATCCAGTTAAAAGTAAGCGTGAGCGACTTGGTCGTATCGTTCAGATGCATTCAAACTCACGTGAAGAGATCAAAGTAGTCTACGCAGGCGACATCGCAGCGGCTATTGGTCTTAAAGACGTAACAACAGGTGAGACACTGTGTGATCCGAACTCAATTATTACGCTTGAGCGTATGGAGTTCCCAGAGCCAGTTATCTCTGTTGCGGTTGAGCCTCGCACAGTAGCTGACCAAGATAAGATGGGTATCGCGTTAGGTAAACTAGCGGCAGAAGATCCATCTTTCAGAGTACAAACTGACGAAGAATCAGGCCAGACTATTATTTCTGGCATGGGTGAACTTCACCTTGATATCATTGTCGACCGTATGAAACGTGAATTCAGTGTTGAATGTAACGTTGGTAAGCCGCAGGTAGCATACCGTGAAGCTATCCGTTCAGCTGTTGAAGTTGAAGGGAAGTTCGTACGTCAATCAGGTGGTCGTGGTCAATATGGTCACGTCTGGCTTAAACTTGAACCGATGGATATTTCGGATGATGAAGCGCCAACTTACGAGTTCGTTAACGAAATCGTTGGTGGTGCTGTTCCTAAAGAATACATCCCTGCGGTAGACAAAGGCATCCAAGAGCAAATGTCTCAAGGTGTGCTTGCTGGCTACCCATTACTTGGCGTTAAAGCGACTCTATATGATGGTTCATTCCATGATGTAGACTCGAATGAAATGGCATTTAAGATTGCAGGTTCAATGGCGATGAAGAAAGGTGCGCTTGAAGCAAACCCAGCTCTTCTAGAACCAGTAATGAAGGTTGAAGTTATCACTCCTGAAGAAAACATGGGTGATGTAGTTGGTGACTTAAACCGTCGCCGCGGCATGATCGAAGGCATGGAAGAAGCATTCGGTGGTCTTAAGCAAATTAATGCGCAAGTACCACTTTCTGAAATGTTTGGTTATGCAACTGATCTGCGATCTGCAACACAAGGCCGTGCATCTTACTCTATGGAGTTTTTGAAGTATGCAGAAGCCGCTAAAAACGTTGCAGATGCAATAATTGCAGCTCGCGCTGTTATATGATTTAGCTTGTCTGGCCCAATAGTGGGTCAGGCGTTAATTTCTTTATAGGAATTTTTTAAGATGGCAAAAGAAAAGTTTGAACGCGTAAAACCGCACGTAAACGTTGGTACAATCGGCCACGTTGACCACGGTAAAACAACTCTAACAGCAGCAATCACTAACGTACTTGCAAAAGTATACGGTGGTGTAGCTAAAGACTTCGCATCAATCGATAACGCTCCAGAAGAGCGTGAGCGTGGTATCACAATCTCAACTTCACACGTTGAGTACGATACTCCAACTCGTCACTACGCACACGTAGACTGTCC
>NZ_LJTB01000018.1:0-46975 GCF_001306895.1 Pseudoalteromonas sp. UCD-33C | reverse complement strand
GTAGCAATTAACTTCCAACAGTTTTTTTTAATGCCTATAGAGTTTACCGTTGTAAGTGCTCTAACAAACTTGTGTCAGATTATAGTTATTCTGTTTTTGTTCACGCCAAGTTCAAATGTTTGGTTCAAAAACAAGAAAGGCGCACAATACACATAACAAGTTACTCAAAAGGACGCAAAACGCTTGGCTTGCGCTCCTTCGTAGCTAATTTTAGCCAAGCATTTATGCGCCCATTAGTAAGGCGTTAGGTGCTCCGGTGAAAGAGAGGTTAAATTGAAGCGTAGTGTTCAGTTTAAAATATATTTGGTTTTGTTAATCTTATGCATCATAGGCTACCAATTCCAACATACAACCGTTGATGACTTCTTTGTTAACCCGTTTTATATCGGTAGCATGGTTCTTGGTGTTCTATTAGTAATTAAAGCTTTGGGTTATACCTGCCAAAAGTGTAATAGAAATCAAGTAATGCAAGGTTTTTACAAATATCGCCTACCATCTTCAAATTGTTATAACTGTGGTAACGATATTGACCAAAATCGCACCTAACAAACAGTTTAAAAGCGGACAAAATTCAGTTGGCTGGTTTCGCTCCGCTTCACATTATAGCCAACTAAATTTTGCCTTTTAACTGAGGCGTTACTGATTAAATACTCTAACGTGTATTTGTCCAAAAATGAGTTAAAACCTGCGTTTTAACTCACTGAAATGAAAAGTTTAAGACTAACAACGTGTCTTTTTAAATTTAGTGTGGCTTTAAACTTTACGTTCTGTATAGCACTTTGATTACATGCCAACCAAAGCGCGTTTTCACTAAATGTGGCTCTAAGATTTCGCCGCTGAATGCTACTTTGTCGAACTGGGGCACCATTTGACCGCGTCTGAATTCACCCAAATCGCCGCCTTTTTTACCCGACGGACAGGTTGAATATTTTTTAGCTAACGTCTGAAACTTCGCACCTTTTTTAAGTTGCTTGATGATGTCTTCAGCTTGTTCTTTGTGCTTAACAAGAATGTGCAGTGCGTGCGCTGTATTTGCCATGGGAAATCTCGAAAATTAAAACGCGCGTATTTTATCACGGCAATCAACACTGAGCCAATGCGGCTATTTATGTTTACTTGTTGCCTGCAAAAATCCTATTACCAAACAAAATTGCGCTAAATAATAACTCCCCATGATTGCGATATCTGCATGCGCTGTTTCTAAATAAAAACGGTTAAGGCCAAGAATAGAGTCTGATATTACAAACACGGCCCCACCTAACACTAAAAAACCGTTCGATTTATCCGTCATCCAAGTAATACTTGCCATTATGGTGAGCACCAACATATAGAAAAGCACGGGAATGAGCATGTTATTCAGGTTTGGATAGAATAAGCAAAAAACGATGATGGCCAAAAATAGATAAAGGAGTACAACGTCTAGTCGCCAGTTTTTAATTGGCAACATAGTAATGATATAAAAAGCGTGGCTTACAAAAAATGCAGCTAAACCACCTATAAAAAGTTGCCCTGTATCAAAGGCTAACAACACATCACCTAGTACTGAAAAACTAAGAGCGAATAATAAAGTGGTAAAAGTGCGATTTTGTAGCTGACTGCGCGCTTTTAACACCATCACAATCAAAAGGCCGATTGGTAATGTTTTAAATAGCGCCATAAAAGGCTGAGGTAATGCTGGTTGTAATAGCAATAAAGCAATGTAGACCGAACTTAGGATTAGAAAGAGTGTGTTCATATTCTTATTATTGTGGTTTGTTCCCAATAACGAGAATAGCAAGCTTTACTCTAAATGTTTATAAAAAATGCTGCTTTTGTTTTTCGGTCAGTAACTTACACTGTGTTTGCTTGCCAAAAAAACGATACCGATTACGGCCAAGCCAATCATACACTCCATCGCGAAAACCTTTTGGCAGTAGCTTGAACACCTTAGCTAAAGAGAATGGAAAACCTAATTGAGTTGCGATAAATAACACAGCGTCACTTTGTTTATATAGCTGGTTTTTATCAATCACTAACATTGAGGAAAGTGGATCGTCAACTTGATACGCCTTTAATAAACGCTCACCTTTATCGCTTTGCATGGGGCATAACTTAAAGGTTATTTGCTTATCAAAGCGAAGAATGAACTGCACACAAAAATGGCACAGGTTGCACTGACCATCAAACAAGATGACTGGGCAGTGAGTTTGCAAAATCAACCGCTTACTTGCACTACTTGTTTTCCGGTAAAACCACCAGCAAGTTGTTTATTTAAAGCTGCTGAAACAGCCTCTGCGGTAAAATCAACGGCATGAATTTGTGGCAGTTTAATCTCGCCACGGGCTGCATTATCGAGTAATAAGTTACCCATAAAGCTTAGCTTTTGCTGTGCACATAAGCTATTTGCAAGCCACGCTCCGCCTAACGATACAATGCCAATATTTGGTGCTCGCCTAAACATTAGTTCTTGTTCAAATTTAGGTAATTCATTTAAACAGGCAATATGGCCACAAAAGCGCATTAGCTCAACATTACGAATGGTGGTATCGCCACCAATACAATCAAGCACTGCATCAAAACCTTGCGGACCTAATTCACGGCGAATTTTATCTTCAAGTTTTGGGTCTTTGTAATCAAACACCACATCAGCACCTAATTGCTTAAGTAACTTATGATTGTGTTTGCTGGCAGTCGTAAACACGGTTGCACCACGTTGCTTAGCAAATTGAATAGCGAATTGGCCAACGCCGCCTGCACCTGCATCAATAAACAGTGAATCCCCTTCGCTTAGCTGTAACTTATCAAGAGCAATTAATGCTGTCATACCTGAACAAGGTAAGGTTGCAGCGTCTGCCGGTGATACGTTATCTGGCACAACCGATACCGCATAGTTTGGTACCGTTGTGTATTCAGATAACACGCCTTGATCACCAAGGCTGGCGTGCCATACCACACGTGCCCCCACACCAGGGAATACACCTTTATTGGCTTGAACAACCACCCCAACAGCATCATGGCCTAATACATGGGGGTAATGCCATTTGCAAAAGCCTTGTTTTGCAAAGTTGGCATCACCATGATTTAAGCCCACATATTCAACTTTTATCAAGAGCTCATTGCCTTCAGGGCTCGGTACTGGCACAGAAAGCTCAGATAACGCAATCGCGTCATTTGGCTCAAGCAGTGCAAGCGCGCGCATTGTTGACGGAAGATCTGTAGTTTGTTGAATATGTGACATTTAATACTCTGGGTTAAAGGTTGTTTAGTTCAAAGCTCCAACGACCATTAAATGCTTGATAAGCACTTACTTTGGCCTGTAATGAAGCAATTGTTGAATCAACAGCGTTCTCTTGCGCTATTAAAACATCCTGTCTCGCATCTAACAACTCTAAGTAAGGAATTTGTCCTTCTTGATACATTGCTTGAGCTTGACCAAATGCTTTATTCGCATAATTAAAACGCTGATCAGCATAACTTAACTGTTGCTGCTGTTTGACTAGCCTTTGTAAAGTAAGTTCACTATCGCTAATGGCTTTTAATACTTTACTTTGATAGTCACTGTAAGCGGCTTCACTTAAAAACTGCTGTGCATCACGCTGAGCTAATAGTGCAGGATAGCTGAGTAATGACCATTCAACTTTTGGCGTTACTTGCCATTGTTGCACAGTATCTTCTAAACCATTACTGGTTAAGCTCACCACACCTGCAAACCCTGCCAAACTAATATCTGGCAGTAATGCTTTTGAGGCGGCAACACTCAATGAATAAGCCTGACTAAACTGATACAAAGCACTGGTGATATCTGGTCTCAGTGCCATTGCTTCACTGGCTTTATTAAACGACACGCTAAATTCGTGGCTGAGTAACTCAGGCTCTTCAACCAATGTTATATCGCTTGCAAGTCGCCCGGTTAGCACCGCAAGGGTTGCGAGGTCGCGATATTGCAAATAACTAAGCTCAGGAATAAGCGCTTGTTGCTGTTTTAACTGCGCAAGAGTTCGGTTAAGATCAAGCTCATTCGCAACCCCCTCTTCTACTCGCGCTTTTAATACATCAATACTTTGCTCGAGCGCCTCGATTTGCATCTCAATGATAGCTTGCTTTTGCACATTACCTTGATAGCTTACATAGCCTTGCACCACGGCTGAAACCACTTCAACCTGTAATGCTCTTAACTGCTCTGCTTGGTTTAGCGCGCCCGCATTAGCAGCATCGACAAGTGCGGTAATACGGCCAAACAAATCAAGCTGCCAATTAACATTAACACCAGCGTTTGATTGGCGGGTAATAACACCATCTAAGCTGCTTCGCTCTGCGCCTACGCTTAGGCTACCCTGCGGATAATAATCCGCGCGGGCTGCACCTAAACGGGCAATTGCTGCATCAAGTTGAAGTTGACTGGTTTTTAAGTCGTGATTCATTGCTAATGCATCAGTCACTAAATTGTTTAACTGGGTTGAATCTAAACGGCGCCACCAATTATTTTCGCTCGCACCTTCGTTTTGTTCACCAATTTGTGTATCGCTAACAAATTGTGTCAGGCTCACTTGCTGCTCTTGCATATCGACGCTTTGTGCGCAGCCTGCTAGTGCTCCAGTTAATAGCATTGCACTAACTAGTTTGCCGTGTTTAAAGATTGCTTGAAGAGGCCTATGCATCATGTTGCTCCTTCTGCGATTTTTTAGTGACTAACATATAAAACACCGGGGTGAACAATAAGCCAAACACAGTTACACCAATCATGCCTGAGAACACTGCGTTACCCATGGCATGACGCATCTCAGCACCAGCACCTGTTGCTAAAACAAGGGGTACAACACCTGCTGTAAAGGCAATTGACGTCATTAAAATTGGGCGAAGTCGTAAGCGACACGCTTTGATAATAGCTTCAAGATGAGACAGCCCCGTTTTATGCTGATCTCGTGCAAACTCAACCATCAAGATGGCGTTTTTACTTGCCAGTGCAACCAGTACGATTAATGCGATTTGCGTGAAGATGTTGTTGTCATCACCAACAAGCCACACACCTAACAAGGCCGAGAAAATCGTCATAGGCACAATCAAAATAATAGCCAGTGGTAATCTTAAGCTCTCGTATTGCGCAGCAAGTACCATGAACACAAGTAATACAACCAGTGGGAAAACATACACCATGGTATTACCTGCTAATATTTGCTGATACGTTACTTCTGTCCATTCAAACTCGATACCATTTGGTAATGTATCGGCAAGGATTACTTCAATCGCATGCTGTGCTTGGTCTGAGCTATAACCTGGCGCAGGGCTACCATTTAGTTCAGCTGTTGGATAACCGTTATAGTGCATTACTCGATCTGGGCCTGTTGTAGGCGTGACAGTTAATACAGAGCCTAATGGCACCATCTCACCCATACGGTTACGTACCTTAAGATTCAAGATTTGATCTGGCTCTTGACGGTAATCGGCATCAGCTTGTGCATTAACCTGATAAGTACGACCAAACAAGTTAAAGTCATTGACGTACACAGAACCTAAGTACACTTGTAAGGCATTAAATACTTCATCAAGTGGAATACCTTGAATAAGCGCTTGCTCACGGTCAATGTCGATATCCATTTGTGGTACTTGAATTCTAAAGGTTGAGTATAGGCCCATTAACGCAGGGTCTTGTTGCGCTTTAGCAATAGTTGCTTGTAAGCTATTAAAGAGTGCCTCAAAGCCTTTGTTAGCACGGTCTTCAATTTGTAGTTTAAAGCCACCTGTTGTCCCTAAACCTTGAATTGGCGGTGGCGGGAATACCGCAACAAACGCTTCATCAATAGTGGCAAATTTTTGATTTAATTGAGCCGCAATTGCCATTGCTGACATACTCGGATCTTGGCGCTCTTCAAAAGGTGCAAGTGGAGTAAACATAATGCCGCTATTAGGGCTATTTGTGAAACCATTCACCGATAAGCCAGGAAACGATACTGTATTTGCAACACCCGGTACTTGTAATGCAATTTGTTCCATTTCTTGCACAACTTCTTGGGTTCTGTCTAAACTTGCCGCATCGGGTAGCTGTGCCACAGCCACTAAATATTGCTTATCTTGCTGTGGGATAAAGCCGCCTGGTACAGCATCGAACAATTTAACTGTGCCACCAACAAGCGCAACATACGCAACTAATACAATAACACTCATACGAATTAGTTTTTGTACCAGTTTTTCGTAGCCATTAGCGCCTTTATCAAACAAGCGATTAAATGGTTTAAACAGCCAGTTACCGAATACGCGGTTTAATAACTTAGTTAAACGGTCTGGTTTTGCATCATGACCTTTTAGTAACAGCGCTGATAATGCAGGTGATAGAGTTAACGAGTTAAACGCTGAGATAACCGTCGAAATTGTGATAGTTAAGGCAAATTGCTTATAAAATTGACCAGATAAACCCGTAATGAAAGCCGTTGGAATAAATACCGCACACAGTACAAGTGCAATGGCGATAATTGGTCCTGTTACTTCGGTCATTGCGACACGGGTTGCTTCAAGTGGCGATAAGCCCTGCTCGATATTACGCTCAACGTTTTCAACCACCACGATAGCATCATCAACAACAATACCAATGGCAAGAACCAAGCCGAATAGCGATAAGGTATTAATCGACACACCCAACCATTGCATAACCGCAAACGTACCAATCAAAGATACCGGTACCGCAATAAGCGGGATAACCGATGCACGCCAAGTTTGTAAAAACACCACAACAACGATTACAACTAATGCGATTGCCTCTAGTAGCGTTTTAATAACAGCATCAATTGAGCCACGTACGAATACAGTTGGGTCATAAACAATGTCGTATTCAACACCTGCAGGAAAGTCTTTTGATAATAATTTCATGGTTTCACGCACTTGATCAGAAAGCTCTATCGCATTAGAACCAGGGCGTTGGAAAACAGGCATAGCAAGTGCTGGTTGACCATCTAACATCGCTCTTAGTGCATAAGTGTCTTGGCCTAATTCAAGGCGTGCAACATCACTTAAACGTGTAAGCTGACCTTGTTCACCTACTTTGATGATCACATTTTCAAATTCTTCTTGTGAGCTTAAGCGCCCTTTTACATTCATCAGAATTTGAAATTGATTACTTTTCGAAGTTGGTTGTGCACCTAAACTACCCGCAGCAACCTGTTGGTTCTGCGCGCGTAATGCATTTACTACGTCCATGGCTGTTAAGTCACGTGCCGATAACGCATCAGGGTTAAGCCAAACACGCATTGAGTATTGACCACCACCAAACATACGCACATCACCCACACCCGGAAGACGTGCAATTTGGTCTTTGATATACAAATCAGCATAGTTCGCTAAGTAGGTCGTATCATGCGTTTTTTCTGGTGAATATAAATGCACCACCATGGTTAAATCTGGTGATGATTTTTCGGCTACAACACCTAAACGCTGAACTTCTTGCGGTAAGCGTGGAAGCGCACTGTTAACACGGTTTTGCACTTGGACTTGCGCACGGTCTAAATCAGTCCCTAATGCAAAGGTTACTGTTAAAGTCATACGGCCATCACTGGTTGCTTGCGAAAACATATACAACATGTTTTCAGTACCATTAATTTCTTGCTCAAGCGGCGTTGCCACTGTTTCAGCAATAACCGTTGGGTTTGCACCCGGGTAACTTGCCGTTACTACAACTGTTGGCGGCACTACCTCTGGGTACTCACTCACTGGCAATTGAAATAACGAGATTGCCCCTGCAATGAGAAAGATAAGCGACAGCATCGCTGCAAAGATGGGTCGCTGGATAAAAAAGTGTGAAAATTTCATTTTGACCTACTGTTTAGCAACCAAATCTGAGTGATTATTTGAAAGAGTGAATGCAATTCCGTCGCTATTAATAGTGACTGTGTTTGGTGAAATAGGCATACCAGGACCAACACGCGCCGGGCCATTCACAGCAATCACATCATTTTCATTTAGACCTGACGTAATCGCTCGTAAGCTGCCGTAACGCTCACCCACAGTCACTAATTTATATTCAAGAACATTGCCTTCACCTACGGTAAGTACAAAGCGATTCTTTAAATCAGTACCAATCGCACGTTCTGGCACGATTACTTTTTCGCTCACTTTATTGGCAGCAAGTTTGATACGAGCAAATGAACCTGCACGTAATTGTTGTTCATCGTTTTCAAACACTGCACGTACACGAAGAGTGCCTGTAGTTTCGTTGATTTGGTTATCAATGAAGTTGATTTTGCCATTGTAGTTAAAGCTGGTTTGACCCACTTTTTGCATCACAACAGCTTGTTCACTTTGCGCTGTCACATCAGCAAATGACCGATTCCACGTGCGCTCATCAATATCAAAATAAGCATACATTTGCTGGTTTGAAACAATGCTTGTTAATACACTTTGACCTGCAAGCACGTTGTTACCTTTGGTGATATTCGCGCGCGATACAACGCCATCAATTGGCGAACGCACTTGCGTAAATGCTAAATCAAGCTCAGCGGCAGTAAGCTCAGCTTGTAGTGCTAGCAATTGTGCTTCGCGTTGTCTTAGTGTTGATTTACGAGACTCAGCTTGCTCCGTTGAAATCGCTTTACGCTCAGTTAAGCGATCTGCGCGTTTTGCTTCGCTTTTAGCTTGCTCAAGTGCTGCCTTAGCACTTTCGATTTGTGCCTTTAAGCTATCTACTACGGCAGCAAATGGACGAGCATCAAGGGTGAAAAGCAAATCGCCTTCTTTAACGCTGTCACCTTCTTTAAAGTTAATTTTATCGATAACACCCGAAACACGCGGCATAAGCGCGACTTCTTGTGGTGCTTCTAAACGCGTTGTATAGGTGTGCCAATTTTGTACCGGCTTAACAAGCACTTGTGCTACATCGATTGGTTGTAAATGCTGTTGCTGCGCTGCTTGATTGGCTTCTGTGCCACACCCTGCAAGCGTTAAGCTCGCAATGGTCACTGCCACTGCAAGAATAGATTTGTTCATCACGACTCTCCTGTTAATAGATTGGAGACAATGTTACGGAACTAATTAGCGGATAAAAATGATAGATTTTTAAATTCATTAATGCCAGAATGGCACCAATAAAGTTTGAGGAACTGCTATGGATACCACCAGCCGTTTATTAATGTTGCTTGAAGTGATTGAACGAGGCTCATTTGCTAAAGCTGCTGAGTCTAGAAATATAGACCGCTCAGTCATTTCAAAACAAATTAGCCGTCTTGAAGATGAATTAGGGGTGCGTTTACTTAATCGTACTACACGATCTTTTTCATTGACTGCTGCTGGCGCAGAAATGGTAAAAAAAGCAGCTGAACTCAGAGATTTGTTATCAGATACCGTAAGACTGGCAGAGAATTACCACCAAGAACCCCGTGGTACGTTAAAAATCACCTCATCAAGTATTATCGGTAAGCGTTATATCCAACCAGTCATTAACGACTTTCAAAAACGTTTCCCGCAAGTTGAAGTAGAGCTTCGTTTAGACGACAGACTGATTGACTTAGTATCAGAGGGCTATGATTTGGCTTTCCGTGTTGGCGAACCAAAAGACTCATCATTTATTGCCCGTAAAATTGCCCGCAATCGTATGTTATTGCTTGCTTCACCTGAGTTTATTGAAACCTACGGTATGCCAAAACATGTTGAGGATTTAAAAGAGCTACCTGCTGCGAGCTATTCAAGCCCGAGTAAACGTATTAGTGGTATTCGTTATCGCAATGGCGACGGCGATATTATTGAGCAAAATATCAAAAGCGTCTTTCGTGCGAACGATGCCGAAGTACTTTTGATGAAGGCTATCTCAGGCAATGCATATGTTTTAGCACCGGCCTTTATTCTTGATGATGAAGTTAAACGTGGCGATCTCGTACCAATTTTAACCGATATGGAATTACTCGATTACAGCGCGGTGTATGCGGTTTACCCACACAGAGACTTGCCTGTAAGAACACGTTTATTCTTTGATGCTATGCGTGAATACATAGGCAAAGATATTCCAGTATGGGAAGCAAACATTCCTGACTTTGACACTATGTACAAAGGTTAAGTTTAAAACGTTAACTCGCTTTATTTTGTTGGCTTAACTCATACGCCGTTACCACTCTATTTCGACCTTGCTGTTTGGCTTGGTATAGCGCATCGTCAGCACGCTTAATAAAGTTTTTCAGGGTTTGATTTGGCATGTAGCAAGCAACACCAATACTAATGGTCAAATTAATAGCTTGCTCATCAATGTTGTGGATAGTTGTTGCTAAGTGGTCGCGCAGCATATCTGCAAATTCATAGGCACTTTGCGGGTCGCTGTCAGGTAAGAAGATAGCAAACTCCTCACCGCCGATACGAAATACGTAGCCTTTACTAATGCGTTGCCTAAAGAAACTGGTGACTTCAATTAAAATGCGATCGCCCACATCGTGGCCATACTGATCATTAATATTCTTAAAGTAATCAAGGTCGAGCATTAAGATGAACAAGCCGTTTTTGTTTTTTAGTTCAACTTCAAAATAATGGGTCATCGCCAAGCGGTTACCTGCCCCGGTTAAAGGATCAAGTAATGCTAAGTTTTCGAGCCGCTTACCATATTCTGCACGACTATTCTCAAAAGTATGCGATACCGCCCAGATACTGATGTAAGTAAACGAAAAATTAAGTAAAAAGTTAACACTATTGAGAGGTTCAAGACTTGATTTGGTTAATAGAATAACACCTTGTAGCACAGCCACTAGAAGCGACAAGACTTTGCCGTATTGTTTACCTAATAATAGATAAAATAAAACCGGTAATGAGCAAGTCCAAATAAACAGCAAGCTTTTAACATTGCTGAGATACGTGCCCAATGTGATGAGTAGCGTTAAAAACACGCATAAGGTAAGCGACTGCCAAAGATGGCCATTGCGTTTTCGAGTATAAAAAAAGATATAAAAACAAAACGATGCAAAAACGACTTCTAATGCCCCAAGGACAAAAAAGTCATTAATAAAAAGATTAAAACCGGCGAATATTCCTGCCAATGCACCCAAACAAAAGCCCATCCATTTAAGAACGTTATTTCGTAATGCTTGAGTGCCTCTTAGCGCCCCAATATCCATCAGGTTTCTCGTTATTGTTTAAGTTGCCTAATTTTAACGCGAAACAAGAATTATAGGAACAAGTTATTAAGCAAACTTGCATAAAAATGCAAACGTTTACATAAACACCAGAAAAACTAATACTTTTTAACTTTGATTTTCAAATGAGAAAATGTGCAATGAGGTACACGATGCTAACAAGAAGCGATTTTAAAGCGCGTCCAAACACAGCGATCAACTAGCAGCTAATCATTAATCAAGTCACTGACCTCTTCAATTAACTCATCAAACTCATCGCGTACGTTACGACGCTGTTTATCGGTTAATGTAGGTTTTAGCTCCAATAGTAAGTTAACGTAGTTATCGAGATTTTTATCATCGGCGGCAACTAACTCATCGCTCATAAATGCAAAACGGTCATTAATGATAACAGCGAGTTGACTATCAAAATCTGCTGTTTTTTGCTTTTGCATAAATAGCGCTTTTAATGCATCTAAACGCTTTTGCTTGTACTGCATCCACAGTAAGAATGTACTGACTCGAGTATTTGATGAGTTCTCTATCAGTGTTTGTTGCTGTGCAGATAGCTTGGTACCGAACCACTCTTTATAGTTTTCAAGGTTTTCTTCTAAACGTTCTTTTTTATGTTGCTCAGGCGATTTTTCTTCGTGTTCTTTGTATTCATCATTAATGTTTTCTTGCAGCGCAGCAACAAACTCAACTCGCTGTTCATATGAAAGAGAGTTTGCTAAATCAATAAGTTCAGGCTCGATTTTATCAACCAGCGTTTGCCAATGCTGCTTTGCTTGTACAAAGTGTTCTTTAAGTTCGTTATGATCAACTTGCTTATCTAACATAGTCTTTAAGCTTTCAAGATCACGTTTGTATAAAGGAAGTTGTGTTTCTCGATGCCAATCGCGGCTGGTTTTGACGATATGCTTAAATTTATCAGCTTGGTCACTGTTGAGGTCAACATAATCATCAATCCAAAACCCTGATAACCAACCTAAGTTATTGTAAGTGAAGCTAGGAGAACAACCAGCAACGGTGAACAACAAACTAAATACGATTAGATACTTTGATAGCTTTTTCATTGTAGTTTTTCAAATCCTGTTTCAAAACAAAGTAAACATACCACCGAGAACAAATATTCAGCAACAGCAATTAAATGAAATTAATTATCATTTAAGTATTGACGAACAACTAAACCTAAGTAATAATCGTTATCAACAACTTGGTTTGCTAAACTATTCTCACAGCAACATCATGCTGTTAAAGGCTTTGATGCTGTTTAACCAAGTTAGTTCAAGACGTAACTCTTGATTGTCATCTGTTTCCTCGACCCAAACATAGACATAAAACGTTACACTTTACTTGCTACATTGCTCATATCGGTGACGGTAGATATGACACGAAAAAGCCCGCTACGGGCTTTTTTTATTTCTTTAATTTTTCTGTAAAATCTGTATCTTAAGCCTACTTGTTAATTGCAAAGCTTGCCGCTGTCTATAAATTGGGCATTTGCAGCTGTTGGGTCTAAACTAAAAGTGATGTTTTGCTCAGTGGCTGTTTGGCAATGCATTTTATCAATAGCTCAATGCTTTGTTATTGATACCTAACACACATTTGGAGGCAGACTATGATCAAGCCTAATTTTAAATCACTATTGCTCGCTAGCACGTTAATCTTGTCACCTTTAGCAAATGCCAGTCTTGAAGATGCCCAATTAGCGGCAAATGAAGGTCGTTTTGAAGAAGCGCTTCATGAATTTAATTACCTTGCAGACAGAGGTTATGCCCCTGCAATGTATGAGCTTGCTAAAATGTACGAAGGTGGCTTTGGTGTGCAACGCGACTACCGTAAAGCAGCAGAGTTGTACGAAAAGGCAGTTAAAAAAGTACATGCTGATTCAATGTTTGCATTAGGTGTACTTTATCAAGAAGGTAAAGGTGTAAAACTTGATAAAGAAAAAGCAATTTCATTATATGAAATGGCATCACAAAAAAATCACCCGGCAGCTCAGTTTAATTTAGGGGTTATGTACGCCAATGGCGAAGGGGTAATTCAAGATTACCGCACAGCACTCAGTTGGTACCAAAAGGCGGCAGCGAATAACTTTACTCTTGCTCAGTTCAATATGGCCTTGATGTATTATGAAGGTTTAGGTGTTCCTAAGAACCTCGAGAAATCATACATTTGGAATACCATTGCTGAATACAACGGCAACATGGATGCAAGCCATAGCCGTAAGCTTGATGAGCGCAATATGATGCCTGCAGAAATTGAAGCTGCAAAAGAAAAAGCAGACGCGATTTATGCAAAAATTCAGGCTGGTTTATACGCACCTGATGGGCGTCTATAACAAGCAGTGTACTTGCGCTTAACGGCGCAAGTACATCCATTTTAATAGTTTGATCAGCAACTTATTTTGCTTTAGCAACAAGCTGGTACGTGGATTAAACTTACCTGATACTAGGGTATTTCTTGCATGGCTAAAGGTTTTAAAGCCCTCAATACCATGATAGTGCCCCATCCCTGACTCACCAATACCACCAAATGGTAACTGATCGGCTGTTACCTGCATCAGTACATCGTTAATTGCCAATGTACCACTTCTGATTGATGAACTTAACTTACTTATTTTGTCTTTGTCATGACCCAAAATATACAAGGCAAGAGGTGATGAATCGGCATTGATGGTGTCAATCACCTGTTGCAGTGATTCATAACTCATAATTGGCAGTAAAGGACCAAAGATCTCTTCTTGCATTACCCGCATATCGTCATTTACTTGCGTTAAAATATGTAACCCCATGCGATGTTTGAGTTCATCAACTTGATGCCCTTCTATTGGCTCGAATACTTGAGCCCCTTTGTCTTTTGCATCCTGCAAAGTTGTAATTAAACGTTGATATTGCCTATCAGAGACAATAGACGTTAGATTCTTACCTTCAACACCTTGTTTAAAATGCTTTTTATACAATTCACTAAGTTGTAAGACTAACTGATGCTCAAGCTTTTTGGGCACAAACACATAATCAGGAGCAACACATATTTGCCCTGCGTTATTTAGCTTGCCGAATAACAGGGTTTTTGCAGCCTCTTTGATATTCACATCATCAAGAATAACAACCGGTGATTTACCACCTAACTCAAGGGTAACTGGGGTGAGGTTTTTACTGGCCGCTTGCATCACTCTACGCCCTACTGATGTTGAGCCAGTAAATAGTAAATGAGCAAAAGGTAAATCGCAAAACGCCGCCGCGGTGTCGGCTTCGCCTTCAACAATAATGCAGTGCTCAGCAAGTGCACCTTCCATTACCTGCTTAATAACAGCATTGGTATGTGGGGTGAATTCGCTCAGTTTTAACATCACGCGGTTACCCGCCGCTAATGCGCTAATAGCCGGTACTAATGCTAATTGAATTGGGTAATTCCACGGCGCAATAACGCCCACGACTCCTTTAGGCTGATAATGAATGTGTGCCGATGAAGGCCATAAACTGATACCCACACTGCGTGACTCGTTTCGTGACCATTTGGGTAAGCGCTTGATGATGTCAGTTAATGATTTTACCGTTGGCAGTAAATCCCCCAGTACTGTATCGAACTCAGTACGGTAACCAAAGTCTTTGCTTGTTGCTGCAACTAGGGCTTGCTCATTTTCAATTAGGCGGGATTTAATCGTTTTTAACAGCTTAATACGCTTATCAATCGCTAAATAAGGCTCTGCCAAAAAGGCGTCATTGAGTTTTATAAACTCGCTCTGTAATTGTGCGTGTATATCAGTCAAAACATCATCTCTTGATAAACGATTTTAGCCACTATAACTAGCTATATTTATCTGAGCAACTTAATAAATGTAAAAACAGCGCTCATAGTGAGCGCTGTTATTGGTTGGAATAGGTTGAAAACTTAAAGGCTTAACTAAAAACCAAATACCACTGCGGCAATAGTCATAGTAACTACAGTGATCATCGCAATAGCAATTATGTTCAGTGCAAAGCCAGAGCGGATCATATCGCGCATTTGAATTTGCCCAGAGCCAAATACTATCGCATTAGGCGGTGTCGCAACTGGCATCATAAACGCACAGCTACACGCAATAGCCGCTGGAATGACCCATACCAGCGGTGTACCAAATACTGACTCAGCAACTGGGCCTAATAGTGGTAAGAAACCTGCCGCTGTAGCTGTGTTACTAGTGATCTCAGTTAAGAAAGTGATTAAGGTTGCCACTGCTAGAACACTTAACACCAATGGAATTGCACTCGCCCCTTCAATCATGTGAGCAATGTATTCAGCAAGACCAGATGATTTAATTTGCGCAGCCAATGTTAAGCCACCACCGAATAGAAGCAACACGCCCCACGGTACTTTAGCTGCACTTTCCCAATCAAGAATACGCTCACCATCACCTTTGTTTGCCGGTAACACGAACAATAATAATGCTGCAGCAATAGCAATACCGGTATCAGAGATTTTTAAGCCCGATAAGTCGGCAAGTACAGGTCTGAAGATCCAGCATACTGCCGCTAAAACAAACACGGCTGCTACGCCTTTTTCAGCGCGTTGCATTGCACCAAGCTCTTGTAACTGCGATAAGAATAACGATTTAGTATCTTTACTTGCTGCTTTGGCACAATCGGTATCTACTTTATAAGCAAACTTAGTTAACCAAACCCAACATAAAGCCAGCATAACAGTTGCAAGTGGTACACCTACTTTCATCCACTGTGCAAAGCCAATATCAATTTTGTAGCTGTCTGATAAATACGCAGCCATAAGTGCATTAGGTGGGGTACCAATTAAAGTAGCAATACCACCGATACTAGCACCATAAGCGATTGATAATAACAACGCTTTACCAAATTGATCATTTTCAGGGTTAGACTGTTTAACCAACATAGTAATCGACATAGCAATCGGTAACATCATCACAGCAGTTGCTGTATTTGACATCCACATTGATAAAAATGCCGTTACTAGCATCATGGCTAAAATTTGTAGGCTTGGCTTAGTACCAGCACGAAGCATGGTATTAAGCGCAATACGCTTATGTAAACCCCAACGCTCCATCGCGATTGAGATCAAAAAGCCGCCTAAGAATAAAAAGATCAAAGGGTGTGCATAAGGTGATGCGACCCCTTTGATTGCTGCAATGCCAGCAAGAGGTGATATAACCAGTGGCAATAATGAAGTAGCAGGAATTGGCACAACTTCACTGACCCACCAAGTAGCCATCCAAAATGCAAGGCCTGCGGTACGTAATGCTGATACACTCATACCCGCTGGTGGATCGATTAAGCAAGTTAATAACATTACTAATGGGCCCAGCAGTAACATTACTGTGCTCATTAATGGGCGTGGCTGTGAGCCATCTTTTGTTTGATTTACTAATGACATACCGACTCCTTAGAACTTGTATTTAAGGCCAATTGCAACGCTGTTGTCTGATTCAAGTTCTAAATCTAAATCAGTATAGAATAAGTATGCTGTGGTTTGTTTATCAAAAACATAGTCAACACCTGCTGTCCATTGTTTACCTTCTTCAGCATGGCGAATTTTTGAGTCGTCTTTAACATATTGCAGCTTAGGTACCCATTTATCGATTGCATAGCTTGCGCTAAGTGCATAGCCATTGCCTTCTTTCGTACCGTCGGTTGATTCACTGCGCTGGAATAAACCCGCTAACTGTAGGTTATCAAGTTTCCATGCTGCAACAACGCGGCTTGCTGTTAACTTATTAAGTGCATCAACATGGCTGATAGCAACATAATAGTCTTTAGATTTTAATGCACGGTCACCATAAATAACCGTTGCCGCAAAACCATCTTCATCGTTGCTACTGTCATCTTTAGGTGCATAAGTTAGCGCTAGAGATGCGCCACCGTATGTTTTTGAGCTGTAGGTAATGGTATCGCCGATACGGTCTTGACCAGGGATCAGCTGAGCGATATCAGCTTGGGTTTCGTTAAAACCGTCTACCTTACCTTCTGAGTATTTAAAACGGGTGTCGTTACGGCCGACAACCACTTCACCAAAATCGCCTGCAAGGCCTAAGTAGGTATTACGAGCTGAAAATGGCTCACTCGTATCGTCATGCTCAAAGCCTTTTACTTGAACTTCGTATTTGAATACTGCTTTTAGCGACTCAGTTAGTTTGTGGCTACCTTTAATACCAATACGAGAAAAAGGTGCTTCGATTTGCGTACCTTCATCTGCATAGCGCATAACGCCTGTATCTGTGTTTGCTATTTGAACTTCTGCTTTACCGTATACCGCGTAGTCTGCTGCCATTGCTGAGCCTGCTGTGCTAGCTAAAATCACAGCCGCTGCTACGCGTGTTTTTGTATGAGTGAATATTGTTGTCATTATGCGCCCCTTATTAGGTTCAAATTGTTGTTCCTAACTATTAAGGCAAGTTGGTTGCCAACTTAGTTAATTTTAAAAAAGCTGTTAAATAACAGTAAATTAACTTTATTGACGTAAAAGGAGCTGTTTTTTATGGGTGGATATCCACACATTTTTAAAAATATGCTGTCACCAGTTCCACCCATTGTGAAGAGTTTAATGTGAGAGGGTTGCTTAGTCTTTGAACATTTCGCGATTAATACCGTACTTGGTCATCTTGTCATAAAGGGTTTTACGAGCAATTTGTAATGTAGCCATAGTCTCTTTTATGCTGCCGTTATTACGCTCGAGCGCTTCTTCGATAAGTGATTGCTCATAAAAACTAATTTTCTCGGCAAGGCTTAAGTCTTGAGCAAGCTCGTTGTCACTATTTGCATCACTGTACGAGGCAAAGGCCAGATCAGAGCCTAGCAATACCGCACGTTCAGCCTGATTTCTAAGCTCTCGTACATTACCCGGCCAATCGTAGGCAAGAAGTCGTTGTTTTGCTTCACTACTTAGTGGTGCAGGTGGTTTATGAAAACGTGTTGCCGCTATCGAGCTAAAATGTTTAAACAACAGTGGAATATCGGCCTTTCTGTCTCGTAATGCCGGAATACTCACTTTAACTAAGTTTAATCGGTAATATAAATCGGCTCTAAACTCCCCAGCTTCGACTAGTGTCATTAAGTCTACTTTGGTGGCAGCAACTATACGCACGTCTAAATCAATGGCGTGGTTATCACCTACAGGCGTTACTTTACGCTCTTCAAGCACCCTTAATAACTTTACTTGTAAACTTGCAGGCGTTGACTCTATTTCATCTAAAAAGACAGTACCGCCTTTAGCAAATTCAAACTTACCTTGGCGAGATTGCGTAGCACCTGTATATGCGCCACTGGCTGCACCAAAAAGTTCGCTTTCGATAAGCTGTTCAGGGATTGCGCCGCAGTTTATGGCAACAAAATTAGCCGCTGATCTGTTACTTTGATCGTGCAAGTAACGGGCAACTAATTCTTTACCTGTGCCAGTTTCACCTTCTATTAAAACATCAGCGGGAGTGTCGATAACCGCATTGAGTAAATGCATCATTTGTTGCATTTGCTCAGTTTCACCTAAAATTCGCACACCGGGCGCAGAGGTTTTTTCTACTGCGATTTTTAAGGCGCGGTTTTCCATCACTAAAGCACGTTTTTCTGAAGCGCGCGCGATACAGTCTAACAATTGCTCTGTGAGTGGCTTTTCGAATAAATCATAAGCGCCAAGTTGCATGGCTTTAACGGCAACAGATACATCGGCAAAGCCGGTAAGAAAAATAACCGGTAGCTCACTATCAAAGGCCTTAACTTGTTCTAAAAATGCCAAACCGTCCATTTTGGGCATGTTTATGTCGCTTAATACAATTCCCTCAAAGCGACGACTCAATTTTGAAAGTGCCGCCGTTGGCTCACTAAAACACTGAACTTGATAACCTTCAATCTCAAGGAGTTGCTTTAATGAATCGCGTATCACCGCTTCGTCATCAATAACGATTACCTGATTACAGGTCGATGCAACTACACTCATGATGGTTCCTTATTTGTTTGTAAGGTTATTATAAATTGTGCGCCGCCTTCAGGGCGGTTATGCGCAGATAATCGACCGTTAAATGAGTCGATAATTTGTCGTGAAATAGATAAACCTAAACCTAAACCGTTACTGGTTTTAGTGCTGTAAAATGGCTCAAAGATATTACCCAATGCATGTTGATCAATACCTGGGCCTGTATCAAGAATTGATAGCTTCACTCGGTCGTCGAATAGTTCGAGATCAAAACTTAATTCACGCTTTTCAGATTCACTCATTGCTTGGCTAGCATTGGTGATCACGTTGACCAAGACTTGTTCAAACTTAACGCTATCGACCCACACCGTTATGTTTGCATCAATATCAGCAGCTTTTACCTCGATATCGTCTTGCTTTAACTGGGCGCTGGCGATCATTAACGCATTCTTTAACATGCTCGCTAAGCTTTGCTGCCGAAGTTGGGTTTGTGCGGGTTTACTAAAATGCTTAAGCTGAGCGACAATTTTGTGAACACGCTCTATTAGAGATTGCACCAGCACTAAATTTTCGCTGGCTTGCTCAATATTGCCTTTAATAAGCAGCCTCTTTGCACTTACTAAATAAGTGTTCATGGCACTTAAGGGCTGATTGATTTCATGGTTAATGCCCGCACTTAATTGACCTATCGTTGCAAGCTTGGCTGTTTGGATCAGTGCTTTTTGCGCTTTTTCGAGCGCTTGGGTTCGTTCAATTACTTCTTGCTCAAGGCTATGTCTTGAAAACAAGAGCTTTTTGTAACCCGCAAAGCGCACCATCGCCATATGAATAAGCACAACAGCAATAGCATAAAACACACTAAACCAAAGCAGTCGAGGTATTTGCGCAAGCTCCACATTAGTTACATCCACCAGCACACTGGCTTTGGCGTTTATAATGTCTATTGTTTCTGTGGCACTAATAAAGCGCGCTTGCTTGCCATTAAGCTGAATATTTTGCTGTGCGGTTTGTTCACTTAAAGGCTTATGATTGTGATTAAGTAAACTCGGTTTATGAGACAAGTAGCGGCGCGACTTAACCAAAGCAGTCATTTGTTCGTCGTTAAGCGATTCAAGTGACTTCAATCGCCAGTCCTCAACGTCTGACATCACAATAACGCTATCTTCTAGTGCAATATAAAAGTGGGTGCTGTCTGATGCATTAAGTAGCTGGCGGTCTTGTTCAAACTTTTTAGCATTCACTTTTAAAGTGACAACGGCAATAACTTTGCCTTTATCAATAACCGGCTCTGAAAAGTAAATGCCCCGCTCACTTGAGCGCATACCTAAAGCAAAATAAGCTACTTTTTCACCCTGCTTGGCTAAATAAAAATAAGGTCGAAAAGCAAAGTTACTACCCAAAAAGGTGTAATCAACTTGCCAGTTACTACTTGCCACCACCGAGCCTGTTAAATCCATTAAATAGACGTCAGATGCACCACTAGCACGTTGGATATCTTCTAAATAATAATTAACAGCCTGCTCGCCTATACCTTGCTTAACCACAAAAGATTTAACTAAATCATTGGCACTGACTAAGGTCGGAATTGTTTTAAATCGGGCTAATTCGCTTGAAAAGTAATGACTTAACTGAGTAGCTTGAACACGGCTTTGTTGCTCTGCTTGTTGATAGTCGTGAGCGCGTCCAACGTAAAAAACTAACACAAGCAACAATAAAAGCATTGCACCTGCAATAACTAACTTTTTACTTAATGACGACATTCAAACCTTTGCGAGCAGCGCAACTAGAAATTGAACTGGTAGTGTAACGATAAATCTTCTGTTGTACCAGCGACAGCGCCATTGTCCATTCGTGGATCAAACACGTTATATTTTTTGCCTAACAGGTTTTCTGCTTTCAGCATCAGTTGGCTGTTAGCGCTTAACTGCCACTTTAAGCTGCCACCTAATAAGCTATAGGCAGACTGTTTGAAGTGAGCACCGGTAACCGAACTTACCTCAACTTTATCACGCCACAATAAGTTTAAACTCACTTGCCAGCTGTCAGATAAGTTATAACTACTCACTAAGCTTGCAAAACGCTTAAAGCTCGCATTAATTGGATCTTCAAAGTATTGCGTGTAAGTGCCCGTTACAGAAAACTCTTTACTTGATTGCCAAGTACCATCAAGCTCGATACCACTGTTTTGAGTATTAAATGAGTTTGTAAAAGTAAACAAGGCATCATTAGATTGCGTTGGCTCAATGTTTATAAAATCATTGAGTTCATTATAAAAAAGCACCGCATTAGCTTGTAACTCTGAGGTTTGATAATGCCAAACAAGCTCAGTGGTTTTGACCGACTCAGAGCGAAGTGACGAGTTACCTACGGTGACATCATCATTTGAAAAAAGCTCATTAGTAACCGGAGTTCTGAACGATTCGCCATATTGCACTTTTACGGTATGCTCTGGGTTTATTACATAAACGCCCGCAAGGCGAGGCGAAAGTTTACTGTCGATGTCTTTCACATCGTCATAGCGTGCCCCTACAAATAAAGTAAGTGAATCTGAATAAGGTATTTTTAACTGCCCGTAGGCGCTATATGTTTCGAAGGTATATTTAAGTGATGCAAATTCAGGAAAGTCCATCACAGTCACAATACCTTGCTGATAATAAGCGGGGTCAATAATGACTAACATCGACTCATCATCATAGTAATTAGTACGCACCCCAGCCTCGACCTGTTTAGCCTCTGCGTATTCTATACCTGCTGCAAGCTGCCATTGGTTTTCAAATTGATAACTCAGTTCAGTCTCAAATTTGCTATCAGTTGTTTGCCAAGCTGGGCCAAGTAAAAAGTCAGGTATATCGTCAAAAGCAGCGATTAAACCAGCACTAGAGATATTATGTTTAGTGTACGAGTAACTAGAATCCAGCTTTAACTTGTCGTTATTAATCCAGTTATATTTAATGCCAACAAAAGTGTTATCACTGGTGTGTTGATTTTGTGTTGAATAGCCAGCAAGGTTTAAAAATTCATCAAGGGATGTTTCGTTGTAACGAGCACGTAATTGCAGCTTTTTGTAATCAACACCTGCTTCTAGGTATATTGCTTCAAGAGGATCTTTTACACCTTGCGGGTAGCTTTCGCCGTCTTTTTGATCATAAGAAAAACTCGCGAAGAGTGCGGTATCATCACTAAAAGAGGTATTAAACTGCCCTGTTGCCCCGTAGCGACCATTGTTGCCAACCACAAGTTGCAGAGTATTTCGCTCTTTAGAGGTAACAATATTCATCACCCCTAAAAACGCATTACTGCCATACAGCGCCGAGCCAGGACCGCGAATAAACTCTATTTTTTCAATGATTTCAATAGGAATATAAGGCATGTAAACAGAGGCTTTACCAAATGATGATTCATTGACACGCTCACCATTGATCATCACCAGTACATTGCCGCTATCAAGGTATACACCCCGAGCATGATCTTTAGGCACAGCACCCACCCAATCTCCACGGGTTGATTGCATACCTGGCACAAAGTTCATTACCTCATAGGCGTTATCAACACCAAGCGCTTGAATTTGTTTACGGCTAAATACACTCATGGTTGAAGGAACAGATGACAAGGTTTCGCTGGTTTTACTAGCAATATCGACTTGCACATTAAGCAAGTCTTCAAAACTTAAAGAGAATAAGTCTTGCTCGTCAGTCGCGTTTGCAACCAATGGAATGGTTGAGGCAACTGCAATTGAAAAAAGTGCTGAACATCTTAAAAGCTTCACGCTGCGAGATACCTGTACTAATAGCCTATGCTGCAAAAGCAACACCTTGTTTACACTATTAATACAAAAGATTGGCAAGCTTGCAATGTTTTTATAGTTTTAGTTGAAGAGTTCTCGAAAGTGGATACAAAAAAACCCACTTTCAGCTAAAAATGGGTTTTAATTTTATTGAGCTAAGCTTAATTAAGCTGTTTCAACATTAGCAGTACGCTTTGCCTTGATGTACTTATATAAACCAATAAGTGACGCCGCTATCCAGAAAATTTCGATAACAAAACTAGCAAGGTTAAAGTTATAACAAAGACTAATTAGTAACAGAATCGCGCCTGTTAAGTTCATCATGTTATACACAAGGCCGGTTGGCGATGCTTTATTCAGTTGTAATAAAAAGAAAGCACCAACCACTAAGAATGTGCCTGTCATGCCAATAATATCAAATAAAAGTGCTATCACGTGCGTGAGTCCATTTTGTTCATGTGTTTATACCCATACAACTGGCCCAATCCATGGGGAGGGTTGTTTTCATTCATTGAAACAGCAAACCGGTCAATAGTATCAGAGCATGAGGGATAAACGAGGATAAATGTCCGTATTTTAATTACAGTTAATATTTACTCAAAGCAAATACTCAGATCTTCATGGTTAAGCTGCTCTAACTTTGTCAAAGATGATTGACAAAATTCAGTGGTATACATGGTTTTAAACTCCGCAGGCACTTCATTTACCCACCAAGAGGTTCGATCAGCAATAGATAAAGAAAGGTAAAAAACATCAAACTTTAGACCATCTGCCACATAAAAGGATGATTTGCCTAAATGAGTAGTGTCACTTTCTATTTTCAATATGCTGTTTGGGGACTCGACAGTAATCCAATCAAATTGGACGAGATTAGCTTTATTTTCTATAGGCTTAAGTCTAAATGCGCCATATTTGTATAGGTTATCGCTTGGGTTTATAGCTCTTACGAACACATATTCATTTATGTTTATTTTTGAAGCTGTCTCTCCACATGAAGTCAAAATGGGTAAAACGCCAAAAACCATAAGCAAAGCAGCAAATCCATGTTTAACCAAGTTAATCTTTTCCTTCTTGATCGTGTTTCCCAGTAAAGCCAATTTACAGAAATGGTATTAATACTCTTTAACTAACTTTAAATTAAACATCAAAAATGTGGCAAATACTAATCTACTTATGCGTTACCTTACCACCGATAATTTTTAGAGCAGGTGCACCGCGGATCATTGTTTCGCGGGCGAATTGACGTTGGCAGTCAGGGCAGATACCTGTTTCATTGGTAAAGTCTTGGCTAATACGTTCAACAAAACACTTAACCAACGCCCCTTTTCCGCCTTTGCGGTATTTAAATAACTGGGTTTTACATTGTGAGCAAAAAATATCGACTGTTTTGGTCGGGCCTTTTTTGTTTGGTTTTGCCATTACAACTACATTGCTAAAATAAAACCTTACCTTAACATGTTAAGGCCAAAGCCCCAAAACTAAGCCGATAACAGAAAACTGTAATATTGAATAACTTGCATTAACTAAGAACAATTTTAATGGGCGTTGTTCAAAAATATAGCCAATACCTAAGGCACAGCTAACCCAGCACAAGCCAATAATAAACCCTGTGCCAACAGCCACTCCCACATTGACATTTGCGCCAATAAATAACGATAAACTAAATGCAATTAAACAACATAAAACAAAGCTGCCGCCAAACACCATAACCGGATTGATGCTCTGAAGGTCAAGTTCAGTTAAACCACAGCTTTCCATCCAAATACGTTTAAAAAGCCAAGGTGAATACCACACAGCGCCCAATAAGAAAGATGCAAGGGCAGCAAAAAAGATCGCGAAGTAATTAAGTTCTGAAAAATGCATACGCCAGACTCATACAACTAACAGGTTTAATTTGACTTTAGTTAAGGATCAGCGATGCAGCAAATCAAAAAGGCTGAGTTTTGTACCTATTAATATCTAAACCATACTTTAGGATTAACCGCAGAATTATTTCAGTTTAATAAACAATCAATTTAGTGTTGTACGGGTTTTTTCTGCAATTTACGCTGTAGGGTTCTTCTGTGCATATTCAGTTGGCGCGCAGTTTCAGAGATATTACCATTGTTGCTATGCAATACATGTTGAATATGCTCCCACTCAAGACGCTCTGGCGACATTATTTGGCTTGGCTCTGTGCTCTCCAACGAAACGCCTGATTCAACATCACCCAAGATTGTTTTTAATAATGAATTAAAATCGACAGGCTTTGGTAAGTAGTCATCAGCACCTAAACGTATCGCTTCTACTGCACTGGCAATACTGGCAAACCCCGTGAGCAATACGATACGAGCTGAAGGAAATTGTTCTCTTAAAGGTTTAATTAGCGCAAGGCCGTTATCATCCCCAAGTTTTAAATCCACCAGAAAGTGGCTTGCCTCAAAAGTGGTTGTTTTTTGTAAAGCTTGCTCCGCGTTATGAGCAAGTGAACATGTGAAGCCTTGTTTTGTAAAGCGCCTCGCAAGCGTGCTGGCTAGGTTTACATCGTCTTCAATAATTAAAAGTTTCATACAATTTTTAAACTAACCATCGCAATCGCGCCTTGCTGTGGGTGATTACTTAGTGTTAATGAGCCATTTAAGCGCTCTAAGGTTACATTAGAAAGCATAACTGCCATTCCCATTCCATCGCTACTTGGCATGAGCTGACCGCCTAATGATGCCATTTGTTGCTCGCTAAATCCTTGACCGAAATCACGTAACAACAATGAAAGTGTTTGCTCATCAATTTGCCATTTAGCTTCTATGTTGTGTTGCTGATTATGGTTATTTGCCGATACGGCGTTTTGCAACAAGTTTAAAATAGCCGGTAACAGCATGGCATCACTTAAAATCGAACAATCAGGGGCGTCATTTAGCCACTGTAAGCTTTGCTCAGGAAAATGCAGAGTCATCGCATCTTGAATCGTGTTTTGCAGTGTTTTAGCACTAATCACTTGTTGTGTTTCACCGGTTCTTAGTGCATTTGAAAGTGACCTAAAATGAGCAAGTTGCTCTTTACACTGGGCTAATGGCTTAGCCATTTCTTGCACAATAGGGTCATCAGCTTGTTGCTCTTTTAGCTCTTCAAATAATAACTGTAAGTTTGCTATCGGCGTTGCAAGTTGGTGCGTTACTTGTGCTGCTGCCCCATCAAGCGTTAATAACTGCTCATGCCTTAATTGTTGCTCGCGGGTACGTGCAATAGTAGCTTCTCTGGCTCTTAACGTGCTGTTTAATGTGCCAATTACAAAGGCAATAACGATGGCGCTTATAACAAAGTTAATCCACATACCAATAAAATGATGAGTCATCTGCATTTGGTGCATGGTATGTTCGGGCATTTTTATCAGTAAAAAACTATAAGCTGCGATTGCTAACACAGCTGTGTAAGCAAGCCCTTTCGCATTAACAGTCACCGCCGCTATCATTATCGGTAACAGTAATAACGAAACAAATGCATTGGTTGCCCCACCACTTAGTGAAAGCAAAATAGTTAAAAACAATAAGTCGGCTGTCAACTGCATCAACACAGCTGCAGGCTTGGCTTTCGTGACATTTCGGTAAGCAAATATACTTAACAGCTGAAAGATTGCTTCAATACAAATTACAGCAAGTAAAGGCAGTAAGGGGATTTGGTATTCAAAAAGAAAATATACCGCAATAACAGCAATAAACTGCACGGCGATTGCGGCGCTTCTTAAAATTAGTAGGCGACTGATCGCCGGATCGGTTTGCATAACGGACTCTTTAAAGCTTAATCATCGTCCATTGAAATTGTAAAAACAGCACAAGGCGTTCCTTGATGAAACACCATTTGCCATTGTTTACCATTAAAACGCCACAGTGACATACGAACTGAGTAGTTAAACTCTGAGCGAGCTGAACGTCTAAAGGCCGCTTGATAGCTTAGCTGTGCAATATCATCACTGAGCATTCGGCCTTTAAAATGTTGATTATAAAACTGCGGTACCACCTCAGTTGGCAGGCGGGTTAAAACTTGGAACTTATTAAATGACGTGCCATCAGCGGCTATTTCAATAAAATCATCATCAAGTAATGCATCAAGCGCTTCAGCAGATTGCCGTACCTCTGGCTCAAGAAGCTGCCGCTCTGCATCAATTAAATGATTAAATAACGTCTCTTTAATTTTACCGCCCATAGTAACCCTTACTGTTTGAGCACTTTACCGCCCTTCATAACAAACTGAACCTGACTAAGTTCACTAATGTTATCAAGCACATTCATATTCACGCTGATAATATCTGCTTGTTTACCAACACTCAAGTCACCGAGGTTATCACTTTGACCTAATAGTTTAGCAGCTTCAACGGTGGCTGATTTAATTGCTTGCTTTGGTGTCATGCCGTATTTAACTAATAACTCAAACTCTTTAGCATTATCACCATGCTTAGATACGCCTGAATCTGTACCAAAGGCTATTTTAACCTTGTTTTTTAACGCTAATTTAAACGATGCTTCCATTTTTGGCGCTACTACTTCGACCTTATCAGCAATTGCTTTTGGCATATTAGGGTTATTTAGCACTTCTTCTTTTACTGTTGCGCCAGCGAGTAAGGTTGGAACTAAATACGCGTCTTGCTTTTTGAAAAGCTTAACCGTGTCTTTATCTAAAAAAGAGCCATGTTCGATTGAATCAACACCCGCTCTAAGTGCTGCTTTTATACCTTCTGTGCCATGAGCATGAGCGGTCACTTTGCGGCCTAAATGATGGGCTGTGTTTACAATGGCACTGAGTTCTTCATCAGTAAATTGCTGATTAACCCCTGCCGCTGTATTACTTAAAACACCACCTGTCGCGGTTATTTTAATCACATCGGCACCGCTTTTAATTACATCGCGCACTGCACGAGTACAATCGGCTGCGCCATCACACACACCCAAGCCACCCCCTTCTGTCGCTTTGGTGATATCACGACGATAACCATGCATATCACCGTGACCACCGGTCGGTGTGATCATATCGCCTGCAGCAAAAATGCGCGGGCCAACAATGTCGCCACGTGCAACTGCTCGCTTTAATGGGAAGATAACTTGATAACTGCTGCCTAGGTCACGCACCGAGGTAAAACCTGCATCAACCGTACGTTGTAAGTACTTTAATGAACGAAGTGCGTAATCGGCTTCGTATTCAGTTGCCCATTGATGTGGGTTACGTTTTGCATCTCGCTCAAAGGTTACATGAACATGCATATCAATCAGACCCGGCAATACCATCTGATTTTTTAAATCAATAACATCTGCATCACTGAGGTTTAATTGCTGCTTTGTTAGAAAACCAGCTTTTATTGCGGCAATTTTATTGTCTTCAATAACCAGCGTTTGCTGCTCTTTGACATCTTGATCAGTGCCTACCAGCATCTTTCCAGCATGAATAATGGTGGTTTGTGCATTAACAGCAAACGAAGATAATAAAGACAGTACCGATAATGTGCTTATTTTTAGGTTTATTTTTTTCATAATCGCCTCTTTTTTATACTAGGTTTAACTTAAATACTGAGTAAATGCCATTATTTACGACATAGCGCAGCAATGAACTAGTGTTAACAAGTGAATTTTGATATAACTTCGGAAAAATTTAACAAGTCTGACCACATAAAGAGAACACATTATGTCTTATGCCCAAATTACTGGCTGGGGTAAATGTATACCACCAGCAAGCATCAGCAATGATGAAATTAGCAATATTGTTGATACCAATGATGAATGGATCACAACACGTACAGGCATCAAATCTCGCCGTGTCAGCCATGTTTCTACTGCCGATTTAGCTACCGTTGCCGCAAAGCAAGCGCTTGCTTGTGCTGGTGTTGATGGTAAAGACATTGATCTTGTGCTTCTTGCGACTTGTACACCATCAACTATGGTGGCAAATACGGCCTCTTTAGTGCAGAAAAATATTGGTGCGGTTGGCGCAGCAGCAATGGATACTAACGCTGCATGTTCAGGCTTTTTATATGCATTACAAGCAGCAACGGCACAAATTCGTGCAGGCATGATCAAAAAAGCGGTCGTTATTGCTGCTGAGCGCATGACTTGGTACATCAACTGGGCGCGCCGCGACAGTGCTGTATTATTTGGTGATGGTGCTGGTGCCGTTGTATTAGAAGCCTCAGATACACCATCTGGTTTACTTGCGACTAAAACCGGGTGTGACAGTGAAGATCGCGATATCTTGCACATCGAAAACTTTGGTAGCGATTTAAATAAATACGAGCCAATTGGCCCGTCTAACTTATTATTTGAAGGTCGCGAGATCTTCAAACGTGCTGTTAAGGGAATGAGTGAAGCTTGTGACGACGTGCTAAACCAAGCACAGTTAGAGCTTGATGACATTGACGTATTAGTTCCTCACCAAGCAAATTTACGTATTATCCAAGCGATTCAGCAACGCTTGAAAGTAGCTGACGAAAAAGTAATGGTAAACATTGCCGACTACGGTAATACGTCTGCTGCAACAATTGCGATTGCAATTTGTGAAGCTGTTGAGCAAGGCCTTATCAAGCCAAACTCAAACATTATGTCAGCAGCCTTTGGCGCTGGTTTAACTTGGGCGGCGAGTTACATTAAATGGGGCGAGCGCGTGACACCTATTGCAGTGTCTGATGCAGCTTTACCTGAATGTGATAAAACAGGCCTTGAACTTGTTGCACCAGCTGTTGCAGCATGTAAAGCGGCAGAGTAATCCTCGACACTCTTTAGTAGAAAAGCGCGGCTTAGTCCGCGTTTTTTTATGAGCAAAAAATGGACTATATAATGGAATTATTAGGCATACATCACGCTGCAATCATTTGTAGCAACTATGAAAAATCAAAGCATTTTTATAATGAAGTATTACAACTGCCGATTACCCACGAACTATACCGTGCTGAACGTGACTCGTATAAATTAGATTTAGCACTTCCTGATGGTAGCCAATTAGAATTATTTTCGTTTCCTGGAGCGCCACAAAGACCAAGCTATCCAGAGGCACAAGGGCTACGCCATTTGGCGTTTAAAGTTGCCGATATTGCAAAATCTAAGCAGTACTTAGAACAACAAGGCATTTCGGTTGAAGAAATAAGAGTGGATGAAATCACCGGGAAGCAATTTACATTTTTTGCCGATCCCGATGATTTACCTTTAGAGCTTTACCAACTCTAGATTATTGGAAGCGATCTTGTAGGTAATTAAACACAGCGCGAATACCCAATGCTTCACCACCTGTAGGGCGACCCGGTAATGCACGTAGATTCCAAGCCATGACATCAAAGTGAACCCAAGGAGTGCTTGGCTCAATAAACTCTTTTAAGTAAAGAGCTGCAGTGATCGCACCACCAAAAGGAGTGGAAGCACAGTTAGCAATATCAGCTACGTCACTTTTTAATAATGCTTTATATTGATCAAATAACGGAAGTTGCCATACAGGATCATGGCAGCTTTCGCCTGCATCCATCAATTTGTTAGCAACATCACGGTTATTTGCAAAAAAGCCCGGTAATTCAGTACCTAGGGCTACACGGCAAGCACCAGTAAGGGTAGCAAAGTCAACGATAAGATCAGGGTTATCGTTTTGTGCTTCAGCAAGTGCATCACACAGCACTAAACGACCTTCAGCGTCCGTGTTATCAATTTCTACTGTGATCCCTTTGCGAGTTTTGATCACATCACCCGGTCTAAATGCATTTCGAGAAACCGCATTTTCAACTGCAGGTACCAATACGCGTAAACGAATTGGTAGGTTGGCAGCCATAATTAACTGCGCAAGACCAATAACATGCGCGGCACCGCCCATGTCTTTTTTCATATTTCGCATGCCTGAGCTTGGTTTTAAATCTAAACCACCAGAATCAAAACAAACACCCTTACCAACTAATGTAATTTGTGGAGCATCTTTTGCGCCCCAACGTAAATCAAGTAAGCGAGGCTTATTCTCAGACGCGCGACCAACCATATGAATTGTTGGGTAGTTTTGCTCTAATAATTCATCACCAACCCATTCGCTAAACTCACCATCAAAGGTGTCGGCTAAATCAGCCATCACTTGCGATAGGTGTTGCGGCATCATATCTGCAGCAGGCGTGTTAACTAAATCACGCACTAAATTAATGGCACTTGCATGCTGCGATAAACGCTTAACTAAGCTTTCATCTTTAATAGCTAGTGTGGCACGTGGCGATGGTTTTTCTTTATATTCACTAAACTCGTAACCACCTAACACAAAACCCAGCGCTACTTGTTCTACAAACTTGTCATCACCTTGAATTTGATAACAACCTGCTGGCAGTTTTGTTGATAAGTCACCCGCTAACCAAAAGTCTTGTAAATCATTAACTAAACAATACACATGCTCAAGAGAACCGGTTTCACTATCAGCAATTAAGGCCATGCCTTTGTTTTTAAAATCACAATTTGTTAGCCAATTTTGTAAGGCTTGCGGCTGCTCGGTTAACCACGTTGATAGGTCAGCTTTAGCAATAAATGACAGGGGAATTCCCGTAGAAGAATGGCGAATTAATGAACTCATTAAACGACTCGATATAAAGAAAAGGTATTTAAGCATACCAATATCTTGATACAAAAGGTATAGGCAAAATCAGATAAGCAAAACCTAATCAGTCTTTGTTTTGCTTCTCTTTTTCTTCTTTTTCTACTTGTTGATCAATCTCTTTAATCGACTTATTGATATTGAATGAGCTAGGTAGCACATCAACACCAACCCATTGACCCAGTTTTACAACCAAAGGAATTGTCACTGGGGCAAAAGGTAATACAGCAAATACGCCCAAACCGAGCCCTTTTAATATATCTAAAAATTGCTCATTGGCAGTATGCAATTCCTCTTTAGTAGCTTGGCCTTGGGTGTATCGCCTATAGATATGAAGCATCTCTTTTGTTTCTTGCTTTTCTTGGGCTAGTGCGATTTTAAGTGCTACCATAGCGCGCTTGAAGCGTAGTGTCTGACGCTTTTTGGTAATTTTGGCCACTCTGAATGGGGCTCGATGAATAACTTTGTATAATCGCATTTGGCTATTTTCACACAGCATGTTAAGTTCACAAAGCATAATTTACTTATATTAGTTTTTGTTTTACTCTTAGTACTCTATTCGTAATTATTTTTCAGTATTAAACATGAACACACCTATACAACAGGCTGAGCCAAAACCCCAAAAGCCGGCCCCAGATGAATGTTGTGGTGGTGGTAGTTGTTGCCCATGTGTTTGGGATGAATACCGAGAAAAATTAAAGCAATGGCAATTAAACAACATTCCGCAACAAGCCTAATAGACCGTTCCAAATCCAATTTCGCTTAAAAACCAATCAAAAAATTCCTTTTTTAAAATATTTTTAGATATTTTATATACTTTCTTACGCTTAAAAGAAAAAATAAGAATAAATTATCCCCTTTGATTTCATGCACATAATTAAAAAAACAATAATAACGTGCAAATAAAAACGCCAAAAACAACATCACATTAACAATTTGCAAAATAAATTTACAGGCTGTATAAGAGATTTACACCAAGTTTATTATTTAACTTCGGTGACATAATCATAAATATTCTAACTGGGGAAGTCAGAATGAAATTCAAAAATAATGCGCTACAACAAGCAATTAAATTTGCTTTAGCGACAACAACAGCTGGCCTGTTTGTGTCGGGTTCAGTTGTTGCTGCAGAGCAAGCAGCAGAAGAAACGAAAGTTAATAAAAATGTAGAAAAAATTGCCGTGGTTGGTACTCGTTCTGCGCCACGTTCAATCGGCGATTCACCAGTACCGATAGATATCATCGGTGGTGAAGAGCTAGATAAAGGCGGCAACACCGATATGCTAGAGCTTTTAAAAGGCTCGGTTCCTTCTTTTAACGTTCACCAAAACCCAATTAGTGATGCAGCGTCACTTGTACGCCCTGCTAACTTACGTGGTCTTCCTTCTGACAGCACATTAATACTTGTTAATGGTAAACGTCGTCATCGCGCATCAGTTATTGCCTTCTTAGGTGGTGGTATCAATGATGGTGCTCAAGGTGCTGATATCTCAGTTATTCCAAGTATTGCCCTAAAGCAAGTAGAAGTACTTCGTGACGGTGCTGCGGCACAATACGGTTCTGATGCAATCGCTGGTGTAATGAACTTTGTATTAAAAGATGCCTCTGAAGGTGGTTCATTCGAAATTCGTCAAGGCGAATACTACGAAGGTGATGGCGATACAACACAAATTTCAGGTAACGTGGGTCTACCATTTACCGATAGTGGTTTTGCTAACTTAAGCTTCCAATACAAAACAGCTGATGCAACTAGCCGTTCAGTACAACGCCCTGATGCGGCGGCACTTAACGCAGCAGGTGTACCTGAAGTATCTTCTTTAGCACAAATTTGGGGTGCACCTGAAGTTGATGATGATATTACAATCTTTGGTAACATTGGTCTTGAGTTAAGCAACTCATCTGAATTCTACATGTTTGGTAACTACTCTGAGCGTGACGTACGTGGTGGTTTCTACTATCGTAACCCACACACTCGCCCAGGTGTTTACTCAAATGACGGCGGTGAAACACTGCTTGTTGGTGATTTAACTGGCGATATGAGCGGTAACTGTCCTACCGATATCATGATTGATGACAACGTTTTAGATAACCCAGATTACATCAATGGTGTTGCTAACAACCCAGACTGTTTTGCATTTAACGAAATGCTTCCGGGCGGTTTTACACCTAACTTCGGTGGTAACATCACAGATACCGCATTAACAATTGGTACTAAAGGTGAAATCACATCTGGTATCCTTGAAGGTGCTTACTATGACTTAAGCGGTACAGTTGGTTACAACGAATCTCGTTACTTCATCTACGACACAATCAATGCATCATTAGGCCCAGAAAGCCCGCGCGATTTCAGCCCAGGTAAATACTCACAGTTAGAGAAAAACTTTAATGCAGATTTATCAAAAGGTTTTGACTTTGGCTTAGCTTACGATGTAAACGTTGCCGGTGGTCTAGAATGGCACGAAGAAACATTCACAGTTGTTTCTGGTGACGAAGCGTCTTTCACAGCTGGCCCACTAACAGAACAAGGTTTTGGTATCGGTTCAAATGGTTTCCCTGGTTTCAAACCATCTGATGCGGGCGAGTATACACGTCGTAACTATGCTGCATACGTTGATGTTGAAGCACCATTCACAGAAGACTTCTTAATGGGCTTAGCACTACGTTATGAAGATTATGATTCATTTGGCTCAACAACTAACTACAAGTTAACTGGTCAATACCACTTAACTGAAGACTTAAACATTCGTGGTTCAATCAGTACAGGTTTCCGTGCACCAACTGTTGGTCAAGCAAATGTAAGTAACGTTCAAACAAACCTAAGCAGCGGTGTACTTGTTGACTCAGCACTTTTACCACCAACAAACCCAATTGCTGTGCAATTAGGTGGTACAGAGCTTGAACCTGAAGAATCACAAAGCTATACATTTGGTGCAGTTTGGACACTTGGTGACTTATTCTTCACAGTTGACTACTACAACATCCAAGTTGATGACCGTATCAGTCAATCAGATAAAATTGAGTTAAGCCAAGCTGATAAAGACACACTTGAAGCAGCAGGCGTACCAAACGTACAAAACTTAGCGCAAGTAAGCTTCTTCACTAATGACTTCGATACAACAACGCAAGGTGTTGATGCTGTAGCTAACTACTCAACTGATTTGTTAGGCGGTAGCTCAACATTCAGCTTAGCGTACAACTGGAACGACACTGAAGTAACTAAGTCAACAGACATTACTGGTGAGTTTAAAGTAAGCCGTTTAGAAAATGACTTACCAAATCACCGTGCAACGCTTAGCTGGGCACAACAGTGGGAGAATTTCTCTGCATTTACACGTGTTAACTACTATGGCGAATACCAAGGCGTACACGTAGATTACGATGCAACAGCGAAAACAGCTGATGCTGCAGTGACGATTGATGCAGAAGTAACTTACTTCCTAACTGAAGAGCTTAGCTTCTCTGTTGGTGCGACCAACTTATTCGACCAAGAAGCAGAGAAACTTGATTTCTATGACAGTACTGACATCCCTAACAACAACTGGGGTGGTAAATACTACGAAACGTCGCCATATGGTATCAACGGCGGCTTCTATTACGTGAAAGCTACGTATACTTTCTAAATAGAACAGCTTTCTAGGTTGAACAATCAACCTAGAAAGTCGATACCCCGGATTTATTCTGGATATTTATAGTTAACCAAGGCGAAAGACATTTCGCCTTTTTCGTTTTATAGTAAATAAAAATAACAAATAACCCGCCATTCCTATGCTGTTAGAAAAAGCGAATCAACTACTGAATGAAAACAAGCTTAAAGAGGCCGAGTTTCATTTTAAAACCATTCTCGATTCAGATCCTGAAAACGGCGAAGCGTTATTTGGATTGGGCCGTATTGCACTGCGTTTAGAACGTTATGATGCTGCTGTTTACCTTCTACAAAGAGCCTGTGAACGATTACCTCATATGCTTGAACCGCTCCATGCTCTTGCCGATGCTTTTAATGGCGTGCATTCACCACAAGATGCCTTAACCGTACTCGAATATGCAAAATCAATTGCCAGCCACAACCCTGAGCCACACTACTATCTTGCCCAACATTATTTAACCTATGGCGAGTTAGACAAAGCCTACGGTATTTTAAAGCATGCCCTTGGTATGGGAAATTACCCTGTAAAGGCGTACATTTTATTTGAGTTAGTGCAGTTTGGGCGTTTTAACAATGAACAAAATTACATAAATGAGCTACACCAATTTTTAACTTTGACCAATAACCTGCGCTTAAAAATGGTGTGTTATTATGCACTGGGTAAAAGCTACGATCAGTTAAATGATACAGAACAAGCTTTTAACTACTTTAGCCTAGCTAATAAGCTACAAACAAAACTCACGCAGTTTAAAACCCGTGACTTAGTGCCTTTTTATCAGCGCATCATAGAGCAAAATACAGCTGAACTAATTGATGCCAGAGACAAAACATTCACCGGCACAATTACACCCATTTTTATTATTGGTATGCCAAGAAGTGGCTCAACGCTGGTAGAGCAAATGCTGGCAAGCCATGATGATTTTGCCAGCCTTGGCGAAGATGCCAGTATCAGTAATCAGGTTGTTGCATACCTTGAACAACAAACACAACTCCCCTACCCAGATTGCTTAGCAGAGCTAAACCAAGGGCTAATTAACAATGCCCGTAATATTTATATCGAACGAATAAAACAAGCGCCAGTTGTACGCCCCTTTATGATCAATAAGCTGCCTGCTAACTATCAGTCACTTGGATTGATTTACTTACTCTTTCCTAACGCCAAGTTTATTAATATGCAGCGCGAGTATAATGCAATTGCTTGGTCGGTGTTTAGCAACTATTTTGCTGAAAACGAACCTTACTTTTGTTCACTCCCAGAGTTTAAGCAATACTTTGATTTGTATCAGCAGTTAATGGAGCATTGGCAAAACGTGATGCCAGAGGCGGTTTTTGATTTAAGCTATGAAGCACTTATCAATGACAGCGAACAAACACTAACAGCCCTGTGTAAGTTCTTAAACATTGAGTACAGTACACAGTTTTTAGATTTTTATAAGTCAAAAAAACCGGTGGCAACGCTCAGCAAAACGGCTGTAAGACAGCCGTTAACTGATAAAGCATTAGAGAAATACAAACGCTACGAGAGCGCATTGCACACGCTTATGCGTGAGTCTCAAACCAGTTCAACAAGTCAGCAAACTGATCAAAACGCGCCTGTGGGTGAGTAAGCATATTTATGTGATCATAATCGACCTTATGGCCAAACTTACACCCATAAATGGTCATCGTTTGCTTGCCGATGCCCGACTCTTCCATAAACTTTTCAATATCAATCGGCTGGCATAGGGCTTTATCTTTAACACCTGCCACATGCATAATGGGCGGTAGTGCCTTATCAGCTAATGCGTTGGCGTAATCAAAGCCATCGTCAGTATCGACCCAAGGTTTACGTTTAGCCCACTGCATACTTTGATAATGTGACTTACGGGTTTCATCATCACTGCCCCATTTCAGTTTTTTAGCCGGCACAAAACCATGCTTACGGGCAACTAATGGCGCCAAACCATACCAAATCAAATTACCTTGAATATACTTGCTTGGGTGATGGTTATACAAAGACCGTTTAGAACCAAAATAACCGCAGGCTTTCACATCATCAATCAACTCAGGAAAACGGGCAAACACACTGTTCATTAACACCCCGCCCCATGAGTGTGCCACCCAATAACGCGCAGGCTCGCCTTCAAGCTGCTTAATTTTATCTAAAAATGCAGGGATATCTTCTAAAATAGCCTCGGTTTGACCATACTTTGCATGCTTTGAAATCGCAGGTTTACTCTCACCACGACCACGTAAATCTGCCACATAGCAAACATAGCCATGCTCAGCTAAAAATGGCGCTAAACCTTTATTGCTGTGGGTGTAAAAGATTTTACCATTTTCAACGGCACCATGCATAAAAAACACCGCAGGGCCTTTCGCATCAGTCTTACTAATACGGCGTAAATGTAAGGTTTGGCTTTCGGCGAGTTTAATAAACACCGATTCTTGTTTAATCGTCACGTTTGACCTTTTTATTCTTATAGACTCATCGTACCAGTGTTAAATTACGCCAGTCTCTTCTGCAAAGCAAGTTTTTGGTGTGGCGATTGCCATTCAAAATGAGAATCTCAGGCACGATGAGATTTTGATTAAATAGTAACACCAATGCAGAGCCAATATTCATTGATGTTAGAAGTTCGAGATACATAAGCCTTTGGCTAATTGTTTGATGATTTCTATGTTACGTAATTAACATATGCGGAGGAGATGGCCTTTTGCCATGAGCGTTCCAAAGGCCATCATTCAGTGTGAACAGATGTTGAGCATGACCATACTTGGAAAAAATGTTAGAGCATTTATTCGTAACGCCCGCATAAAATGCGGATAATGCTTGGCTAAAATTAGCGAAGAATGAGCGCCAGCCAAGCGTTTGACGTCATTTTTGATGCGCTTGTTAGGTATTCTTGTACGCCATAATTTGTTTTTTTATGTCTTGAAACGATTGTTCACCAACTTCTCTTTTAGGAATTATGTGCGCAGTTACGGGCGTGTTATATATAAACACATGGTCATCATTATATATAACTCTTGTTAAAGACTCCCAAGTATTGAAGCTTTCAGAATTAGCCGTTTTTTCTTTTACGCCCTCAGGAGATAAAGAAATAATGTGTTCACAAAACACCTCTTTTTGTTCTATTTCTTTAGCCATTTTCTTAGGGTAATTTTTGTAGCAAAAATATGACCAAATAGAAGAAAAGAGAGCTCCGCCAATACCGCCACCATAAAACGCTGGTTTATCCATCAAAAATGCAAATAATGAGCATACTGTAAGTATGAGCAAAGGCATATAGTAAATGCTCCATGCTTTCTTTTTAGCCCATTGCTTATTATTAGAGATTGCATCTTCACTTAGAGCTAACAGATCATCTAAGTTATTTTTATATGAAATTTGCACCTAACGTCCTTGAATATCTAACGCCGCAAATAAACGGCAAAAATTAGTTGGCTAAAATTTGTGAGGTACGAACAAAGCCAACTGATTTTTGTCCGCCCTTTTTAATTTGCTTTGTTAAATAACACATTAAAAGCCAATTACATTTTTAAATTTATAAGCCAACAAACAGATAATACCAACAACTAGAAAATGTAACCTGTAACTTATTAGAGAAAATGATTTACTAGCTTCAATTTTTAGATAGCTTTCTTCTGAGCTCTGTTTTAGGAAATCAACTGGTAAGAAGTCAGCAATAAACACCAGTGCACCTGCAACTGCTAGAGCTATACCGATTATTAGTAAGATTTTACTCATTTCTCCGATTCCCGAGTGTTATATTACGCGGAGCGCACCGGCGCACTTTAGTGCGCCCGAGTGACGCGAATTGTTATAAATTTTCTCGGACAAACTGCTCAACACCGAGATGCCGCCCCTTGCTTTGGTAGTGCCCATCTAAGGCGTAGGCCATCTTTTCTAGTGGAGCGTTGTCATACCGAAAATCTTGAATCTCTCGAATGTAACGCTCTATGAAACCTTGAGGCCCGAGCTCACGCCATTGCAGCACATGAACCAATTCATGGAAGTGCAGCCGAAGCTCGTTTGCAGCTTCTTTCTTTACGTAATAGGTATCATTGTAGGTAATACCTCCCACATCCATGTCGATGAAGTCTCCTAAACCTGCTTCCCGGAGTCCTGGAAAATCAGGCTTTGGGATTTCGTCGGTAACAACGAAAAACGCTGTCTTCAGAAATTCAGGCGAGTAGAAACCGTTGAAATGCTCTTCAAAGACGGAGCAAGACCGACGCACTTCCCTATGTGAGGAATTCACCTGATGTATCCATTCCTCAATTTCTTCGATAATTACTCCTCCTATTTATAACATTTTAGTATTTATGTCATCACCAACATAAAAGTTAGTGCAATATCAAATTATGGAGCAGAGCCAATATCATTAGGCGAATCACTATATCTGATAGCTCAAAAGTGACCTATAGAGGTGTTTGTTATGCATAGCCAAACTCCAAAAGAGCCATGAATGCAAAAAATGATAGAGCACTTCCAACCAAGTAAACCCTCGCTTGCTTGTAACTATTAGGATTGTCACTTTTATTGAGCATCTTCACCAAACCTGAGCCAAATGCTTGTAGGCTGCCTGTGGATATTTTCTGCTCTAGAACGATCATTCCTAGATTGGCAGCAAAGAACATAAACAGTATTAATAATGTTACCGTTGCAACAATTCCTGCCGTACTTTCAATATTTACCAAGTTGAATCCTTTATATGTATAACGCCTGCTTAACAAGCAATGTGTTGGCATGGCTTTTTGTGTTGTTTTCCAAAACCATGATAACTAATCATTTTCAGAGATAAGGCGTTTGTTATATTGCATTGCAAACGTTTCATAATCTCTCGATTTTAAGTGGGTAATATTAACTAGTACCAAGCGTTGAGAGCCATATGTAACTGCGAAACTTACAGCTACATCAGAGTTGGTATCTAAAACGACATCTGAACGTTTGAAACTAGTCTGTTCAAAATTACTGATTTTAGGAAGTACCAATGCTACTTCTTTTTCTTTAATAGTGAATGTCATTGATGCTTCTGTGACTGGCTCATTATTAGCGTTTTTAGAAGGATAAACTAATACGTTCCAGCTCTGGTCATTGCCAGCGGTTAGCCTGTGAATGCCGAATTCACTCGCTTGCTCAGGCGTAATTATTTTCTCGGAAATAAATACCACATCAGTAGTAGCAACTGAGCAGCACGGTAGAATAAAAAATAATAAAGCTAAAAGTCTAATCATACTTCCCTGCAATATACTTAACGCCCACATTTTCGGCTGATTTGGAGCGCAGCAGAAAAGCAGTCCGACAACATGAGCTTGTTAGGCATTCTTGTACTCTTTCTTGGTTTTCCACCATATATAAGGCCCACCAATTAAAAATAGTACCAATATAAACGGCATAAGTAGGTTATCTGATTTCCACGTCTTTTCTGATTCGGCATAGGAACGGATTACATTTTGCTCTATCTTGACTTCAAATACATCGTGAAACTCTTTAGTTGTATATATTGGCTTCGTACTTTCTCTAGGTTCAAATAGAACCTCAACTCTTTTCCCTTTAGAGTTGAATAATGAGTCATAAACTATACTCTGGCCGTTAGATTTAGAAGGATAATTGAAATTATAATTATCATCTACAAATGCAAAGCGAATTCCGTAATCATACTCCTGCACCCAATCGATATACCCATCACGACTAACCAGCTCTTCTTTATAAGGGAAGCCACCGTTTTTTTGAGTTAGTTGAACATAGCTAATAGATATACCAAGAGCAACACAAACAGCAGCTAATATAAGATTTCTATAATATGTAAACTTGGACATGCCTGATTGCCTAACGCTATATTAACGGTTAAAAAATTGTGGGGTAAAATTGAGCGAAGCGAATAGTCCGCAAGTTTTTATCCCTGTTTAATTGCTTGTTAGCTCTCGTTTACTAACTTTGCCTCAACTAAAAATTCATAAAGCCCAGTAGTTATAAAGCGACCATAACTATTCTGAGTGTAACTTTCACCATCATAAACCCGATCTACAACGACAAAATACATTTCACCTCTTTTGGTAAGTGGAACCATCAGATTCAAACCTATGGTGTCGTTCTTTGTTTTAATTCTAATATATAGTTTGGTGTTTTTGGGTGGTCTCTTAGCGGTTGATGCTTGCTCCGCACTAGTAATAGCATTAATTAATAGTTCTTTTGATTGGGTGGAATTTAATGCTGAATTTGTCACATTAATATACTCAGAATTTATCGCTTCAATTGAGACAATATCTTCAAGAGTAAGACTACTAAATTTAGCTAGTTTATTTGATCCTTCTGAATTATCCCAAAAATAACCAATCCACCCATAAAAAATATAAGTGACAATTATAACAGCTAAAACATTCCTCAATAGTCAATCCTTACTTTAAAAGCTAACGCCCGTATAATGGGCGGATTAAGCTTGGCTAAAATTCGAAAGGCACAAGCGCAGCCATGCTTTTTGCGTCCTTACCATTATTAGCTTGTTATTTTACTATTACACCAATTATCAAAACGTTGCGCAAACTCTAAAGAAATATAGAAAAAGCCACCGACAATGAACGCAATTGGTACTGTCCATAATTCATGATTCCACTTCAAAGTGACACAAAGCCAAAATAAGCCAACTGTAGTAGCTCCTGCAATAGCATTCGTTACATGCGAACCTTTTGAGTGTTTAATAGGCAATGTAAACTTAGCAATTCCACGAGCTAATTCTCCAGAACCGATACAACCTATGAAATAACCGCTTAGTTCAAAGTTAACATTAAATTGCCAACCAAAAAGTGGGAATATTAGCCATAGGAATAAGAATCCAATTCCATAAGCTGCTGCAAAAACAAGAACAGTTAAAGCGGAATGTAACTCTTGTCTAGTTTGGCTATATAGGTATTTAATTAATGCTCCGAACATGTGATTGACTCAGACTCTCCGTAAAATATAACGCCCCAATCAGGGGCTGATAATAGTTTGCTAAAATTGTGTAGCGTAGCGGAACCGAGCAAACTGTTAGCAGTCCCATTACTGAATTGGCTTGTTATGTTTTCTTATACACATAGAACCTAAATATCATTGCTTGAGACAATGCCGTCAGAGCAAATAATATAGAATCCTGACTTTGAACAAAGTACAAAATTAAGCTTACTAAGATACTAACTACCACATAGACCTTGAAAGAAGCATTTGCATATTTACAAATTAACCAATGAACAGGGAAGCCAACACATAGCCACCCGACCAAAGATAGAATTAAATAGACACCCAGAAAAAGTAAACTTGATACAAATAAGCCAGCAATATCACTAGCGGTTGTGGATAGTGAACCCATAACAAGAGTTATTACAATTATTCCTAAGGCTACCCATGCCAAGCTTTTGATAATTGCGCTATCCCAGCTTCCTAAGTTCACCGCTCCTCCATGAAAATATAACGCCGTGCTAAACGGCACAAAATGCTTGGCTAAAGTTTGCTAGGAACGAGCACAACCAAGCTTTTTGTGCCCGCCATTTAAGCACTTTGTTATGTGCGTTTGTATGCATCTTCATGTGAGATGCCAAGATTTACTAATAAATCTTCAAAATAGCCAACATCTTCTAACTCACGATTTTCTTCATAAGCTAAGCACAAAATAATTCTCATCTTTGCTACTTCTGGGACAGATATGTTGTAACCATCGTTACTATCAACCCATGACCACAAATCCTCTTTTAACTGCTCAAGGTTAAGATTTATATGTTCAACCCAATAACCTTTTAGTTGTGAAAATGCACTTTTTGCCAAAGGGATTTCCGGCACACCAAGCTTCTCTACCCAAGAAATCATATGGGCTGCATACTTATAATTTTCGTTCAAGCTAGGAAACTCCCATGAGCACATAACATTTTAAATAGTGCGCAAATCACGCATATCTCTACCACACAACTGCTCATATTACTGAGTAAAGAGGAAAGTTGTAAATTCTGAATATAAAAACTATATCAAAAGAAAGTATTCAACGTCAGCTATTCACTCAAAGCTGCCCTTAGATCATTTAGGTTAACTCGTCTTGGAGCAAAAACGTTTTAGAATATTTATTTGGTAACGCCCTATCTGCTGAGCACATAACGCCTCAAGCAGAAGCAACTTTTAAGCTGGCTAAAATTAGGAGCGCAGCGACGGGAGCCAGCTTAAAATTGTCCTGTTGACTTGGCTTGTTATGTTTATTGATTAAAGTACTTTTTTAATTTCTTGTAACTAACTATACGTGAATCTATATAGCCTATTGTACCATTCCTAACTGGTACTGACTCAATTTTATAAAATTCACTCGGTAACTCTATAATCGTAGATAAGCGAGGATCCTTTGCTTCTAGACTGATAGTCAAATTTTCTCTGTTTCGACCATAAAGTTTCCAAAACGATCTACCTATTACTGATTGCTTATATTTGCCATCTTCAGTCTTTTTTAAAAATAAAAGGTGGTAACCATGAATATCATATAAGGCACTACTAACAGTGCTTAAATGCCAACTTACATTAATTTCATTAGAGCTTTGAGAGCCTTTTAATAAATCAACTATTATTACTTTTGTCGTCCCATGACCATCATCGACTACTTCAATATTCTTAATTTTTACTAAAGCAACTATTTCAGAACCATCAACTAAACTTTCCCAAGTTACAGGTCCAATTTTTGCGTATAAAGCGGCTGGATAAAATAAGAATAAGAATATAATTAACCTAGTAGACACTTCCCCCTCCATAGAAACATAACGCTTTGCTTAGGGGCAATTAACGGTTGGCTAAACTTGCGCGAAGCGCCAAGCCAACTGTTAATTGTCCCAGTGAGTTTACGAACGAACTTGAGCAACTTGTTAGACGTAATCATCGCCAAGGTACATTGCTTGACTGTTTAAAAAAAGTACCATCTGTTTGAGTAACCCAATCTAGGTAATAGTAAAACTCTGTATTTTCGAAGTTACCAAGCGCAAGCCAACGTTCACGAGTAAACAACGCTGTATGTGTATGCTTTACAACCTTCGTTATTTTCAAAGGCGAGTTTTCTGGAATGCTAATAACATGCTCGCCTGACTGGCACTTTTCGAATCCCCAGTTAATAACCAATTGATTGGTTAATTCACTATCCAGGTTATTACCACACACAAACAAAGGCTTCGTGGATGAAACAGAGCCCATACTTATATTTACGAAATCTTTGTTTGACACATCTTCTATGGAAGAACAAGCAGAAACAAAGAAAGCTAAAATTAAGGTGAATATTCTCATTACGTATAACGCTTAGCTAACAGGCAAAATTGAATAAGCTACAATTGAGCGAAGCGACGAGCTTATTTAATTTTGTCCTAGTTTAGCGACTTGTTTATAACACGATTTCACCGGATAAAACTTGTTTGAAACAAATCTCTTCATTTAAACCTTTGTTTTTATCAGGGTACCAACATTGATCCAGAGTTTTATAAGTATCAGCTAGAGGTAAAGGTTTAATGTTCTTCGCTTGTAGTTGACATTGTGCCTTATAAAAATAACGATAAGAAAGAATGTCATACTCCATTTGATCGGATATATCGATTTCATACACTTCTTTAGCTATTGCTTTAGTTTCATCGAGACTAAACCCAGCTTTTTCAAATGCGTCATGATGCACTAAGCCAAGCATTCTCCAATCACCTAACTCTTTATCTTTTTGAGTTTTATTTGTTTCCTTAAGTGCCCATTTAGTAGCAACCATAGGCCCTACAGTCTCAGCAATTAAGTCGCATTTAGAGTTTTTAGGTTGTACCTGCACTTTTGAAACATTTGATGTCGAATTACATCCAGCAACAGTGAATACAATCAGGGATAATATTAAATTACGCATCCGTTCCTCATAGTGTTATAACGCCTTACTAATGGGCGTAAAATGCTTGGCTAAAATTAGCGGCGAAGGAGCGCAAGCCAAGCGTTTTACGTCCTTTTGAGTAACTTGTTATATTCACGAAAACACCTTGTCGATGGACTCCCTGTCATAATCGAGTATTAAATGATTATGACTCTTATACAGAGAATCTAAAGGTTCTCTGCGATTTGAAACTACATCCATACCTCGGTCATCATAGAGGTTTAATACAAGTTGCTTTGTTCTGTTTATCAGATAACACTCCCCATTGAGATGAGGCCTTAAACTAGAAAAGTCAGTGTTAATTGCAGCTTTAAAAAGTTGCTCGGTGTTTATTTCAGTAGTTTTGATACCCGAAATAGTTGCTCTTTTCCAGCATTCACTTTTGTAATCTAAGTCTTCAGAATAGATTTCCCGATGATCGGATAGATCGATTTTGGCATTATCGAGTGAGTGCAACTGCTTGAAGATAAAACTGCGCTTCTTTATTTTTCTTCGTCCGTCAGAAAAAATTTGATACGCAATAGCAATGTTATCACTTGGCTCAAATACAGCGTGGAAGATACTCATTGCTCTTTCTAGTGCAACGCTAAAATACTCACTATTTAAAGACTTACTTTCATCCTTCCAAATTTCTAGATCGGATGGACCTATCTCAAATCTCAATCCAAAAGGACATTTATAAAACAACGATCGTTCTAATTTGATTTCAGGGTCATCCATTTACTCAGTACTTCCAAAGTGAATATAACGCCTTACTAATGGGCGCATAAATGCTTGGCTAAAATCAGCGACGAAGGAGCACAAGCCAAGCGTTTTGTGTCCTTTTGAGTAACTTGTTAGTAGCCTTTTGCAAACTGCCAAAAGTCGCGGTTACCGTAAAGCACCCAACTTAAATTTTGAGGGACTAAATAAAAATAAAGAATTTCAGTAGACTCCTGAAAATTATTAAAGTCTGCCCAGTTTAAATTGAACTCGGCATTTAGCCTGTTAGTTTTCCCAGTTGCTTTATACATGCGCTCAAAAGACTCAAAAGCAAATACTTCATCACTATTCTTATACTCAGATGTCTCTGAAAATACTTTCAGAAAGAGCTCTTTTGACATCCAGCTCCCACTGACAGAGATTGGGTATTTTATCACTTCCCAATTAGGTGATTTAAGAGTCAGTTCCAGATCCCTGCTGACATCAATGATTGACTTTAAGTCGTCAAATTCCACCAAAGCCTCCGAGGCTACTAACGCCGCAAATTAACGGCTAAAAACAGTTGGCTAAAATTTGTGAGGTACGAACAAAGCCAACTATTTTTTGTCCGCACTTTTAATTTGCTTTGTTAGAAAGTCTGGATTCTATACTCAAGACTTTTATTTCTAAGTTGAAAAGTTACAACACGGCTATATTCGTCATAACTTACGATTTGATTCATAGTCTTACTTTTAAAATAGTCACCAATCTCACTAGCTAAAATATCTCTAGAAAATAAGACTGTGTGACTAACTGAGCTTTCCTTACATGCTGGTATGTCAGAATTACTCCTGCATCTATCATCTAAAGTTGGCATTGAAACAGAAACCGAGTAAAAGTTATTAGCTTGTTTATCAGCATCCAAATAGACTTTTGTGCTTACCTTAGCAACCATACAGCCAGAACCAATATAGTGTTTATGAGAACGGCCAGAAATTGAGCTTTGTCCAATCCTAAGGCTTTCTCCACTATCTGTCGAAATTGGAAAAGACTGGTAATACTCGTGAGCACATTGCTCCCGTTTAGAGTTCGATATTTCTGGCGAAGGTAAATACCCCCAATCCCAAACAGGATCCGGCTCCTTCTTCCCGCAACCAAATAAAAACAACAAAGCTAAAAGGTAACTCAAATTCTTCATAGGCTTTCTAACGCCTTACTAATGGGCGCATAAATGCTTGGCTAAAATTAGCTACGAAGGAGCGCAAGCCAAGCGTTTTGCGTCCTTTTGAGTAACTTGTTATGTGTATTGTGCGCCTTTCTTGTTTTTGAACCAAACATTTGAACTTGGCGTGAACAAAAACAGAATAACTATAATCTGACACAAGTTTGTTAGAGCACTTACAACGGTAAACTCTATAGGCATTAAAAAAAACTGTTGGAAGTTAATTGCTAC
>NZ_LJTB01000017.1:0-58747 GCF_001306895.1 Pseudoalteromonas sp. UCD-33C | reverse complement strand
GCTACGTTCGGAACTGATAAGCGCTGAAAGCATCTAAGCGCGAAGCAGGCCTCGAGATGAGTTCTCACTAGACTTTTAAAGTCTCTGAAGGGCCGTTGAAGACTACAACGTTGATAGGCAGGATGTGGAAGTGGTGYGAGCCATTAAGCTAACCTGTACTAATTACCCGTGAGGCTTAACCATACAACGCCAAACGCGTTTTATGACAGCGTAACGAACAGAAGTTAAGTTACTAAAGTAGATTTTACTTGATATCAGAATTCCAGATTTATGTAGGGTGAACCGCAACGCTTAACGCGAAATCAGTTCACCTTGCGCAAAGGACTCGTAAGCGCTACGCGCTTTGTCGAGAATCCTTTCCACGCCTTTTGCTTGGTGACAATAGCGTTTTGGACCCACCTGAYCCCATGCCGAACTCAGTAGTGAAACGAAACAGCGCCGATGATAGTGTAGCAGCTGCTATGTGAAAGTAGGTCATCGCCAGGCTCCAAATAAGAGAAAGCCCGATTCGAAAGAGTCGGGCTTTTTTGCGTTTTAGCTGTCAGCTTTCAGCCATCAGCCGTCAGCTGAACTGCAGGGTTTTTTAGTACAGAGTCACCCTCAGCAACAACCGCCGTAGGAGGCACTTCAGTGCCGAATCAGACCATAACAAACACATTCACGGCTAAAGCCACTCCTACGTGATGAGAAGGTTAGACATTAGATGTCAGTTGATCTACAGGGAATGTAGTACAGAGTCACCCACAGCAACAAAACCCCGTAGGAGGTACTTCAGTGCCGAATTCAGACCATAACAAACACATTCATGGCTAAAGCCATTCCAACAAGTACACTTTGCCTAGAACCTAGAACCTAGAACCTAGAACCTAGAACCTAGAACCTAGAACCTAGAGCCTAGAACCTAGAACCTAGAGCCTTCGGTAGATGAAGACGCAGCACCAAACACCCACACCGCGCGGCTGAACGCTGAAAGCTGATAGCTCTGTGATGTGTTGGGTTTCGCTTCGCTCTACCCAAACTACGCCAGGCCTTTCAACTTTTCCCTCACTAACTTTACTCTTTCTAACTCGCTAACTAGCGACTAAAAAAGCCCATACTCTTCGGTTTCTTCTGCTTCGTGGCGCATGAGGTGCTCTGGGCGGAAGATGGCACTTGGGTCTAATAATAAGCTGTGTTTATGCTTCATTTTGATTAATCCGCGCATCATGTTTTTAGTTTGCGGATCAACATCAAAACCAACCGAGGTAAGTTGGTCTAACGGTTTGATGTCTTCTTTTTTTACGTTGATGTTGTCTTCTACTTTGTCGACTAGAAGGCCTATATGAGGTGTTACACCGTCTTTTGTGGTGAAGATGATGATAGGCTTGTAATCAAGAATGATCTGCTCACGTGCCGATTCAAACAATCTAATAAGCTGGTTGAATGTTTGGCGCTTTTTCTCTGTAAATAGGCTAATCACCTTGTCGTGAGGTTGGCTTTTTTGCAATTCTAATAATTCACCGGCCATAGCATGTAATTCACGGTGTGGCTTATCAAACTTGGCTAAGATACTTTGTAAATCTTCGTTATCGGTTTCGAAGTTGTTATACCAACGACCGAAAGCACATTTGTCTGGATCTGTGGCTTTTGTAAAAGGCGCACCTGTTACTAGGCTATTTTCTAGAGCATCTAGCCAATCTAAATGGTCTTTCTCTCTTTCGACTAAAAGGTCGGATAATTCGGCATTGGTTTCTTTGGTTGAGTGATTGTTTAATACAATTCCTAAATCAAAGATAGGCGTTGGAGTTTCCATATAATCTTTAACTCCAATGAAGCTTTTATTTTCATTTGGCAACGACGTTAAGTTTCCTTCGTAACGCTCGGTTAGAAGAATATCGAGAATTTTTAGTGAAATGGTCTTTTGGCCAACTCGAAAATTAATCAGATCCATATTTCCCTCAAAGCCTTGTTAAGTCTCTATAGCATAGAACATTATTGTAATTTAGTCGTAGTTTAACCTAATTACTTTTAAAATATGAGCGGTAGATTTTTTTGTTATTTCCAGAAGTGTGAGTGTTAAATAGATCAGCGAAATCTGATGTGTCGGTAAAGAGGCGATTTAGCTCAGTCAGTAGGCATTGATTGTTTAGTGGCGTTGGGCATTTTTGGGCAGCGCTAACCAATGCAACGGCATTCAAATAACCTTCAAATATAATTCTATTCGCACTCGTGTGATAAGGCTCGATATCTTCAATAAACTGCTTACACCAAGGGTTTTTACAGTTATTAGGGTCGGGAACCACTTCAGTGACCATAATGTTGGCGGGCTGCTTAATTCGCTGATATAAATCATGACTCGATACAAAAGACACCGAAGTATAGTCTGGGTTGAAGCTTTGTTTGTTTGCAGCGTTAACAAATTCAGCGAGAGGCTTGTAGGTACCGACTAAACAAATTGCGGTTGCATTACTTTCTTTTAGAAGCGCTAAAGCTTTTGAAATATCATCACTATTGCGCTTAAATCGCGTGACTTCTACAGGTTTAATACCATGTATTTTTAGGGCGTTAACGAGATTGCTCTCTACCATATAACCAAACTCATCGGCTTGGATCATTAAACCAATTTTTTCATGCTTACGCTCTTTAACTAGGTAGTTAATTTGCTCTATGGCTTCATCTTGGTAGCTCGCACGAAGATTAAATACATTTGGCATTGAGCTGTTATGTAAAAAGTCAGCGCCTGTAAATGGCATGAGAAATGGAATACGGTGTCTATCTAGCAGGGGCTTAATTGCATGGGCTGTTGGTGTGCCCATAGAGCCAAAAATCGCATGGATTTTTTGGTCAAATAAAAACTCGCGGGTATTCACTACGGTATTTTTTGGCTCGTAGCCATCATCAGCTAATATCAGGTCGATACTTTGGCCGTTAACACCGTTTTCTTTGTTGATTTTATTAAAGTAAATATTACTGCCAAGCGCCAGTTGTTCGCCTATTTGCTTTGCAGGTCCTGTGAGCGCAGTGGACATTCCGAGTTTAATGGTAGGCTGTGAGTGTTCAGCTAAAGCTATCTGAGATAGCAGCAAGGTACAAATACTTAAACACTTAATAGCTGTTATTTTGAAGTGATTTATAGTGAGCATACCAACCTTGCACTGCGGTTTTGAACTGTGAGTCTAAGTCTTTTTTACCTGTAAAACCGGCTTCTTCGATTAAGCTATTTACAGAGGTTTGCTGTAATACTAGTCGAATAAGGATGAATTTTGTATGTTCATCTAATAAATTTAGACTAATTGGTGTGCTCCAAATCATTTTCCATAACAATGGCTGTACTTGGAAGATGTTAATGTCACCGGTTAACAGTCGCTCAGCTCTTGTATTTAAGGCAGAAGATAAGGAGCTTTTTGGTAAGGCTTTGAATAATTCTGCAATAAGCTGCCAAGGAAGTGAGCTAAAGTGACCAAGGAGTTGTAAAGACAGGTCTTGTTTAAATTCCTCTATTAAGAGTGCTGCGCTATCTGTGCTTTGCTTATCTAACGCTTTAATCACTAAAGCAGCATGTTCAGCCGTTGCTTTGTCATGACTAAATCCAAGCTTAACAACATTAAAGCCATTACTTTGCCAAAACTTAACTAACGCTGCATTTGCGCCAAAACTGGCACCAAAATAACTGCAATTATTTAATTGGCTTTCACAGTAGTTTAACAGGGCTGAGCCAATACCTTGTTGATGACATTCAGGTGCAACAGCTATTCTCACAACTCTCGCTGAGCGTTTACACAAGTCTTCTGTATTTCGGCTCAATTGAGTCAGAGTTTGCGCCATTAAATGACCATGAGGCCTGCGCTTTCCTTTTATTACTTGCTCTGCGATTTCTGGTGCTAAGCCACCTTCAATAGCAATTAAGCAAACGGCTTTTAATGCATTTTCTTGTTTGCAGATCGATAGCTGTAACTCTGGGGCATCAAGCAATTGGCGTAAGTCATTTACTGTGGTTTGGTAATGAGCCAGCGCCAGTAGCGCCATAATTTGGCTAAGCAGCTGCTCATCTTCAACGAGTTGATCTTTGCTTATATTTTCAAATTGGTAAGACTTACCACTCTGCGTATCTAGGTACTTTGCATCGAGTAGTAATAGTTCGCGTAGGCTATTTTCGAGGGGGTCATGTTTAGCAAAACGAATAGGTTCATCCAGAGTAACTGCCTTTAGCGATTTATATTGGCTACGTAAGTAATGTAAAAAGCGTAACGTGTAACCACGCCCATTTCCTTCATAACCAACCATAGTGCTAGCAAATACGATTCGTGGATAACTTTTTAGGATCTGCAATAGCATAGGAACCGGAATCGCCGCTGCTTCGTCGACAAATAACAGATCGCAATCAGGTTTTTCGTTTAGCAGTATATCTGGCGCAATATAGCTAAGATTAGATAGTTGCTTAAAGTTTTGCTCTTTGCTAACACCAAGCTCAGTGGCTAAATGCTTAAAACTTGTTTGTACGGCTTTGGCTTGCGTGGCACAAATAAGGATTTTTTTATCTTGAAGACTTGTTGCTGCAATCCCTAAAGCAGCTGACTTACCACGACCTCGGTCCGCACTGATCACAAAAGGGCGATTAGCGCGCCCTGTTGCGGTTTTAATAATTTGCTCAACACATGCTTGTTGTTGCTGATAATTTATCTCAGCAGTTGCTGGCGATACTGATTGGTAAGCAGGGAGCGAGTGTTCAGTAAAATAATGTGGCTGCAACTTTAGCTTGGAGAATAAACGCTGATTAAAAAAGCTGTGTTTAATCACTTGGGCATAAGAGGTAATACTAGTGAGTGCAGGGTCTTGCCACTTGCGGTCATCGGGCAGCAACAGTATCAGTACACCACCTGCTTTTACGGTACCTGCAAGCGCTGCGAGTTTATCGGCATATAAGCCGCTAAAACCATCAAAAATTGCGTGTTGAAACTCTTGGCCAAGAATTTGGTGAGCATGTTTTGGAAACTCACTATTTGCTAATAATGAGCTGCTACTGAAAACATAGGTATTTTTGAGCGCTAATTGGTTTGCAAACTGGTAGCACCAAGTTTCGCTGCCTTGCACAATGACAAGCTGGCGATGCTTTGCAATCACCAGCTCATTACACAGTGCTGTTAAGTACTCATTATAAGGCTTGAAGTCTTGCATACTGTGTTACAAGCCATTTGCTGCCTAGGTCATCAAAGTTCACTTGAATACGTGACTGTGCGCCGCTACCTTCGTAATTGAGTACGGTTCCTGCGCCGAATTTGGCGTGTAATACGCGTTGCCCTAAGTTAAAGCCGCTATCTTCAAATGCGGCATGTGTTACTGATGGACTAAAACGACCTGCCGCAGGCGGTCTTGAAACCTGTGTTTTAATTCGGATTTCTTCGATACAGTCTTCAGGCATTTCACGTAAAAAGCGTGATGGGCTATGGTATTTTTCTTGTCCGTATAAACGGCGACTTTCTGCATGGCTAATATATAGTTTTTCCATCGCGCGAGTCATACCAACATAGCAGAGGCGGCGTTCTTCTTCTAAACGACCAGACTCTTCATTACTTTGTTGTGATGGGAACATGCCCTCTTCAACACCAACCATAAATACCAATGGGAATTCTAGGCCTTTTGCTGAGTGTAGTGTCATCATTTGCACCGCGTCTTCGTGCTCATCAGCTTGACCTTCGCCAGACTCTAGTGAGGTATAAGCCAAAAATCCCTGTAGTGGTGAGCTGAACTCTTCATCTTCAGGAAGTTCGTATTGACCACAAGCACTAATAAGCTCTTCTAAGTTTTCTACGCGGGCACGGCCTTTTTCACCTTTTTCAGCTTGATACATTGCCATTAACCCTGAGGTTTGAATGGCATATTTCGCTTGCTCTTCTAAGGTGAGATCGCTGATTTTATCTTCGATATGCTCAACAAGTTCTAAGAATTTAGTGACGGCACTTGCTGCACGGCCAGATAGGTGTTGTTGCTCTACAATTGCTTTTGCGGCATACCAAAGTGGCAATGACTCATTGCGCGCGCAATCACGGATATGACTTAGCGTTTTATCACCAATGCCGCGGGCAGGGGTGTTAATAACGCGCTCGAAAGCAGCATCATCTTGACGGTTACCCACTAAACGTAAATATGAAAGCGCATCTTTGATCTCTTGACGTTCGAAGAAGCGCATACCGCCGTAAATGCGGTATTTTAAACCTTCTTGTAGCATTGCTTCTTCGAGTACACGAGATTGCGCGTTGTTACGGTATAAAATCGCGGCGTCTTGTAATGCATTACCTGCATTTAGCCAGCTACGTAGTTTGCTGCTGACAAAGCGTGCTTCGTCTAATTCATTAAACGCAGCGTAAACAGAAATAGGCTCACCATCATTGCCGTCTGTCCAAAGGCTTTTACCCATGCGTTCAGCATTGTTTTTGATCAGTGCATTTGATGCTTTTAAGATTGTTGCCGTTGAACGGTAATTTTGTTCAAGGCGAATAGTTTCGGCTTCGAAGTCAGTTAAAAAGCGTTTGATATTCTCAATTTTTGCGCCACGCCAGCCATAGATACTTTGGTCATCATCACCTACGATCATAATACTGTTGGTGTTACCTGCGAGTAATTTTAACCAAGCATATTGAATAGTGTTGGTATCCTGGAACTCGTCTACCAGCATGTGGGCAAAACGCTGTTGATAGTGACGTAAAAGTGTTGGGTGATTCTTAAGTACTTCGTAGCAGCGCAGCAGTATTTCTGCAAAGTCGACTAAACCTGCACGGTCACAAGCCTCTTGATATGCAGCATAGACTTTCAGCATCATTTGCTCATTAATATCGTAGGCTTGAATGTCTTTAGGGCGCAGACCTTCATCTTTTTTCGCGCTGATATACCAACCAAATTGTTTTGCTGGCCACTTTTTATCATCGATGTTCATCGCTTTAAGTAAGCGTTTTATCATGCGTTGTTGATCGTCAGAATCTAAGATTTGAAAGCTTTCAGGCAAGTTCGCTTCACGGTGATGGGCGCGTAAAATACGATGAGATAAGCCGTGGAAAGTGCCAATCCACATACCACCAACCGGTGCTTTTAACGTTTCTTCTACACGGGTACGCATTTCTTTCGCGGCTTTGTTAGTGAAGGTTACCGCAAAGATGCTGTATGCAGAAGCTTGCTCAACTTGCATGAGCCATGCGATGCGATGAACAAGTACTCGAGTTTTACCAGAACCTGCACCTGCAAGTACCAGCATATTTTGCAATGGGGCTGCGACAGCATCCCGTTGTTTGTCATTTAAGCCATCGAGTAATTCAGAAACGTCCATCGTTACGCCTTTTCAATCTATAATGGGTGGAGTATAACAGGTGTTTATGCAAGGCTAAATAAAATACTGTTTTTATAAACAGCTATTTTGGCAAGTTATTAAAATTGCAGTATAAAAATTGTGAATTTGACCGATTTTTAGCAAAAAGAACTAAAATCAAAATAACGCTACTTTTTAACACTTTGATTTGTAAGTCATAATAAGTTGGCATAAAGTGTGATTATAAAAAGTATAATCATTAAAAACTACAGAGGTTAGTATGGCAGAGCAAGGTTCTGGCGGTAATGTAATCGCAGCAATATGTAATATCTTTTTTCCTGGTTTAGGACAATTGGTACAAGGTCGTTTAATGGCGGCTATTGCATTCTTTTTAGCATGGGTTATTAGTGGTGCACTAATTTATGTGGCAGTTGGTTTTATTCTACTGCCAATCGTATACCTATGGGCGATTATTGATGCTGCACGCTTCAAGTCGCGACTCTAGCTATTTAATTAGCACAAACACGAGCGCCACTTGGGCGCTCGAGTTGTTTTAAGGCGACTAAACTCGCCACGTTTAGCTGCAAACGGTATAATTAGCAGATAACGTATTAAGAGTACCCTCCATGGAATATCAATTTATCCGCGACCCTATTAGCGGTTTACGCATTAAAATTTCCTCTGAACACGCCATCATAGGCCGTTGGCTAAACGAAGAAGTCGGAAAAGAAAAAATTGCGATGGTGCAAGCGTTGATCTCTGCTGTTAAGAACAGTCATGAGCCTTTAACCTTACAAGGTCAAGAAATTGATTTGATCTTAAGTAAAGATGAAGCGCTGTTCGAAGCACATGCATTACATCAAGATAACGAAGACTTAGTTGCCTACCAAGATGATGATTTAATGCTTGAAGAAGAAGGCCTGTGCAGTGGCTGTGGCTTTGAAGATTTTGTTGATTTAATTGAATCTTGGCAAGAATTTACACAAGGCCGGTAAGCAGACACATGTTCTGCTTATCGGTAGCTAATTTATTGCTCACTCACTGATTTAACAGCAGCTAGTAATAAATCTTCTGTTAAGCGTACTTTGTAATTTGGGTTGGCGTATTGAAAATGAACTAACCCATTTGTATCTAACACGAATACTGCGGGTACAGGCAGTGCTACTTTCGGCTCACCTTCTAACGAGACAAAGTTAACCCCAAGCTTATTGCGGTAAATCTTTGCTGTTTTGTCATCTAAATAAAATGCTAAACCTAACGTTTGCGCCAAAGTAAGGCTGTCGTCAGAAAGCAATTGATAGCTAGGAGCTGTAATTTTTGTTTCAGCGAGTTTTTCAGGGCTATCTGGTGAAACGGCAATTAGTTGCGCGTCTAAGCTTGCTAATTCTTTCTCAATTTTTTGCACGCTGGCCAATTGTTTTGAACAATATGGGCACCAGCCACCACGATAAACAATCAGCACGGTAGTTTTTTCTTTAAAGCGCTCAGCTAGCGAGACGGTTTTACCGTATTGGTCTTTCAATTCAACATTTGGCACCGTTAAGCCAGGTAATAACGGACTAACTTGCTCTGCTGACTCGGCAATATTAGTCGCAGTTGCAGCGATAACGTGGCTTGATAGTACAAACAGTGCACTAATGAATAGAGATTTAAACATGGGCTTCCTCGGTTATTTTTATCAACTGCAAAGATGACCTGATTGTTGCGGGATTTATTTCATCTTTACCTACATCAAACTCAAATTTAACTGTAGTATATAGGCAAATAAAAAATGCAAGTTGGGATAAAGAATGTCTGCTAATTTACAAAAACTCGTTGTTATGCTCGAGATGCAAAATGCGATGAATACCAAAGTTCATGAGCAATGGTTTAGCCAAGGTTTTGAATGGTATCGTGCAATTTGGGTTGAGTGTGCTGAAATGCTTGACCACTACGGTTGGAAGTGGTGGAAGAAACAAACCCCAGATACAGAACAAGTTATTTTAGAGTTAGTTGATATTTTCCATTTTGGTTTATCTTTACGCATTGATGGTGAAACCAGCTATGAGCATTTAGCTGCGCAACTTGAAGCTGAGTTAAGTGCACCAGTTAAAGCCGATGACTTTAAACAAACACTCGAATTATTAGCCGCCTCAGCAGTCGCTGAAAAGAGTTTTAATGCAGCTGCATTTGCTGGTTGTATGGCGCAAATCGGTATGGATATCGATGATTTATACCGTGGCTACGTTGGTAAAAACACCTTGAATTTCTTCCGCCAAGATCATGGCTACAAAGACGGTAGCTATATCAAGGTGTGGAATGGCCAAGAAGATAACGAGCACTTAGTTGAAGTGGTAAAAAGCCTAGATACAGAGCATGCAGATTTTGCAAAACTTGTATATCAAGGCTTAGAGCAGCGTTACCCGAAGTAATCATTCAACGGGTATAAGCTCGCGAAAATCGATGGTTGATAAAAAGCCATCGAACTGCTTATGCGGTTGCTGACTATCAGGGTTGGCAACCGCAAGTATATGACCAATACCAAACTCTTTTGCTGCATCTAGCACGGCAGGGCTGTCGTCCACAAATAAAGTCCGTTCCTTATCAAACTGCCATTCTTGATGTACTTGTTGCCATAATGGTTGATGCTCTTTACTCACGCCATATTGATGAGTTGAGATAACCCCATCTAAGTAATTATCGATAGCAGTGTGTTCAAACTTTAACATGGCACAATCTGGGTGTGCGTTAGTAAGCATGATCAATTGCTTGCCTGCTTTTCTAAGCTCAGTTAAAAACGGCGGAACATCTTCACGAATTCTGATTAAATGTTGTATGTCACGTTTTAGCGCCATAATTGGTAAATCAAGTTGTTGTTGCCAATAATCTAAGCAGTACCAATTAATTTGTCCGTGAACTTGTTGATAACGATGTAAAATGTCAGCTTTTGCTTCGTCTAAGCTGATTTTATGTTTACGCGCATATTGCTCGGGAATAACAGTTAGCCAAAAGTAATTATCGTAATGCAAATCGAGTAGGGTGCCATCCATATCTAACAACACAGTATCGATTTTTGACCAATTTAACATAGGCAATTCACTTTAAAAGATTTATGATGAGCATAACTGCCATGATAGCAAATTAATGCCAATGACACAGAAAAAGCATCCTACACCACCGCAAATTTTGTCTAATGAAGTTGTCGCTAAAAGTCGACTATTTACTGTTGAATCTCTCGAATTGAAGTTCTCAAATGATGAGCAAAGGCAATACGAAAGAATTCGTGGCGGTGGCAGAGGGGCAGTTATGATTGTGCCAGTAACGGCCGATAACGAACTGTTATTAGTGCGAGAATATTGTGCAGGCACCAATGATTATCAGTTGGGTTTTCCAAAGGGCTTAATTGACCCAGGCGAAACCCCACAGCAAGCTGCAGACCGTGAGCTTAAAGAAGAAGTTGGTTTTGGTGCTAAACATTTTGCTGAACTTAAAAAAGTCAGCATGGCGCCGAGTTACTTTAATGCCACTATGCATATTTTGTATGCTGAAGACCTCTACCCTGAAACCTTACCCGGTGATGAGCCTGAACCGCTTGTCGTGGTAAAATGGCCAATAAGTGATTGGCAATCATTATTGCAACAAGAAGACTTTACTGAAGCACGAAGTGTCGCAGCTTTGCTATTATTAACAAAGTACTTAGAGTCGGGAGCGGGCAATGAATGATTTTTTAGAACCGTGTATTCGGTTAGCTGAGCAAGCAGGCGATGCCATTATGGCCATTTATCAGCAGGATGATATTGGTGCTGAGCAAAAGTCAGATCATACTCCGGTCACCAAGGCTGACTTAGCATCGAACGATGTATTAATGGCTGGTTTGAAGACCCTAGCCCCTGATATTCCAATTATGTCAGAAGAAACACCTATTCCGGCGCTGGCAGACAGAAAAGATTGGCACCGTTATTGGCTGCTTGATCCAATGGATGGTACAGGGGAGTTTATTCTAGAAAGCGGTGATTTTGCAGTTAATATCGCTTTAGTTGAAAATAATCGCCCAGTACTGGGTGTTATCCATTGGCCAGCGAAACAAGTGACTTATTTTGCTAGTTATCAAAATGGCGCATTTAAACGTGAAAATGGCCAAGATCAGCAAATTTCGGTAGCAACGCCGGATAATTTAACCTTAGCTGTAAGCCGCAGACAAAAAATTGAAGCGGTCAGCCAGTATTTAAATACTCAGTTTGCGACGGTGGCATTAGGCTCATGTTCATTAAAAGCGTGTATTATCGCTGAGGGTAAAGCGGACTGCTTTTTACGTATCGGGCCAACGGGTGAGTGGGATACTGGTGCGTCACAAGTGATTGTCGAAGAAGCTGGTGGCTGTATTACAGATGCCGAGTTCAACCCGTTAACTTACAATCAACGAGAAAGCACAGAAAACCCTGATTTTATCGTGATGGGTCACCCTGATTGGGAGTGGCAAAAAATGATTAGTCCTCATCAGCGTGCATTCTAACGGTGTTTTGTGTGCTTTTTGTTCGCTTGAATTAAATTTGTCACTATAACCCTTGATTTCTAATCTTATTGCTATATGATAGCGCTCTCTCTGAAACAGGGCAGCAATAACATGCTTATGTTACTTAGAGATTACAGGCGCGGGATGGAGCAGCCTGGTAGCTCGTCGGGCTCATAACCCGAAGGTCGTCGGTTCAAATCCGGCTCCCGCAACCAATTCTTTGAATTGGCTGACTTCTTAAATTAAGTGAGAAGTAAAATAAACTTAATATTCAGGCGCGGGATGGAGCAGCCTGGTAGCTCGTCGGGCTCATAACCCGAAGGTCGTCGGTTCAAATCCGGCTCCCGCAACCAATCTTTTAAAAGATTGGTATATTGTTGGAACTTTAAAGGTCGTCGGTTCACTCTTCACCTTCACAGCTCCCGCAACCAATTCTCTGAATTGGTTGACTTCTTAAATTAAGCAAGAAGTAAAATAAACTTAATAATTTCAGGCGCGGGATGGAGCAGCCTGGTAGCTCGTCGGGCTCATAACCCGAAGGTCGTCGGTTCAAATCCGGCTCCCGCAACCAACTGAAATTAAAAATTTATATGTAATACTAGGCACGCGAAAGCGTGTTTTTTTATGCCTGAAATTCAGGTTCAGAGCCCGAAGGTCGTCGGTTCGCCCTCAAAATTCACAGCTCCCGCAACCAACTGAAATTGAAGATTAAAATTAAATGAGTTTGATAAGTAGGCACGCGAAAGCGTGTTTTTTTATGCCTGAAAAAGCTGGAAGCTTTAAGCTATAAGTTTTAAGTAGAATGAGAGTGTTGTTTAGTGCAGTGTTTTCACTCGGGTTCACCCAGTTCATTCTTTGTGTAGGTTGGTTTGAGCGTAGCGAAACCCAATACAATTCATGTTAAACCTTTCTTCTGATTGTGCTTGACCTAGCACCTAGCACCTTTACCCCGCTAACTCACACCTAAATCCAACCCCTTGATATCTATCCTAGTTATTCATCCCTAAATTGGGAAATGATTATGAATGTTAGCTGAACTGAACTACGCTTGATTAATAACTAATAATAAATAAGTAGATTTAGGGATGATCCGTTTTTTAATAGCGCTGTTAGCGCTTCTGTTCTTACCTTCAGCTTTGTGTGCATTTCAAAACTACGATATTGATGATGGTCTATCGCAAAGTGTTGTGTTTGATATTGTTCAAGACCAGCAAGGCTTTATCTGGATTTCAACACAGGCAGGTTTAAACCGTTTTGATGGTAATGAGTTTACTGTATTCACAGCATCCGATAAGGAAAATAGCCTAGCGAATAACTATATTTACCCATTGGCAATCGACAACGAGTCAACGTTGTTTATAGGTACTCGAAATAGTGGTGTAAACCAACTCGCATTACATAATTATCAATTTTCTGAGCCGCTTTTAAAAGAGCGCCGCATTACCAGTTTATTGGTGGCGCAACAGCAAGTTTATATTGGCACTTACGACGGCAGCCTGTTTCGTTACGATAAGCGAGCAGAGCAGCTTGAAACGTTAATAACAGGGTTAAAAAAACCTATTTATGCGCTATCAAAAATCGCTGACATCCTTTGGATAGGAACGCATGGAGCTGGGTTACTTCATTATGACCTTATTAATAATCAACAAATCAATTCGGTTTTTTCTGGCTTTGCTGAGCCTGTAGATATTCATGCTAGTATCTTTGCTATCAAACAGTCTTCTGATGGCAGTATTTGGTTGGCAAGTCAGGGCGGCGGCTTATATAAAATTGCGTTAAGCACCCAAACAATAACGCAGTGGTTAACTTCTAATGATGATAATTCTGGGCTTAGTAGTAATGAAATTCGTGATATTGAGTTTGATAGCCAAGGCCGAGTTTGGCTAGCAACGCGAGGCGGCGGAATTAATGTTTACGACCCTATTGATGCAAGCTTCACCGTTTTAGCGCATGACCCGTTTGATAAATATAGTCTTGCTCATGACCGGGTATATAGTATCTACCGAGACAGTAGCGACATTATGTGGTTTGGTACTGCACATGGGATCAGTAAGCTCGACCCTGCATCATTGCAATTTAGTAAGTTAAAAAAGCCAACGCCACTTTCAAGTAACGATGCGTGGGCGTTATTTGAAGACTCAAAGCAACGTATTTGGTATGGCAGCTGGGGTGGCGGTATCGATATTCTTGATCAGCAATTAAATCGTTTAGATCGCATAACCACCGAAAGTTCACCGTATTCAATCAGTAGCAATGCAATTAAAGCCATCGCCGAAGATCGTAATGGCGATATATGGATTGGCAGCTGGCAGCAAGGGATTGATGTTTTGCATACCGATGGCAGCATCAGTCACTTTCGGGCAGATGAAGGCGGGCATGGCTTAACTGAAAACAGTATATATGCCCTTTTAGTCGATGAGAAAAATAATGTTTGGGTCGGCACTAATGGAGGGGGGCTGTTTTGCTTTGATAGGCAGCGCGGCAAATTTATTAGTTTTGCACAGCCTGTAGCAAATACACAACTTGTAATTCCAACGGCGCGGGTGACGAGTTTATACAAAAGCTCGCAAGCAGATCTGTGGATAGGCACAGATGGTGATGGGGCTTATCACTATAACGCAGCAACCGATACCCTCACTAATTATCGCAAAGGAGACTTGGCTTTATCTGATAATACAGTGCGAGCGTTTTTAAAAATTGATCAGCAAATGTGGCTCGCAACATCGAACGGCTTAAATATTATTGATTTGAGCAACCAGCAAGTTCATCAGCTTAATGTCGCTCAAGGCCTTCCTAATCAAGTCGTTTATGCGTTGCTAAAAGACAATGAAGATAGGGTATGGCTAAGTACCAACAACGGCCTCGCTAAAATAGACCCTGTAACCATGAGCATAAAAAATTATAAAGCTCGACATGGCTTACAAGGTAATGAATTTAATGCCGGTGCTTATTTAAAAACCCGTGATGGCCGCTTGATGTTTGGTGGCACTCAAGGGGTTAGTGTCATTAACCCTGCTGACCTTGAAGTTAATACTATTGGTGGGCAATTAGCACTTACTAGTTTGCAATTTGATGATGAGGATGTGGTAAACCAAGGAGTCAGTCGTTTAGGCAGTTTATACCAAATAGAAAAAAGCCGTTCAGTGACTATTCCTGCGGGAACTAAACGGGTTCACTTTCAGATTGGTTACCTACACTACTCTGAGCCACAGACTAACCAATATTCCTATCAGTTAGCGGGCTTTGAACAACAATGGCGCAAAGCTACAGGGGCTTTTTTATCAGTTGATTACACTAATCTTCCTGCTGGTAAATATCAGTTGAAAGTTAATGCTAGTAGTGAAAATGGGGCAAATGCGCTTACCCCATTACTGTTAAACATAACGGTTCTTGCGCCTTGGTGGCAAACCAGTGAGTTTTATCTGCTAGCAGCCATGCTGATTTTGGCGATGGTGTGGTTATTCACAGTGCTTTGGACTCGCCGTATACGCAAACAAAAATATTATCTGGAGCAAATTGTTAGCGAACGCACCGATGAAATCGCAGAGCAAAAAACACTCATCGAACAGCAAGCTGATGCTCTGAGTGATTCACTCGAAAATAAAGTGCGTTTTTTTACACATGCATCTCATGAATTACGTACTCCTTTGAGTTTGTTGATTGCGCCGTTGCAAAAGCTCATAGCAGATGAGCGAAATACTGAAAAGCGTGAGCAACTGAACTTGGTATTGCGTAATAGCCGGCGCTTAGAAAATTTGGTCGATAAGCTGTTAACGCTGACTCGTTATGATGAGCGCCATGAAGAGATTATTAAAGTTGTATCATTATCGGCAATAGCCAGAGAGGTCGCGGGGCAGTTTGCTGTGTTAGGTGAAAAGTCCATCGACTTTAAGGTTGATATTGAAGAGGCTGTATTTATTGAAAGCACCCGAGAAGGGGTGATCACAATTCTTACTAATCTATTAAGCAATGCTTTTAAGTATACTCAGCAAGGCCAAGTCAGCTTAATCGTAAGCGCATCAGGTGAGCTTGCCTACATAGAAGTAACAGACACAGGTAAAGGCATCGCAGACGCTGAAAAAGACAAGGTGTTTGATACTTTCTACAGAGTAAGTAGTCATGCAAATGTAGAAGGTAGTGGCGTAGGTTTAGCTATCGTTAAACGTCTGGTCGATAAATACAAAGGCAATATTGTGTTGGCAAGTCGTTTAGGAGAAGGAACCAACTTTAAACTCGCATTTAAAACAGCACAATTTGCAGAGCAAGTTCCTGTTGATAGTACAAGCCTAAAATCAAAAGTGAGTCATGACAAAGCGAGTGTATTAATTATTGAAGATAATGACGAGCTACGTCATTACCTAAAAACAGAGTTACAGCACCGCTATCAAGTATTATTAGCTGAAGATGGTCAGATCGGTTTGCAAATAGCGCTGAGCCAAGTACCAGATTTAATAATTACTGATCTAATGATGCCAAAAGTCGATGGCTTTACTGTTTTAGATTCATTACATAATTCGCCCGTTACTTGTCATATTCCGGTGATTATTTTGACCGCCAAGGGAGACTATGAAACCCGAGTAAGTAGTTTGCAACAGCATGCGCTAGATGTGATCACCAAACCATTTGATAGAGAAGAGCTATTTTTAAAAGTTGAGAATTGGATACATTGGGTCAATTTATATTCTCAACAGCAAACTATGGATGCACCTGATCATGTTGAGACAAAGCAACCGGTTGTGGTTGATCCTCGTGACAAACAGCTGCTTGAAAAGCTTGAGTTGTATGTTGCTGAGCATTACCAGCAACAAGGTTTCTCTATGGTGAATTGTGCGAAAGAATTAGCGCTTAGTGAGCGTCAATTACAACGTAAGTTAAAAGTTCTATTAAACATTACTCCTAGTGAATATTTGCGTAATTATCGACTGAGTAAAGCAGCTGAATTACTAAGACAAGGGCGACAAATAAGCTTAGTAATAGATGATGTGGGCTTTTCGTCACGCTCGTATTTTTCTAAATTTTTTAAAGCAAAATATGGCATGACAGCGAAAGAGTACCAATGTCATTACATATAACATGTTGTTTATATAGGAAATGTCGTATTTGAGTACATTTTTGTCGGCATTCAGCATACTTATTTCTTGTAACTAATCTACCCTTGAACCTTAACGAAAAATGAATCGCTTTGATGGGATCTCGGGTGTTCATATTTGACGGGCAAACATGACTGAATTCAGATTATGGTTAAGGACGACACTGAGATCCCGCCTTTATTTCATGTTCAAAATAGGTTTTGCTTCCCTTGAGTTATGGCAACTGTGTATGCAGTTGCCTCTTTTTAGGGAAATACAGTACTCAATGTAAGGATTAGCATGATGAGCCCCCCTAATTTTCACTCCATAAAGTATTTAAAACAATTATTACTAGCGACAAGTCTTGTCGCTTTAACCGCTTGTGGTGGAGGCGGTGGAGGTGGTGATGACGATGATGATACCCCTCCCGTCGCTACAAACAAAAATCCCACGGTATCTATTAGTAGTGATAGCAACGTAACAGAAGGTGGCGATTTAGTCCTACAAGCGACGGCAACAGACAGTGATGGCACAATTGCAAGTTACGCATGGCAGCAAACATCAGGTCCAGATCTAACACTTACCGGCAGCGATACAAGTACACTTACGATCACCGCGCCTGAAATCGAAGATGATGCAGATGTCGTTGTTTCACTGACAGTCACCGATGATGATGGTGCAACCGCCACAGCAACAGTAACGATTGAGCTTAAACGTAAAGTGCTCAGCGTAACGATCACCGGTATTGTAACCGATGAGCCGATTATCAACTCAAGTATTGTGGTGCAGATTGGTGATGAACAATTTGAGATTACCGCTGATGCACAAGGCCGCTATAGCGTAAACATTGAGGTTGATGACTCAGATGCTGATGAACTGGTTAAGCTGGTGGCGTTGGGTAATAACTCCATTGATCCGGGCGTTGAATTTGTATCCCAACTGAAGTCTATCGCAACGCTTGTTTCACAAGCAGGAGCCGATGGCACATTAAGCAAAGATGAAAACTTTGGCGTAAACATTACTAATGTTAGTACTGCAGAGTTTGCACTTTTAAGCCGCGACGGTACAAACATCGATTCTGAACAAGCATTAGATGAAGCTTTACTCGCTGTTGATGCTGACGAAAAACTGCTACTTGCAGCGTTAATCAAGATCATTGTAGATAATGATGACTACGAACTACCTGAGGGTGTCGATTCGACCCTTGATTTAATATCTAGCGCTGAACAAATTGATGACTTTATAAATACAGTTGAAAGCCAAGATCCAGGATTAATTGACTCTACAAAAGAAGAGATTAAAGATGATGATGAATTAGTTGATCAAACAATCAATAATCTGACCGGCAACTATTTATTAATGCAGCCACAATATTATCGAACTTCAGTTGGGCAGTTTGAGTTTAATAATGATGGTACCGGGTATGTCAGTTTACTGGATGTTGATACTGACTTTAGTTGGTCGCAACAAGAGCAAGACATCACAATTACTTTGGCTGAGCCAGCATTAATGAGTTGCTTTGTGGTTACTGATGGAAACGATGAACAGCTAGATGTTTGTGAGTACTTAGTTGAGTTAGACCTAACTATTCTTCTTGAAAACGATGCAAACAGAACGGTTGAGTTTTTCCGTAAAAGCGAAACACGCATAACCAGTTCAGATGTTGTATATAGAACTACAGAATCGAACTATAACGCCACCCTTATTGAACAACAGCAAACACTTGCTGTGACAGCTGATGAACTTATTGGTAATTGGGTTATTGATAACCTAAGCGAGTTTGGTGGATATAGTAGTGCAGTAAGTGTTGAGTTACTTTCTGGTGGAACAGGAACGCTCATTGATAACGATAACGCGCCTGTTAGTGTGACTTGGCAAGTTGATGGGAATCGACTGCTTATAAGCAATAATGCAGAAACTATTAGTTATGACATCGCTATTTGGCTCGTTAAAAATGTACAAGTGGGTTATCAATTTGCGGCATCACTCGAAGCTAAAGCGGACGATAGCTCACGTACAGTCACAGGTTTAATGGTGAGAGATAATCAGCTTTCATTTACTAAGTCAGACCTATTGGGTAAATGGACTGTTTACCAAGGCTATAACTCACCTCAAACAGACCTCCACTATGATGTGTATGATGATGGTTTAATGAACTTTAACCTGAATCAAAACTTTCGTTCTTGGCAAGTAAGCAGTGAGGGAGTGTTCTTAAGATATAACTATTTTACGAGCAATGGTGTTCAGCCAATTTGTCCTGAAGGGGAAGTTTGCCAAGTATACAGTGAGTTCTCGCAGCGATTATTAGCCACTAACAATGGTCAAAACTTTACGTATCGTAAATATCGCTTTTTTAACTATGATGGTTCGGAGCGTGTCGAAGATTATTCATCTCATCTGCGTAACTTCTCTGTGTCAGATGAGTATGGGGTAACCAAATTCGCACCCTATTGGTTAGAAGAAAACGCAAGTTTTGATAATAATGGCTACCCAATTACAACTAACTACATTGAACTTTATTCACCAAGAGAGCTAGGTGTAGAAACCATTAAAATAGCGACTATTTATGATGAGATGACGGCTGAGTATAGCCATCAAATCACCTTCACTTACCTTGGAGTGGTCAATCAATACGACTACAGTTTAGCGTCAGGGAAATTACTATTTGATAGCATGAAGGCTGAAGTGAGTGACTTTGATCGAAACTTCTTAACTATTTGCGTGTATGAGCAAGCAGGTAGTTGTACTGAAGATGCTAAACAAGCGTGGTACTTTGATAAGGCAATGGCTGAAGAGCAAGTTGTTGTAGAGCGTCCTGCAACGGATCATCCATTGGATGGGGCTTGGCAGCTTGCTGATGAGCCTGATGTCGCGGTAATTATTCGTGATGGAAAATGGTTACAAATTCAAGCAATGGACGACCCTGATGATGACACCGCATTCCCTGGTTTTGAAATTGGTGACTTTACTTGGGATGAAACAACAGGCGCTTTTGATGTCACTATTACGGAAGATACCAATGGTAGTTTCGGTATAGATGATGCTGGCAGTATTGTTGCCAGTGTTGATGGAGATACGCTGACATTCGATATCGAAGGTGAGGGTACTATTACGCTAAGTAGAATCTACAGTGAATCAAACCCGCTAATAGGGGGTTATACATATGGCTCTTACGATGGAGATTTCTTCATTGCTGTATTTAAAGAGGATGGCACTTTCTTAGAGCTTGCTCATGATACTGAGTTTGATGAGTTAGGTATATCAGGTGGTTACTACACCTATGATGCAGAAACTCAAAAGGTAGTGGTTGATTTCTATGTAAAAACCTATGGTGACCCAATTGAATTTGCTGACCCTTACTTTATTGTGAAGCCACAAGGTAACTTTATACAGTTCAAAGACGGCGATGATTTTGGCCTCTTCGAACGCGTTACACGAGTTATTGATCAAGCAGCTTTCACTGAAGCAGATCTTATTGGCTCACATGTATTTACCTTTATGGCTGATGATGGCAGTGGTTTAGAAACCTCTAATGTCGTTATAAGTAATGATGGTACTGCAACATTTGAGTTAGATGGTGAAGTACGCTCAGCAGAGTGGGCATTAGATCTTGGGTCGTTGATGATGTATAGCGAACCAACAGCTACGCAAAATTATGGCTATGGTGTGACTATGACCCCCGTGACAACCATTGAAGGTGGTTTTAGTGTAGCAACGCTAGGTTTCGAAGTACCTGAAACCTACGATGATAATGATGATCCCGAGTTACACACTTTTGTATCGGGCAGTTTAATTAAGCAGTAATTTTCTGAGCCCAGTAGCAGCAATGCTACTGGGCTTTTTTGAGGAGTTAGTTTATGAAAGCGTTATATTTCTCAGTATTACTTCTTACCCTTAGTGGGTGCCAAACGATGGATGCAATGCAAGAAGACATAAGTGATTTAAGTAATAGCTTGTTTTCAAGTGAAGATATGAGCGAAGAATCACAAGATGCATTCTTAAAAGCACAAGAGGCATTTTATGAAGCCGACAATGTTCGTAAAAAACATGCGCAATTAAATGCTCAAGAACGAAGCTTATGGGTCGAGTTAGAAGATGATTATAACATCTTGTTGGCAGCTCCTAGTAAAGCAACTGAGAAGGAATCTTACTTTTCAGACTCTACGCTTGCAGATAACGTTATGATGCAAAGTTTAAAGTTTATTGAGCTGGTCGAAAAAGGCGAGTAATCGAAACTTCGCTTAAAAGATTGAAAAGTTTATGTTACAACGGCACTAACATTACTTTTTAGTTACAAACATGACTGAACTTTACCATTGGTTTGATTTATTCGGCGTAGCCGTGTTTGCAGTTTCTGGAACGCTACTGGCGTACAACAAAAAAATGGATGGCTTTGGGGTTGTTGTGTTAGCCACAGTCACTGCTATTGGCGGTGGGACTGTACGCGACGTTATTTTAGATGTTCCTGTATTTTGGCTACATGATCAAAGCTATTTCTGGGCTATTTTATTGTCTGTATTTGTCACCACTCGATTAATCAATAAGCAGCGTTCTATTTCACTTAATGCGCTGCAAGTTGCTGATGCTTTCGGTTTGGCATTTTTTGCGGTGATGGGCACACAAAAAGCCATGCTCGCAGGTATGCCAGACACCACCGCGATTATCATGGGTGTAATAACAGCCTGTTTTGGCGGTGTTATCCGTGATGTGCTGGCTGGAAATATGCCGATGCTATTAAAGGGCGAGCTTTATGCAATTGCTTGTATCGCTGGTGGCATTGTTTATACATTAAGTATTTCGCTGGGTTTAGTGACCGAAGTGGCTATGATATTAGCCATGCTTATGACCTTGTCACTGCGTTTAGCAGCAATGAAATGGCAACTGACATTACACGTTTTTAAATATCCCGACTAAACTTAATTTAAGGATGAATGATAGGGACATCATGGATCGTGTCTTTAGCTAGAATATTTTCACGTGCACAAGTGGGTGTACAAGCCCCTGAAGTGATTGTTGAAGTACACTTAGGAAATGGCTTGCCCGCTTTTCATATCGTTGGCTTACCTGAAGCGTCAGTCAAAGAGTCGAAAGATAGAGTGCGTAGCGCACTCGAAAACTCTCAGTTTGGTTTTCCAGATCAACGAATAACCGTCAACCTTGCGCCTGCTGATTTACCTAAAGAAGGTGGCCGTTTTGATCTAGCTATTGCTGTGGGTATTTTAGTCGCCTCTGGGCAAATAAACTGCCCTGATATTCATCGTTATGAGTTTTACGGAGAGTTAGCTTTAAATGGTGAAGTAAGAGGGGTAAATGCTATTTTACCTTCGGTGTTAGGAGCGAAAGAGCAGGGTCGCTGTTGTTTCTTACCCGCTGAAAACGACAATCTCGCAAGCCTTGTTTCGGGCGTCGCTCGAAAAGCCGTTTACTCCTTACAAGATGTTTGGAATGACTTATTAAATCAGCAACCTTTGCCACTTAATATTTGTTATCCAGAGCAGCAGTCGCAGCGTGACTCGCTACTCGATTTAAGTGATGTGAAAGGCCAACCTGGCGCCAAAAGGGTACTCGAAATAGCAGCCGCTGGTGGCCATAATTTACTGTTTCTTGGCCCTCCAGGTACTGGCAAGTCAATGCTTGCCCAACGTATGCCTACGATTATGCCAACCATGTCGGATGATGAAGCAATTAGCACTGCCGCGTTATATTCGATAATTGGTCAATCGGTTGATTTATCGAATTGGCGTGAGCGACCCTTCAGAAATCCACATCATACTTGCTCTGCTGTGGCTCTTGTTGGTGGCTCTTCGAATCCTAAACCGGGGGAAATTTCTCTTGCTCATAATGGCGTCTTGTTTTTAGACGAGTTGCCCGAATTTGAGAGAAAAGTGCTCGATTCACTGCGTGAACCAATGGAAACGGGCGTGGTGACTATATCGCGAGCGGCACGACAAATGGAATTTCCATCGCAATTCCAGCTGATCGCCGCATTAAACCCTAGCCCTACAGGAAGTCATACTGATAAGCGTGCAACGCCTGATCAAGTATTGCGCTATTTATCTCGAGTATCTGGACCATTTATCGATAGGATTGATTTACAAATTGAGCTGCCGAGACTCACCAGTAGCCAATTACAGAGCACGCAAGTAGAAGAAAGCAGTGAACAAGTAAGAGCCAGAGTTGAAAGAGCTTATGCAATTCAACTTAACCGGCAAGGCAAAGTGAATGCGCGCTTGAATAATAAAGAAATGAGCATTCATTGTGAGTTGGCAGCTGCTGAGCTGCAGTTTTTAGCAAAAGCCAGCGAAAAACTGGCTTTGTCACCACGCTCGTATCATCGTGTTATTAAAGTTGCACGCACCATTAGCGACTTGAAAGCACAGCCAGCAATTACCTTAAATGAATTAAAAGAGGCGCTGAATTATCGCGCCTTTGAGCGGTTAATTAGTCAATTAACGCAGTATTAGATAACTTGCTAAATAGAGAGCATGTAACCTTTGCCGCGAACGGTAACGATACGTTTTTGGTCTTTTTCATCGCTTAATTTTTTACGTAAGCGGCCAATAAGTACATCAACGGTACGATCGCTTGGGCTCCAGTCAGGTTGACCAATTTCTTCGGAAATTTTTTCACGCGATGTCGCTTTACCTGCATTTGCAATAAGGCAAATAAGTACCTTGTGCTCTGCTTCGGTAAGACGAGATTCTTCGCCATTAGGGGTCACTAATGTACGGTTATCTGGGTGCAGTTTAAAGTCGGCATATTCAATAAACTCTTCACTCTCATCATCTTGCTGAGAGCCTTTTATGCGCTTAAAAAGGGCGCGCATTCTTAGTTCAAGTTCAAGTAAGTCAACCGGCTTGCAAATATAGTCATCGGCACCTTGTGCAAGGCCTGCAATACGGTCAGCTTGCGAGTCACGACTAGACAGCACAATAACACCAATATCTGTTAGTGCATTAAGTTCTTTGGCAAGCAAAAGCCCATCGCGTTTTGGTAACACAATGTCGATAACGGCTAGAGAAATAGCTTCTTTTGATGAAGCACGCGATTGCACAATGCTTAATGCATCGGCCCCCGTTGAATCTACCTCAATATTAAACTCAGTTTCTTTAAAATGATTAAGAATGCGTTTAACGAGTAGTTCGTCGTCTTCAACCAATAAAACTTGAATAGTCATTCGCTTTAATTTCACACTTGATTTGTTGTTATGTTAGCACTGTATGGCAAAGGCTGAGAAGTGTATTGGCGAGGTTTGTAACTATTTCTTACAATTTAATGGCTTAGCTGTAGTTGAAAAGGGTGAAAGCTGAGCACTCGCACAGTACTCAGCCAAGTGATTAATCTACTTTTCAGGATAAAGATATTGCCACCATTGTGGCTGATCTTTTAAGTTTTTATCGAAATAAGCCAACATGGTATTCCACCAGTCGAAACGTTTATCTCGAGCAAAAATTTGGTGATCTGCACCTTTGTACTCAATCAGGTCAACATCTTTACCTAATAACTTTAATGCCGTGTACATATTGTGGCTTTCACCAACTGGTACGTTGGTATCCGAATCACCATGAAGGAGTAATAGCGGCGTTGTTACTTTGTCAGCATGAAACACCGGGCTGTGCTGGCTATAAAGTGTAGGATTGTTCCACGGGTAGCTATTTTTAGATGCCTCAGCTGAGTATAAGTAACCCCACCAACCTTGGCCCCAGTACGAGGTGATATTTGAAATTCCAGCATGAGCAATCGATGCACTGAACATATCTGTTTTAGTTGCGAGTAGCATGGTCATAAAGCCACCGTAAGAGGCTCCTAAATTACCTACACGCTTACTATCTACAAAGCTATATTTATCTAAAAAGGCTTTTGTGCCGTCGATGATGTCGTTGGCGGTGTATTCGCCCCATGCGTTGACGTGTTTAGCCGAGAACTCTTGGCCAAAGCCGGTTGCGCCAGTAGGTTGTACAACGTAAACAACATAACCATGCTCAGCCCAAAGGTTAAATGGGTAGCGACCGGTAAAACCACGAGTTACTGGCGATGTACCGCCATAATAATAAACCAGCGCAGGATATTGTTTATTGCTATCTAAATCATGCGGTAAATAAACGCGACCCTTAATTTCAATGCCATCCTTATTAGTAAAGTTAAACTCTTCCAATGAGGCTACTTGCGTATTTTCATAGCCAATTGGCTTAGAGTCCCACACAGTTTTAGCGCGGCTCTTACCTAAGCTTAGTTGCTTTAACTGCTGAGGTGTTGACGCTGTGGTACCGGTAACCAAAATGCGCGGGGTACGTTCGTGTGAATAGCTAACTTGCTCAACAACATCAAAGCCCGTATTCACTTTATTAAAACGCTTTTTGCTTAAGTCGAATTGATAAAGTTGTACAGTATCTTGCTCGGTAACTTTAATCAGTGCATCACCGTTTTTAAGTACGTTTAACTGCCCGATAGCCGGGTTAAACTCTTTACTTAAAGCGGTTGCTTTTTTACCGTCACGGCTGAGTAAATAAAGTTGACCATCATAGTTATTAGCAAGCATCCCTTCAGGAAGATTACGACCTAAGCCATTATTAAAATCTGGTCCGGCAGTGACATAAATTCCGTCGTCAGTATATTTAGCCTGATTAAATGTTTTGTATTGACCAAGTACCGTAAGAGCCGATGAAGCTAAGTTTAGCTCAACAAGTTCTGTTGCTGGCTGTGGTGAGAGTTGCATAGCTTGTGCTGAGCGGCTCATTAAGACGTGACCGCTTTTAGCGTCAAAATCTTCAAGTGAATGGCTAAGTGGTCCTTGGCTTAAGGTTTTGCTTAGACCTGTTGATATATCGAGTAAATAGACTTGCGATGTAGTACGAGCATAAGACCAACGGTCTTGCAGGCCTTGGTAATGCTTAGTGAGCTTGCCATTATCTGTTGGAGACTTTGACCAACTAAAAATTAAGCTGTTGTTATCAAAAAACTGAAAGCCATTTGCCCCAGAGAGGTTTTTAGCAATGACGCTAAGTTGCATGGTTTTTAGGTTTAAACGCTTAAGCTCGCCATTTAATAAATACACTAAACTTTTGCTATCTGGGCTCCAAGTAATGTTACTTGGTTGGGCTGACTCAAAGCGATAAAGTGTATTGTTTTTTTCGTCTTTAAGTTCAGTAACATATTGCGCTTGATTAGCGCTTGCATCTTCGTAATGACGTTGGCTAGTAATGAAGTAATCGCCATTTGGTGCCATTGAAATATAACTGACTGTTGGCGCATCAAATAATTGCTTAGCAGACAAACCGTGTTGTTGTTTAGCACTAAATTGCACAGCATCTAGTTCTGACTTAGCCGTAAAATCAAGCTCAACCTCATTCCAGTTGGCTACTTGCTCAGTGATGATAACAAACTGATGATCGCCTTGGCTTAAAGCTAGCTCATAGCTTTTATTTTTTTCTGTTTGCTTTTCACCATCAATAAATAGCTGCGCGTTTTCAATGCCTTTAAGTGTTAATGAGCCTTGGCTAAAACGCTCTGTCGAGGCGGTAAATTTGAGTGCTTGCAAACCACCAAGTGTTAGCGCGCTCACTTTGTCGAATGATTGCCAGTCAAGCTCATTACCAAAAACGCGTATGCTATCGGTGCTTTTTTGCAAGCTAGGTAATAGGTTAGCAATAATGGCATCGCGATGATCCGTTTGATATGGCTTAAGTTGCATATCTTCGCCAAGAGGGCCAATAAATTGCACCGCTGATTTATCAATGACATCGGCCATCGCTGTATTACTTAACGCACATAACGCTAATGCACTGAATGTTGTTTTTAGCTTGGCTGATTGGCTTAGCCAAGTAGTTGAAAGTGTCATAGTTTCGCCTGTTGAAGGTAATTTAAACCAATATAGCACGCTGCAAATTACCCAAAAAGTGCTCTGCGTTAGATTGCAGTCGGGTTTGAGCTTGTGGTTTTCAATTGCTATGGTGAGCAGGTTAACTTTTTAAGAGGGCTTACAGTGACATTGTTACTTGTTTATATGTTTGTTGCCATTGCGGTTTCGTTTTTGTGCTCAGTGATGGAGGCGGTACTGTTAAGTATTACGCCCAGTTATGTTGCCATGCTCAGAAAGCAGCAACCGCAGTTAGCAAAACGTGTTGGTAAGCTTAAAGACAATATAGACCAACCTTTAGCTGCAATACTCACGTTAAATACCATAGCGCACACAGCAGGTGCCGCTGGCGTTGGCGCACAAGCTGCAGTGGTGTTCTCTGATGCTGCGGTTGGTGTTGCTTCTGCAATTATGACGCTATTGGTACTAGTGCTCTCTGAAATTATCCCTAAAACATTAGGGGCTAATTATTGGCGAGGATTAACACCCATTGTTAGTGTGAGCCTAATTTGGTTGGTGTTTATTCTAAAACCCTTTGTGTGGTTTGCAGACATTTTAACGCGCTTTTTGGGGCGTAATTACGATGAAGCCTATTATATTCGCCAAGAGATTGAAGCCATGGCTGATATCGGTACTGAGTCTGGAGCACTTGGGCAAGATGAATCTGAAATCATTCGTAGCCTGCTGCACTTTCGTCATGCCAAACTCGATACCTTAATGACACCACGTACGGTGCTTTTTAAAGTGCATAAAGACTTAACCGTAAACCAATACTTGGCGGAGCATGGTTCTTCTTCGTTCTCTAGAGTATTGGTTTATGACAAAAATGGTGATGATATTATTGGTTTTGTGCATAAAAATGACATTATGCTGGCTTATCACCGTCTGGGTGAAGACTATAAAATTAGCAAGCTTGTTAAGCCTATTTACACCGTACCAGAAACCTTGCATGTGCCGACCTTACTCGAAACCTTACTATCTGAGCGCACGCATATTTGTTTAGTCGTGGATGAATATGGTGATGTACAAGGTATTGTCACTCTTGAAGATTTAATTGAAGCATTAATGGGGCTCGAAATTGTTGATGAACATGATCAATCAGCCAATATGCAAAAAGTCGCCAAACAGCGTTGGCGACAACGTTTAGCATCAAGTAATACCATTGTCAGTGATGATAAGCGTAAACCTTAGCGGCGATGTCCTGCTGCAGTTTTTACCATTTGCCGCCATGAAAGTGACCAATTTAAAAAGTCTTCTTTGGCTTTCGGGCGGCACAGCAAAAAGCCCTGCATTAAAATAAACTCTTTGTAGCGGTCGAGGTATTCAAGCTCTTCCACGCGTTCAATGCCTTCGGCTACAATAGCAAGATCTTCTTGTATCGCTATATTCACCAAGCTGCTAACAATCACTTGGGAAAACTGATCGGTTTCAATATTGCTAATCAAGGTGCGATCGATCTTAATTTCGGTAAACGGTAGTGTTTTTAGCTGCTGAACATTGGTAAATCCTGTACCAAAATCATCAAGAGAAATACCAAAACCGCGCATTCGTAAACGGTTGAGTGTTTCGAGTTGTGCAGTGCTGCGTAGAGCATACTGTTCGGTAATTTCTAAAATAACTTCACTGGGTGTTAGGTTGTTAAGGTGCAGTATTAAAGCCAGTTTATCTGGGCAGCTTAAGTCCTCGAGCTGCGAAGGAGATAAGTTAAACGCCAGTTTTAAGTTAGGATCAAACTGCTCTTTGATTTCTGCAAAATCGTTAGTGGCTTTTTCAAACAATTGAAAAGTAATAAGGTTTATTAAATCTAGGTCTTCAGCGATACAAATGAAGCGCTCCGGTAAGATAATTTCATCTGCTTGGCTTGTGTTGATACGGGCAAGCACCTCAATACTTTCAACCCGATTATCGTGGCGATTTATCTTAGGTTGATAAAACGGAATAATTTCATTATGACTGATGGCATGTAGTAGCAGTGACTCAGAAATAGGGGTTTTTGTACGCTCAACATGAATAGCAAAGTGCTCAAGCTTTTGCAGTAGTAAATACACTTGATTGAGTTGCACTGGTTTAGTGACGTTACCAATTAAGTGAGCGTTATGTTTACGAGCAAGGTCTGCTGCAAGGTCTATAACTTTAGGATCCATCTCAGAAATAATGGCAATTGCACCTTGGTATTTCATAGCGCCTAAGTGACGAATAAGCTCCATACCATCCATATCTGGCATATTGAGGTCGGTAAAAATAGCATCAAAGAATCGAGGTGCTTTTTTAATTTTTTCTAAAGCTTCTTCTGCACTTAGGCAGGTTGTGATGTGCGGAACCTCAAGCTCATTCAAAATGGCATGCATAACAATCAGGATGGCTTTTGAGTCATCCACTACGAGAATGTGTCTATTTGACTTCACCATATTCACTCCATGAACAAGAACGCTATAGTTAAAAGTAGTAGATAAACGGTGTTTCGTCATGTTTTTTGCTTGTTTTGTGGTGCGAAAAGTATACCTCCTTGTACCTAAAGGAAATTCGTAATTTTGTAAGGCCTCAGTATAATAGCCACACTTTTTATTCGTATTTATAAGAACTATGGTCAGACTTCAGCTGAGCCTCGCAGACGAAACCTTTATTTTGCATTTAAGCGGCTCACAGTTAATTCAGCTTTTTCATCAACAACAAGCAATTGCCTTCGATAATCCAGAGTCAGATCTTTATGAGTTTGATTTTCAGGGGCAGCGTATTGGCCTTGATACTAGTAAAGTGCAGGAAAAAAGCTTAGCAATCTTTGTTAACCAGCAGCAGGTGAGCCAACTTGCTTTACCTGAGTTACAAGAAGCTGAACCAAAACGCGGCATTATTGGTTTGCTGGCACTGGGCTTTAAATTATTCAAAAGTGCAAAAGTAGTCAAAGCGGCTTTAGCGGGTGCTTCGGTGGCAGGCTATGCGTGGTTATTTTCCATTGAATTTGCCTTGATGCTAATTGCTTGCTTGGTGGTGCATGAATATGGTCATGTGCGCGCTATGAAATATTTTGGCATTAAAACTAAAGGTATTTACCTTATTCCCTTTGTCGGTGGTTTGGCTGTTTCTGATGATAAAATTACCACCCGGTGGCAAGACGTGGTGATCTCACTCATGGGGCCCGCTTTTGGCTTAATTACCTCAGTGCTGGGAGTGGTGCTTTACTACGCCACAGAAATGGAAATATTCGCCGGTGTGGCAGTACTTAGTGCATTGTTAAACCTATTTAACTTGTTACCTATTCTGCCCTTAGATGGCGGCCATGTACTTAAAAGCATTAGTTTTTCGATGCGTTCATGGATAGGCCTTAGTGTGTGTTTATTAGGCGTGTTATTTGGCTTGTGGTTAAGCTATACCTTCGGCTTGATGCTACTGGTGTTTTTCTTATTTGTAGGAGCACTTGAGATTATCTTTGAGTGGCGCGGACGTCACTACTCACACCTCATCCCTCTCGATACTTATGGACAAGGTTTTTCAGCGGTAATGTACGCACTGGTTGTTGCAGGTCACGTTGCGGTGATGATGCATTTTGCTGATTCAGAAAGCCCAATCCTCAGCTTGCCAATGAAGATTTTAGCAAGTTAGCATGCACCGCCAGATATTAGGAAGTGTTTTTAACACTTCCTAATATCGTGTTAAGGGTAAAAACTCAGCATTAACGATATAAACACGCCGGTGATGATCAGCTGCACAAGACAAAAGCCCATGATGTCTTTGGCTTTTAAGCCGGCAATAGCAAGTACGGGGAGTGCCCAGAACGGCTGAATAAGGTTAGTCCAAGCATCGCCCCATGCGACAGCCATAGCCACCCGTGGCATATCCGCGCCAAGTGTTTGTGCTGCAGGAATGACAATCGGCGCTTGCACTGCCCATTGGCCGCCGCCTGACGGCACAAATATATTCACAAATCCTGCGCTTAAAAAGCTCCAAAATGGCAGCGTTTCGGCTGTTGCAATGGCAATAAATCCTTCCGATATTTGTTGAGCAAGTCCCGTTTTTACCATAATGGCCATGATCCCCGCATAAAAGGGAAATTGAATCACAATACCAGCGCCACTAGGGATTGCTTGCTGTAAGCTGCTAAGTAAATTATGCGGCGTTTGATGCAGTAAAATTGCGCTAAATAAGAAAATAGCAATCACGCTATTTAAGTTTAAGCCGCCTCCGTTTAACACAAAATAATAGAATAAATAGGCAAGACCAACAGCACCTATCCCCATACCTAGCAAACGGCTATGTTCAATTACTTCGGCGGGGCGGGTAGGCGTATCTGCTTGCTGCGATTCATCTTCAAGCTTTGCGGGGTCAACATAAACACTGTCTTTTTCGCTTGGCAACATATAGCGATTTACCAGCGGCATGACGATAAACAAGCCCACAACAATAGCGATATTAAATGCCGAAAAAATCGTGTTTTCGGTGCCTATTACCCCAATACTTTGCTCTGCAAAATGGCCATCGGTTGCGATTGTCAGCGGCACTGAACCGGCTAAGCCGCCATGCCAAACAATAAAACCTGAATAGGCACTGGCCACTAACAAACGGTAATCAACGCGGGTATGTTTCGCAATTGCTTTGGCGAACAAAGCGCCAATCACTAAACCAAAGCCCCAATTTAGCCAGCTTGCTAATAAAGACACGAGCGTAACGAGTATGATCGCTTTAGCAGGGCTGTTGGCAAGAGTCGCGAGTTTGTTGAGTATACTGCGCATTACCGGGGTGCTCGCTAGCATGTAGCCCGTTAGCAGCACTAGCAGCATTTGCATGGCAAATTGTAATAGGTTCCAAAATCCACCACCCCAAGCCGCGAGCACTTGCGTGGGCGTTGACGGCGTAAAGAGGCTCGCAACGATAAAGCTCAGCAAGGTGAGTAATATAACAAATACAAACGGGTCGGGTAGATAACGCTCTACTAGTTTAGTGAATGGTTTGGCAACGCGATTTAGCATAGTTTTTATTGTTGTCGTGGAATCGATAATGCCAATAAATCATGATTAACGATGATTGGCAAATTGCGACGTCGTTGCTTTAGCTTATGCCTTTAAAAACTGATGCTAAATGCGCTTACTGTGAATCTTGCTCTAGCACGGCTTTTAAGCGGGCTTGAACTTCTTCTACTAACAGTATTGGCTGGAATTTTGATAAGAAGGCATTACAACCAACCTTCTCAACTAAAGCTTGGTTAAAGCTACCACTCAAAGATGTATTAAGCACAATATGTAGGTTCTTCATGCGGCTGTCGTTACGAATTTCGTGTGTTAAACGGTAGCCATCCATTGCTGGCATTTCAGCATCGGTGATCACCATGAGCAATTCTTTCTCTACATCTTTACCTTGATCAGCCCAGCCTTTTAGCATTTCGAGTGCTTCAAGTCCGTTACGAGCAGGTATGATTTCGATACCAAGTTGCGACAAGGTATCGCTTACTTGCTTACGGGCAGTTGGAGAATCATCGGCGTGAAGAATTTTGCGGCCTGCAAACTCGTTCACGATGCTTTTATCTAGAATGTCTTCAGATATTTGGACTTCGTACTCAACGATTTCGGCGAGCACTTTTTCTACGTCGATAATTTCAACAAGCTGCTCTTGGCCATCGCGTTTTACTTTAGTTAAGGCTGTTAGGTAATGATTTTTACCAATTGCCGTTGGCGGCGGCATAATATCTGACCACGTCATATTGATGATTTGATCAACTTTACCAATTAAAAAACCTTGCACGGTACGATTGTACTCGGTGATAACGAGGTTTGTATCTTCGATGTGTTTAGCTTCAGGCATGTTTATCGCTTTGCGCAAATCAATCACCGGAATTGATTCGCCACGAATATTTACAACCCCAGAAACTTTAGGGTGGGCGTGGGGAATTTTGCTAATTTGCGGTAACTTCACCACTTCTTTAACTTTAAACACATTGAGAGCGAATAAGTGGCGACTGTGTAGGTAAAACAGTAAAAGCTCTAAGCGGTTTTCACCGACCAGTTGCGTACGCTTATCGACGGAAGCAAGAACACCTGACATATTTCACCCTAAACACCTAATACAGAGATAGTATAGTCTACTATCATTTTTCATCGACATGCATTAGTAATTTTCCATCAGTTGCCAAAGAGCAAGCATTACAGTACCGTATCGATAATTTCTTCCACTATAAATCGCAAGGATTATGCATCATATATTTAATCGTTTAGTGGTACTTATTCGCAGTCACATTGATCAAGTAAGTTGGCAGGCTGTGGTATTTACTACGCTTTTGCATATGCTACTTATTTGGTGGCTGCTTATGCTTGCAGGAGAGCAAGCGCTCACACCACTTAGTACTTATTTTTATTATTATGTAGTAACTACATCTACAGTTGGCTATGGCGATTTTAGCGCGAGCACTGAGCTTGGCCGTTGGATTGTCGCATTACTGCAAATACCTTTTGGTTTAGCATTATTTGGCGTTCTGTTAGGAAAAACAGGGCAAACAGTAACTTATTTAATTAGGCGCGCTATGACGGGTGATAAAAGCTTCGCACATATAAACAATCACATTATTATTTTTGGTTGGCATGATACACGTACTAAAAAGATGGTTGACTATATCTTGGCCGATCATAAACGCTTAGATCGTCGTATTTTATTGGCGGTTACTGAGCAAATGGAACATCCGTTTTTAGCAAATCCTATGGTTGATTTTGCTCGTCTAAGTAGCTTTACTGACCTAGATGAGTTGAAAAGAATTGCCATTGATCGCGCCGACAAAATTATTATTGATGGCCAAGACGATGACCAAACGTTTACAACAGCCCTGCGTATTAGCAAGTTGGTCAATGAACAGTGCCACATTAGCGCACACTTTACTGATGAAACTAAAATCGAAATGCTACATGAGCATTGCCACAATGTAGAATGTAGCAGTGCTAAGTCAGCCGAGATACTAGTGCGTTCAATGCAAGACCCAGGTTCAAGCCGGGTGCAAGAAGAGCTGTTATCAACACTTCATGGTGATACTCAGTTTAGTTTACCAATTCCAAAAGGCGTGCAAGCAATGGAGTTTGGCAAGCTGTTTCATCACTTTAAATATAGTCACGATGCTATACTGCTGGGTGTAGCACATAATTTGAGTGCAAAAAATATGGACTTAAACCCGCCACTTGATTATGTAGTAAGTGAGGGAGATATTTTGCATTATATTGCTGCGGAGCGTGTTTTGAGTGACGAAGTTGATTGGTCTGCGTTGGTATAGTACCAATCCGCAATAATACTTTTAATTAAGCGAATTGGTATTTATGAACGAAGTTGTGTTTTTAATTATTGTACTCAGTGCCTACATTTTACCTGTGGTCATTGTGCTCAATAGTAAACGCACTCAAGGCCACGAAAAGAATGCTTGGTTAATCGGTATCATCTTCTTTTCGTGGTTAGCTTTAGTAATGTATTTAACAATCATCCCTAAACACGGGCGGGTCAAAAAACACCGTAAAGTAAAACCTAAGGGTTAACTTACCTCAAGCTGACAGCAGCTGTATCATTTCAACTGTTTTAGTTTATGGTCTATCACAGGATCATCGGGTGAGAGTTGCTGCGCTACTTCTAAGACCTTTATTGCATCGTTTGGGTGCTCATCTTGATGTTTGATTGCAACATCAATCAGCGGTTGCACATCAATCGCATCTTTTTGCTCTTGCATGTGCTCGGCTTTTTCTTCAGCTAAAATTGTATGCGCGGTGCTCAGTAAGGCTAAACGATGTGGCGAACTCTTGTTTGCCTTATTTAGACGACGATAATAATCTTCTTTAAAGCGCAGCGTTTTGGTTTGCTGGCGGAATTGGGCTATATCAACTTGCTGGTGGCTAATAAAATCAACAGCAACATCTTTATAAAAACCAAACTTATTTAAATATGTTGCATGAACACTATGGCCCATACCAAACACGCGTAAGTGGGTTAGTTGTGGGTAACGTTTAGCATGAGCTCGGTCGATGCGATTCGTTGGGTCGTAAATAATATAACCCTTTGCATGGCCTAAATCTAAATCGTGGTAGTCACCGTTCCAATCAAATTTTTGCGCGATGTCGGTACTTGAACGATCATCCCATGGCGCTTTTTCTTTATTTTTTGTGCTAACAGGGTGAAAGAGCAAGACTTTATCAAGCTTTAATAGATTGGCAAAGGCACCAACGGCAAAGCCTCCTCGACTCAAACCATAACCTAATCGCTCTTTGAACCCGCCAATCAGTGGTGCTAGCTGCTCAATGAAAAACAACAAATTACGGTGCCTAAACCAGTTGCTAATGCCTAAATGTTGAAAGGCGATGATATTCACATCCTGCTTTTTCGCGAGCTTATAAGCCCAAGGCGAAAAATCATCATTGATATCATGTTCTTGATAATTTGTTCCAGCAGGAGAGAAGGTAATTAGCAGGGGCTTATTGGCATCAATGATATGGTATTTCACATAAACATCACCGAGCAAATCACCACCAGTCATAGGAACAAGGCTTTGTTGCTCATCGCGTGGGAGATTGGTCCATTCCTCTAACCAATACAATAATTTCATACACCCCCCCCCTTAGTACCTCTAAAATAAAGGGGCGAAATTATAGCAAAAATAGCAGCTCATTAAAAATGGCCGCTACTTTATATGCTTAGCCCTCGCTCATTGCGATGATCTGTTGCCAGTCATGTTCAGTTACAGGCATTACTGATAATCGGCCGCCTTTTTTAAGGGCGATTTCGGTAATTGACTCATTGGCTTTAATCGCCTGCAGGCTAACTAGCTTTTTAAGGTGTGATTGGTATTGCACATCGACTACAAACCAGCGCGGGTTATCAGCAGTTGCTTTAGCATCGTAGTAATCGCTATTTAAATCAAACTGTGTTGGGTCGGCATAAGCTTCGCGAGTCACCGTAGCGATACCTGCAACACCCACCTGTTTGCAACTTGAATGATAAATCATCACCAAGTCACCTTGCTTGATACCATCGCGCAGAAAGTTGCGGGCTTGATAATTACGCACGCCATCCCACATAGAGGTTTGCTCAGGTGCGTTTTTTAGATCATCAATTGAAAATGCATCGGGTTCGGTTTTAAAAAGCCAATAAGCCATAATGAGGTGCTCTTACAAAGATTTACTTCCAATTAGTCTATAGTATCATTAAACGCTTGTCGGGATTGAGGATAAATAAATGAGCCAAGTATTAGATGACCTACTGTCATTAATGTCGTTAGAAGAGATTGAGCAAGGCTTGTATCGCGGGCAAAGCCAAGATTTAGGATTTAGAGCTGTATTCGGTGGCCAAGTAATGGGCCAAGCTCTATCTGCCGCAAAAGAAACATTACCACAAGGGCGTATTGTTCACTCTTTACACTCTTACTTTTTGCGCCCTGGTGATGCTGCAAAGCCGATTGTCTATGATGTAGAGAATATCCGTGATGGTAAAAGTTTTAGTACTCGCCGTGTAAAAGCAATTCAATATGGTAAGCCGATTTTTTACATGACCGCTTCTTTCCAAGGTGAAGAAGAGGGCTTATCACATCAAGCGCAAATGCCTGATGTCCCTCAGCCTGAAGAATTAAAGTCATCGCTTGAGTTTTACCAAGCAAATGCAGAGCTTATTCCTGAACCAATTCGAAATAAGTTCATCCGTGAAGTGCCAATTGAAATGCGTCCTGTGACTTTTCATAACCCATTCAAACCACAAGTAATGGAGCCCGTTAAGCATATTTGGTTTAAAGCTAATGGCGAGATGCCTGACGATCAGCGCATTCATAATTACTTACTTGCGTACGCATCTGACTTTGAGTTTTTACCAACTGCATTACAGCCGCACGGCGTATCTTTTATGCAGCCGAATATGCAGGTTGCAACGATTGACCATGCAATGTGGTTTCACCGCCCGTTTAGACTAGACGATTGGATTTTATATTCGATTGATAGCCCAAGTGCGAGCTCTGGTCGTGGTTTGGTGCGAGGTCAGTTCTTTGACCGTCAAGGCAATTTGGTTGCCTCAACGATCCAAGAAGGGGTCATGCGTCAGCGTTAATCTTTTATGTGCTGAGCTTGGCTTTGCACTATATCGTCAATTGACTGCCAGACCCGTGCTGGCAGCAATGCTTTAAGATATAAATACACTTCACACAGCTCATTGCTGCCCGTTAAGCCTTGCTCTGTTTCGGTAATTAGCTTTTGCTCTCGCAAGCTTGAAATAAAACCAATAAGTACTTTTTTGTCGAAGAACTCAGGGGTTTTAATGCCGTGCAAGGTGCCTAAGCGCTCTGCTAACACTTGGCTTTCATGTTCAAGTTCTTCACGCTCAATACCACTGCTAGTTTGAATAAAACCAACCACGATAGCGTAGCGTTGTAGTGTTAAGCTTAGGGCACGACCGAGCATTTCGAGTTTCGCTAAGCAGTCGTTGCTGTTAGTGATCTTGATATTATCGCCATCAATTTCAATCAGGTCTTGATCAACGAAGCTTGCGAGTACGCGAGTAATGTAGTTTTCATCTAACTCATGCAAGAACCACTCTTTGGCAAACAACGGGTAAAAACGTGCAATCAAGGCTTGGCAATCAGCCATGGTAGTTTGATGTGCTTTGAATAAATGCAGCGCCAATAAGCTCGGTACTGCAAATAAGTGCAACACGTTATTACGGTAGTAGTTGAACAGTGTTTTTTCTTTATCGTTAATCGCGATAATTTCGCCAAACTCGTCACTGATCACATCAAACTTATTAAGTTTAAGTGCATGCTCTAATAGCTGCTCGGCGCTTTCGTCTGGTGTGGTCACCTTTTCACTGTAGCTTGCGCTACGTTGTAAATGTAAATAAAACTCAAGCTGAGCAATCAGCTTAGGTTTACTTAGCGCGTGTTTATCATTTACCAGTAATATCATCGCAAGTAGATTCACTGCATTGAGTGCAGCGGCGCTATTAATATTAACCATTACCTTATCAGCGAGGTTAGCGACTTGTGGTCCAAGCCATTGTGGTTTCTGAACATCAGTTGGGTGAATCGACTCTCGCCAATCAGGTTGTTGATCATTGAGATATTGGTTTATCGATATAGGGTCGCCAAAGTTTAAATAACCACGACCATAGTTTTTAAGGTTTTTAATTGCCTTAAAGATACCTAATACCGACTCACCTTTTTTATCGTTACCGGCAAGCTCTTTTAAGTAAGTATTAATTTCCATTACGTGCTCATAACCAATGTATACAGGCACAATTGAAATAGGGCGGTCTATGCCACGTAACATGGCTTGTAATGTCATGGCGAGCATACCTGTTTTTGGCGGTAACAACCGACCAGTACGGCTACGACCACCTTCAGTGTAAAACTTTACTGAATAGCCTTTGATAAATAACTGGCTCAGGTACTCTTTAAATACTGACGAATACAATTTATTGCCCGCGAATGAGCGGCGAATAAAGAAAGCACCACTGCGACGGAAAATCCCTCCTGCCGGGAAGAAGTTTAAGTTAATACCCGCAGCGATATGTGGCGGAACTAACCCTAAATGGTAAATAGAATAGGTCAGCAATAAGTAATCCATATGCGATCGGTGACATGGCATATAGATAATTTCGTGGCCTTTATCTGTAAGCTCATGCACCTGCTCAGAAAACTTAATATCAATCCCGTTATAAAGCTTATTCCACAGCCAAGTTAAAATACGGTCTGCAACACGAATGGTGGCATCGCTATAATTGGCGGCAATCTCATCAAGTAGCTTCAGCGCATTTTGGCGAGCTTGCTCTTGGCTGATGTTTTTTTCTTTCGCTTCTATTTGAATTGCTTTTTTTATTGTTGGTGAGGCAAGTAGCGAATTAAATAGCTGCTCACGTGATGGCATTTTCGGGCCTGTCGCTGCCAATTTTTGACGACGAAAGTGCACGCGGGCTACACGTAATAGTTTATGCGGTAGCTCATCAACCTCAGCTTTTTCATTGACCAATAACGATAAATCGAGCGGCTGACTAAAGCGAATAAAGTTATCGCGCCCAGAAAATAGCAACACAAAGAATTTACGAAACCAGCTAGGTGTTAATGAATGAGACACCAAAGTACCTAAACCTGGCTTTTCTTTACCCGGATTACGACCCCATAAAATCGTCACCGGGATCACTTGGACGTTTTTCTCACCTGATTGCATCAGGTGGTCAATAATTTGTTTGCCTTGCTGCAGGGCATTGCTTGGTTTGCTTTTATTACCAAATAGCGGTGGTGGGTTTTGAATACCGATAAAGCGATCAAGTTCTGCATTACCTAATAACTGCTCTTCGGTCGGGTTAGGTAAGCCGTATTTTTTACATACCCTTGCCAGTGCAGCTAAATCAGAGCGTGCATTTAGCCTAACAATATAAAAAGTAGGGTTGGCTGGGTTTAGGTTGTATTGTTCAATCGGATTCTCTGGCAACACCTTACTTTTTACAAACAAGCGGTTCATACCGGCAGAAATGAAATTTAAACAACGATTAATGATACGCATCAACTCACCAAAGTTATTAGTAGATATTAAATAGACCGAGTCTGGTCAAAAATAAGCGGCATAGAATAACAATTATTAACTGGACTGACCATTTAAAAGCGATTTTCTAGCCTCTTTACTCGCACAAGTATAATTTAAAGACGCTAATGTTATTGATAAAGTTCGAAAATTAAACAAAATTTAATTTAGACCTTTGAGATTTTCAAAATAGTTGTTGCATTTATCACCAATCTATCTATAATACGCAGGCTTTCAAAATTCCCTCGGGAACTTGGAAGGAAAGATTAAGCTTGGATTTCAAGCTAATAAACAGGAATTCCGATTTGGAATTCATCGTAGATATAAGAAAGCAGCCGACATCTTAGTTATTAAGATTGTTTCGGTCGTTTTTTTATGCTCTTTTTAAATGCTCTTTATATTGAGGTTTAAGAATGTCAAATCAACGCATTCGTATTCGCCTAAAAGCTTTTGACCACCGTTTGATTGACCAATCAACGGCGGAAATCGTGGAAACTGCGAAACGCACTGGCGCACAAGTACGTGGTCCAATCCCACTACCTACACGCTTTGAACGTTTTACTGTACTAACTTCACCGCACGTTAACAAAGACGCGCGTGATCAGTACGAAATCCGCACCCATAAACGTCTGATCGACATCGTAGAACCAACTGACAAGACTGTTGACGCTCTAATGCGTTTAGATCTTGCTGCTGGTGTTGATGTTCAAATCAGCCTGGGTTAATCGGAAGATTAGAGAGGTTTTAGGAAAATGGCATTAGGTCTAGTCGGTCGTAAAGTGGGTATGACACGTATCTTCACTGAAGATGGTGTATCTATCCCTGTGACAGTTATCGAAGCGACACCTAACCGCATTGCTCAGATCAAATCTGAAGCAACTGACGGTTATAACGCGCTTCAAGTAACCGCAGGCACTAAAAAAGCAAGCCGTGTAAACAAAGCAGCAGCGGGTCACTTCGCTAAAGCTGGTGTTGAAGCGGGTCGCGGTCTGTGGGAATTCCGCCTAAATGGTGGTGAAGGCGATTTTGAAGTAGGCGCTGAGCTTACTGTTGAATTATTCAACGAAATCAACAAAGTTGACGTAACCGGTACTTCTAAAGGTAAAGGTTTCCAAGGTGGTGTTAAGCGCTGGAACTTCAGCATGCAAGACGCTACTCACGGTAACTCTCTATCTCACCGTGCTCCTGGTTCAATCGGTCAAAACCAATCACCTGGTAAGGTGTTTAAAGGTAAGAAAATGGCCGGTCACATGGGTGCTGAGCGTGTAACGACTCAAAACTTAGAACTAGTTCGCGTTGACGCTGAGCGTAACTTGCTTTTAGTTAAAGGTGCAGTACCTGGCGCTATCGGCGGTGACGTTATCGTTAAACCAGCTGTTAAAGCATAAGTCCTGGAGATTTAGTGATGGAATTAGCAATTAAAGACGCTTCTGGCGCTCTTGAAGTTTCTGAAGCTACTTTTGGACGTGAGTTTAACGAAGCATTAGTACACCAAGTAGTTGTTGCTTACGCAGCAGGTGCTCGTCAAGGTACTCGTGCTCAGAAGACACGTTCTGAAGTAAGCGGTGGTGGTAAAAAACCATGGTCTCAAAAAGGTACTGGCCGTGCACGTGCTGGTACAATTCGTAGCCCAATTTGGCGTTCAGGTGGCGTTAGCTTCGCAGCTAAACCACAAGATCACAGCCAAAAAGTAAACCGTAAAATGTACCGCGGTGCGATCAAAAGCATCTTATCTGAATTAGTTCGTCAAGAGCGTTTAATCGTTGTTGAGCAGTTTGGTCTTGAAGCACCAAAAACTAAAGAACTAGTTTCTAAGCTTAAAGAACTTGAGCTTAAAGATGTTCTAATCGTGACTGAAGAAGTAGATGAGAATCTTTTCTTATCGGCACGTAACCTATACAAGGTTGACACGCGTGATGTAGCTGGTATCGATCCTGTAAGCCTAATCGCTTTCGATAAGGTACTTATTACAGCTGCTGCTGTTAAGCAACTTGAGGAGGCGCTAGCATGATCCGTGAAGAACGTCTTTTAAAAGTGATCCTTGCTCCACACATCTCTGAAAAAAGCACTATCGCTGCTGAAGAGAACAACACGATTGTTTTCAAAGTAGCTTCTGATGCAACTAAAGCTGAAATCAAAGCTGCAGCAGAAAAGCTTTTTGAAGTAGAAGTAACTGGTGTTCGCACACTAAACGTTAAGGGTAAAACAAAACGTACTGGCATGCGTTTCGGTCGTCGTTCAGACTGGAAGAAAGCTTACGTTACTCTTAAAGAAGGTAGCGAGCTAGACTTTGTCGGCGGCGCCGAGTAATAAGGGGAGTTAGAATTATGGCACTTCAAAAGTGTAAACCAACTTCTGCGGGTCGTCGTCACCTGGTTAAAGTGGTTAACCCAGATCTACATAAGGGTAAACCTTACGCACCACTACTAGAGAAAAACTCTAAGTCTGGTGGTCGTAATAACAAAGGTCGTATCACGGTTCGTCACATCGGTGGTGGTCATAAGCATCATTACCGTGTAATCGACTTTAAACGCACTAAAGATGGCATTCCAGCTGTTGTTGAGCGTCTAGAGTATGATCCAAACCGTAGCGCAAACATCGCTCTTGTATTATATGCAGACGGTGAGCGTCGTTACATTATTGCACCTAAAGGCTTAAAAGCTGGTGATTCAATCCAATCTGGTATTGATGCACCAATCAAAGCTGGTAACACGTTACCAATGCGTAACATGCCTGTAGGTTCGACTGTTCACAACGTAGAATTAAAACCAGGTAAAGGCGCGCAAATCGCACGTTCTGCTGGTGCATACGTTCAAATCCTTGCTCGTGAAGGTCAATACGTAACTCTACGTCTTCGTTCTGGCGAAGTTCGTAAAGTTCCAGCTGACTGTCGCGCAACACTTGGTGAAGTAGGCAATGCTGAGCATATGCTTCGTTCACTAGGTAAAGCTGGTGCAAATCGCTGGCGTGGTATCCGTCCGACAGTTCGTGGTGTTGCCATGAACCCGGTAGATCACCCGCACGGTGGTGGTGAAGGTCGTACATCTGGTGGTCGTCATCCTGTGTCTCCATGGGGTAAGCCGACTAAAGGTGCTAAGACACGTAAGAACAAGCGTACTGATAAATTTATCGTACGTCGTCGTACTAAATAATAGTTGAGGAATAGCCATGCCACGTTCTCTCAAGAAAGGTCCTTTTATTGACCTACACTTGCTGAAGAAGGTAGAGAAAGCGTTGGAAAGCGGTGACAAGAAGCCAATTAAAACTTGGAGCCGTCGTTCAATGATCATACCTAACATGATCGGATTGACCATCGCTGTCCATAATGGTCGTCAGCACGTTCCTGTGTTCATCACAGACGAAATGATCGGTCACAAACTAGGTGAATTTGCACCAACTCGTACTTACCGCGGTCACGCTGCGGATAAGAAAGCGAAGAAACGTTAAGAGGGGAATGATAAATGCAAGCATTAGCTAAACATAAATTCGCCTCTGGTTCGGCGCAAAAAGCACGTCTAGTTGCAGATCAGATCCGCGGACTTCCGGTTGATCGCGCTCTAGAAATCCTGGCGTACAGCCCTAAAAAAGCGGCTGTATTAGTTAAAAAAGTACTTGAGTCTGCTATTGCTAACGCAGAGCATAACGAAGGTGCTGACATTGATGAGCTTCGTGTAACTACGATCTTTGTGGACGATGGTCCAACAATGAAGCGTATTATGCCACGTGCTAAAGGACGCGCAGACCGCATCCTTAAGCGTACAAGCCACATCACTGTTGTGGTTTCAGATAGCTAGGAGTATAAGTAATGGGACAAAAAGTTCATCCTACTGGTATTCGCCTAGGTATCTCTAAACCTTGGGTTTCTACCTGGTACGCGAATTCAAAAGATTTCTCTGATCAGCTTTTTGGCGATCACAAAGTACGTACTTTCCTTACTAAGGAATTAAAAGCGGCTTCTGTGTCTAAAATCGTTATCGAGCGTCCAGCTAAATCTATCCGTGTAACAATTCACACAGCTCGTCCTGGTGTTGTTATCGGTAAAAAAGGCGAAGACGTTGAAAAACTACGTCAAGCAGTAACTAAGATTGCAGGTGTTCCGGCTCAGATTAATATCGCTGAAGTTCGTAAGCCTGAACTTGATGCACAACTAGTAGCTGACGGTATTGCGTCACAGCTAGAGCGTCGTGTTATGTTCCGTCGCGCTATGAAGCGTTCGGTACAAAATGCAATGCGCATTGGTGCAAAGGGTATCAAAGTTGAAGTTAGCGGTCGTCTTGGCGGTGCTGAGATCGCACGTTCAGAATGGTATCGTGAAGGTCGTGTACCTCTACATACTCTTCGTGCTGATATCGACTACGCAACTTCTGAAGCCTTAACCACTTATGGTATCATTGGTGTTAAAGTTTGGATCTTCAAAGGCGAAGTTATTGGTGGTTTACCACTAGTACAAGAGCAAGAGAAGCCAGCTAAACGCGCGCCAAAGAAAGCCAAAAAAAGTGCTAAGTAGAGGTAGCGAGTAATGTTACAGCCAAAACGTACAAAATTCCGTAAAATGCACAAAGGCCGCAACCGCGGTTTAGCGCAAAACGGTAACAAAGTAAGCTTCGGTACTTTCGGTTTGAAAGCTACTGGCCGTGGCCGTATGACTGCTCGTCAAATCGAAGCAGCTCGTCGTGCTATGACACGTCACGTAAAGCGTCAAGGTAAAATCTGGATTCGTGTATTCCCAGATAAGCCAATTACGAACAAACCATTAGAAGTTCGTATGGGTAAAGGTAAAGGTTCTGTTGAATATTGGGTTGCTGAAATTCAACCTGGTAAAGTACTTTACGAAATGGAAGGTGTTTCTGAAGAGCTTGCTCGTGAAGCATTTAACCTTGCAGCGCGTAAATTACCATTCACAACAACTTTCGTAACTCGGACGGTGATGTAATGAAAGCTAGCGAACTAAAAGACAAAAGCGTAGAAGAGCTAAATGCTGAACTTCTAGGACTTCTTCGTGAGCAGTTCAACCTGCGCATGCAAGCAAGCACTGGTCAGTTAGCTCAGACACACACGCTAAGAACAGTACGTCGCGATATCGCGCGTGTAAAAACAGTTATTAACCAGAAGGCAGGTCAATAATGAGCGATAAAATCCGTACTCTTCAAGGCCGTGTAATCAGCGACAAGATGGATAAATCTTTCACTGTTGCTATCGCACGTTACGTGAAGCATCCAGTATATGGAAAATTCATCAAACGTACGACTAAACTACACGTACATGACGAAAACAACACAGCTCAAACTGGTGACGTAGTTACTATTTCTGAGTGTGCTCCTATTTCTAAGACTAAGTCTTGGACTTTAGTAGACGTTGTTGAGCGTCCAAAGAAAGCTTAATTTTTAATTAAGTTTCCTTACTAAAAAGCCCCGGCATCTGCTGGGGCTTTTTGTTTTTAAAAACAGTTGGAAGCTTTAAGCTATAAGTTTTAAGTAGATTGAGCGGGTTGTTTTCTTTCGGTTTACAAAAACTAATAGTTGCTTGAGAGTAAACAGGATTTAGTTTGTCCTAGCACCTAGCACCTAGCACCTAGCACCTAGCACCTAGCACCTAGCACCTAGCACCTTCAATCATTTCCCCAACGCTTTATCTAGCTCTTCTCTTAACCGTGGGCCTTTTAGATTTTCAGCCATGATTTCGGCAACTTTTGTATTGCTACTATTTTCAAGAGCGGTAATGCGTTCTGCTAAATCACTGGCATAACTATTGTTGCCGTCTCTTGTGGCACGGAAAAATTGGCCAATGAGGGCTGTGGCAGAAATATTGCGAACATAATCATTATCGTCAGTTTGTAACAGCTTTTGAAAATGCTCAGCGAGCTTAGGCGATACGTTATTTTGGCGAGATAAATTCTCTAAAGTACTGACACGAATCTTAGGGTCATTGGTGTATTCGCTAATGCTTATCATGGCATCGATTACTGCATTTGCTTGGCTGTCGTCCAAGTCGCGTCTGAGCATGCTTAGGGTCATTTTTAGTTGCCCGTAGGCTGCTAAGCGCTCATTTTCGGACTTACTCAAATTGAGTAAGGTGGCAAGAGCTTCATTTATTGAGCTGTCGGCATATTGTGGGTCTGCTTTGATGCGTTCGCGGTAGTCATCAGGTAAATTACTTAGCCAGCCAAGCGCTGGATTTCTTCTCTCAATTTCGACTCGTCGCTCTTTTTCTTGCTGTTCCATTGCTTGTTTAACTAATGAGGCAAGTCGCTCAGGATCAATTGTTGGCGCTTGATTTTCAAGCTCGTGAATGCGTGTTTCGAGATCTAAAATATAGCCATGTAAGGCAACTAGATTTTCTCTGTCTTGCTCTGGAATGGTTAACTTTTTTAAGTTAGGTTTTGCTTGCTGAATAACTACAGGCTTGTCAGTCGAGTTTACTTTTGTATAGCTATAAATTGATAAGCCAAGTGCAATGCTTGCAAATGCCAGCGCAGTATTCCCTTGCCAAGTTGACATATCACATCATCCAAGTTGCTTTGTAATATCAGCAGATTAAAACAAGCTATTTGTATTATCAATTACTTATAATGATAAAAACAAAAAGCGCAGCTAGTTAGCTGCGCTTTTAAATGGAGTTTGTGTCGATTAATGGGCTTTTGCGTATGCTTCAGCTTGTTGCCATACACGTAGCATATTGCCACTTAAAATCTTTTTGATGTCTTTATCACTATAACCACGGTCCATTAGACCTTGCACAAGGTTAGGATAGCTAGATACATCTTTTAAGCCAGTAGGTAGAGAGTCGCCTACACCATCGTAATCTGAGCCAATACCCACATAATCGATGCCAATTAGCTCAACTACATGGTCAATGTGATCAAGTACTTGTTCTAAGCTTGCAAATGGAAACGGGTTTTTAGCGCGATAAGCAGCATCAAAATCTTTGCTTAGCTTAGTACCGTCTTTTTTCTTTTCAGCCTTTGCTGATTTAAGTTGATCGTACCAAGAGCCTGCTTTTGCTGTAACAAAGCTTGAACCGAAGTTAATTTGAATAACACCACCATTCTTTTTAAGAGCTAACAGCATGTCGTCATTCATATTACGCTCAAAGCCAGGGGTGTATTTACGCAGTGACGAGTGTGAAGCAATCACGGGTACTTTCGAGATTTCCATCACTTGGTAAAACGCATCATCAGAAATATGCGATACATCAACCAGCATACCAATGTTGTTCATTTCTTTTACTAGCTCTTTACCGAACGGGCTCAGGCCTTTCCACTTACGACGGATGTCATAAGATGAATCAGAAATGTGGTTGCTCTGTGAGTGAGCTAGCGTGATGTAACGCACGCCACGCTCATAAAAATGCTTAAGGTTTTTAATGTCGCCTTCGATAGGTGAGCCGTTTTCCATGCCCATAGCAATCGACATTTTGCCTTGTTTAAATTGCTCTTTAATATCGGCAGTTGAGTCAGCAATAGCGAATTTACTTGGTGCGCGTTGCACAATCGCTTCCATAGAATCGATTAGCTGATTTGCTAATTGATAGCTTTTACCTTTGCCTTCAAATTCTAGGTTTGCAGGAATGTAAATTGACATGAAAGGAGCGTTCAAACCACCTTGCACAGCACGCGGATAATCAAAGTCACCGTCGCTTGTAGCTTTGGTTACGTCAGCCCACTTGTTATGAATACGGTAAGGCACATCGATATGGGTATCGATTAAAATAGTGTCTTTTGCCAGTTTAATGGCTTTATCTGATGCAGTAACCTGATCTGCATTTGCTTGACCAATTAAGGCCAAAGAAACTGCGGCAACCAGTGAGCTTAGTTTTTTCATTTTTTAATGGCTCTTTAAGTTAAAAAGCCATTGTGAAGGGTTACAGTGTAACTTACAAGTTTAGTCGTTAAACGACGCTTGGTACTCTGGATCTGCTTGTAGAGCAACGAATTCAGCTTTGGATATAATCGTAACTGACTCATGTAACTCAGAAAAAAACACCATGGCTTCACCATTTTTAAGCTGTTGATGAACCTGCGCTACTTTGCTTTCAATGCTAAATTCTTGTTCGCCGTAATCAGTGCCTTCACGTAAAACATAACTTTCGATTAAATTATACAGAGTCTCTTTATCGAGGCGTTCGTGGGGAATGATCATAACTGCTCTTTTTTAACTAATTGTTGAAAATACTCAGGAACAATTCGTTCAAGCCAATATTCGGGCTTAAAAGGGTTTTTACCGCTAATAAATCCGACATGGCCTCCTTGTTCTGAGATGCGCAGCGTAACATGTTCACTTACATCTAAGCTATCTGGCACGGCTTTTATTGATAACATCGGGTCATCTTTGGCGTGCACAATCAGCGTAGGTGTTGCAATGCTTTTTAAAAATGGTTTTGCACTCGCTTGCTGATAGTAATCTTCAGCACCGGCAAAGCCGTGCAATGGTGCCGTGAGCATATTATCGAATTGCCATAAGTCATCAATCGCCATAAGTTTTTCTGGCGTTAGGCTAATTTGCTGTTCGATTTGTGGCAGCTTTCTTTGCATCGACTTTTTCATACGGTCGAGCAAATACTTTTGATAAATCTTGCCTAAGCTTTTGCGAATTACTTCACAAGATGATGACAAGTCAAATGGCGCAGACACAACGGCTGCGCCTGTTAAGTTCGATTTAGTACCTTGCTCACCTAAATACTTTGCCAGTACATTACCACCTAACGAAAAGCCCACGGCAAATAACGGACGTTTTGGAAATTTACTCTTAAGGTGGTTGATGAAAAAGCGCAGGTCTTCTGTTTCACCGCTGTGATAAGCACGTGCTAAACGGTTAACTTCGCGCGAGCAGTTTCGAAAATGCATCAATACAACAGCAAAGCCTTGTTGTTTAAGCTTTTTCATCATGCCTTTAGCATAAAAGCTGTTTATATTACCTTCTAAACCATGCAATACAATAGCGAGGGGTGCTTGCTCGTTATGAGGTGTTGCCCAAGCCAGTTCTAAAAAGTCACCATCTGGAGTATCGATTGTCGATAAGTCGTAGCGGGTATTATGAAAAGGGCGAAAAAAGCGCGGCATTATGGTTTGTAAATGGCGATTGCGCATCCACCACGCAGGCTTAAACTCAGGTAACATAGCTGACACTTTCGAAACAAAATAAGCGCCTATTGTAGCAAGTTTTTGCTTTTTGAGAACCGCTACAAGATTTTAGCTAGCTGCAAATAAAAAGCCCCTAAACAATAAATTGGATAGGGGCTTTGTGCGTCGTGCTTAATTCTTACTTAGGAACTTCTGCGTCGTGTATTTTCTTAATAAAGAAACCAACATAGAAAAGGCATAAAACGATAACAACAGCCAAAATGCCGAATGACATAAATAAAACTGGGTCGCTAAAAAAATCTCTGAAGAATACGTTCATGGTTGTGCCTCCTAATGTCTATGAGTTAATCATAGGCTGGCTTGAGGGCGGCTGATATGATCCAGATCAAGCTATTTTCCTGATGCGAAATAAGGCGATTTAATAGTTGATTTGGATCAAATTTATTTGGGGAGTTCGGAGCTTTCAGACATGCGAGAGAGGGGAATTTCTACGCATATGACAAATGTCGCTTGCTTGAGGCTAATAGGGATTAGTCTCGCTAGGAGCTAGGAGCTCCTATGCTAACTCACTTCTAACATGCTTTAAGTAGGCTTGTAGGCTTTCTTGCCATAGGACTAATGCGTCGGTTAGTGATTCCTTTAAAGGCTTGTTGTCGAGCAGTTTACGCTCGATTTTCTTAAGTTCTAAACCATAGCGGTTAAAGCCTAGTTGTAAAGCCGTGCTGGCTTGGCGGTGCAGTAGCTTGATGCACTGCTCTTTATCATCCTCGACGAGCTGTTGGCAGCGGATCAGTTTGTTTCTGGCTGACAATACAAACTCGTTGTAAATCGATGACACTTCATCTTCACTGAATGAGCTGACAAGAGTCGCTGCGGCTGTTTCATCATAGAGTGTATCGCGCAGCTCAACAGCAATGCTTGCTGCTTGATTACTTTGTGAATCACTAAGTGCTTGGCGTAGTTTTTGTTGCTTAATTGGTTTGCCAACAATGTCTTTGATACCAAGTGCTAAGTATTCTTTTATTTCATCAGGGCTAAGGCTCGCGGTGAACGCTAACACCGGGGTTCGCTGGTTTAAATGGTCGATATTTTTTAGCTTTTTTAGCACTTCTTGGCCTGTTAAATCAGGCAAATTCATATCGAGTAATACCACATCAAAGTGATGTTTTTGCATTAGTTCAATGGCACTAGTACCATCTTTTGCAAGCTTAATCTTGTGCTCGTCATCGGCCATAAATTCAATGGCAATTTTTTGGTTTAAGTCGAGGTCTTCAACTAATAACACGTCTAGGCCAGTAACATAATCTTTTGATTGGTGGCGCTGCTCAACAAGACTAAGCTCACCAATGGCAAGCGGAATATCAAAGCTGAAAGTACTGCCTTTATTAAGTTCACTCTCAATATTGAGCTTGCTGCCTAACTTTTCCAGTAAACGGCTGGTGATTGCTAAGCCAAGGCCTGTACCACCTTTTTCTTTACCTGCGCTGCTTTGAACATAAGGTTCTGTTAGGTATGCAATTTCTTCATCTTCAATACCAGGCCCAGAATCTATGACGCTGATACGAACAAGGTGATCTAATTGCCCTTCATTGAGCAGTTTTACTTGGATTTTGACTGCACCTTGGTCGGTAAATTTAATCGCATTACCTACTAAGTTAATAATAACTTGTCTGAGTTTTTGTTGGTCGCAGTAATAACATGCTTGATCGGGCAAGTTGTATATAAGTTCAAACTTTAAATGTTTTTGCTCTGCTAAAGGGCTGAGTAAAAGGCACAGGTTATTGAGCCAGGTTTTAAACTCGACGTCTTCTTCGTAGAGCGCTTCATCACGCTGATCAAGGCTGGCGTAATCGAGTACTTTATCGACCAGTAAGTTTAGCGACTCAGCTGAGTTAATTATTGCTTCACAATAAGGTTTGTCACGTGGGTCACTCGACTGGTTCATGATTAGCTGTGCACTACCCAAAATGCCATTTAACGGCGTACGTATTTCATGGCTGATAGTTGATAGGAATAAACCACGAATTTCTAAGTCTTTATGAGCTTTTTCTGCTAACTGATTGAGGTTTTGTTCGCGGCGTTCATTACATAATAGTGCCATACCAGTTGCATAAAACATCGGCGCAATAACACCATTAATAAATAAAGTGATACTAAACCAATCCGCTGACAATAAGCTTGCTGTTGTGACATCTCCCATCATTAAGGTTCGGCCTGTAAATATAGCCAGAATAATGCTGAGAATTAAAATGTAGACAATACTGCCATTAGGGTAACTTTTACGGCCATTTCGAATAAATAATGCCAGTAAAAACAAAGCTTCAACTATATGCTGAAGATCAGAAACCAAAATTCGACTACGTAACTCTGCGCTATCAGTGGCAAGGTAAATCATGGTAATCGCGAGCACCACCGTTATCGCAACAAAGGTTTTAAAACCAACGCATTTGGCATTTAAAAATTGGCAAATCGCGAGTACATGAATAATGGAAGCACTAAAGAGTAAGGTGTTCGCGATAGCAACACTGGCAATATTATTGATATGACCATGCAGTGCAAAACTCATTACCGATGCAAACATCACTAGAGGATAGAAAATATAGAGTAAGGTGCCCGGAGTATTATTATTGGTTCGCCATGTAAGGTAATTAAGAAGAGTCATTACTGCCATCATGGCAGCACTGGCATAATATAAAGTGGCTGAGTCGAGCATTGTATTTCCGATGTTTTGCAATCAGTTTGAGCATAAAGTCAATTACAGTGTTTAGCAACCAGAAACAAAAACAGACGCGGCTGCGTCTGTTTTAACTTGTAGGATGTTTAGTTTAGCGAATTTCGTCTGGAATATTCTGCTGTGCCCAAGACAATAGCTCGATACGGTTACGACATTTAGTTTTTCTAAATGCACTATATAAGTGAGTTTTAACTGTATGTGGGCTGATGCTTAAGTCTTCAGCAATTTCTTTATTTTTCGAACCTTTACTCATTAATGAGATAATTGCTTTTTCACGTTTAGTAAGTTTAACCGGTTCGATGTCACCATCTGTCAATTTGTGGAGTGCGTCTTTATTGAACTGCAACATACGATTTAATGCATTACACATGATGTCGCGGCGATACCATAGTTGATCTTCAAGTAATAAACGAATGCCTTTCATTAACACATCTGCATTATCTGTTGTGTAAAACACACCACGAATACCACTTAATAGAGCACGGTTTGCAAGTTCAGGATTTTCATCTAGGTTAAACAGCACGATATCGCATTTTAATCGTAAATTAACTAGCTGCTCTTTTAACTTGCCCCACGGATCTGTGCTTGACGTTTCAATAAATAACAAGCGTGTTCCTTCTGGTACTTCAGAGATATCAGTACCAGATGTCACTGCTAGTCCTTGTGTTTTTAACAATGGCTCTAATACGTTAATGCCAATAGTGTTAATTGGCTCTGGATCTAATAATAAAAAGGCTGAACTACTCATATATATACACTCTTGAATAAAGTTGACAGTTAAATCCTATCACGCAATCCACCCCTTTCGTATTAGAAATTTCTGAGAGTTGTGCAGGAAAAGTACAGTTTGTGTCTGTTTTGTGTCAAAAATTACAGTTAGTTAACTAATCGCAATATGTTAACTAACTGATATATATTTATTATAGCCAAAAACAATATGTTTGTGCTACTTTTTACACTTGTTTACATATCAAAGTATTAGATTGCTGTTTTTTTCTTGTCCTGATATGGAGGCCAGCCCATTTCTTTACCTGCTAACATGTGTAGGTGTATATGGTACACAGTTTGTCCGCCGTGGTCATTACAGTTCATTACGACGCGAAATCCGTCTTCACTAAAGCCAAATTGTTTAGCGAGTTTTGCAGCAACTACATATAAGTGACCGACTAAAGCTGAGTTTTCTTCCGTAACATCATTAATCGTCGCTATTGGCGTTTTTGGGATGATCAGCACATGAAAAGGGGCTTGTGGGTTAATATCTTTAAAAGCTAAAGATAGATCGTCCTCATAAACAATATCAGCTGGGATCTCTCGGTTAATAATCTTTGTAAAAATAGTCTCTTGGCTCATACTTAGCTCTCTTATAAATGTGGTTAAATGACCGCCCACTAATGACAAACTTTATTTGCAGTGTCAAACTGAAACTGCCGCAAGTTGAACAACCAAGGAGTGAACATGCGTAAGTTAGTATTACTGAGTAGTGCGTTAATGCTATTTAATAGTTTCAGCAGTGTAGCTGAGACTATTCACTTTCCCGAAGAGTTTGTACCCTTACAAGTTGGAGAGCGCCTAATTGAACAGTCGTTTTTCAGTCGTGTTGACGATGTTGAGCTTGCTCCTGGTACGTACCAAGTAAAGATGAAATATACCGATCTTTACGAGCAAGGTTATGATGACCATCAAGTTGTTGAGTCAGAGCCATTTTGGGTTGAGCTTACGGTAGAGAGTGGCAAAGACTATGACCTAGTGTTTAATCGTGCCAGTAATGCTGTTGCGGCAGAAGTGTTTGCTGAATCACCGCAAGTAAGCTTAAAAGCCAAGGGCAGTGAACTTGCTGTGCCGCTATCGATAGTTAGCTATCGTGCAGCTAGCGCGCCTGTACAAGCTGTAGCCAGTGCCCCAGTTGCTGCTACAAGTACAAGCAACAAACCTGCGACTGCAATCCCTGTCACATTGCCTGCAAAAGTACCCGGCGGACAAGCGGGTTTGAAAAATATGCCAAGTGCGGCTGCGATGCTTGAGTTTTGGTGGCAACAAGCAAGCCCTGAAGAGCGCCGTGCGTTCTTACAAAAAGTAAGTAACTAATAAAATAATTAAAAAAGGCGCTGATTGCAGCGCCTTTTTTGTGTTTGATGACTTACTTTGCAAATAAGTCGTCAACAGTACCTTGTGCGAGTGGGTGGTAACCCGGACGTGCTTTTAAGTACACATCATGCGCCCAGTCTTTTTTACCGTTTTTAATAAGTGCTTTATAGAGTGGCACAATTAATTTACGACGACCGATGCCTGATAGGTGTTCATCAAGCGCTGGGTAAATTGGTTGATAACCATTACCTACCGCTAGCATAAACCATGCGAAAGCACGCTCTGCATTAGTTGACTGTGTTAGGTTGAATTGATTATCAAGTTCAGTCATTTTTTCGATGCTTAAATCGCGAGGTAGGTTATTCAAAAAGTGTAGCCACTCGTGAACTGACCAATCCGCTGTTGGTAACTGGGCTGCACTGATCTCACCGTTTAACCATGTTTTGGTTACAGCATCAACTTTATCGAAGGCATCAGACGTTGGGTTAGGAGCATCGCTTGGTAAACCAGGCTCAAAGATCCACTCATTAACTTTATCCATGCTCACAACGCCTGGGTATTTGTCGATCAAGTTAGCTTTTAAGTAAGTAACAAATTGCGCTGTTGTAAGAGACTTAAACGCAAATTGGTCAAAGTAACCCTTTACGAATGGGTCAAACTTATCACGGCCAAATTTGTTTTCTAGATAGATTAAGAAAAGCTGACCTTTAGTGTAAGGCACTGAGCTAAATGCATCATCAGGATCGCGGCCATTAAGTTTTAAGTTAAGACGCGTATCTGGTGCTGGTAGAGTTTTAAGTAATGCACGTAAGCCGGCAGCATCAAGCGCTTGCTCCATAACGGCACGGTCACGGCCAAACACTTCTTCCATAATGCGGTTTTCAACGTAAGACGTGAAACCTTCATTTAGCCATAAATCTTCCCAAGTCGCATTGGTTACTAAGTTACCAGACCAAGAGTGAGCAAGCTCGTGAGCAATTAGGTTTACTAAGCTTTTATCGCCAGCAACAACCGTTGGTGTGATGAATGATAAACGTGGGTTTTCCATGCCACCAAATGGGAAGCTTGGCGGTAGCATTAATAAGTCATAACGACCCCATGCGTATTCGCCATACATCGCGTTAGTTTTATCGATCATCGCTTGTGTGTCGTTAAACTCAGCAACTGATGCATCTAAAATTGTTGGCTCAGCAAAGATACCCGTTTGCTTAGACATGGCTTTGAATTCTAAATTACCTGCACCAATTGCGATTAAGTATGGCGAAATTGGTTGTGGCATATTAAATAGGTAATCGCCGTCCTTATAAAGTGCATCTTTGTTATCAGCACTCATCACCGCACGAATGTCTTTAGGAGTGTGAATACGTGCCGAGTAGGTTACACGCATTGCTGGCGTATCTTGTACTGGGATCCAACTACGAGCATGAATTGCTTGTGATTGGCTGTACATAAATGGGTGTGATTTACTGGCTGTTTGCTCTGGCGTTAACCACTGTAAACCTGAAGCTTCTGGACGGCTGTTGTAGTAAATACGTGCTTTAACTGCTTGGCTTTTAAATTTAATTGTTAATTTTGAGCCCTTCACGTCATCACGTGCAGCAAGGGTGAAGTCAGCTTTGTGCCAGCTGCCTTTTTGATCTTGATACATTACTTTTTCGATATCTAAATCGCGAGTATCAAGCACCAGTGTTTTGCTTGTTGCATTGTGCCAATCTAGCGTGTGCTCAACAAAACCTTCTAGTTGTTTGTCATCAAAATCAACATCTAAATCTAGTAGTAGGTGAGTGGTTGTTACGTCATCTAAGTTTGCGTAAGTGTGCTGGCTGATTGCATCTGCAGTTGCTTGAGAGCAAGCACCGGCCATAGCAAGACTTAAAAGTAATGGTTTAAACTTCATAATAACCCTGGAACGGAAATGAAAAAGAGCCCGTTTTATAACATGATTAGTGCAGTGGGTTGAGTGATTTTTACAATCTAATGCGTATTTTGCGACGATAGGTTACACTAATGCGATTAGTTACCGGTAACCTTTGAGGCGTTTTGTGGCTCAGTCCCTGCAATCTTTTCATACCTTTTCTTTGCCAAGCCAATGCCAGCATTTTTATCAAATTGATGAAGTGAATCAGCTTTTAAGCACAGACTTTTCTGGGCCATTTTGTATTTTAGGTGAAGGCAGTAATACGGTGTTTTTATCTGACTACCAAGGTTCTGTGATCCACATGAATACGAAGGGCATAGATATAGAGCAGCAAAGCGATGGCTTTTTATTGCACATTGCAGCCGGAGAAAACTGGCACCAATTAGTTGCTATGACTATTGCTAATGATATGCCTGGGCTTGAAAACCTTGCTTTAATACCTGGGACTGTTGGTGCTGCACCAGTGCAAAATATAGGTGCTTACGGTGTAGAGCTTGAAAAGTTTGTGAGTTATGTCGAATATTTTGATATTGCCACCAAAACCATAAAGCGCTTAACTAAAGGCGAATGCCAATTTGGCTATCGTGACTCTATCTTCAAGCATGCACTGAAGAACAAAGCTGTAATCACCCAAGTAGGGTTGCTGTTACCTAAAAAATGGCAGCCAGTTCTGAGTTATGGACCATTGCAACAGCTTTCAGAACCCTCTCCACAGCAGGTATTTGAGCAAATCATCACAACCAGAAATAGCAAACTACCAAACCCCAGAGAACTGGCAAATGCAGGCAGTTTTTTCAAAAACCCAGTGATCAGGAATGAGCAACTTGCGTTACTTTTAAAACAGTACCCAGAGCTACCTCATTACTTTGTGGATGCTGAGCATCATAAAGTTGCGGCGGGGTGGTTGATTGAGCAAGCTGGGTTAAAAGGCTTTAAGGTCGCAGGTATTGAAGTGCATCAGCAGCAAGCGTTAGTGCTAGTAAACCACGGTAATAGTACAGGTGGTGACTTAATTGCCATGGTAAAGCATGTACAACAACAGGTTTGGCATAAATATCAGATTGCTTTACAGCACGAAGTACGCCTGATCAATGCTGAACATGAATGCCACATTGAATTGGGAGCTTCATCATGAAAGCACCAGATGGAAATAAGCTCGCTATTTTACAAGCTCTAAATACCGGTGGTTTTATTTCTGGTCAGCAATTGGGCGAGCAGCTCGGTATTAGCCGTGCAGCAGTGGGTAAACATATTCACTCTTTGCAGGAGATGGGGCTCGATATATTTAAGGTTACGGGTAAAGGGTATTGCCTAAATAATAGTGCAGGCTTACTGAACAAAGATAAAATTGGTCAGCATTATAATGAGTTAGGTGGCAGCACCGCGGATGTTGAAGTGCAGCCTATTATTGACTCAACCAACAGTGAGTTAATGCGCCGTTTGCAAACAGAAGTATCACTGCCATCTGGAAGTGTATTAGTTGCAGAAATGCAGCAAGCAGGAAGAGGGCGCCGTGGGCGCGTTTGGCAATCTCCATTTGGTGCAAACTTATACTTTAGTTATTTTTGGCGTTTGGATGATGGTTTGCAAGCTGCTATGGGGGTATCTATTGCTGTTGGGCTTGCTGTTTACGATACGCTTAAAGCCTTATATCAATTGGATGTAGAGCTTAAGTGGCCAAACGATATCTACTTAAACCGTGAAAAATTAGCGGGCGTATTAGTTGAACTTGACGGCCAACCACAAGGGCCTTGTCAGCTTGTAATAGGTATAGGTATTAATTTACATATGCCAGAAAGTGTTAGCCAACACATAGATCAGGCATGGACTGATTTAAGCCAGCATGTACAGGGATTAGATAAAAACAAGCTGGTGGCCTATTTATGCTTTTATTTAGAAAAACGCTTAGCCCAGTATCAGCAATCAGGTTTAAACGATATGTATCTACAGTGGAATCAATTAAATGCATTTGCTGGCGAGTGTGTTGAGCTCAATACGGGTCATCGTAGCTGGCGTGGTATTTGTGAAGGGATTGATAACCAAGGTGGCGTACGTATTCGTCAAGATGGCGAAGTGAAAAGTTATTATGGTGGTGAAATTTCATTACGTAAGGCTGAGCTATGAAACTATTAGTGGATGTTGGTAATACCGCAATTAAAGCCGTTTTGTTTGATGGCAAGGATTACCAAACCTGTGAACTCAGCAATTTACCTTGGTCACAAATAACAGAGCTGGTCTATTCCTGCGTAGGTAGCACAGAGCTACTTAAACCGTTATTAGCACAGGCGCAGCAACATGCTGTTCCTTACTTTGAAGCAGAGGTGACAGCTAAACTCGCTACGTTAACTTGTGCCTATCAGCAGTTTCAAAACCTAGGAATTGATCGCTGGCTCGCGGTGATCGCTGCGTATGTAGAATATCCCGAGCAAAACTGCATTATTATCGATGCCGGTACAGCAACGACAATTGATGTGCTTAATAAAGAAGGCGCGCATCTAGGAGGCTGGATCTTACCTGGCCTTGATTTAATGACCTCATCACTTACCCAAAATACGCAACGCGTGTTTGATGATGAGCAAACCCCATTTACGACTGAGTTAGGGCGTAATACGCCAAATGGCCTAAAAAATGGCGCTATGGTTGCTACTCTTGGTGCAATCGAGCAAGCAAAACAACATCTTAACCAGCAGGGTTGTCAGTTATTATTTGCTGGTGGTTATGGCAAATTGTTAGCAGATACATATATAGATGCTAAGTTTGACAGCTTGCTCGTGTTTAAAGGACTGAATTATTGGCGTGAATTAGCTATAAAGCAGTAAAAATACGGGTTTTTGCCTGAATAGTGAGCGTTTAACACATAAATTCACATTTTTTTTAATTTTATGGTTGCATCACAATAAACCTTACCTTAGAATCTCGCCCCGTACTAAAGCAGTGCCGACTTAGCTCAGTTGGTAGAGCAACTGACTTGTAATCAGTAGGTCATCCGTTCAACTCGGATAGTCGGCACCACTTTCCTTTTACCGGAAGTGACTTAGTAAAGAATTTTCGTGGAGGGGTTCCCGAGCGGCCAAAGGGATCAGACTGTAAATCTGACGGCTCAGCCTTCGCTGGTTCGAATCCAGCTCCCTCCACCACTTTATTCTTGACGGTTAGAGGTAGTTTAAGAACAGGTTCCTATGCGGGCATCGTATAATGGCTATTACCTCAGCCTTCCAAGCTGATGATGCGGGTTCGATTCCCGCTGCCCGCTCCAGACTTCTGGTGTTGCTGATATAGCTCAGTTGGTAGAGCGCACCCTTGGTAAGGGTGAGGTCGGCAGTTCAAATCTGCCTATCAGCACCAGTATCGAGAACTCATCTTAATTTCTTCCTTTATCTGTCAGAAAAAACTATTTGAAATTTGAAAAAATTAAATTAATCTACCCTCGGTGGATTATTTTCATATGTAATCTAGATACACAAAACTGATAGGTTCCGTCATGGCAAAAGAAAAGTTTGAACGCGTAAAACCGCACGTAAACGTTGGTACAATCGGCCACGTTGACCACGGTAAAACAACTCTAACAGCAGCAATCACTAACGTACTTGCAAAAGTATACGGTGGTGTAGCTAAAGACTTCGCATCAATCGATAACGCTCCAGAAGAGCGTGAGCGTGGTATCACAATCTCAACTTCACACGTTGAGTACGATACTCCAACTCGTCACTACGCACACGTAGACTGTCC
>NZ_LJTB01000016.1:0-67512 GCF_001306895.1 Pseudoalteromonas sp. UCD-33C | reverse complement strand
TAGTAATTCGCCATTTAAGAACCGTTGGCAAAGGAATGTACTTTTGAATAATTTGTGCCATCTAATAAGAATCGCTTTATTATTTAGACGCTTAGCTTTTGCTATATCAATGTGAAGAACCAGATGAGTGTGATTACTCATTACAGCATAGGCGCAAATATCAATACAAAATATCCTGCCAAGTTGAAGTAGTTTCTTTTCAACCCAACCCCGCCTATGTTCATATGAACGACCCGTAAGTGGGTCTTGTCCACACAAATAAGCGCGACGAACGCAGCGTGAAATGCAGTGATAGTAAGGTGTGTTTGAAACGCTAATTAAGTTTCTACGCGGGGTTGCCATGCTCTTCTCCTCCTTGAGTTGAACAATACAAGTTTAGCCATAATTTTGAGAAGTGAGAAATTTTAAGTTGGATGTCTAGTTAGTCTTGTGGAAGTGTAGTGGTTAAAGTGGGTGTCTAGTTTTATGTTGAGGTTTTACTAAAAAGATAAAAGTGGATGTCCAAATAAGCTAAAAAATAAAAGTGGATGTCCATTTAAGTATTCAATTAAGTAGAGAGAATAAAAAAGCCAGTCGTAGACTGGCTTTTGGTAAGGAGGTGTTTAAGGGTTATTAGCTTGTCATAAGCCTTAAACAAATGTTTTTTTATAGACGCTCAATTACAGCTTGAGTGAAGTCTGTAGTACCGTGGCTGCCACCTAGGTCGCGAGTTGTACGGTCGCCTGATTTGATAACATCAGCAACTGCGCTGCGGATGCGCTCTGCAGTGTCGCCCATACCTAGGTGCTCTAGCATTTGGATAGATGCTAAGATCACTGAAGTTGGGTTTGCAAGGTTTTTACCAGCGATGTCTGGTGCGCTACCGTGTACAGCTTCGAAGATTGCTGCATCTTCACTGATGTTTGCGCCAGGAGCCATACCTAAACCACCAACAAGACCAGCACATAGGTCAGATAGGATGTCACCGAATAAGTTTGTAGTAACGATTACATCAAACTCATCAGGAGTCATAACTAGTTTCATACAAGTTGCATCAACAATCATTTCTGTTGATTCGATTTGTGGGTAACGCTCAGCTACTTCACGTGCAACTTTTAAGAATAAACCAGATGTTGATTTAAGGATGTTAGCTTTGTGTACAGCCGTCACTTTTTTACGGCCTTCACGTACCGCTAGTTCGTATGCAAAAGTAACGATTTTTTCTGCACCTTCACGGGTGATTTTTGACATTGCTTCTGCTTCGTTACCATCTTCAGAAACCACTTGGCCAAGACCTGAGTACATGCCTTGTGTATTTTCACGAATAGTGATGATATCGATGTCGTCGTAACGAGCTTGTGTACCTGCGAATGATTTTACAGGACGAACGTTAGCGTAAAGGCCAAACTTTTTACGTAAAGTTACGTTGATTGAAGTGAAACCTTCACCAACCGGAGTCGTTAATGGACCTTTTAAAGTGATCTTGTTACGCGCGATTGTGTCGATTGTTTCTTGCGGAAGTAACTCACCAGTTTTTTCTAGGGCAGCAAGGCCAGCATCAACGAATTCATAATCAAAATCGCAACCTGCAGCTTTAAGGATCTCAAGTGCTGAATCAATAATGCTAGGACCAATGCCGTCGCCTTTGATCACTGTGATGGTTTGTTTAGCCATTTACTTTTCCTATTTATGAGTAGATAAACACGTAAACTTATCGCGAAATAGCATGCGATTTACTTGTTAGAGGGTTTACGTGGATGTGTTTGAAAATTTAAGCGGCTTTTATAGCAATTTATTCAGCTTTTTGCCAGTTTATCCTGTGAATACTGACTATAAACAGACTAAAGTTCATATTTATTTAACGTTTTCGCACTTTTTAACAACACAATCTAAAAATTGTCTGCAAATTCACAGTTTTTCAGATATGCATAAAAATCTGCTTTTGATTGCCAACCAGCAGCCGATAAGCTGTCGAAAATAATCTGTTCTTGCCAACTACTAAATAACGCTTTGGGTTGAAAAACATAATAAGTAAATAGCTTAATCGCGACCCAATGTTTTTCATTGATATCGAGAGTTTGTTTTTTATGTTGCTCACTACCAAGTAAATGCTGTGTCCAACTGTTATCGCCAATCAGTTGATTTAAATACGCCGTTAGTGGCTCTTGGTTTAAGTGACTAACGCCAAACAAACAGGCAAGTGGTGGGCTTATTACCTGTTCTTCGGCCTGCTCAAATACAGTTTTACGAGAAATACTGGTTGCTTGATGTTCGCAAAGGTATAAAACATAGGCATATAAGGGCAAAGTAACTTGCTCAAATTGAATAGAATCGGTGTGCTTAAATAGCGCCTGAATAATGCGTACCATATTCTCAAGGCGCTTAGAGATATGCTGAAAAAGCGGGTGAGAGGTGGTTGCAACCAAGCGTTGAAATAATACTTTTTGGATAATCGCAGGGGCGTTATCGTATCCGACCATAGATAAACAATGGCGCAAGTCTTTAGCTCTTTGCTGCTCTTTATTATAGGGTTTAGAGGCAACAGTAAGCTGGGTTATCAATTCAGGGTAGGGACTTAAAAGTTTATTTAAGCCACGGTAGCTATATTCTTGCGATACTTTTAAAGAACTAATTAGCTCTAAATAGTGCTGCCTTCGCTGCTGATTTATTGGCTGTGACTCAGCAAAGTTAATGTTTTCACTAAACCAAACTGTGTACAGCAAACGAGTGTCTTTACAATGTCTTTGTTTGTCAAAAATAGTTAAGCTCGCTTTAAAGCGATGCCAGCGAATTTTTTCAGGGCGGCTGGCATCAACCAAAATATGGCGGCCGTGTTCATCTGTGGCTAAATAAATAAGTATTTGTTCGGCATACTTTACTTCACTGGCCGGAATGTAAGGGCCAATATGCGCAATCAGTGCTTTTATAGCATTTTGGGCAAATTCATTAGGGGTGCGTAAATATATATCAGCTAAGGCTTTGTGCACACTAATGTGACCACCCGACTCGCGGTAAGTCGTATTCATGGCAATAATATTAGCCAAAGCAACTAAGGTTGTTGCGCCATCGTAAATCATAATTTTCGGCGCGCTTAAAAGTGCTTGCTTATATTTATTTAAACGCGCTAATAAATGCTGAATAGAAAGCGTATGTGGGCCTGAGTCTTTTAGTAATTTTGCTGCTAATTGATGGCGACACTGCCAAAGCTTTTTATCTTGAGCCGTCAGGGTCTGTCCTGCCGCTAACTTATTACTTTGTGATTGCACGCAGAGGTAATTGGCTAAACAGCAGCTAATTATTTGTTCGCTAATGGCTTGGTTGTAGTTAAGGCTGCGGCACAAAATGCAGGCTACAACACATTGGTTTACAACTAAGTTTGTGGTGTAACCATGGTTCGGTACATACAAGCTTAGTTGTGCTTGCATACCTTTTGGGCAGGCTTGATACAGCAGGTAATAACGCTCAGCTAGGTTACTTAATAAAGGGAAAATTTGTGACCATTTTTGCTTTTGATGATAAAGCTTAAGTAGCTGGTGTGTACTATCAAATAAGCGTGCCAATTCCCGTGGCGTCACGTTTTCCATCATAAGCGGTTAGGTTTCTTGTTGATAGCTTTCATAGGCACTTGGCCCCCATAATACCAGCTGACCATTTTTAAATAGTAGGCCTGTGCATTCATCGATGGTGGTTATGCCATCAGATTTAACATGCTGAGTGCGGTAAAAAATAATCTGCCAAACATTGTCTTCGACTCGTTTTGCATAGGTTAGATCGGGGCTACCTAAATAATCAAGCACCGCATTCAGGTTTTCAGGCTTATCAATCGATAGTTTTGCGATATAGCGTTTATTAAAAGCTTCACGGTCTTGCCAGATCATGGCTTGCGGATCATCTTTATAAAAAGTGATCACTAGGGTTGCTATCAGTGCATAAACACCTAACCCAAGTACCAGATATTGGAAAACCTTTTTAAACATGTGTAACTCTATAAAACTAACGCGAATTTTCAGTATACGCTCAGTTGGCAAACTGTGCTACGAGATTGCGACTAATTGAGCCTTAACTGCTTTAAACTAAAGCCTAAGTTAATATCGGTACGCAGCATAACAAGGTTTTTTGATATTACGAACATGTCCATTTCTGAACTCAGCTTACGTTTAAGAGTCGGGTTTAGCTCATCATCGTTCATGGCCGCTTCTATCGACTCATAATCGTTTATTAATTGCTGCGCCGACTTATTACCTATCCCTTTAACGCCCGGAATATCATTAGTTTTATCACCTGCTAAAGCCCAAAAATCAGCAAGTCGATGCTTTGGTACATCAAAGCGCTGCTTGATATCTTCAAGCTCAATATACTGTTTTTTAAAGTAATCAAAAATTGCAATTTGCTCAGATAAAAACGGCAAAAACCCTTTATCAGTAGAAACGATGGTAGAAGGCACATTATTAGTTGCGGCCTTGTAAGCAAGAGTAGCAATTATATCGTCGGCTTCATCATTATCAGGTGAAAACACCACAATGCCAGTGTCTTCAATTGCTTGTTTAAAGCGTGATAAGTTTTGCTTGAGGGTGTCAGGCATTGGTGAACGAGTGCTTTTGTAGGCCTCAAAGTAGTGATAACGCCAACTTCTTTCACCATCAAACACGGCAATCGCGTGAGTTGCATTCGTTTGCTGGCGTAACTTTTTGCAAGCATGTGCCACTCGGGCACAGCTTGCTTTTATCATATGTTCTTCACTGTGATGACTCTGATTACTATCAACAGCATAGATGCGCCTAATAAGATTTAGCGCATCTATTAAAAGTAATTGGGTTGTCACATAGGCTCCTGTTAAGCTTTGATCTCATAGCAAGGAATGTACTTACTGCCAGGCAATTTCATTCGGCCTTGCTCAACAAATGCTGCCAGTAGTTTGTCCATATCAGCCATAAGCGCAGGTTCACCACTTAGCACAAATCGGCCATGTTGTTTGATGGCTTGTAAGCCTTCGTCTTTAACATTACCAGCTACAATGCCTGAAAACGCACGGCGTAAATTAGCTGCGAGTTGCTGAGTTGGTTGATCTAAATGTAAATCTAAGCTCGACATATTAGCATGAGTTGGTGCAAACGGCTGTTGGAAATCATTATCGATTTTTAATGTCCAGTTAAAGTAGTAAGCATCGCCTTGGCTTTTACGGTATTCGCGTACTTCAGCCATCTTCGCTTTAAGCGTTTTACCAACTCGCTCTGGATCATCGATGATCACTTCAAACTTATCTAGCGCCGCTTTACCGAGAGTTTTCTCAACGAATTTACACAGCTCAATAAAGTAGTTTTCACTTTCTTTAGGGCCAGTAAGGATCACTGGTAAACATTGTTTTTCGTTATCTGGGTGTAGCAAAATACCTAAAAGGTATAACAGCTCTTCTGCGGTACCCGCCCCACCTGGGAAGATAATAATGCCATGAGCTGTACGAATAAAAGCCTCTAAACGCTTTTCGATATCAGGCAAAATCACCAGCTCATTTACAATCGGGTTAGGTGGCTCAGCGGCAATAATACTTGGCTCGGTTAAACCTAAGTAACGATTATTCGTAATACGTTGCTTGGCATGGCCAATGGTTGCGCCTTTCATCGGACCTTTCATTGCACCAGGGCCACAGCCGGTACAAATGTTTAAGCCACGAAGGCCAAGCTCATAGCCAACTTGTTTGGTGTATTTGTATTCCACTTCGTTAATAGAGTGGCCGCCCCAACAAACTATCATGCTTGGGTCACTATTTACTCTCAGTGCGCCTGCGTTTCGCAGCATATCGAATACCATATGAGTAATGGCTTTTTGCTCTGTTAAATCTTTTTCGTATTTTTGACAAATAAACAGAATATCGCGAATAACCGAAAAGATATGTTCATGAATACCGGTAATAATTTCGCCGTCAACAAAGGCGGATTCGGGTGGATTTTCAAGTTCGATCTTAATCCCGCGTTCGCGGCTTAATAAGCGAATATCAAAGTCTTCGTATTTATTATAAATTTCTAAGCTTGAATCGGTGTGGCTGCCCACATTGAGAACCGCGAGCACACAGTTCCTAAATAATTTATAGCGCTCGCTGGTGGATGATTGTTCGAGTAGATCAACTTCTAGTTGCGATAGTAAATCCAGTACACCTGTAGGATTCAGTTGTTTTAACATAAGCACTCTCCCGGCTCGTCTATGAGCCTTTATCATTGTGTGTCAAAGACCTCACATACTAGATGAGGCCTTTATTTGCTAATGCAAACTCTATTTCGTCCCTCGTTCTTGGCTTTGTATAGTGCTTCATCTGCACGGTCAAAGGCAATCAGCGGGGTATCACCTTTTTTCAACTGGGTTGCACCAAGAGAAATGGTGATTTCTACTTGCTTATTTTTAAATTTAAACGGAATGCCTTGAATTGTTTTGCGCAATTTTTCAAGTGGCACAGCGGCATTTTCAATCGACATTCCACTCATTAGTAACACAAACTCTTCGCCGCCGTAACGGGCTATAAAGTCTGATTTACGAATTGATTTTTGTAATGCTTTAGCAATTACTTGCAGTGTTTTATCACCGGCACTGTGGCCATATTGGTCATTGATTGATTTAAAGTGGTCTACATCAATCACTACAAAGGTAATGTCTGATTCTTGGACATTAAATAAGTTAAATTCATGATTAAAGCGTTCATCAAACGCTGCACGGTTTGGCAACTTAGTTAGGCCATCGAGTAAGCTTTTAAAGCGCTGCTCATTTAGGCGCTGCTTATAGGTCGAAAGCTTGGTTTCTAAATGACTAATGCGGCTATTAATATCGTTAAAGCTAGCGAGTAAGTTTTCGCGTTCTGTTTGTTCTAGCTTTTCTTTTGCGATTAAATCATCACTTAATGATTTTAATTCTTCTTCTACAAGCTCTTTAAGCGAAGAAATAGACGTCGCTTGCTGTGTTTGCGTATGCAGGTTTTTAATTTTGCTTTCGATTTGCTTGTTAAGCGTGTCGTATTCAGCGCTCAGAGATTCTGAATGCTTACTAGTAGAAACAATTGAATGATGTAAATCTTCGATTGTTTGATTTAATGAGATCAAAAAGCTTTGCGCTGATTGGCGCTCTTTGCTCATATTGCGCGTAACGATGCTGATAATATTCAGTGCAGAATCAAGCAGATCGTCAACACTATCATTTTGGGTTATTTTACTTTTGATAGTTTTAATTTGCTCGGCACTTTCATCTTCGAGCACTAAGTCATTGGCAAGAGAAAGCAGCTGTGTGGCAAGCTCTGGTCTTATTTGCGCCTCAGCTGTATTTGTTGTTGCAAGCTTGGCTTGTAAGGCTTGATGATAAATTAAAATCAGCTTTGAAAGTAGTGGCACAAAGTCATGATTAGACTGAATATTATTTAATTCGTGATCGAGTAAATAACGTAGCGAGCGACGAGCATCTTCAGGCAAGCCTCGTACTTTTTGCAGCTGCTTGCCAGCGTCAGTGACGCTTTCATTTAGCTCACGTTGCAGTGCCATTTGCTTAGTTTCTTGTTGTTTTAACAGGCCAAGCACATCATCGATAAAGGGGGTGAGTAATTCGAATTTAACCCCTTTTTTAAGGGCATTTCTAAATTTCGCTAAACGATTGTCTAGTTCAATGTCTAGTCCTTTACAGCTTAGCGATAATTTCGCTGCAAACTGAGAAAGAACTTCAACTTGATGTTTGCGCGCATCTTCGACCACAGTTCGAGCGTCGATCGCTTGCTTTAACTTTTTATTAAGAACATCATGCTGTTGCTGCACCTAGTAATACCGCCATCAAAAATTCAAATTTCTATTAGCTAAGTTTACAACAAATTAATACGAAATGTAGGTTCCAAGTCAAAAACTTAGCTATTTTGTCTATCAAACTTGTTGCAATGGCTGTTTATCGGTTTTTAATTCACATTTTTTCTCGCAATTGTTAGGCTATTTCGCAATTTTGATAGTAATAAAAAGAGTTGTTATGAAAAAGTTTTTGGCAATGTCTATTCTGGCGGCCTGTTCTAGTAGTGCGTTCGCAGATGTGAACTACTCACTGTCTATCACTCAGCCTGAGCACCATTTAGGTAATGTTAGTGTTGAGTTTCCGCAAACTGCACAAGCACATTTAGATATTAAACTTCCAGCTTGGCGTACTGGCCGTTACGAAATTTTAAATCTTGCCAATGGCGTGCGCTTTTTCGAAGCAAAAGATGATGATGGTAAGGCTTTAAAGTGGGAAAAAATTGACCACAGCACCTGGCGTGTTCACCTAAACGAACCTACTCAAGTCAATGTAGATTACCAAGTTTACGCTAATGAGCTGGGTAAACGTGCTCGTCATATTGATGATAGCCATGCCTTCATTGATGCATCTGGCTTTTTCATGTTCAGCGAATCATTCCGCCAAGACCCAGTTAAAGTTGAGCTAAATGTACCAAAAGAATGGCGCTCAGTATCGGGTATGGAAAATGCGGGTTCTAAACACAGCTTTAAGGCCGCTGATTACGATATTTTAGTTGATTCACCAATCGAAACGGGTATCAATGAGCTACACAAGTTCACTGTTGGTGGCCGTGAATATGAGCTCGTTATTTGGGGTGAAGGCAACTACGATGTAGATCAAATGCTAACTGACCTTAAAAAGCTAGTGACAACGGGCAACGTAATTTGGGATAACTACCCGTATGAGCGTTATGTGTTTATGGTACATGCTACGTCAGGTGCAGGCGGTGCAACAGAGCATTTAAACTCAACAATTATCCAGCGCCCACGTGACCGTTTTGGTTCTCGTAAAGATTACCTTGCGTTTATCAGCACCGCAGCTCACGAATTTATTCATACTTGGAACGTAAAAGCATACCGCCCTAAAGGTATTGCGCCGTATGACTACACCAATATTAACTACGCGAAAACATTATGGATTGCAGAGGGCTCAACCAGCTACTTTGAAGATCACTTAATGGTGCGCGCTGGCATTGAAACAACCGATGAGTTTTTCGGTACGTTAACGAAAACCGTTAATCGTCACTTACAAACACCGGGTCGCGAAGTACAAAGCGCAACTGAAACAAGCTTTGATAAGTGGATCAACCAAGGCGGCGATCATGCTCGTAACTACAGCACCAATATCTATTTAGAAGGTGCATTGATCTCAATGGCGCTTGATATTGATTTGCTAGAAAAAAGCGATGGCAAAATCAGTTACCGCGACGTTCACCGCGCGCTTTATAACAAGCATCGTTTACCTGATGGTTTTACGCCAGATGATGTTAAAGCAATTTTAAAAGAGCTTACAGGTCGTGATTATAGCGCTTGGTGGCAAGCGAATGTGGATGAGCCAGCTGCTATCGACTTTGATGAGCTACTTGCAAAAGTAGGCTTAGGTTTAATTCGCCCTGAAGGCGCAAAATCAGTACCTAGTATTGATTCGTTTGCAAAAAACAGCGGTGAGTTATTAACCCTAACTCATGTTCGCCGTGGTGGCGCTGCATGGCAAGCGGGCTTAACGACTGATGACAAAATCGTGGCGTTTAACAAAAAGCATGTCGGTAAAGACCTAACAGCCAGCCTCGAAACGTTTAAAGCAGGCGACACAGTGACTGTTGATTTCATTCGACGCGATGCATTACAAAGCACAACGCTAACACTTAGCGAAGACTTTGATAAAGAGAAAAAGGTCAAAGCATTAAAAGATGCAACCCCAGCTCAAATGGCATTGTTTAAAGCGTGGATGGGTGTTGACCACCCAAACCAGGCAAAATAATAGGCAAGCTAAATAAATCGTTAATGATTTTTTATTGGTAAGAGAGGAGCTGCGGCTCCTTTCTTTTTGTTTGGTACTAGCTGCGCTTTTACAAACTGCTTTGTGTACTTTGTGTTTAGTAGTGCACTATGAAGTTGCTGTTTTTTACGTCGCCAAAACGACTTTTTAACTTTGGTTGATCTATCCCGAATATCGCTTTGTGAATTATCGGGTTGTGACACTGGGTAGGGCAGCAAAGAGTATCCATAAACACCGGTTTCCCACACATGTTGTAAATCGCAGTCAACGGGGCGGCCAAATGTGGCTGTGGCTTTTAACAGCGCTTTTGCACCTTCAAAACTAACAGCAGTTGCACAGCAGCCAGACATAAGCTTTTTATGAATGACTAAGTGTTGCTCATCAGCAAGGTGTTTTGTAAAGGCAATTTCCCGACTTCGGTCTTTATAAGCGGCCAATTTTATTAGCTGCCAAGGCTGTTTTAATGTACTAATGTTTTCAATTGCACTGTGAATAGAGCGGTCGAGAACAAAGTCATCTTCTAAAATAATGGCGTAATCTAATTGCCTATCGACAATGGTTTGCCATGCTTTTCTGTGACTCAGGTAACAGCCAATTTCACCTTTACTCAAGGGCTTATGGTATTTTTTTAGGTTTAAATCAGCACTATAGTGCTTGGTTATCTCTGTATCAGACAGCTCTCTACCATCAATTGCATCAAGGCGTTCAAATGCCAAATCTTGTGCATTTAGCTCATGGCTAACACGGTTTAATCGTTCAGTAGAGCTTGCTAAGTTAATTACAAAAATAGCGGTCATTATCGTTACCTGATGGTCAGTTTGAATCAGGCTAACAAGCTTTAATGACGCTTGGGTGTCAGAACTATTTCGCTTTTATGTCAGGGCGAGGAGTATTTAAAATCGCTTGCTTTTCTTGTTCGGATAAAATGATCCAATCAAAAATTTCATCATTACTGCGACCACAGCCAGTGCAATAGCCTTTTAGGCGATGACATTGACCGATGCAATCTGTTTTAAATTGGCTGGTTGGTTTTTTTGATTTTGTCATAGTGATGTGAAGGCTAATGTAGCCTTCATGAGTGTATTACTTACCTTCAATTGGCTTACCAATTTCAAGAGTGGTAGACCAAGGCTGTTTGCGTGATAGGGTTTTACCCGAATGAATTGAGATAACAGGGTTGTTTTCGTCAAGCACAAACGTGGTGCGTAACGATTCAGCTGACTCTTTTTGTGTTTGATGCCAATTATTACCCGCTAAACAAGCTTGGGTAAAATTAACCGCACGGGTGTGATCAGCGACAGCTTGTTGCTGTTGCTCGTAGTTGCCTACACAGCGGTAGGTAACATTGTCTTTATCAAGCGCCGTGATTTGACAGTTATCGGCAATAAGGTTGTATTTCGCTGTCCATGTTTCCATGTATTTAGTATTTACACGGCTACGTTTTAAGCCTTCAAAGCGGTTGTCGTAAGCACCTAATAGGGCGTTGATTTTCTCGCAAGGGGTTAGGTTATCAATGGCCGCTTGTTGTTCAGTTGTCAGTCCTGTACAACCAGTTAAAACAAGGCCAGTTAGTAAGGCGGCGAGTGGCATTTTCATATCAGGCTATCCTTTTAAATAGCAGTTCCTTAAACGTTTCCTAAAGGATACCTAAGCCCTTGTAAAAATGCTAATAAAGATTGGTGATTACAATTTAAAATGCCTTCGCAAAGGAAGGCATTTTAGTTGCTAATAACGGTGAAGCGTCGGCTTACATCTTGGTTTTGCCTGCAATGTTGGTTACTTTTACTGAGCCAGAGCCATCACTTAGTAACTCAAAGTTTGCTGCAGTATCAACGCGAATGCTGCCTGAGCCATCTGAAACGACAACATCACCCGAAATATCATTTAACTCGATACCACCAGAGCCATCGTGTACCTCAATATTGCCCTGTGCGTTGGCAACATCAATATTACCTGAGCCGTCATGAATTTTAATATCACGGCTGATATTACGTGCATCTAAGCTACCCGAACCATCATTGATTTCTAATGTGCCTGTAATGTCATTTGCGGTAATTGAACCTGAACCATCGTTGATCACAGTATTCGCAACTTTGCTAATGATAATTTCACCAGAGCCATCGTGCACATTTACATTAAATGAGCGAGGGATAGCAACGGTTAAATCAATGCGAGTTTGCTTATTGGTATGGTAATCGCACTGGCCTGCACTAAGTGCTGCGTTATTGCCTTTGGCTTCAAGGTTTAAGCAGTATTCATCATGAGGCTTTTCTTGATAAATCTCGGCTTTAACGGTTACTTCATCACTGTCACTACCGGTAATGTGTAAAAAGCCAGAACCCGCTTCTACTTTTAAAGCGCTTAATGAGGCTGCATCTAGCGTTAAGTTTTTAGTTTCTTGTAGTGGCATATCACCCCAAGCAAATGTTTGTGCTGATAATAAGCCTGCGGCAATTAGTGAGAGTGTTTTTACTGTACTTAACATGGTTCTTCCCTTTTTATATGTGTGGTGTTATTAGCTTAGTCGCAAGTGCTGATAAAAAAGGTTTAAAGGCTTTAAAAACTTTTTTACACAAATAGGCAAGAAAGCGCGAGCTTCAGGCATTTATGGTTTTTCGCGATGCTTTAGACTGAAATAGTAGACCAAAACCTAAGCAACCCAAGGAGAAACATATGAGTGATTCAGCGCAAACAAGCGATATGCAAGTAATTAAGTCAGGTTCTCAAGATCCAATCGCAGGGCCAGCAGAATGTTTCACAGGTAAAGTGCAAATCAGTACTTTATTTAATGCACCAGCACCTGCTCGCGTTGGTGTTGCTGTGGTGGAGTTTTCAAAAGGAGCTCGTACAAATTGGCATTCTCATCCACTCGGCCAAGTTTTATTAGTTACAGAAGGTCAAGGTTGGACACAGTGCGAGGGTGGTGAGAAAACAGTCATCAATCCAGGTGATTTAATTTGGTGTAACTGCGGAAAGAGGCACTGGCATGGTGCGACTGCTGATAGTGCAATGAAGCATGTAGCAGTTCAAGAAGCACTCGATGGTAAACCTGTTGACTGGTTCGAAGCTGTGTCAGATGAAGATTATTTAGCATAAGGTACATTGAGATGTGTGACAAACATGAAACGCAAGACTTATCACGTCGTAATTTTATTAAAACGAGTTCAGCTTTGGGTGCAGGCCTGTTATTAGGTGGCTTTGCGGCGCCTTCATTTGCAGCATCATCTGAGCAGCTTGCAAATGGCAATATAAAATCTCGTGGCTATGCGGCTTTTGATAATTCAGGCTTACTAAAACCATGGGAATTCGAAAGACGCCCAGTAGGCGATAACGATATTTTAATCGAAATTAAATTCGCCAGTATTTGCCACTCAGATATTCATCAGATGAAAGGGCATTGGGGCGCACAGCAATACCCTCAAGTACCAGGTCATGAAATTGCAGGTATCGTAACAGCAGTCGGTAAGAATGTGACTAAGTTTAAAGTGGGCGACCGTGCTGGTGTAGGCTGTATGGTTGATAGCTGTCTTGACTGTAATAGCTGTAAAGATCAAGGCGAGCAATATTGCCCAGAAACAAAATTCACTTATGGCTACCCTGATGAGCGCTCACCGACAGGTATCACACAAGGTGGTTACTCGAATAACATTGTTGTTCGCGATCATTTTGCAGTGCATATTCCTGAAAACATTAGTTTAGAGCATGCTGCTCCTTTATTATGTGCCGGCATTACAACGTATTCTCCGTTGCTTAAATTTAACTTGAAAAAAGGCGATAAAGTAGGTGTTGTTGGTATTGGTGGGCTTGGGCACTTAGCTGTTAAATTGGCTGTGTCACAAGGTGCTGATGTCTATGCGTTCACTAGCTCTAAAGATAAAGTAGCCGATATTAAAGCCTTTGGCGCTAAAGTGGTTGTTGTTGACGGTGAAGACGCTTACAACGAGCATAAGTCGCAGCTTGATTATTTAATTAATACCTTGCCAGTGAAATATGATATTGCTAAATATGCTTCATTAGTAAAACCATTCGGCACGTACACCCAAGTGGGCATGCCAGAAGAGTTTTCATTAAATATGAATGCATTAGCATTGGCTGCAAGCCGCGTAAACTTTAATGCTTCGTTAATTGGTGATATGCAAGAAACGCAAGAAGTTGTTGATTACTGCGCTAAGAATAATATTCTGCCAGCAACCCAGTTAATCAAAGCCTCTGAAATCAATAATGCATGGCAAAGCGTGGTGGAGAAAAAAGCGCGCTATCGTTATGTAATTGATGCCTCAACATTTTAAATAATTTTTAGATTGAGTAAGCCAAACGCCATACCCAGTATGGCGTTTTTTGTTGTTCCTTTTTTATTCGGTGATTTATCGCTTAAAGAGCGAATACTGCCGTAAAAACATATCATTATTTTTTTCTTTTGCTAACTTAAACTCTTTGGCCCCCAAGGAGTAATAATGAAAAAAATAACCTTCCTAAGTACGTTGTTGTGCTCCAGCTTTTTCGTTTGTAGCGAAGAAATAGATACAACCTTGAACGCTTATGCCGCTGGGTACGTCGCCAATTTTACCTGTAGTGCCACGTTTAACGCTGGCAAAAGCAAAGATCAAATCGATATTGATGAACTTACCGGTATTTATCCTTTAATTGCAGATACTGTAAAAACACTAAAAGCGAACATTGATACTGAGCATAAACGAGTCATTGTTGATTACGATAAAGATAAGCAACGTATATCGGTGTGGCGGCCTCGTTTAGGCTGTGTTGATTTACCCGTAGGGGCAAGCCTTAAAGCTGCAACACTCGTGCAAGCACCGTTTAAAGAAAACTTAGCCCACCAAAAGGATGATGGTAAGCCTTGGCAAACGCTAAATGGTGTTAATAATGCGACGGGCAATAAGGCGCTTGATGAGGTTATTGCACAGGCTTTTACTCGTCATTATGGTGAAGGCGCACGAACTTCAGCAATTTTAATAGCAAGCCCTGAGGCGATTCTAGCAGAGCAATATAAAGCAGGTTTTACCCCTGAAACTGCCCAGCGTACTTGGTCTGTTGCAAAAAGTATTGGCGCGAGCATCATTGGTGTGGCGGTAGCACAAAAACGACTTGATGTTACTAAGCCTGCGGGGCTTGAAAGCTGGTCTCACCCGCTTGACCCACGTGGCGAAATTACTCTTGAAAACTTACTCCACATGGCATCAGGTTTAGACAGTAATAAAGCGGGCAATCGTACGGATCGTGTCTATATGGGTGGCGGTTTAGTGTCTGATACTGCAACGCATACTGCATTAGAAGTAAAGCCTGGTAGCCGTTGGAAATACGCCAATAACGACACTATGTTAGCACTACGCACCTTACGAGAAACGTTCAACGATGAAGCGAGCTATTTGCGTTACCCATATGACAACTTACTCGACAAAATCGGCATGCAGCACACGTTTTTAGAGTCAGATTGGCAAAGTGACTTTATTTTGTCATCGCAAGTGTGGACTACTTCTCGGGATCTTGCTCGCTTGGGGCTATTACACCTGAATAATGGCCGCTGGCAAGGTGAGCAAATATTACCAAAAGACTGGTTAAGTTATATTAGTAAACCTGCCTCAGCTCAACCCCCTGTAACGGCACCGGGATACGGTGCACAGTGGTGGCTTTATAACGAACGTTTTCCCGAGTTACCAAACGATACCATTGCAGCGCGAGGCAACCGTGGTCAATATTTGGTGATTATTCCGAGCGAGCAGTTAGTTATTGTAAGGCGAGGGTACGACCTTGCGGGTCTTAAAGGCTTTAGTGAACATGACTTTACCCGTGATGTTTTAAAAGCACTGGGCAGATAAAGTCAGGCAATAAAAAAGCTGCTTTGTGGCGTACAGAAGCAGCTTTGCTAACTGGAGAGTTAGTATCTACTACAAGGGCTCTATAGTGACATCCGCTTGGCCTAAACATTTAAAAAACTGACTATCGCCCGTTATTTTGCCAAGTTTTATCAGACCATTTGCATAACTTTGCTGCTTATAAAAGAGCGCAAGGTTACCCCAAGGTGCGTAATATGTAATGTCTCCTGCGTTAGCATCGGTGCCAGCAGGTAAGCCTTGTAGATTTAATTTCTCTGGTAAAGTGGCAATTTTCTCAGCATTGGCGAAGTCTTCTACTTTTAGAGTCAGTGGTAGAAGTTGATAAAAATGCTTAGCGGCATTGTTACTTTCTAGAGTCGCTTGCATAGTTTTGCCGTTACTGGTGAACTTTATTTGCATTTCACTTACCATCTTTACTGCTTTTTTAAATATTGCTTATCTGTTACTGGCTCTAACCAATCAACAACCTTACCTTCTTTTGATTCTTGAATAGCTAAGTGCATCATGGCTGTTTTATCTGTAGCACCGTGCCAATGTTTAACATTAGCAGGAATATGTACAACGTCACCTGGTTTTATAACCTGAGGTTGTCCGTGCCACTGATTAACCCAGCCCATACCTGATGTAACAATTAAGGTTTGGCCGACAGGGTGAGTGTGCCAGTTTGTGCGAGCGCCGGGCTCAAAGGTTACCATGGCACCAGCGGCTTTCGCTTCGCCATGAGCTTGGAAACTAGGCTCGACGCGTACTTTGCCCGTGAAATACTTGTCGAGCCCAGTCATTGGGTACTGAGTGCCATTTTTTTGCACTGTGATTTGCGGTAATTCTAAACGTTGTGAAGAGGCGTTTTCTGCATGACTAAATGCACTCATCGTTAAGATAAGGGTACCGATAATATACTTCATACTTTTCTCCATGTGTTTGTAACCGAACGAATCTTCATTTTGGCTAAAAACTGTGCCTTTAAAAAGTACAATGCACGCAAGTTATTGCCTATTAGTCCGAGGCGGCAAATTTACCACTGGTCAATATTGTATAACCGAGCGTATAGTTAAGTATCTTGAATTTAATTGGGTTGGTTATGCATTCAGATTATGATGCTGTTGCTAAAATGAGCGCTGGTTTAGCAGATAAGATTGCGCCGCTTATTGGCCAGCAAGAAACCGCTGATAGCGTGATTGAGGATTTGTTTTTTTATCGACAAACTCAGGCCGCCACCTCTTGTTCAATGTGTGTGGTTGAACCAAGTATTGCACTGGTGCTACAAGGGGCAAAAAGCATGACCCTGGGCGAAGATGTGTTCAAGTATGACCCACACAAGTATTTGATTACCTCTATTGATTTGCCTGCAAAAATGCAAGTTCTTGAAGCAAAAGACGACGCACCTTATTTAGGTTTAGTGTTAAAGCTTGATTTGGCTATGTTAGGTGAACTGATTTCGCAAATACCGCTCGACAAATTAAACAAGCAATCACTCAATAAGGGAATGACCTTAGGTGAGATGACAGAGCCGCTACTTAACGCTTTTACGCGATTAGTTGAGCTGGTTGATGATCCTGAGTCAATGCCTGTGCTTGCGCCATTAATAAAGCGCGAAATTTTTTGGCGTGTACTTAATAGTGAGCATGGGGCGGAGCTTCGCCATATAGTGTCAACAGGTAGCCAAGGGCTGAGAATTGCACGTAGTGTTAAATGGTTAAAAGAAAACTATGATCAACCCTTGAGTGTAGAGGATTTAGCGGGTCTTGCGAAAATGAGTAAATCGACTTTTCACCATCATTTTAGAGATCTAACTTCAATGAGTCCGTTGCAATATCAAAAGCGTTTAAGGTTAATGGAAGCAAGAAGGTTGATGGTTGGCGAGAGTATGGATGCGTCAGGTGCTGCTTTTAAGGTTGGCTACGAAAGCCCCTCACAATTTTCTCGCGAGTATTCTCGGTTTTTTGGTTTATCACCAAAACGAGATGTTGAGGCGTTTTTAGCAACCGCTAAATAGCCGGCTACTTATAATACCAATGGGCAATAATAATTAATTAAGCGAATTGGTATGAAAAACGAATGGGCATATCCCTATGTCCCATTCGTTACCATGACACGTTTTAGTTAAAGACTTGCTGTGAAAAATTCAGCAATTTTAGTGAATGGAATTAAACCCACATCATCATATAAATCAACATGACCTGCATTTGGTACAACCAATAATTGTTTAGGTTCAGCAGCTAAATCATAGGCTTGTTGGCTAAACTCAAATGAGTGAGCGTGTTCACCAGCAACAAACAGTAATGGACGTGGTAAAATAGTCTCAATATCGTTAAATGGATAAAAGTTCATAAAACGCACATTGCTGCTTAATGTTGGGTGTGTTGTTAAATCTGCTGATGAGCGCTCTGGTGTATATTCGCCACGCTCAGTGCGGTAAAAGTCATAAAACTCTTTTGCAATTGGGTGTGAGCTTTCATCAATGTGATGCGGGCAGCCGCCTGTGTACTGCACTTCGCCACCTAGGTACTCAACATTACGTTGCTCTGCAGCTTCATCAAGCATACCTTTACGCATATCAAGGTCAATAGAGTTGCCTAAACCATTGCGCGTTGCGCCACCCATGTCATACATACTAACTGTTGCCACAGCTTTGATACGTGGGTCAATTTTTGCGGCACTAATGATGAAACCACCACTACCACATACACCTAAACCACCAATGCTTTCTTTGTTGACGTATGAACGGCTAGCAAGGTAATCGACACCGGCACTGAATGACTCTGCGTATAAATCAGGTAGTACAGTATTACGTGGTTCGCCGTCACTTTCGCCCCAGAAGCTAAGATCAACTGCCAAAGTTACAAATCCTAGCTCTGCAAGTTTAGTTGCATATAAAGTAGCACTTTGCTCTTTTACCGCACCCATAGGGTGACCTATTACAAGTGCCGGAAGGTTCGCACCTTTCTCTGCATTTTTAGGTGTAAAAAGATTACCGACTACATTCATTTGTAATTGGTTTTTGAAAATTACTTTTTCAAAGTTAACAGCATCGCTTTGGTAAAAATTATCAGTTGAGGTTGTCATAACACTCTCCTATTTTTTGATTAACAGGGACTGCAATTTGTTTTCACAATGCAGCTTTGATGAGGTTATTGTCGGTTATTTGTGCAGTTTGGCGTTATATTAGAACAGTCGATTTATTGCCTAAAAGTGTCGAATGTATTTTTAGGTGCTTAAAATGAACATTAGGTAGCCCAAATATGAGCTACCTATTGATTTTTTAGGGTGTTTTTATAGTGAAATAGCTGGCAATGGCTGCAAAAAATAAGATAGCTGCGCTAACAAAGAAGGTAATAGGGTAGTCATAAACATCGAATAATATGCCGCCGAATGTTGAGCCTAGCGCTATCGAAAATTGAATAATTGCTACCATCAATCCTCCTGCAACTTCAGCATCTTTTGGTAAAGCACGAGCTACCCAGCTCCACCAAGCAACAGGCGCTGCAGTTGCAATTAACCCCCATAATCCAAGTAATACGATGTTGATGTTAAAAAGAGATATTTGATTAGCTAAACAAAATGCTATTAAAGCCATAACCGAAGGGGCAGCTATTAATGCAAACGCTAAACTGAGTTTTATGACCTTACTGATCAATAAGGTGCCAATAAAGCCTGCAAAACCAATAACAAATAACACCATAGAGACTTGTTGGCTGGTGGCTTGAAACGCTGACTCTAAAAAGGGCCTTACATAGGTAAATAAAGTAAATTGCCCCATAAATAGCAGCGCGACAGCTAGCATACCAAAACAGACGAGTGGCTTTTTAAATAACTTAAATGCAGAAAAAGGTCCTTTTGATTGCTGCTGAGCTGGCATGCTAGGCAAAGCCTGCCATTGCCAAAATACAGCAATAGCGATAAATGGCACTAAACACATAAACGCGCCTCGCCAGCCAAGAACACTGCCTAAATAACTGCCAAGTGGTGCTGCAATTATCATGGCAAGACCATTGCCACCATTAAATACTGCCAGTGCTTTAGGCACTTTTTCCTCGGGAACTAAGCGCATTGCAGAAGCAGTTGAAAGTGACCAATAGCCACCAATGACTAAGCCGATTAACGCACGACCAAGCATATAAACAGCGTAACTATCAGCTATAGAGATTGTTAAAGTTGACAGTAGCATTATCAAGGTCAGAGCGACTAGTAAGGTCTTTCGATCACTTTTAGCAAATAAAGGACTCATGAATAGACTTGTGATCACCGCAAAAAAGCCCGATATTGCTAACCCCTGACCAACCATGCCTTTACTAATTGATAAATCTTCAGCCATAGGTGTTAATAAGCTTACAGGCATAAACTCGCAGGCTATTAAGGCGAAAATACATAATGTCATCGCAAAAACCCCACTCCAATTAGCTTGCTGCTCGATAGGCTGATCATCTTGATAGGTTGAGTAATTTGTCATGCTAGTCCATACAGTTAAATGTGATGGAGTATTTTTTCAAACATAGGTTGAATAGACTAGCTAATGAATACTAATATGCTTTATTAGTAAAACTTATTAATAGACAGGTGGATGATCAAACAAAACCTCAATGAATTGAACTATTTTGTCATTGTGGCAAGAACTGGCAGTTTTACACGTGCTGCTGCTCAGTTAGGCGTAACTCAGTCTGCCTTGAGTCAGGCTATTCGTTCACTAGAAGCAAACTTAGATATTCGTTTGTTAACCAGAACAACTCGAAGCGTATCGCCGACTCTCGCCGGGGAGCGTTTACTCAATGCAATAGGGCATCGTTTTGATGATATCGAAAATGAGTTAGAAGCGTTAACTGAACTCAGAGACAAACCTGCGGGCACGGTAAAAATTACTTGTGGTGATTTTATAATTCAGAGCACATTACTCCCAAAGCTGGCCAATGTATTAAAGCAATACCCCGATATTAATATTGAGTTCAATGTTAACTATGGCTACACAGACATTGTTGCTCAGCGTATCGACGCTGGCGTTCGTCTTGGCGAAACCATAGATAAAGATATGATAGCTGTGCCTATTGGTAAAGAGCTCAATATGGCAGCCGTTGCAAGCCCTGAGTATTTTGCTAAGCATCAAAAGCCTAACACGCCAAAGGAGCTTACTGCACATAATTGTATCAACATTCGCTTTCCTACCCATGGCGGTTTATATGCGTGGGAGTTTGAAAAAGAGGGTGAAGAACTTAATGTGAATGTACGCGGTCAATTAATCTTTAATACCTCTCATCATATTGTTGAGGCGGCGTTACAGGGGTTAGGTATTGCGTTTCTACCTGAAGAGGAGTTTGGTGAGCATATAAAAAATGGTAATTTAATTAAAGTGTTAGCTGATTGGTGCCCCGCATTTCCCGGTTATTATTTGTATTACCCGAGCCGAAGGCAACCGTCTCCGGCATTTAAAATTGTGTTAGAAGCGTTAAAACAGCAATAGAGTGCGGTATTTAGATACCACACTCTATGATTATTACTTATGGCGGCCTTGTAAACAGCTCACCACATCAGCCAGCGATAAGCCTTGGCGCTGCAATAACACAGTTAAGTGATACAGTAAGTCTGCTGATTCATTGGTTAATTCATCGTTATCATGTTTCATGGCTGCAAGGGCAACTTCAACGCCTTCTTCACCCACTTTTTGGCAACTACGGCTTAAGTCTTTTGCAAACAAAGACGCAGTGTAGCTTTTGCTTGGATCATCGTCTTTACGTGAAACAATCACTTGTTCAAGTTCAGCTAAAAACGACAAGCTAGGTTTAGCATCATCGCCGAAGCAGCTTTGTGTACCAAGGTGGCATGTTGGCCCAAGTGGGTTTGCCAGTACTAATAGTGAGTCGTAATCGCAGTCGGTGTGTACTGAGAGTACTTCAAGGTAGTTTTCTGATGTTTCGCCTTTGGTCCATAAACGCTCTTTAGAGCGCGAGTAAAAGGTTACTTTTTGTTTGTCGAAAGTGGCAGCTAATGCATCTTGATTCATAAAGCCTTGCATTAAAATCACCCCAGAGCGTGCGTCTTGCACGATAGCTGGGATCAATTCGCTTTTGGCAAAATCGACTTGAGAAAGAGTGTCTTTGGTTAATTGCATAGTCTTGCCGCTACATTATTATCAGTTAAAAATTGTTTTAGTTCGCCAATATCAATGACGTTCTTGTGAAATACGCTGGCAGCGAGCGCGCCATCAACTTGGCTTTGTTGAAACACATCAACAAAGTCTTGCATCGTACCTGCGCCGCCCGATGCAATTAGTGGAATATCGCACAGTGCACGCATTTTTGATAGCTGAACATTGTCGTAGCCTTTACGCACGCCATCTTGGTTCATGCAATTGAGTACGATTTCACCAGCACCTAGGTCTTGCACGCGTTTAACCCATTCTTCGGTTTTATAGCGAGTACGGCTTGATGCATTAGGATCGCCAGTTAGCTGGTACACTAAATATTCGCCAGTGGTTTCATCATAAAAGCTATCAATACCCACAACCACGCATTGTTTACCAAACTCATCGTGTAATTCTTTGATAAGCTCAGGGCGAGCAATTGCAGGGCTGTTAATACTGATTTTATCTGCGCCACGTTCTAAAACACGTGCTGCATCGGCAACAGATTTAATGCCGCCCGCCACACAAAATGGAATATCAATGTGGCGTGCAATGTTCTCTACCCAATTGACATCAAGTAGGCGTTTTTCGACGCTGGCACTGATTTCATAAAACACCAGTTCATCCGCACCGGCATCGCTGTAAGCTTTGGCAAGCGTTAAAATATCACCAACCACTTCATGGCCTTTAAATTTAACACCTTTAACGACTTGGCCGTCTTTTACATCTAAACAAGGGATTATGCGTTTTGATAACATGCTAACGCCTCCTCAACATTAAAGGCACCATCGAGCAATGATTTACCTAAGATAACACCGCCAACACCCAGCTTTTTCAGCTTTGCAATATCATCCAGTGAGCTTACACCGCCTGATGCTTGAACTTTAATCTCGCTGTTGTGGTTGGTTAAATCTTCATAAAGTGCAAACGAAGGGCCGGTCATGGTGCCGTCTTTACTGATGTCAGTACACAGAAAATCAACCACACCAAGTGCCACGTAAAAATCAACAAGTTCGAACAAGCCAAACTCAGATTCACTTAACCAACCATGTGTTGCTGGTGCCCAGCCGTTGTCAGTTTTATTAACATCTAGTGCGATAACAAAGTGTTCACTGCCAAACTTTTCAATCCAGGCCTGTACTTGCTCACGTTTTTCAACGGCCATTGAGCCAATCACGACTTGGTTAGCTCCGGCTTCAAGCCAGTCAGCAACATCTTGCTCAGAGCGAATACCACCGCCCACTTGATAAGGCACATTTAGCGCTTTGGTTGCAGCTTGAATATGCTGCCACTGTTTTTTATTTGGATCGCGTGCGCCTTCTAAATCAACTAAGTGCAGTTTGCCTGCGCCGCTATTTGCGTACTCTTGTAAGCGTGCGCCAAGTTCGTAAGGGTAAAATTGTGCGGTATCATACTTACCTTGGTATAAGCGCACAATTTGGTTTTGTAATACATCGAGTGCTGGAATAATCACGTTTATTTCTCTTATTTTTTTGCTGCGCTTACAGCTGCCAATCTAAAAAGTTTTGTAAAAGTCGGGTGCCTACTTTGGCGCTTCGCTCTGGGTGGAACTGCATGCCCGCGTAGTTATCTTTGGCAACAATTGCTGAAAAAGCTTGCCCGTATTCACCGCTAACTAGGGTGGCATCGTTCACTGTGTGAGCAAAGCTATGCACAAAGTATACTTGATCTTGCGCTGATAACCCTTTGGTGAGGGCATGCTCTTTTAATACGCTTAGGTCGTTCCAGCCCATGTGCGGTGAAGTTAATTCACCTACATCTAAGTGCTTAACAATACCTGGAATTTTGCCTAGGCAATCAACATTGCCTTCTTCTGTGCTGTCGCAAAGTAATTGCATGCCTAAACAAATGCCCATCAACGGGCGCTGATATTCATCAATTGCTTGCTGCCAACCACCGTCTTTTAAGCGTTTCATGGCAACAGAAGCATGACCTACGCCGGGTAAAATGGCACGTTCAAAGCCTTTTAGTTGCTCAGGTGAGGTGATAACCTCAGGCGTTTTCCCTAAGCGTTCAAAGGCAAAACGAACAGAGTTAATGTTGGCACAACCTGTATTAATTATGGCAATCATAAACACCCCTTAGAGCTTGCTGTTTGTTGTGAAGCATCTTTTGCAATCGCAGCGCGAAGTGCTCTTGCAAACGCTTTAAATAGACCTTCAACTTGGTGATGACAATTACCATCGCTAACCGACAAAATAAGGCTCATGGCGGCATTATCACTTAAGCTTTTAAAGAAGTGCTCAACCATTTGCACGTCTAGGTCGCCGACTTTTTCACGGCTAAAATCAGCATTTAATACAAACGAGGCACGGCCCGATAAGTCAATTTGAGCTTCAGCTTTGCATTCATCCATAGGGAGTGCAAAACCATAGCGACCAATTTGTGTTTTTGTACCTAGCGCTTGTTTAAGGGCAAGGCCAAGTGCAATGCCGATATCTTCAACTAGGTGGTGCTCATCAATGTGTAAGTCGCCAGTGGCTTGAATATTAAGTCCGATATTGGCGTGTGTGCGAATTTGGTCAAGCATGTGATCGAAAAAGCCAAGGCCAGTGCTAATTTCGCCATTTTTTGTTTGGTCTAAATTAACTTGCACATCGATTTGTGTTTCTTTGGTGTTGCGAGTGACACGGCCTTCACGGTTCGCCGTTGTCAGCTTAGTGACAATGGCATCCCAGCTGCCGTCATACAAAATGCCTTCACAACATAAGTTATTGGCAAGTCCAATATCAGTTTGGCGGTCACCAATCACAAATGAGCGTGCTAAATCGACTTTACCCGAGCGCATAAGCTCAGTAAGTAAGCCTGTTTTTGGTTTACGGCAGTCACAATTTTGTTCATCAAAGTGAGGGCAGATCAGAACTTCATCAAATTTAATCCCTTGGCTGTTTAAGATATCCATCATCTTGTCTTGAGCAATATCAAAATCGGCCGTCGGGAAGCTATCAGTGCCTAAACCATCTTGATTAGATACCATAACAAGGCGGTAACCTGCCGCTTGAAGTTGTAATAGAGCAGGGATCACATTTGGCAAAAACACTAATTTTTCTAGGCTATCAACCTGTTTGTCGGTGATAGGCTCTTCGATAATCGTGCCATCGCGGTCAATAAATAAATACGGATTGCTCATGATAATTCCTGTTCTACTGTTTTACTGGTCAGTGATAAGCCATCTAACCAAACTTTTACTTGTTCTAGTTCTTGCTCGTTACCGATAGAAATTCGTAACCAATCATCTTCGCCACATAAGGTGAAGGCACGCATTACGAGTCCTTGCTCAAGTGCGATATTAAATGATTGTTTGTTTTTTAATTTTAAAGTGACAAAGTTACCTTCACCGCTCAGTACTTTGATAACGGCAGGTGATTGCTCGAGCCAACTTTTTAGTTTGCTTTTTAAGCTATTTAGAATTGTCACCTGACGGCGCATTGAAGCGATGTTGTCACTACTTAATGCGTCTGCTGCAATGCTCGCCACCACCGTTGATACAGGGTATGGCGCAATCACTTTACGAATAGGCGCCAGTAGCTCGCTGTTGGCTAATGTGAAGCCTGTTCTTAAACCCGCAAGTGCAAATGCTTTTGATAAGGTTCTTAGTACCACAAGGTTACTAAACTCGTTGATCAGGCTTGCCGCTGTTTGTTCTGGGCAAAATTCTATATAAGCTTCATCAACCACTACAATCGCTTTACCCGCAAGTTGTTGGGTGATTTTTCTGATTTTGTCTAAGCTTGTCATGCTGCCGGTAGGGTTATTTGGATTACAAATAAACACCAGCTTTGAATCAGCAACTGCAGTGACAATCTCATCAACCGTGCCTTTTAATAACAGCTCTTGAGTTAAACCGTTAATCGCAATGTTGTGGGTATCTGCAGTGACTTTGTACATGCCGTAAGTTGGCAAAAAGAGTGCGATGCTATCTGTAGCTGGGCTACAAAAAGTACGTACTAATAGCTCAATACCTTCGTCAGCGCCGCGAGTCATCAGTACTTGCTCTGGCTCTAAATTAGCATAGCAAGCGTAACGATTGATCACTTGCTGAGGCTGCGGATCTGGGTAGCGATTTAAATCAGCTAAATTGATATTTGGCGTGCGTGAATAAGGGCTTTCATTGGCATTTAACCACGTTGTGCCGGTTAGCTTTTCACTTTTAGCCGAACTGTAGGCTGTAAGCGCTGCAATGTTATCTGGCAACAGCGTTGTTATTTTTGAATTATCGCTCATTGTTCATAGCCTCAAGACGAATCGAAACAGCATTGGCGTGAGCATCAAGCCCCTCTGCTGCAGCCAAAGGTAAAATTGCTTTAGATAATTCACGTAAGCCATTTTTACTGATGGTTTGCACTGTGTAAGTTCTAAAGAAGTCCAGTAAGTTTAAGCTCGAATAGGTCGCGCTGTAACCATACGTTGGTAGTACGTGGTTAGTACCCGATGCATAGTCACCGGCAGACTCCGGGGTGTAATCACCTACAAATACTGAACCGGCATTTTTCACTAAGCTTAAATAAGGCTGCGCATCAGCAAGTTGTAAAATAAGGTGCTCAGGACCATATTCAGCAGACACCGAAAAGGCTTGCTCAACCGAGTCCACTAAAATCAAGCTTGAGTTAGCAAGGGCTTGCTCGGCAGTGTCTTTACGACTCAACTTTGCTAGCTGCTCTGTTAAGGCTTGCTGTGTTTTTTTAATGATGCGTTCGCTGTTACATAGTAAAATAACTTGCGAATCAGCGCCGTGCTCTGCTTGCGACAATAAATCTGCCGCAATAAATTCAGGGTTTGCACGCTCATCAGCAATCACTAGCACTTCAGAAGGGCCAGCCGGCATATCAATCGCCATGCCCGGAATAGTTTGCGCAACAAGTTGTTTTGCCATGGTGACAAAGCTATTTCCTGGGCCAAAAATCTTGTTCACTTTAGGCACTGATTCTGTGCCGTATGCCATCGCTGCAATGGCACCTGCGCCGCCACTTTCTACAATGGTTTTAATACCACATAGCTTTGCCGCATATAAAATGGCAGGGTTGATTGTTTCGTCGGCTTTTACAGGTGTAGTTAGCACAACGGTTTGTGCACCACTTAACTGTGCAAGCACCCCTTGCATAATCACTGACGATGGTAGTGGCGCACTGCCACCTGGCACGTAAATGCCTACCGCTTCAATGGCTTGATATTTAAGTTCACACAATACGCCAGGTTGCGTTGTTAACTTAATGTCTTTTGGTAATTGTGCTTGGTGAAAACGTTTTACATTGGCATAGGCCGTTTCGATGGCGGCTTTTAATTCGTTTGATAATAACTGCTCAGCTTGGTTTATTTCTTCAACTGGCACTAATAAGCGAGGTGTTTCGCGCTTATCAAACTCTTTTGCCATTTTTAATAACGCTGCGTCACCCTCAGTTTTAACTGCATTTAAGATATCGATGCAAATAGCTTCAACCTCTTTACTTGCAGTAACAGCAGGGCGGGTAAGTACCGCCTGCTGTGCTTGTTGATTTTCCTCATTCCAGCGAAACATGGATAATTACTCCATCATTTTTTCAATTGGCATAACAAGAATTGAGTTGGCACCCAGTGCTTTTAACTGTTCCATTGTTTCCCAGAAAAGGGTTTCGCTGCTAACCATGTGTAGTGCAACATAATCGTCGCTACCAGCAAGCGATAGTAAAGTTGGTTGGCCAGTACCTGGTAGTAAGTCGCATACTTCATCAAGCTTTGCTTTTGGTGCGTGTAGCATGATGTATTTACTTTCTTTTGCTTGGCGCACACCACGTAAACGCGGCATTAACGTGTTGATTAAATCAAGTTTGCTTTGATCAGTAAGGTCTTTATTTTGAATTAAACATGCATTTGATTCTAAGATGGTGTCGCCTTGCATTAAGCCGTTTGCTTCTAAGGTTGCACCGGTAGACACTAGGTCACAAATTGCATCAGCTAAACCAGCACGAGGTGCAACTTCAACAGAGCCCGTTAACATTACTGTGCTTGCATTAATGCCTTCACGTTTTAGGTATTGGCTTAAGATTTCTGGGTAAGTAGTGGCAATGCGTTTACCTTCAAACCAGCTTTTATCTTGTGGACCAAGTTCTTGTGGCCATGCAAGTGCAAGGCGGCAGTAACCAAAATCAAGCTTAGAAAGTTTATTTACCTCGAATGCCACGCCTTGGCGTTCGCGTTCGGCTTGAACTTCAACAAGTACGTTTTCACCAACGATACCTAGGTCACACACACCGTCCATTACTAGGCCCGGAATATCGTCATCGCGTACACGAAGTACATCAATTGGCATGTTGGTTGAATGTGCGATTAAACGTTGTTCACGAAGATTTAATTTAACACCAAGTTGTTTTAGTAACTCTTGGCAGTCTTTTGATAAGCGGCCGCCTTTTTGGATGGCGATTCGTAAACGGTTGGTATTGCTCATTATTCATTTTCCTTTAATTCAAAAACTAAAAACCCCGAGGGAACCTCAGGGCGAAAATAAATAATTTAGTTGATTGCTCGCCAGAGGTTCCTTTTAGGAATAACCTCTCAGCGAAAAACCTGACAGGCTATTCCGGTGAATGATGGTGATGATGGATAGTTGTCAGATTGAAGCGCATAATTTTTCCTGTGTTGCACTCGTTTGTGTAAACCAGTGCGTAAATCTGTTTAAATAAGTTACGTATATAGATAAACATGCTTTGCTAATCTATGGCAAGCATTTTTTTGCGAAATTAAAGTATATGCTATAACTGCCGATAATAAATGGATAGATAGGAGGTACAAATGGATATCATGATCCCCTTTTTAGGTCGAATTACGCGCTTACAGTTGGAAAGTAAAGGTGCGTTTCATATTGCGGGCGTAAAAGATGCGAACGTGCAGCGAATTGAGCTTGAAAAGCGCCAAAAACGTGAAATAGAACGCCGCAAAAAAGCCGCTAAAAAAGAAGATAAAGGCAACAAAAGTGCCATAGAAGAAGATGAAGAGGGTAATAAACACCTAGATACATGGGCTTAATACTCAATATAAAATTTGTTTTTATGCAACTGTGCGGTTTTTTCTGCTAACGTTAAGAAACACTTGTGTTGTAACTTACAAGGCAATTCAATGGAACGACCCTCAGTGCCATTAAATGAGCAAGCTAGGCTTGAAGAGCTTCGCTCATTAGATGTTTTAGACTCTCAAAGTGAACCCGCCTTTGACCGAATCACTCGCCTTGCCCAGCAATTTTTCTCTGTACCAATTTGTGTTATCAGTTTAATTGACGAGCACAGGCAATGGTTTAAGTCATGTGTGGGGCTCGATGTAACAGAGACCGCAAGAGACGTTTCTTTATGCGCCCATGCAATTTTATACAAAGACCCACTTGTGGTTGAAAATGCCTTAAACGATAAGCGTTTTGCTGATAACCCACTGGTAATGGGTGACCCAAATATTCGCTTTTATGCGGGCTGCCCAATTACACTTAAATCAGGAAATAGAATTGGCACTTTGTGCCTTATCGATCATCAACCGCGCAGTTTTAACAAACAAGAAATTAAAGCCTTACAAGACTTTGCAGCAATCGTCGAGCGAGAGTTTGCAATCATGCAGTTAGCAACTACCGATGAGCTTACTTTATTGCCTAATCGTCGCGGTTTTATTAGCACCGCAGAGCATTATCTTGATTTGTGTATTCGCCAGCATTTAAAAGCAAAATTAGTGTTTATTGATTTAGATAATTTTAAAGCGATTAACGATAAATTTGGTCATGCAGCCGGGGATAGAGTACTGAGAGATTTTGCAGGATTACTAGAGAACTGTTGTCGCAAGGCTGATTTATATGCACGTTTGAGCGGTGATGAGTTTGTGATTTTATTTACAGATTTAAATACCAGCGAATGCGACACCATAATGCAACGCTTGTTGTTGTCATTCAGTGACTTACCTAATAGCTTTAATAACCAAGTTGAACTTGGCTTTTCTTATGGTATTGCCGATTTTTCTGATCAGCAACCTTGTTCACTGACGAAGTTACTCGCTGTTGCAGACACGCGAATGTATGCCGATAAAGCACAAAAAAAGGCCCGATAAACGAGCCTTTAGAGCAAAAAGCTGTGCTTAATTTTTTGCTTCTGCTGATTGAATACTACTTTGGATCAACGGCGAAATTGTTAAACCTTGTACGATAATCGAGAAAATCACTACCACGTAGGTGACAATAACAATTAGGTTATGAAGGTCTGAGCCTGCAATCATTACTTGATCGCGTGGGATGGCAGCTGCCATTGCCAGCGCTAGACCACCCCGTAAGCCACCCCAAGTGAGTATTTTCACCGAGTGCTTATCGTATTGGCGATACTTTTTAAAGAACACAAATGGTGCACCTACACTTATAAAACGAGCCAGCAACACCACAGGTACCATCAGTAAACCTAAGCCAATTTCTTCAAGAGTAATCGGCATAGTGACGATGAGCATACCGATAATCAAAAACAGCAAGGCGTTTAAAAAGCTATCGGTGGCATGCCAAAAGTCTTTCACGTAGCGAGTATCTTCAGGCCCCGTACGCTCTGTTGCTTTTGAACGAGTAATATTGCCAAGTAAAATACCACTGGTGACCATAGCAAGTGCACCTGAGATTTCCCAAATATTCGCTGCTGCAAAGCCGGCTGTTGGAATGGTCAGGGTTAGTAGCAAACGAATGTTAACATCGCGGCTATTAATAATTAAAAAATGCCCGACTAACGCAATCACGAGACCAAACACTATACCACCAATTGCATCAACTAAGAACAATTCAGCAACGTCAGTAAAGGTGGCTTCGGTGCCATAAAAGGCCACTGAAAATATCGTTGTGAAAATCACCAAACCAATACCATCATTAAACAAAGACTCACCTTCAACTTGCACAGAAATACCTTCTGGGGCTCGCATTTGTTTAATAATGGCTAACACTGCAATCGGGTCGGTTGGGCTGATTAAAGCACCAAACAACAAGCAGTAAATAAACGGTACAGGCCAGCCTACAAAAGCAAACAAATAATAGCTTAAGTAACCAACAATGACCGTTGAGGTTATGGTTGAAAATAACACTAATGCGGTAATTTCCCACCGTTGTTTACGAAGGGCTGCTAAGTTGATTTCCAGCGCACCCGCGAACAGTAAAAACCCGAGCATGCCTTTTAGTAGCAACTGATTAAAGTTGATACTTGAGACAATTTGAGTCATTTCGAGGGCCGTGCTATCACCGAGCATTTTAACGGCAAGTATAAGAAGCAAAGAAATAACAACAGAGCCTGTTGTTATAGCAATCGTGGTTTGCATTTTGAGGATGTATTGGTTAGCAAAAGCAATAAAAATAGCTAATGCTGAAAGAAAACAAATGAGGTACCAAGCATTCATTGTTTGACCTTAAATATTTGTATAACAAGACGCAGAAAGCAGTCACTTTCTGGCCGCATATAGTACGCCTCTAATATAGGTATGTCACAGTGTTTATGCGATTTTTATGACATTTTAGAGTAAAAATTCAAGGTGCTGATTGCATATGTATAATCGCTGTTAATAATGTCTCAAAAGAGACAAAATAAACCCGACAAAAGCGCAATTATGATAAGTCCAGTTAGGTCAATCAGCCTGTTTAAACTGGGCTGATTCTTGGCTGGTATTAATAGCTCTGATTGGGTAAGGAATAACAATTCCTTCTTCTGCGTAACGTTGGTGTAATGCTTTAATAAAAGCTGATTTTACCCAAAAGCGGTTAAAGTACTCTTTTGCTCTTAACATCACCGTAAAATTGATGCTTGATTGATCAAATGTATGAAAGACCACAAAGGTTTCGTAATCATCAACGCCCCATTCATGACTTTTTAATATCTGCCTTGCTACATCCAACGTAACCTGCTCAACTTTTTCAAGGTCGGAGCCATAATGAACACCCACTTCGACGGGGACGCTGAGCTCTTTTTCTGGGTAAAAATAGTTAATGATGCGTGATTTAGACAGCTGACTATTGGGGATGACTATCATGTTATTTGGCAACATTTTTACCCAGGTTGAGCGCCAACCAATTTTCTCAACAAAGCCTTGGTCGCCACTTTCAAGCTCTATAAAGTCGCCGACCCGAATAGGTTTATCAATCACCAACTGAACGCCAGAGAAGAAGTTTTCGAGTGTCGGTTGCAAAGCCAAAGCGACGGCAAGAGAGGTAATGCCCAAAGAGGCAATAATCGGAGTGATTGATATACCCAACGTGCCTAATAACACCAATAAGCCAACACACACAATTGCGCAGCGGATCAAGCCTTTAATGATGCTATGACTATTCGAAACCACTACAGAGCGGGCGCTGTAATAATCAACGGTGCCAAATAAGAAATGGTCTAAAAATAACACTAAGGCAAAAATACAAATGGCTTTAGCGGTGGCCGCAATAGGTAAGGGGTGCTCAGCCATAAAGCCGGTGGTGTTTAATAACTGACCAAAAATGATCACAAGCACCATCATTGTGCATAAGGTTAATGGTGTAGACAGTGAGTCAACCAGTAATGAGTCGAAAACAAAGTCGGTTCGTTGGGTCCATTTCTTTAAGCAATAGATGATTACAAACTTTAATAAAAACAAAGCTGTGGCGGCTAATACAGTACCACCAATGACGACCAGCCATGGCTTATTTAGCCATTCGTTTTGTATCAGATCAGTAATCATGCTTAGTCCTTAAATCCTAGATACTTGGCATTGCTGCAAGTTATGTACCCAGACTTTTTTATGGATATCTAATCCTTTTAGCTGTGAATCACAAATAATGAGATGAGCAAAATAAAAACAAATAAAAGGTACAAATGTTTAATAAATGTTATTATTTTGTATCAATAATTTTACACTTTAAATGTATTTATTAACATTCTATAAACCTTTGAATTCCTATCCTGCTGTTAATTATGGCTTTTTAATTTAGAGCTAATACTTTATTTGTAAATTTTTTGTTTCATTTTCAATTTCGCTCCATTCAATCTAGGCTGGTCACTAATCGGGAACAGTGCAGTCCGGTTACTAGGAAAATATTAAATACATAACAATCTAACGGAGCGTAAACGTGAATTTATCTAAAATCACATTAGCAACTCTTGCTGCTTTTGCTTTGACTCAAGCAACAAGTGCAGTAGCTGCGAACAAGAAATACCTAAACGAACAAACAGGGATTAATCAAGCTTTGCAAACCAATGCATCATCTGTATTGAGTGCAAATCCAAATCAGTTAGTTGGTTTAGGTGCAGGGAATGATTTAGTTGTATTAAAAGAAATCAAAACCAGTAACGGCAACACCACGCGTCGTTATCAGCAGATGTATCAAGGTCTACCTGTTATCGGCGATACGGTTAGCCTTACATTTGATGGAAATGGCCAATTAAAGCGCGCACATGGTGCAGCGGTGTATGACATTGCCGCCGACATCGACTCAGTGTCTCCGGCACTAAACAAGAAAAAAGCAATGGCAAAAGGCCTGGCTAATTCACCTGCTGCAATTAAATCGGTTGGGTTAAAAAAGCATAATGAACAGTCACGTTTAGCAATTTGGCTAGATGAGGACAGTGTTGCACACCTAGTGTATGAAGTATCTTATGTGACGTATGGCGACAACCCATCTCGTCCGTATCAAATTATTGATGCTAACAGCGGTGAAGTTTTATTTAGCTTCGATAACTTACAACATGCTAGTGCAACAGGCCCTGGTGGTAACTTAAAAACCGGTAAATACATCTACGGTACTGACTTTGATAGTCTAGATGTTACTCAGTCTGGCAGCACCTGTACGATGAATAACGCCAATGTAAGAACCATTAACTTAAATGGCGGTACAAGTGGTTCAACAGCGTACTCGTTTACATGCCCAGAAAATACCTTTAAAGAAATTAACGGTGCGTACTCGCCTTTAAATGATGCGCATTATTTCGGTAACGTCATTTTTAATATGTATAACGATTGGGTCGGCACTGCGCCATTAACTTTCCAATTGAAAATGCGCGTTCATTACGGCAATAACTATGAAAATGCGTTTTGGGATGGCAGTGCCATGACCTTTGGTGATGGTCAAAATACCTTCTATCCACTGGTAAGTCTTGATGTATCGGCGCATGAAGTAAGCCATGGTTTTACCGAACAAAACTCAGGCCTTGTTTATTCTGGTAAATCAGGTGGTTTGAACGAAGCCTTCTCTGATATGGCAGGTGAAGCGGCTGAGTTTTACATGAAAGGCTCAAACGACTGGTTAGTGGGTCAGGAAATCTTTAAAGGTAACGGTGCACTACGTTACATGAATAACCCAACCCAAGATGGAAGCTCAATTGACCATCAAAACAATTACTACTCTGGTATGGATGTTCACTACAGCTCAGGTGTATTCAACAAGGCATTTTATAACCTTGCAACCACACCAGGTTGGGATACGCAAAAGGCGTTTGTTGTGATGGCACGCGCTAACCAACTTTACTGGACAGCCAGCACAAACTGGGATTTAGCAGGTAACGGCGTGATGGATGCGGCCTGTGATTTAAGCTATGACCCAGCAGATGTTCAAGCAGCTCTTGCGGCGGTTGGTGTGACTTCGAGCTTAAGTGCAGGTAGTAGCTGTGGTACAACTGAGCCACCTCCGGGCGGTGATGAAGAGCTAACCAATGGCGTTGCACGCACAGGGATCAGTGGCGCTGCTAAAGATCAAATGTTCTTTACTCTTGAGGTGCCAGCAGACGCAACGAATTTACAATTCAATACAACTGGTGGAAGTGGTGATGCAGATCTTTACGTTATGTATGGCGCAAAACCAACACTGAGCAACTTTGATTGTAAAAGCACTTCATCTACTAGCACAGAAAGCTGCGCTATAAGTAATGTACAAGCGGGTACTTACTACGTAATGGTAGAAGCGTGGAATCAAATTTCAGGTGTATCACTTACAGGTAGCTTTGATTCGGGCAGCGGTGGTGGTGTAACACCGATTAACCGTACTGAGTCTAACTTAAGTGTTGGCACAAATAGCTGGACTCGTTTCACTCAAGACCTAGATGCGGGTTATTCGTCACTTGATGTGACTATTTCTGGTGGCTCTGGTGATGCTGACTTGTATGTGAACTTTGGTTCGCAATCGACCACCTCTAGCTATGACTGCCGTCCTTATAAAAACGGCAATAGCGAAACTTGCACATTTACAAACCCACAAGCGGGTACTTGGTATATCGACCTTCGCGGCTATCGCGCTGCAAGTGGTGTAACACTCACCATTTCGGCTAACTAGCCACCCTTTTAGGGAGCTTCGGCTCCCTTTTTTTATTTTCATTAAAATGCAAATCATAAAAGGATTGATTATGACAACCCGCCTAACACAGTGCCTAGTGGGCTTTGCCACACTGTCACTGAGCCAACTAAGTTATGCAGCGCAAGACGAAACAATTTGGGTCACTATTGATGCCCTTGCTGCAGAGCACTTTCAACAAGATACAGTAAGTAAACGTAAACAAAGCAGTAATTTTGCGATGCAAAAATCGGCTTTGAATCAAGTTAATTTTATGCGCGTTAACAAGCAGGATATCGCTGGGTTAAGTGAGTTTATGCACGATAACTATCATCGCTGCGGTGGTTTTGTAGCCCATGACTCATTAGCAGATGCCGAGCTCTATACTCAGCAATTAAATACTGTAGCTCAGACAGCTATGAATGCGAGCCTAGTAAACTACAGTATTGATAATGCCGCGACAGTTAACGCACTAATATCATCGATTGATAGTAGCGAACTGAGCGATACGGTTAATAGCATGATGAACTTTCATAACCGATATTATTCAGTGCAAAGTGGTGTTGATGCAGCTGATTGGTTAAAGAGCCATTGGCAGCAAATAGCCAGTAGCCGCAGTGATATAAGTGTTGAGTATTTTAACCATAGTTTTTCACAATCATCAGTTATTGTGACCATTCCTGGTGCAGAAAAAGCCGATGAAATCGTCGTTATTGGTGGTCATTTAGACTCAATCAATCAGTCTAATCCAAGTAATGGTCGTGCTCCTGGTGCAGATGATAATGCCTCTGGTATTGCAGTGCTCACACAAACCCTCAAAGCAATTGTGGAAAATAACTACCAACCTCAGCGAACCATTCAAATTATGGGGTTTGCCGCTGAAGAGGTAGGCCTTAGGGGCTCAAAAGATATTGCCCAAAGTTATAAAACACAGGGTAAGAATGTTGTAGGTATGGTGCAGTTTGATATGACTGGCAATAACGGCAGCAACACAGATATTGTGATGATGACCGACTACACTAACTCATCGCAAAATCAGTATTTATCGCAGTTGCTCGATGCTTACCAGCCCACAGTGAGCTATGGCTTTGATCAATGTGGTTATGGCTGCTCAGATCATGCCTCTTGGTATCAACAAGGGTTTGCCGCCTCAATGCCATTTGAATCAACAATGAGTGATATTAACCCATTGATCCACACATCAAATGATGCCCAATTTGATGCGGCTCACGCGAGTAAATTTGCAAAATTGGCAGTGAGCTATGTTGCTGAAATGGCAAAGAACGCTGGTGATGTGGTAACTGAGCCGACTAATCAGCTTGAAAATGGCGTAGCTAAAACAGGTTTGTCGGGCGCAGCAAAAGATCAGTTATTCTTTACACTTGATGTACCCGCAATGAGCAGTAACCTTGAGTTTGTAACCGAGGGCGGCTCGGGCGATGCTGATTTATACGTTAAATTTGGCGCTAAGCCGACCTTACAGGATTTTGATTGTAAAAGCACAACCTCTACAAGTAATGAAAGCTGTGTGATGTCGTCAGTTCAAACTGGCACGTATCATGTCATGGTTGAAGCGTGGAATGAGATTTCGAATGTGTCACTCACGGGAAGTTATAGCACCTCAGGTGGCGGCGAAAACGTTGACCGAACTGAGACAAACGTGAGTGTGGCTACCGGAAGTTGGCAGCGCTTTACTCAACAAATACCCGCAGGCCTTAGTAATTTAACGGTGACGATTACTGGCGGTAGTGGCGATGCAGATTTGTATGTTAACTATGGCTCAGCGTCAACAAGTTCAAATTATCTATGTCGGCCGTACAAAAATGGTAACGAAGAAAGTTGTCAATTTGATAACCCACAAGCTGGCACTTGGTACATAGATTTACAAGGTTATCGAGCTGCATCGGGCGTTACATTAACGATTCAAGGACAATGATTTAAACCCAATCATACTTTTAACCATGAGGAAGCCTTGCTTCCTCATTTAGTCTTGCCCTTGGCAAGTCAGTTACGTAAAATCTGCCCATCACTTTTAATCTATTGGCGAAGTTTATCAAACAACTTTTCAGTGCCACTGGCCCCCTTGCACTTTCTCTTGATGGATATACTCCTCGGCAGCCACAAATTGACATGGCTGTTGCAGTTGATGATGCCTTAAAAAAACGTCACCAATTAGTGGTTGAGGCGGGCACAGGCACGGGTAAAACCTACGCTTACTTAGCGCCTGCGTTAAAATCAAAAGGCAAAACCATCATCTCAACGGGTTCAAAAGCACTACAAGAGCAGTTGTTTCATCGGGATTTACCCAACTTAGTCAAAGCACTAAGCGCCACTAAAAAAGTTGCCCTTTTAAAAGGCCGTGCGAATTATTTGTGTACCTATCGCTTAAGTCAGCATGTTGCGCATGTACCAACAGATGATCCTGATGTAATGCATCAACTCGCGATGGTGGCAAAGTTTGCAAGTGAAACCCGTTCAGGCGATTTAGCAGATTGTATTGGCATAGAAGAAGACGCCAAAGTACTGCCTTATGTTAGCTCAACCGCAGATAACTGTTTGGGTAAAGAGTGCCCCGATTTTCAAGATTGCTACATTCGTAAAGCCCGCTTAAATGCCATGGAAGCTGACGTGGTGGTGATCAACCATCATTTATTTTTTGCAGATATGGCTGTAAAAGATACAGGCTTTGCTGAATTAATGCCTACGGCAGACGCCTATATCTTTGATGAGGCGCATCAGCTCAGTGAAATTGCCAGTGACTATTTTGGTGAAAGTGTTAGCACCAAAAAGCTGGTGGATTTAATTAATGACTTACGAGCAATTTACCGTGCCGATATCCCTGACATGCTGCAATTAGGCAAAACTCTCAACAAGTTAGAAACTAGCGTGGCAGATTTACGCTTGCAGTTTGGGGTTGATGGTAGCCGTGGTGATTGGCGTGAAAAGCTGGCTGATAAAGATATTTGTGCAGCACTGCACCGGGTCATTAGCGACCTCGACTTTTTATACCAAGTATTAAAGTTATGCTTGGATCGTAGCGAAAAAATAGAGCATCCGTTTGAGCGTACGCTGGCCTTTAAAGGTCAGTTAGAGCGGGTATTTGATACAGCCCAAACGGGCTATAGTTATTGGTACGAAACCACTCGGCGATACCTAACGGTAAACATTACACCGCTCAATGTATCGGCTAAATTCGCACAAATGATGAAAGACACAGGAGCAGGTTTTGTGTTTACATCGGCGACTCTATCGGTCGATAACGAATTAGAACACTTTAACGCTAGCCTTGGTTTAAAACCAACGCAAAGCATGATTGTTGAAAGTCCGTTTGATTACCAACAACAAGCGCTACTTTGCTTACCGCGCTACTTACCTGAGTCTCATGCGAATAATATGCCCCATGCAATTATCAAGCTGACCCTTGAGTTGATTAAATCAGCAAAAGGTCGCTGTTTTGTGCTGTTTACTAGTTATCGTATGATGCACTTAGTGGCTGAAGGTTTAACCACACAAATGGATTATCCGGTTTATATGCAAGGACAAATGTCTAAACGCATTATCCTTGAGAAGTTTACCCGTCACGGAAATGCCGTTTTACTCGGCACAGCCTCATTTTGGGAAGGCGTAGATGTTAGAGGCAGCACATTAAGTTGTGTTATCATTGATAAATTGCCGTTTGCCGCACCTGATGACCCATTATTGCAAGCAAAAATGCAAGATTGCCAGTTACAAGGCAAAGACCCATTTGCCCATATTCAATTACCCCAAGCGGTCATTGCATTAAAGCAAGGGGTAGGGCGACTTATTCGCGATAGTAAAGATAAAGGTGTGTTGGTTATTTGTGATAACCGCTTAGTAACACGCCATTACGGCCAAGTATTTTTAAAAAGTTTGCCACCCATGCGCCGCACACGCGATTTAGCAATGGCAAACGCGTTTTTAGAACAGATCAATTAGAGTAACTTAGATGATTAAACACAATATTCTTGCCTTAGATGCATCAACTGAAGCTTTATCGCTGGTGCTACATTATCAAGGGCAAACATTTCATCATTTTGAAGAGTGCCCTCAGCAGCACAGTCAAAAGATTTTGCCTTTAATTGATGAGTTACTCGCAAAGGCACAATGTAAACTAGCCGACTTAGATGTGATTGGCTTTGGTCAAGGACCGGGTAGCTTTACTGGCGTGCGTATTAGTGTTGCGATTGCTCAAGGTTTAGCGTATGCCGCACGCTTACCTTTGGTTGGCGTATCAACATTGCAGATGATGGCACAACAAGCGTTTGAGCAAGACCAAGCTAACGATGTGTTTTCTGCGATTGATGCACGTATGGGTGAGATTTATTACGCTCATTATAAAGCTGATGATAATGGCTTAATGACGCTAGTTGATGAAGAGCAAGTCATTAAACCTGAGTTGCTAACGTTACCTGGAACAACAGCGGCAGCGGTGGGTACGGGTTGGCAGACCTATCCTGCACTTGTTACAGGTTTGGCAAATGTAAGCTTAAATGAAAACATTTTACTGCCTGATGCAAAGTACATGCTGGCCTCGGTTGCCACTGCATTCGCTAGCGGTGAAACGGTGACTGCAGCCAATGCACAGCCTAAATATGTTCGTGATACAGTGACTTGGAAAAAGCTACCAGGCCGAGAGTAACTGAAAGAATAACGGGACTTGCGTGCCCGTTAGTTATGGCACATAATTTATTCATGTTTGATTTGGAATTACGAGTTTGACTTTACCTATTGGCTCAGGCTTTTATACCGGTGACATTCCCGGTCAATATAGCCGTAAAAATACCGTTACTGATAAGCCCAAAGCTATATCAGAGCAAACGGCTGAGCAAAAATCGTCAACAGAGTATGTTAAATCAAGCCCTCAAGCTGTTGCTATTGCTGATGAATTTAAAGCTGAGTCGCAAAACTATCAGCAAACAATTTATGACAAACCAAGCAACCCAAAAACCAGTCGTGCTATTTCAACCTATACAGAATTTGCTAACTTAGAGCGCCGCGCCGAAGTGCAAAGCCTTATTGGCGTTGATGTATATGCTTAGCTAACTGGTATAATTGGTGAAACTGAATTCACAAAAAAGCCTAAACAAATTGTTTAGGCTTTTTTTATGATTGGACGGTATTCAATATAAATTACTGTTTAATATAATCAATCAGTTTGTCGGCAATCGCAGTATTGTTTTGCGAACCGTAGAAATCTTCAGCACGTTTACCATAGGCAAATACTTGTACATCAATAGCGGTGTGGCCGCCAGTAGTCCAACCTGTGAAGCTGGCATGATTGATAATATCTTTTACTGCAAGTAGTAGTGCTTTATCACCCATTTTCTTAGCTTGGCTAAGCTTAATGCTGTTTGCATCAGTAAACTCGATATCAGAATACTTTTGCCATACTGCTTTTAAATCATCGCTTTCAAGTAGATCTTTTGTGATAGTGCCAGCTGTTGCTTTAACACCTTTAACAACGTCAGTTTCCCACTTATATTGACCATGAGCACCAAGTGTTAAGCCACCTGTTGAGTGGTCGGCGGTGATAACAAGCAGGGTATCAGGGTTTTTATCTACATACGCTTTTGCTTGTTCAATCGATTTAGCAAAGTCGTCCATTTCGCCCATTGCGCATGCGATGTCGTTTGCATGACCACACCAGTCAATTTGGCTGCCTTCGATCATCACAAAGAAACCTTTGTCGTTTTGACCATCAAGTAAATCAAGCGCTTTAGTTGTCATTTGCGTAAGGCGCGTTGGATTTTCGTCAAGCGCAAACGGTAAACCGACTTCAGCAAATAAACCAAGAGCAGGAACTTGCTTCAAGTCATTCATTGCTGCGAAGTCATCGCTGTACTGATAGCCAGCCGCTTTAAACTCTTCTACTAGGTTACGGTCTTCACGAACGTAATATTTCGTGCCGCCACCTAGCATTAAATCAACCGGTAATTTACCCGCGATTTTGTTATCGATATAGTCGTTAGCAATCTCGTCGTAGTTACGGCGTGATTCATTGTGTGAAGCAAAGCTTGCTGGTGTAGCGTGATTGATTTGCGAAGTAGCTACGAGTGCTGTTGTCATGCCACGCTCTTTGGCAACTTCAAGCATAGTTTTTACTGGTTTTTTATCAGTATCAACAGCAATTGCGCCATTATAACTCTTATGACCACTGCTCAGTGCTGTTGCACCTGCTGCGCTGTCTGTTACATAGGTATGATCGTCAGGGTAGGTATGTGCCATACCACGCAAAATAGTATCGAAAACAGTTGGGTCAACAACTTTAGTATTTGGATCATCTTTAAAGTAACGATATGCAGTTGTGTACGCCGGGCCCATACCATCACCAATCATATAAATGATGTTTTTTGGTGCTGATTCAGCCATTACTGAGCCTGCTGAGCATAATAATGCTAAAAGACTTAATTTTAATTTCATTGATGTAACCTTATTATTGTGCCCTTATTTATACTGCGAGGATTATTGTATACTAGCCAGACGATAAATAAACGCCTTTAAGTTGAAACGCTTAATAAATAGGAGCAATTGTGCAACCTTTTTCTTTTCAAACTGGCACTCAGGCAATGCATGGCCTAACCTTTGGTCATGGCGAAGAGGTTGTGGTTGCCTTACATGGTTGGCTTGATAACGCACATAGTTACATACCTATGTTACAAAACGCGCAGTTAAACCAGCGTTGGTATTGCCTTGATTTTCCTGGCCATGGTTTGTCTGATTGGCGAAGCAGTGACGCCCATTATTACTTTATTGATTATGTTGATGACGTCTATCGGTTTATTGAGTCACTTGATGTAACGAAAGTGCATTTAGTTGGCCATTCTATGGGCGCTATGGTCGCTGGCGTTTTTGCGAGCTGCTTCCCTGAAAAGGTGGCATCGGTAAACTTTATTGAGGGAATTGGCTGCGTTACAACCAACAGCAATGAAGTGAGCGGCCAACTTCGTAAAGCGATATTAAATAGAGCGCGGGTAAACAGTAAAGGCCCTCGCGCATTTGACTCAATAGCGCACATTATTAGTGCAAGGCTTGCAAGTGGCGACCTTGAATACCCACAAGCAGAGCTTTTAATGACACGAAATAGTTACGAAAAAGCAGGGAAGTGGTATTTAACAACCGATCCTAAGCTTAAAAATCACTCAGGATTTCGCTTTGATGAGGCGCAATGTATTGCAACCATCAAACAAATTACCGCACCATGTCAGCTTATCCTAGGGGATAAGGGTTATCCTTTTGTTAGAGATAACCTAGAGGCATATGGTAAATATTACAAGGAGTTAAAAATTCATGAGATACCTGGAGGTCACCATTGCCATATGCAAAGTCCTGCATTAACCTTAGAGCACATTCATGCATTTATTGGGCAGTATAAAGCAAGTTAATTGTATAATTGCACCAAATGTGGGATTATCTGCACCATTAGAGTATTTACTCCATTGAGAAACGGCCTTAGTTAGATTAAGGTTATTAAAAAATATAATTATAAACAGGAGCTAAGAGTGGAAAAAATCTGGCTTAAACGCTACCCAGAAGGTATGCCTGAAACAATCGACCCTGAGCATTATCACTCGCTACTCGACTTGTTTGAAAAAAGTTTTGCTGACTATAGTGACCTTCCAGCCTTTACCAACATGGGTAAAGTGTTGACCTATAGTGAGTTAGACAGTGCTACAAAACGTGTTGCGTCGTACATTCAAAATGATCTTGGTCTGAAAAAAGGCGATAAAGTAGCGGTGATGATGCCGAATCTACTACAAACGCCTGTGACTATTTTAGGCATTCTTCGTGCCGGCTGTGTAGTGGTAAACGTAAACCCACTTTACACCGTGCGTGAATTAGAGCATCAGTTAAATGACTCTGAGTCATCAGCAATTTTCATTCTTGCTAACTTTGCCGATACCCTAGAAAAAGCATTACCAAAAACCAACGTTAAGCACATCGTGGTTACTCAAGTGGGTGATATGGTGGGAGGCCTTAAAAAGCACATCGTAAACTTTGTGGTTAAGCACGTTAAGAAAATGGTGCCTAGCTACACATTGCCAAATGCAATCAAATTTGCAGATGCGCTTGCTGGTAACGAAGCGAGCTACAAAAAGCCAGAAGTTGATTTAAATGACTTAGCATTCTTGCAATACACAGGTGGTACAACCGGTGTATCTAAAGGTGCAATGCTTTCTCATGGCAACATGGTTGGTAACCTTGAACAAGTATCAGGTTGTTTAGACAAAGTATTAGAGCGCGGAAAAGAAGTGGTTATTACGGCACTGCCGCTTTACCACATCTTTGCTTTGACTGCGAACTGCCTAACATTTATGAAATACGGTGGTTTAAACGTACTTATTACAAACCCTCGTGATATGCCTGGCTTTGTAAAAGAGTTAGCACAACACAAGTTTACCGCGGTAACGGGTGTAAATACCTTATTCAACGGTTTACTAAATACCCCAGGTTTTGCTGAACTTGATTTCTCAAGCTTAAAAATGTCACTTGGCGGTGGTATGGCGGTACAGCGCCCAGTTGCTGAAAAATGGCAAGCTGTAACGAAAACAAAATTAATGGAAGGTTATGGCCTAACTGAGTGTGCACCACTTGTAACTGTTAGCCCTTACGACCTTGAAGGTTATAACGGTTCAATTGGTTTACCTGCTCCTAGCACTGAAATTAAGCTTATGCTTGAAAATGGTGAAGAAGCAGCAAAAGGGGAGCCAGGCGAGCTTTGGGTTAAAGGCCCACAAGTTATGCAAGGTTACTATAACCGCCCAGATGCAACAGCCGAGTGCTTAAAAGACGGTTGGTTTGCAACAGGTGATATTGCAACTTACGATGATGAAGGTTTCTTCTATATTGTTGATCGTAAGAAAGACATGATTATCGTATCTGGTTTCAACGTGTTCCCAAATGAGATCGAAGAAGTTGTTGCTATGCACGATGGCGTGCTTGAAGTAGCAGCTATTGGTATTCCTCATGAGGTCAGTGGTGAACAAGTTAAAGTTTTTGTCGTGAAAAAAGATCAATCTTTAACTGAAAAAGATATAATAAAGCACTGTCGTGATAATTTAACGAACTATAAGGTGCCTAAACTCGTTGAGTTTAGAGATGAACTACCAAAAACAAACGTTGGTAAGATTCTAAGAAGAGCCTTAAAGGACGAACAAAAATAATTAAAGCCGGCATTAGCCGGCTTTTTTATGGTAATGAAAGGGGTATAAGTGCAATATCAACTGATCGAAACGCAAAATCAATTAAATGATTTTGTAGAAAAAATAACAGGAAAACCGGTACTGGCAATTGATACCGAGTTTATGCGTCGTCGTACGCTTTACCCTGAAGTTGCACTTATTCAAGTATACGATGGTGAGCATTTAGCGTTAATCGACCCTCTGGCTGAGTTGTCGCTTTTTGATTTTTGGCAAGTACTTAAAAACCCAGAGGTGTTAAAAGTATTGCATTCACCGTCAGAAGATATTGAAGTGTTTCTAAAATACGCTGGCTTTGTACCAACACCGCTGTTTGATACCCAGTTTGCTCTACAAATACTAGGTCATGGAAACTGCATGGGCTTTGCCCACATGGTTAAAGAGTTGCTTGATATCGAAATTGATAAAAGTGAATCACGCACTAACTGGCTACAGCGCCCACTCACAGAAAAGCAGCTAGATTATGCCGCTGCAGATACGTACCACTTACTGCCTTGTTTTGAAATTATTAAAAAACAAATTGATGAAGCTGGCTTTTTTGACATTGTGATCAGCGAAAGCGAGTTAGTCGCGCAAAAACGTGCTTACCAACCACCAGCAGATCAGCTTTATAAAGATATTAAAAATGCTTGGCAATTACGACCGCACGACTTAGCAGTATTACGCGAACTTGCCGCATGGCGCCGTGAAAAGGCAGAGCGCAAAAACCTCGCGCTTAATTTTGTGGTAAAAGAGCACAACATGGTTGAAATAGCTAAGCGTAAGCCTGCAAGTTTAAATGCGTTACGCAGAGTGCCGGGTGTTGAGCCAATGGAAGTGAACCGTTCGGGCGTAGAAATTTTAAAATGTATTGAGCGTGGTAAAGCCGTTCCTGTAAGCGAACAACCTGCACAATTAAAACGTTTAATCGATTTTCCGGCATATAAAAAAGCCGCTAAAGATATTAAACAAAAAATCACCAAAGCTGCAAAAGAGCAGGGTATTCCTGAAGATGTATTGGCCTCTAAAAAACAGATTAACCAACTGATCAGCTGGAATTGGAAGCTCGATGCAGATGAGCGTAAAGCTGCATCAAAGCCAGATCTATTCAACTCATGGCGCTATGAGTATGTGAAAGACGTACTTAAAGAGTGGCAAAATTAAGTAACTATTTCAAAGGGCTTTTTATACTTTGACTTGCATTAAAAGCCCTGAAACTTACTGCGTTTACGCGTAACCTCTAACCAATGCAGTAAGTTATTATCATATCTTTTAAGTCGTTGTTTTTGTTTCGACGTTAAATAATAAAATGGCGCGAATATAAAATAGCCATGACCAATGATTACCACACAATTAAAACCATATTTAGAAAATTGTTTAATTTTTTTAGTTTTGTTCGGTTCAATATGAACATTCCCAAACGCAGAGCTATAAAAAATACCATGGCGACAAATGGTAAGTTTTTTCTTGCTACTTAACATTAAAAATACAACTACAAACGAAATAATTGTAAAAGCCAGTAAAAGTAGCTCGTAGAATGGATGGATTTTTGATGCTGATTTTAATATGAAAAGTAATAAGGCTGCTAAAGTGATAAGCACTGCAAGCGTGCTTTTCTCTGAACTCTTCCTTAAATTCAATACTTTCATTCTCAGTCCTTGAGAGGTTTTTTTAATATATTACTCCGCCACTTAGATAATACAATCTGCCAAAAAAATGAAAGTAAACGCAATTTTTAATGTTTTATTATTAATTTTTAATGCTGTGTTTTATTTAGCTTGTTGAAATTAAATAAGATGTTTAGCGATGAGAGATATAATAATAAATGTAAAATAGGTTGGTAGAATAAGCGACGTTATATATTTTCATTAAGGATAATGATCCATTGAAAACTGCCAGCTGTTCTTTGCGCATATTTTTATTAAAATGATCGACGCGAGTATATTAATGTATTCAACTTTACATAAAAGATTTTAAAAAAACCTGAGATAGCAATACCTTAAGTAATTTGTTAAAACTATATCAAAGGGGGAAGCCACATAACAAACCGCTGTAGATCTGGGAGGAGCATGCTGGGATTAAAGAATGTGAATCGTCCTCGCTTGTTAATATAGCTCACGCTTTTTGTCCCTATGCGAGATGGGTGGTACGTTTAAGGATATTCCCGCAATTAATTTTGGCGTTGGTATTTTTAAAATATAAACAGATGTATTGAACGGAAATTTAGGAGCGCTTTTGTGAAAGGGACTGCATTCATTCTTTTCATTGTAGCCGTTTTCGGTATTCTAAAACTCATTGCTCCGAAGATTGTGGAGTTTTTGCCTGAGTGGGTAAATGGACTTATTTTTCTCATTGTATTTTTAGTTTTGTGTTTTCAATTTGGGCGAATTATCTTTAAACACCGAAGAAATGACGATTAGCAGTTTTTTTTAAAGTGTATAACAAACAATTTAAGCCGTCGTTCGGTCGTTTTCACAGTATGTTTTTGACATCAATAGGATTAAGGTATGGAAAACTATGCACTAGCAGGCTTGGGGTTGCTAATAGTGTTCAATATTTTGATTAGTTTAGTAATTTATAAAAGAAATGATTTTGAARCTTTTCAAAAAGTAGCACAAATAGTTCTGGTTTGGTTACTCCCCGTCATAGGTGGAACTGGAATCTTAATATTCTATAAAAGTATAGACAAACCAATCAGGAAACCAGAAAGCTTTGCAAAACGTTCTGAAGGTAGTAGCTCTTGGCAAGATGAACCCTAATATAGAGCTATTAGGTAGCGACTATTAAAATCCAAGCCATGAGCTCACGTGTTTAAAGCGAGCTCATTCCAAAAATAATCCTACAAACCAAGTAAAATCTTATCTAAGTTTTGTTTTGATTTAGCAACGCTTTGTAGTGGGGTTAGTCCGCTTGGGTACTCTTCTTGCTCAAGCACTAACCACTTGGTATTACCGTGCGACTCTAAAGTATCGATGATGGCAGGCCAATCAATGTTGTTTTCGCCGATAATCGGGCTCATGTTGCTACCCTCAATCGTACGAACTTTAATGTGCGTAGCAAGCGTGCGGTTAGGGTACTTTTTAATAAAGTAGATTGGATCTTTAGCAGCGTAATTGACCCAGCCAATATCTAACTGCAATGGCATGGTCTTGGGAGTATTACTGGCAATGTAATCCCAAAACGTTGCGTTATTAAATGCATTAAACTCTTTATTATGATTGTGAAAACCGATTTTCATATCAAAACGGGTCGCATAATCACTGACTTTAGTAAGCTCTTTAACCAGAGATTTAACTCCCTCAGGGTGCCATGCTCTTTCATCCCAAGGTACATAAAGTGTAGTAACGCCAAGGGTCTTGTAAAACAGCAGGGTGCTATCAATAGTGTTTTCACTGAGTGCATCAAAGCCTATATGGGCACTACTGGCAACTAAGCCTAACTCACTGAGCTTTGTTTTTAAGGCTGCAGGGTTATTTGAGTATGGGCCAAAGTCTCCGGCAAACTCCACGCCGTCAAACCCCATTTCGGCAAGAGACTTAAGCGTACCATGAAAGTCATTTTTTAAGGTGTCTTTGACTGACCATAGCTGCACACTCACTGGCAGTTTTGCGAATAATTGACCACTAAATACAAGACTAATAATGAGCAATAAAATGCGGGTTTTAAACATACTTAAATCCTAAAAAAGCAGGGGAGTGACCCCCTGCACTGTGTTACAAATAACACAAGGGGGAAAGTTAATCAGTATAGGCGTACTCACTTAAACCAAGCTCAGCTAAAACTTGATCTAAATGGGCTTTTGCTTCATCAGAAGGGCCTGGGTAATCGCCTGCAATAGGCACATTACCAAGGTAACCTATGTCTTTACAGCCTTCAGGCGTACAGAAAAATGCTGCCAGCACTAACTCTTTAAAGCGTAAAAAGGCTTTACCAATGCGCTGAAATTGCAGAGGTGTTTGCTCGTTTAAAAACGCAATATCGTCTAAAATCGCGCGATGTTGCTTTTCGTTAAGTGCTACAAATTGCTTTTTAAAACGAAGCTGTGCTTCATCGTTAAGCCACGCTAATGAGTTTAAAATTTTAATTCTATCGCGTTGTTGGCCTTCATAGGGTGCGCTTACCCACTCATTAATAACCGCCGGTACTTGTAGCTCACTGGCTGAAGGAATAGCACCTTCGCGCGGCACAATGTAATCAGATAAAAGCGCTACCAACGTGAGTTCGTCTGCTGTTAAGGTTAGCGGCCAAGGTGACTCTGGTGGCATCACCAAATTAGGGTCTTGACCATAGCCTTTAGCGGTTACAGGCTTGATATCTAAATCAGGCCAATGCTCTTTTGCAGAGACTGCAACGTCATCTTCAAGTGCTTTTGTGCAGCCAGCAGTTAAACCAATCGCTGAGCCCGCAGCTAATAGACCAAGCCATTTTAAGGACTCTCGGCGGCTCATGTTAGAAACATAGTTATATGAGTCGTGTTCGTTACGATGATGCATAATTAAAGTACCCCGTTATCAATTTGTTGAGCAAGCCAAGTTGAATTACGCATTGCCAGTGTCATGATGGTGAGCGTACAGTTTTTATGAGGGTTAGAAGCAAATACACCCGCATCCATTACAAATAGGTTATTACAATCCCATGTTTGACCCCATTGATTGGTGACTGAGTCTTTCTTTGAGCTTCCCATTCGTGTGGTACCCACTTCGTGAATGATTTCGCCACCTTTTGAAATCGCTTTTTCAGCAGGCGGGAGTTCGCCAACGGTCGCACCCATGTTTTCTAGAATTTGCTTCGCAGTTTTTAAACCATGTTCGATTTGCTTTAATTCTCTGTCAGACCACTTAAAGTGGAACTTTGATACCGGAATACCCCATTTGTCTTTAACGTTTTCGTCAATTTCCATGTAGGTATCTTTGTTCGGCAACATCTCGCCACGCAGAGCAAAACCAACGTAAGAGCCATATGCATCACGAATCTGCTGCTTAAGGGCAGGGCCATAGCCTTGTTTATCACCCGATACACCCGAGCCTGGTTGTCTAAAGCCACCGCCAATTTCAAAGTGATAACCACGTGGGAAATCTAATTCATTGTTAGCTTGTGCTTGATGACCCCACCAAGGAATAAATAAGTGATTAGCGGTATGTCCATCTTCGTTATAACGTGGGCGACCTTTAAGTGCTGGAATTTGCGCACCTAACCATGCACCCGTCGAATCCATTAAGTTTCGACCTACTTGGCCACTTGAGTTAGCAAGGCCTTTCGGGTGCTTTTGATTCTTTGAATTTAATAAAATACGCGCTGATTCACAGGCGCTGGCGGCTAAGATAACCACATCTGCATCAACAGCGTGTTCTGTTACTGAATGTTTATCAACATAGGTGACGCCAGTGACTTTACCTTGCTCATCAACTTTGACTGATTTAACCATGGCATCAGTAATAACTTTTAAGTTACCTGTGGCTTTTGCCATAGGTAATAGCGATGTCGTAGTTTGGAAAGCTGCGCCAATTGAGCAACCAGAGCCACAAGGCGTCGCATAAAAACAAGCCATGCGATCATCTTTTGGTCGGGTTAATACCGCACGGTGCATAGGCACTGCTTGAATGCCCATTTTCTTTGCAGAAGCGGCAATTAAAAGCTCAGGAACACGCGGCTTTGGTGGCGGCTGTAAAATACCTGGTGACGAGTCTGGCATATCTTCATGGCCAGTATTGGTGCCACATACACCCACAAGTTCTTCGGTTTTATCGTACCAAGGTGCTAAATCAGCGTATTCAAATGGCCAGTCGGCACCGTGACCATCACGGCTTTTGCCTTTAAAATCGTGTTCACTAAAGCGTAATGAATAGCGGCCCCAGTGGTTAGTTCGACCACCTAACATACGTGCGCGCCACCAATAAAAGTCGCTTCCTTTGGCGCTGGTATAAGGCTCATCAGGTACTTGCCAACCTCCATCAACGGTTGCGTCGTAAAAGCCAAAGTTTTTGTCTTTGTTACCTGCGCCCATAAGCGGAGCTTCGTTGTTACGACGAAACATCGGGCTTTCTGTTTTCGGGTCATAATTACGACCCGCTTCAAGTAATAACACTTTGTGACCAAGCTTGGTTAGCGTATAAGCGGCCATTGCACCGCCAGCACCAGAGCCAACAACTAATACCTTATGTTTAAAATCAGACATCTTATAGCTCCTTGATTTTTATATTTTTAAACCACACTTTGTCACCATGGTCTTGAAGCCCGATATGGCCTTGTTCAGCCGTTGCAAAGTTTTTCCAGGTTGCAAACTTACTGCCTTTAACAAGGGTGTTCCATGTTGTACTGCCAATCACAATGCTGGTGGTGCTAATACCGTTTTGCCAAACTTGTAAGTGGTTGTCTTGCATTTTAATGCGTACATGGTTCCAGCTATTTGCTGGTTTGTGCGCCGCAACTGGCGCAGCAAATAAATCGTAAATTGACCCAGCTAAGTGCGAGTCAATTTCGGTATCTGGGTGTTCTTCGTTATCGATGATTTGAATTTCAGGCGCATGAGAGTAAATCATCTGTCCGGTTTCATCAGCTAACACAAAAATACCGCTATTGCCTTTGGTAGAGATTTTCCAATCAATCTGTAATTCAAAGTTTTGATACTGCTTTTTAGTAAGCAGGTCGCCACCACCTTTAGTTAATGTCATAGCGCCATCTTCAACGACCCATGCAGGATTTAAAGATTCGCTTTTAAAATTACGCCACTGCGACATATCTTTGCCGTCAAACAACAACTGCCAGCCAGCTTGCTTTTCTTGTTGTGTAAGCTGATTGTCAGCCGCATTTGCGAGTGCACAGCTACTAACGGTGAGCATTAAAGTCAGTGCTTTAAGAGATTTAAACATTGTGTGTTCCTCGACGATTTACTTGCTTAAGACGCACATTTTTCGGTGCGTTTGTTGTTATTAATTACTAAATGCAACCCAATGAATGCGACGATTAAAATAATTGGGAAGATCAGTAGGTTTTGTAATACAGCCTGTCCGGCTAAAATTTCAATTTGTTCAGCGCTTGCGCCACTTGCTTGTGCTGATGAGCGTGCCGTATCTATCCAGCTACCAATTACAGGGTTCCAGATGCTCATAGCAAACATGCCTGCACCGCCCATTAACGACATACCCAGCGCCCCTGACTTTGGAATGTATTCTGCAACGCAGCCAAGCATGGTTGGCCAAAAGTAGGTAACGCCAAGTGCAAATAATATGGCCGCTATATAAATCATGCTGCCCTCGGCTTGGCTCATCATGAAGATACCTAAACTTGCACAAATGGCAGAGCCAAGTAATACACCGGTAGGGTTGAGCTTATGCACAATGGGGCCTGCAAAGAAGCGACCAACCGCCATTAAGCCAGTGATCAAGGCTAACACCACCATAGGAGAGGCACCCGATGAACCTAAAATACGCTCAATCCACTGCTGTGTGCCAAATTCAGTGGTTGCGGTAAACGTCATGCAGGCAATTAAAAAGATGTATAACGGCGTAAATAAATGGCGAATATTGCTGCTGGTAGAGTGAGTACGCGTATCAAAGCGTGGAAATTGTGCTTTGATCAGCATAGCGCCATAGATAACCGTAGGAATTAAAATTAACGCTACTTGCCATTGCCAGTTTAAACCTGCTCCCGACATAAAATTCGAAGCAAGTGCCCCAATCACAATGCCACCTGGGAACCAAACATGAAAACGGTTTAGCATAGTGGTGGTGTTTTTAGGGTACATTTCTGCAATTAGTGGGTTACAGCCAGCTTCAACAGCGCCGTTGGCAAAACCAATTAAAAAGGTAGAAACCAGTAAGCCCCAAAAACCATCAGCTGTTATGGTCAAAACAAGGCCAAGTAAATGACAGATAAAGGCTAACGCCACTAATTTTTTCGCGCCAATGGCATTATAAATAATACCGCCGACCATAGTCGCAACCGGAAAGCCTAAAAATGCCATGGCATTAACCCAACCTAATTCGGTGTCGGTTAAGCCAAACTCACTGCCAAGTTGACCCAAAATACCAGCACGGATGGCAAAGGTCATAGAGGTCACAATCAGTGCTATACAGCAAAGCCGAAAGACAATGCGGTTATAATTATTGTTGTCCATATTGTGTGTCCTGTGTGTTCTATTGTTGTCGGTTTATAAACCTAAAATTCGATTATTACGCTCAGTGTTTGTTGCGCCACTGGCAAAATCGTCAAAGGCTTTGTCGGTTGGGTTTATTAAGTGTGTTTTAATAAACTCAGCGCCTTCTCTTGCCCCATCCTCTGGGTGCTTTAAGCAGCATTCCCATTCAAGTACAGCCCAACCATCAAAACCATATTGAGTTAACTTGCTAAAAATTTGCTTAAAATCTACTTGGCCATCACCTAAAGAACGAAAACGTCCTGGTCGGTCTTGCCAGTTTTGAAATCCGCCATAAACACCTGAGCGGCCATTTGCGATAAATTCGGCATCTTTGACATGAAACGCCTTAATGCGCGAATGATAAATATCGATAAACGCTAAATAGTCGAGCTGTTGCAATACAAAATGGCTCGGATCATAAAGAATATTAACGCGTGGGTGATTATTGGTTGCCGCTAAAAAGCGCTCAAATGTCACACCATCATGTAGGTCTTCACCCGGATGTAATTCATAACATACGTCCACGCCATGCTCGTCAAAGCAATCTAAAATGGGTAACCAACGCTTAGCTAGCTCACTAAAGCCTTGTTCAACAAGTCCTTGTGGACGCTGTGGCCACGGGTAAAAGGTATGCCATAAAAAAGAACCCGAGAACGTCGCATGGGTTGTTAAACCAAGGTTTTTACTTGCTTTAGCAGCCATCATCAGTTGTTCTGTTGCCCATTTTGTTCGCGCTGCAGGGTTGCCTTTTACATGCTCTGCGGCAAAGTTATCAAACATTTCATCGTACGCAGGGTGCACAGCAATTAACTGGCCTTGCAAATGTGTTGATAGTTCTGAAATTGTAAGTCCATACTCTGTAGCAATACCTGTGACTTCATCGCAGTAATGCTGGCTTTGAGCTGCTTTTTCTAAATCAAAAATAGTCGGGTTTGAGGTTGGCACTTGAATCGCTTTGTAACCTAAACCGCTTGCCCATTCACATAAACCACGAAAGCTATTGAAGGGGGCTTGATCTGAAATAAACTGCGCCAAAAATATAGCTGGCCCTTTGATTTTATTCATTCTTTATTTTCCAATCTGTAATTTGTGCCATTTAGTATCTTGTTTAGCTGAAGCAACAACATGTTCAATAAATGCCATACCCCGCACAGCCTCATTGATGCCTGGCACATCAAATGCTGAATTTGTTGCGTTGTCGCCTTGCTTGAATGCATGAATTTGCGCTGCAAAATTGCTGTAAATGTTGGCAAATGCTTCAAGGTAACCTTCTGGGTGACCGGCAGGGGCGCGCAGGGCATTTTGCGTGTCAGGGTGTAATTCACCTACGCCCGCTCTAAGTAATGTAGCGGCTTGATTGTGGCCTCTTAGCCATAAGCTATTAGGCTCAAGTTGCGACCATTCAAGGCTGGCTTTGTCGCCATAAATACGCAGACGTAAGTTGTTTTCATCGCCAATAGCAATTTGGCTTGCCAGTAAAACGCCTTTACAACCATTATTGAATCTAAGAAGCACAGTGCCATCATCATCAAGGGCTCGGCCTTCAACCACATGGTTTAAATCGGCGCAAAGCTCGGTGATTTCGAGATCAGAGACATACTCGGCTAAGTTAGCTGCATGCACGCCAATATCGCCCATACAACAACTAATGCCAGCCTTACTGGTGTCTAAACGCCAGCTTGCTTGTTTTGAACCCTCGTCTTCACGTTGAGATAACCAGCCTTGGGTGTACTCAACAATGACTTTACGTATGGTGCCGAGCTCGCCTGCTTTTACGCGATGCTTGGCTTCTTTGACCATAGGGTAACCGGTGTAAGTGTGGGTTAACCCATATAAAACCTGCTGTTTTGCAATAATGCTTTGTAATTGCTCTGCTTCTGCAAGTGTGAGCGTTGCTGGTTTATCTGATAACACATGAAAACCATGTTCAAGCGCCATTTGCGCGACCGGAAAATGTAAGTGGTTTGGGGTGACAATAGCCACAAAATCAATACGCTCATCAGCAGGTAATTTTGCTTCTTCGGCAAAAAGCGTTTGGTAACTGTCGTAGCAACGGCTGCTATCAAGCCCAAGTAGTTCGCCAGTTGCTTTACATTTGTTTGCGTCTGAACTGAATGCACCTGCAACAAGCTCTATCATTCCGTCTAATCGCGCTGCAATTCGATGTATAGCGCCAATGAAAGCACCATCGCCACCGCCTACCATTGCCATGCGGATCTTAGCTTTGCTCATCTTAAGCGCTCCTAATTTAAATAGCGTTTGCTACTGTTAATATCATGTTATTGATAATAGGAAAGCTTAACCAATAAGCGCTAATAAAAATTCGGTTGACAATGCAACAAAATCGGCGTTTAAAATATATAGTGCTATTCTTTATAGAGACAAATTTAAGCGATGGATATTCAAGAAATAATAAAAAAAGCAGGCGTAAATCAGCTAATTGCTGCATTTGATTTACTGCCAGATATCCTCTTTTGGGTAAAAGACACAGATAGTAGAATCTTGCATTGTAATCAGCATTTTATTGAGCATCAGGGTTATAAAACACTGGAGCAAATATTGCTAAAAACAGACTTCGATTTTTCACCAAAGCACCTCGCGTTTCAATACGTCAATGACGATAAACGGGTGATGGAAGGCTACATAGTGACTGACCGTTTAGAGCTTAACCAAACCCAACAAGGTGAGCTTGGTTGGTTTTCTACATCAAAGCATGCTTTAAAAGATCATGATGGCAATGTGATTGGCACTTATGGAGTGACCCGACATCTACAAAAAACCTCAAAAGCGCTTTCTCATGTAAGGGCAATTGAAGAGCCGGTAAAATTTATTCGCGAGCATTATCATCGTCAGATCAGCATTGATGAATTAGCAGAGCTTGCACACTTGTCGGTAAGTGCTTTAGAGCGCCGTTTTAAAAAGCACTTAGCAAAAACCCCCAATCAATTTATTAACGAAGTGCGCCTTGAAAATGCCCGCAAGCTACTGATTGAAACGCAACTGCCAATTTCACAAGTGGCCTACCAGTGTGGGTTTTCGGAGCCGAGTTACTTCAGCAAACAATTTCGGCGTTTGTTTGGTGAAATTCCTTCACAAATGCGCTCGCAATTAGGTGATTAAATTGCAGCTCTTGCCATTAAAATAGCCCCTTGCTCTGCACTGGCAAGGGCGGGGGTCAAACGCGCTTTACTGGCATCAGTTAAGTAAGGCGTGATAGCACTAGCAATACCGCCCATCAAAGTAACGTTTTCAATGCCTTGCTTTTCAAAGTAAGCGATATAGCGGGTAATGTATGCGCACGCTTCATTGATTAATTGCTGACAAAAAGCGTCGTCAGAATGACTAAAAACAAGCGGCGCATATTTGGCAAGATCAGCAGGGCGCGCTGATATTAAGCGCTGACTTAACGCTTGGCTTGAGTCGCAGTTAAGCTGGGTGAGTAGGGCATCTATAGCCGCTGAACTTTGCGCAACATCATCAAGTACTTCAAATGCTTTACGGCAAAGTTGTAAGCCTAACCAACCACCACTGGCACCATCGCTCAGTAATAATCCGTAACCACCTAATTCGCTAAATTGGTTTTGTTGTTGGTAACCCGCACAAAAGCCCGTACCAAGGATAATCACCGCACCATCATGATGTTGATGTGCGCCTTTACAGGCAATCAGCATATCTGTTGACAGGGTAAATTTAGCAAAAGGGGGCTGCCATTTGGTCATGGCTTGAAAGGCAGAGTCAATATTAGCTCCGGCAAGTCCTGCATGCGCATAGGTGTTTTTCAGCTCGCTTAAGGCAAGCCCTGCCTCACGAAAAGCAAGTTCAGTAGCGTGAAGTATTGATTCTTGGCTTTGTTTGCAGCTGGTGGCCACGTTTGCTGAACCACTTGTGGCTTCGCTAATTAGTGAGCCGTTTTCGTTTTCCAAACGAACTTTACACTTACTTCCACCGCCATCAATACCTAAAAAATACGTTGCCATGATTAATCCTTTGAAAGAAGCTTATTGATAGCCTCAGCGTTAATTGCCCCGTTTTCGTTGTGCACACATGAGTGTACATGCACAGCTGCATTGGCTGAATGGTTTTTTATTAATTGCCAAATAGCTTCAGCGTTTTCTAAGGTCACACCACCTCCCATAACAATTTCTATTTGATTAGCGCTGTGCGCTAAGTATGTGTTGAGCTGATTTAGACCATCAACAGCACTTTGGCCGCTTTGCCATGGCGTGCCTGCTGTTAAGATGCGCTCAACGCCTAAGCTAATTAGTTCATTGAGTGCGCATAACGGGTTTGTAAGAGTATCGAATGCACGGTGAAAGGTCACCTTCAGGCCATGCTGTTTGGCTGTGGCAACTAAAGAGCGGGTCACCTCTAAATCAAGTTCGCCGTGTTTTACTGCACCAAATACCACGCCATGCGCCCCCGCATTCGCTGCCATTGTTATTTGTTTTTGCATAACTTGGTGACACTCAGTACTAACAATAAAGTTGCCTGTTTCGGGGCGGATCATCACCACTAACTCTGCGTTATTGGTCAGGCTTTTTACAGCGTAATCAATTGCTTTAACAGTTGGTGTCAGGCCACCTAGGTGCAAATTACTGCACAATTCAAAGCGCTTTGCGCCTAAGTTACTAGCCATTGAAATGTTGTTAGCGAGCTGCTTAAAGCACCCTTCGTTTAGGCATACTTCAAGAAATTTACCATTGTTCATGGGCGAGTTTTTACCATATCTATTACACCTACCTTTTAGTTACTCAATCCGTGAGTCATCAATAAATACGCAATATGTTAAATTGTTATTTAGTATCAATGCTTTAAATGTTTTTTTGAGTTTGTTTTTCTGAGCCAGTTAACTTAAATTCGCTGAGCTTAACTATAATTCAGAAAATATAAAAATGAATATAAAATATTCCTAACGCCGATTTTGTCATATCTCTCACCGAATTTTTATTATCACTTTTTGACCACTCACCCTATTCTGAATTTGAGTTTAACAAGCTGTTAACTACCAATAATCAGTTTAAAAACCGACAACAATAAATCGTTTTTGCAGGGGCTAAAGGCTCTTAAACAAAAACCGAACACACAACTGGAGATAGGCATGGGCAAGCAAACTGTAATAAAAACAAAAGGGCAAGGAAGGCATTTTAAGCGTAATGCAATTTTGATTTCGCTACTGGCGGCAATCAATACAAGTTACGCAGCAGAGCAAGCAAATGATGATGTAGAAGTGATTGAAGTACGGGGTATTCGTTCTTCAACTGCAGAAAACTTAGCAATAAAACGACTTTCAACAGCGACAGTTGATGCAATCACCGCAGAGGATATTGGTAAGTTTCCTGATAAAAACGTCGCTGATTCATTGCAACGTGTATCGGGCGTTTTGATTGACCGCGACGGTGGCGAAGGTAGCCGCGTGAGTATTCGTGGTACGTCACCGGATTGGACACTCACCCAATTAAACGGTAACTATATTGCTTCATCAGGTTCTGGTACTCCAACCCGTAGTTTTAATTACACGTTATTGCCTTCAAGCATGATCAAAAGTGTAGAAGTGTACAAAAGTGCAGAAGCACGCATCGATGAAGGTGGCATTGGTGGTACGGTTATTTTACACACCCGAAAACCGCTTGAGATGGAAGCAAACTCCGGGGCGCTAAGTGCAGAGGTGACTTACGATGATGTGTCTGAAGACACTAAGCCACAAGTCAACGTGCTGTATTCATGGAAAAATGACGACGAAAACTTTGGTGTACTGGCCGGCTTTACACGTCAAGATCGCACCGTAACAACCATCACTAACAACGCATCACACTGGCGTTTTCACTCAGATACCGTTGAAGGGGCAGAGCGCCCAGCGCTGGTAGACCAAGCCACTGGCGAAGTGTACAACAATGTGTGGGCACCGCGTGCGATGAGTGTTAATAACTCAAACCAAGACCGTACACGCGATGGTTATCAAGTGGCTGTGCAGTGGGCACCGAGTGACAGACTTGATTTAAACTTTAACTATTTTGGTGCCAAGTTAGGCTACGACCAAACAGGGCAAAGTATTACTTTTGCCGAGTGGAACGATAACCACAACCCGTATTACGGCATTGTGCTTGATGGCGATACTGTGGTTGCCTACGGTAATGGCGATAATGGTTTACTCAATGATAATAACTGGGGTGATGCCGATGTAAATGGTGGTGTGGCTGTTCGCCGTGGTTTGTTATCACCGCAGTTAACAGGGCGTGAGCGTTTTGGCGAATCAAAATCAAATACTTATGATTTTGAAGGCACTTATTATGGTGATACTTACAGTGTTACATTAAAGCTGGGTCATACTGAAGCTGAAGGCGGCACCTCAAAAGAAACCTACGCCAATATTGATGCGCGTTTAGGCTCAGTAAATAGCTGGTTATGGTCAATTGAAAACGGTAAACCAAGCTACGAAGTGTCGACTGATTTAGCCACCGATAAAGAAGCATATCAATATTACGATTGGTTTGACTCTTACTCATCTGAAAATGAAGACTCGGAAGATTACATTCAAACAGATGTAAAATTTGACCTTTATGGCAACTTTTTCACCCGTGTCTATGTAGGTGCTAAATATCGCGACCACGAAATTAAAGGCATTCGTAATGACTTTCGTTGGGATGACGGTATCGCTGACAATGGCGGTTACCGCGGTTACTTACCAGGGACTGAGTGGTTCCATAATCCAGATTTTCACCCAGATGCGCCAACATTGGTAAGCGACCATGTAGTTGATAACAGCGCGGGTGATACAGGCGCATTTAACTTTTTAGCGTTTGATTTTAGAGCGCTGGATGATTACTTAAAAGAAAACTTTAGCCAGACTGTAGTGCCAACACTTTCGGGCACGTACGCCCTTGAAGAGAAAATTTGGTCTGTTTACACTCAAGCTGATTTTGAGTGGCAAGATTTCCGCGGTAATGTCGGTGTGCGTTATGTGAATACAGAGCTAAGCACCTTGACCTACGATGATGTCATTGGCCAAGATGATGACGACACCGATCCAAACGAGCGCAGTAGCGATGGCAGTGAAGTACTACCAAGCTTTAACCTTGCATGGGATGCAACCGAAGATCTTGTGGTGCGCTTTGCCGCAGCACGCACCATGGCAAGAGTGAGCTATTCAGACTTAAGCCAAGCAGAGTCTTACGGTCCTCCAGTTAATATTAACTCGCCTGATTCATGGACAGGCCGTGGTAATGGTACCTCGGTAAACACAGGCCTTGAACCTATGTTATCTGACCAATTCGATTTAGGTATTGAATGGTATTACGGCGATGGCTCAGCACTGGGTGCGACTTTATTTTCTAAAGATATTTCAAACTTACCAATCTCGACAGTAGAAATTGTAGAGCGAGAACACGATTGTTGTAACGGCCCAATCGAAGTCGAAATGAATACCAAAGTGGGTGGGGGTGATGCAAAATCAGAAGGTTTGGAGCTTTTCTTCCAGCACTCATTTGATAATGGTTTTGGTATTTTAACTAACTATACCTACACAGATACCAGCACCAGCGAAGTCTCGACAGACGGACAAAAAACAGAGGCCGAAATACCAGGCACCGCTAAGCACCAATATAATGTGTCGGTGTACTTTGAGAATGACGACTTTAGTGTTCGTGCGTCTTACAACTGGAAAGATGACCGTGCCAACGGTATTCACCAAGGCTACAACTTGTATACCAAAGACTATGGTCAGCTAGATGTGAATGCCTCGTATAACCTAACAGAGGATCTTTCGTTTACTGCGTCAGTGGTAAACCTAACAGAAGAAATAGAAGAAGGCTATTGGAAACAAAGCAATCGCTTTACCTATAACCAATATTCGGGCCGCCGTTTTTACCTAGGCGCAAATTATAACTTTTAACCATAGGCATGTTGTTTGTTACAACCTAAAAAGGTACTTTTATTAAAGTACCTTTTTCTTTTTTAAGACAATAATGATTAAGTTTGTAGCAGCTACAGAGCAAGACAAAGCCTATTTACTCGACTTAAGATTAAATACAATGGTTGAGCACTTAGAAAATCAGGGATTATTTTTATCACTTGAGCAGCATCAAGCACGAGTGGCTGAGCACTTTGAGCACAGTCATTTAGTGTTAAATGATGGGCAATGTGTTGGCGCTGCCAAGTTCATTGTGAGTGACCAAGCAATCAGTTTATTACAGCTACAAATTGCACCTAAAGAGCAGGGCAAAGGGTTAGGCACTAAGGTATTAGATGCACTCAAAGCGCAAACAGCAGAGATAAATTTAACGGTGCTAAAAGCGAATCCAGCGTATGGATTATATCAACGGGCAGGGTTTAAAACTCTAGGCGAAGACGACTATGAGTTTCATATGCAGTGGCAGAAATAAAAAAGGGCGCTGTTAAAAAAACTAAGCGCCCAATTTTGACTATTTCTTTTCTTCGTCAGGTAAGGTGACGTTTAGCTCAAGTACTGCTAAGTCATCTTCGTTTTGGTCAAACTGCACCTGAACTGCATCAGTGTTTACATTCACATATTTACGAATAACATCAAGGATGTCTTGTTTTAGCTGTGGTAGGTAATCTGGTGTACCACGCTGTGAACGTTCGTGCGCGACAATGATCTGCAATCGCTCTTTTGCTAATGACGCACTGCTTTTCTTTTCTGAGCGGAAGTAGTCAAGTAAAGACACATTAACCTCCAAAAATCCGTTTAAATAAGCCTTTTTTCTCTACGTCTAAGAAACGAAAATCAACAGTTTCGCCTAATAAACGATTGATTGCATCTGTGTATGCTTGGCCTGCATCCGATTCACCATCAAGGATAACCGGTTGACCAGAGTTCGATGCACTAAGTACAGCTTGTGATTCAGGAATAACGCCCAGTAGTTTAATCGCTAAGATTTCTTGTACGTCTTCTACCGAAAGCATTTCGCCTTTTTCAACACGCTCAGGATTATAGCGAGTTAGTAGTAGATGTTCTTTTACGCTTTCAAGGCCTTCTTCAGCACGTTTTGATTTGCTGTGTAAAATGCCAAGAATACGGTCAGAGTCACGTACTGATGATACTTCTGGGTTCGTTGTTACAATCGCTTCATCAGCGAAGTACATTGCCATCATTGCACCAGCTTCGATACCCGCTGGAGAATCACACACAATGTAATCAAAATCTTTTTTCAGCTCGTTTAGTACGCGCTCAACACCGTCACGGGTTAGGGCGTCTTTATCACGGGTTTGTGAGGCAGGTAAAATATGTAGCTTATCAACGCGCTTATCTTTAATAAGTGCTTGATTTAAGTTAGCTTCGCCATTGATTACGTTTACAAAATCATAAACAACACGGCGTTCACAACCCATGATAAGGTCAAGATTTCGTAGACCAATATCAAAGTCGATAATAACGGTTTTAAAGCCTTTTAGCGCTAAACCTGTGCCAATCGCAGCACTCGATGTGGTTTTACCAACACCACCTTTACCAGAAGTAACGACAATCACTTTTGCCATGAGATTTATCCTTTAACCAAAGCTGAAATTTCTAATGAATCATTTTTTTGTTGGATTTGTACTGCGCTGCCCCAGTGTTCACCTTGTAGAGAGTCGCTGATCCAATAACTACCATTAATCGAAACAAGTTCTGCTTCTAATTTTTGGCAAAATATATTTGCTTCGTTGTAACCTTTAGCCCCTGCAATTGCACGGCCGCGAAGGGTGCCATAAATGTGCACGTTGCCATCGCTAATCACTTCGGCGCCATGACTTACAGCACCGATTACGATTAGGTCGCGGTCTTTTGCATACACTTGCTGGCCCGAACGTACAGTGCCATGAATAACTTGCGCAGGCAGGTGAACGGTTTTTTCAACGATAGATGTATTTGTTTGTTGTTTAGCGGTTGCACCCTTAACGTCTTGTGAATAATTTAACACCGACAGGCCCGCAGCTTTTGCGCTTTCGTTTTGCTCTTGAGAGCCATTACAAACCCCAACAGGGTTTAACGAAAGGCCGCTTAACATTGATTTTAAGAAAGAGAAATCAAGCGCTTCATCTTGTACGTCGCTTAAGTTGATTACGATAGGCGCACCGGCAAAAAACTTAGGTGCTTGGGCGATTTTCTCATCTAACTGCTTACTTAAAAGGGCTGTATCTGCTGAAAATAAATGTAAAACAGATAACGTAAAAAGGTTCCCTTTTAATTCAAAAATTTGTTCCGACATACACGCTCAATTGAATTGTCTGGATTAGCATCATTTAAGTATAAACACAGGCTGAACAAGGCATATACAGTAAAAATCTAATCTATTTTTTCTAACTTATTATATCACTCATGTTATAGTGTGCGCCTTCGTTAAGCAAGATATTATAGGGCCATAATGCTAACTGCGGTGTATAAAAGTATTAAAAAAGCGGATACATACCTTTTTGTAGAAAAAAGAGATGATTTCTCACGCGTACCTGAACCATTACTAGAAACGTTTGGTCAACCTAAGTACGTGATGATGATTAATCTAGCGAGCCGCGAAAAGTTAGGTGTGGCAGACTTAGACGCGGTTAAGCAAGCGTTAATTGACCAAGGGTTCTACTTGCAATTACCTCCGCCGGAAGAAAATCTGTTAACCCAATTTAAAAAAGACAAGGGAGTTGAGAGTGATTAAAAAACTTGCCGTCATTTTACTCAGTGCTTCACTAAGTACTTCAGTATTGGCAGAACAAAAGACACAAGCTGATTTTGACGTTTACGTTGCAGCATTAAAAAAAGAAGCACTTGAAAAAGGCTATGATGAAGCCTTAGTTGATCAAGCACTTGCAACAGCTAAATTTAAAAAGAAAGTGATCTCAGCTGATAAAAATCAGCCAGAAGTAAAAGAAACCCTCGAAACCTATTTACCTAAACGTGTGCCGCAATGGAAAATTGACCGCGCGCGTAAGTTATACAAAGAAAACCAAGACGTTCTTGAAAAAGTAGCCAAAGAATACGGCGTACAAGCACGTTTTATTGTTGCACTTTGGGGCCTTGAAAGTAACTTTGGTAAAATCCAAGGTGGTCACAGTGTAATTGCATCATTAGTTACACTTGCTTTTGATGGTCGCCGCGAAACCATGTATAAAAACCAACTTTGGGCTGCGCTTGATATTTTAAAAGAGGGTCACATTACCCTAGATAAGTTCAAAGGCTCATGGGCAGGTGCAATGGGGCAAACGCAGTTTATGCCAACCTCATTTAACGCTTACGCTGTTGATTACAACGGTGATGGCCGCAAAGACATTTGGACCACAGAAGAAGACGCATTTGCTTCAATTGCTAATTATTTAAAGCAAGCAGGTTGGAACGATGATTTAACCTGGGGCCGCCAAGTTAAACTACCTGAAGGCTTTGATAACTCAAATATTCTTAAGCGCGGTACTAAAACGCGCAGCCAATGGTTAGAGTATTGGAAAGATTCAGAGCGCAGCCTTGCTGATTGGCAAGCAATCGGTGTTCGTAAAATGGATGGCAGTGACCTACCAAACGTTGATGTTACCGCCGCAATGGTAATGCCAGATGACGTAAACGGTCGTATGTATCTAGCCTACGATAACTACAAAGCACTTATGCACTGGAATCGCTCGTATTACTTTGCAACCAGTGTAGGTTACTTATCAGATCGCATCGGTTACCCAGCGATTAAGTAATCGAGTAATAAAAGTTAGCAAGGTCCAAGGGTAAAGCAATAAGTTTTACCCAAGCAACTTGCTAACTTATTCGGCGTTAAAACGCCTCCTACGCCGAGAAATTGTATTGATGTAGGTCGTTATTTATGGCGACACAATCTTGAACATTTTTTGTAGGAACGGCTTCAGCCGAGAACCTCAAATATTCGGCGTTGAAACGCCTCCTACAAACTTTACTCTTGTAACTTGTAACTTTCCCCTCAATCGCGCTAAAGCACGACCTACAGGACAACGCGCGAAACAAGTTTCACGCCTACGATAGAAAACATTAGGCGCTAGGATTTAGGCTATGGGACGCGATATGAAATCGCTGCTACATGTTCGGCGTTAAAACGCCAGATTTCCTTTTCCTGTGATTACACTTTTACAAACAACGTCATAAATCTCATCATAAAACATTATTTGAAAATGCTTACACCCAGCGATTTCGTCTTGATTGAATGATAGTAGCCAATTCGAATTAAGCACTTCAAATATGGCTGCCACACACTTTGTATTCGCTAGAATACAGTCATGAACATCATCCGTTGCCATTGAATATGCTTTTACGTTATCTAATCTTATATGCTTAAGGTTAGCTAATGAATATTCATCATCAGGATTGAAGTACTCAAAGCCTAAAAGGTCTTTACCATTTCTTTGCCAAATAACCTTTTGTAGTTCAGGTCCTCTGCCATCATGATAAAAGTGTTTTTCTAAAATTGGTTTGGCAGTCATAGTGACCTTTTAAAAGCTAAAATAATTTAAGTTTGTATAGTATTAAGAGCCCAACACCCGTACTCAATAAATGCAGTCTATAGTTTAAAATCGAAAAGGTATTACTCGACACTATTTTTAAATAAGAGTCTTCTTTGTTAGCAACCCCGACAGGTAAAAAGTCATATAAGAATAGAAGTATGCCTGCCAAAATTAATACAATACTGATTATCAAAAGAAGCTTATTCACATGATTATCCTTATTTTTAGCTACTTGTTCGGCGTTGAAACGCCTCCTACAAACTTTCCCCTAGCAACTCGTTAACTTATTCCCCTTTCCCCGGCTTTTTCAAAATCTTATCTTTAAAATCAAGCACCTTGCCAATGCCAGAGCCTAGTTTCATTAGGCTTTGAAGTTGTTCAGGGCTTAAGCGTTGTAGCTCTGCAGACCATTTGGTTACGGTTTCGAGTAGGTCATGAATTTCTTGCATTTGTTGCTGAGCAAAGCGCTCATCATCATTGTGGGCTTCTTCTAAAATGTTATCGCGAAGAAGGCTAAGGGTTGGGTCAATTTCACGTTTTTTACGCTCTTCGAATACGCGGTTGGCCATATCCCAAATGCTGCCAGCAGGGCCGTAGTATTCTTTACGGTCACCCGGAATATGGTGCACTTTAATTAAGCGCCAAGACTGTAGCTCTTTAATGCCCATACTTACGTTTCCGCGCGAGATACTTAAGGTATCGGCAATTTCATTGGCGGTCATTGGTTCTTTCGTAATGGTTAATAATCCACACATTTGACCAATGGTGCGGTTAAAGCCCCAACGGCTACCCATTTCACCGCAGTGCATAACAAAAGCTAAGTTTTTTTCAGATAGGCTCATAATTTTTAGTATTCAAAAATTTCAGAAATTAAATGCTAGCACGCTCGGGGTATAACTAAAAGAAATAGCCACTATGCAATCTGCTACTACTAAAGTGTAGATACGCCATTATTTAAATTTAAGTTATTGAATTTAAATAATAGTTTAATTAAATGCCGCAGTGGTTAGCTATTTGATGTGGATCAATAATAGTGACAGTTAATGAGTTTATCGTATAGGGTGAATCGCAATTAATACCATGGAGGAAGGTTATGAAAGCTGCAGTAAATAAAGAGTACAAAGGTAAATTAACTATCGAAGATATCCCATGCCCAGAGGTGGGAATTAACGATGTGCTAGTTAAAATTGCCGCGTGTGGAGTGTGCCACACAGATTTACATGCTTGTCATGGAGATTGGCCTGTCAAACCTAAAATGCCATTAGTACCGGGCCATGAAGGGGTAGGTACTATCGAAAAAGTAGGCGCAAACATTAAACACTTATCAGTAGGCGACCGTGTCGGTGTTCCTTGGTTATATAGCGCCTGTGGTCATTGTGAGTTTTGTTTAGAAGGTAAAGAAACCTTATGCCTTGAGCAGCACAACACAGGGTATTCAGTTGATGGTGGTTACGCTGAGTACTGTGTAGCCCATGGCGATTACGTAGTGAAAATTCCTGAAGGATTAGGCTTTGCAGAAGCCGCACCTTTGTTTTGTGCTGGGGTTACAACCTATAAAGCGCTTAAAGTGACTGATGCAAAAGCGGGTGATTGGGTGGCAATTGTCGGTGTAGGCGGCCTTGGCCATTTAGCGGTACAATACGCAAAAGCAATGGGTTTTAATGTGATTGCCGTTGATACCGGCGAGAGCAAGTTGGCACTAGCCAAAGAGCTTGGTGCAGACATCACCATAGATTTTATGAAGCAAGTGCCTTCAGAAACCATTTTTGAACAAGTGGGCGGCGCACATGGTGTTGTGTGTACTGCCGTTTCAAAACCCGGTTTTGAGCAAGCATATAAAAGCGTACGCCGTGGCGGTAAATGTGTGCTTGTAGGTTTACCACCTGAAGATATGCCATTGCCAATTTTCGATACCGTGTTAAATGGTGTGTCTGTTGTTGGCTCAATCGTTGGTACGCGTAAAGACTTACAAGAATGCCTAGATTTTGCTGCTAAAGGTAAAGTTAAAGCCATTATTGAAGAAAAACGCCTCGAAGATATCAATGATATTTTTGACGACATGCTAAAAGGTGATATCACAGGCCGAATTGTAATGACGCTTTAAGCTGAGTCAGTTAACGCTGTCAGGTTTGGTTGAGTGGCTCAATTGAATCTGACAGTTTTTCTTATGCTAAAAAGCCGTGACTGTAACTAGTTATTGCCCCAAAATGAGTTAGCGTAACTGCTCTAGAGCTCTGTATCAAAAGGAGATTGAAAATTTTCTTTTGATACAGTCTTTATATTCAAAATTTACAACTTTCCCCTATATTCAAGAAAATGAGCAATTTGCGCATTCTTGTCATAAGACCACTTTACCAATTTAAATTATTTTGTTAACTAGCAAAAGGTTAGCTAATTTGATAAAAACGTAGTAATCAGAAAAGTGAGCAGTTGTGTGGTAGAAATATGCGCGATTTGCGCACTATTAAATTGTTGAACTAAGCCGCTACGCGGAGATCCAATGCTCACCAACTGAGCCACACTTACCTTGGGGTTATCCTATAACTTGGAGGTAAGTCATGAACCCACTCATAGAACAAGTCAAAACAGAAATAGCCTATCGAGGTTATTCGCAACGTACATGTAAAAGTTATTGCGAGCATTTACTTAAATTGAGTCATTATTTTGATAAGCCACTCGATTTAATTACCGATAAAGAACTGAATGCGTTTTTTAATGATCCTGCTATTCGTAAACTTTCT
>NZ_LJTB01000015.1:0-73960 GCF_001306895.1 Pseudoalteromonas sp. UCD-33C | reverse complement strand
AGAAAGTTTACGAATAGCAGGATCATTAAAAAACGCATTCAGTTCTTTATCGGTAATTAAATCGAGTGGCTTATCAAAATAATGACTCAATTTAAGTAAATGCTCGCAATAACTTTTACATGTACGTTGCGAATAACCTCGATAGGCTATTTCTGTTTTGACTTGTTCTATGAGTGGGTTCATGACTTACCTCCAAGTTATAGGATAACCCCAAGGTAAGTGTGGCTCAGTTGGTGAGCATTGGATCTGCGCGTAGCGGCTTAGTTCAACAATTTAATAGTGCGCAAATCGCGCATATTTCTGCCGATGTTACGCGCATATATTAATCAACCTATTAGTAACAAATAACGTAACGCATTGCCAACTATAATATTTTTATTGGCACTAAGTTATTCAGAAAAAATAAAATACGCTCGTCGCTCATTTTCTTGAATATGGGAGCGAAATAACTACGTTTTATATTTACACTGCAACCTATATTAGTACCACACAAAACGTCTCACCTGCATTTTAATTAATCTTGTCATGTGGTGACTTACACAGTTCATGATGCCTAAGGCGGTTACCAAACAACGAAGTGAGTCTATCTGTACCACCTGTTTTTTCATAAAACTCTTGTACTGTTATTTCTTTTTGTTCGTAGCTCATTAGCTGCCAAAAACCGTAAAAGCCTCTAAACCAAAAATAATAGAACACAGCTCCTACGCCTAATAAAAGATATACCGCTTTACCTGCTTTTTGTTTGTATTTTATGGCGCAATAAAAAAACCAAATACAACTTAATACAGCGACAATGGAAAACCCTAAAAAAGGGGTCACTACAGAGTTGGCATTATCCCAAAGCGAGCTTAGACAGGTTGAATGCCAATTTAACTGCATAGAAAAAATTAACGTAATTTTAAAAAGGAAGTACAATAAAACAGTTGTAAATACAGCATATAAGATACCACTTTCCTTGCTTTGTTCTTTATTCAAACCTTTCATTTTCAAGTTATAAAAACCTTTTGAAACCATCATGAATTCAGCTAACAAAGGTGAATGAACCTACCTCGCTCAAATGTTAACTAAACGACCTTTTAAAAATTACCACGCACTCTTTGTTGCTAGGCAAGGCTGAAGTGTTAAAAAGCTCTGGTTTGCATCAGCATCCCAAGGCCAAAAACCACTACTAGTAGGGTACACCAACTGTAATGCTTCAAATTTGTCATTATTATACCAACAAGCTGAAAGCATAAACTCTTGTTTATTTTCTTGTGATACCTCACAGAAAGTAACATCAAAACCTTCTAAGAACCCCTCATAGAATTCACCAATTGAGAATTTCTCACCATTTTTTAAACGTCCTGCATAATTATTTACTATTGAGTGAGCTAGTTTGCTGTTTAAACCGATTATAATAAGTTCGGGTGTATCATATGTTTTACTGATACCTGTTGAATATGTAAAGTTGGGGCTCTCACCTTCAGGATCAAAAACTGATGTTACATAACACCCACATTGCTCAATGACTTGTAGGATTTTTTCTCTGCTTCATTCATAGTTTAAACTAACTCCTTATTCATAAAGCATTATTTAACGTAACGGCTGCTTCGTATTTATAACATCAATCAACTGTCGCTATTCTCTATTAGTCTTTACACTCAAAACTTTTAGAGTCGACTTTAGCGATGTTGTCTTTATTGCCACACTCTTTAATTGCCATCTCTGTGTGATTGTGCTCATTGTATTGTTTAGCAATTGCGCCTAGGCTTAGCACAATTACTACAGCTATCACTATTTTTTAAATTTTAGACATTAACATTCCCTTGAAAATAAACTATTTAAATACAAACAGTTGCGCTTGCTATTTTTGATAAAACTTAATCTATCAGTGCCATCGAATTTAAATTGAAGTTATAAATAGAAAATGACTCACCTTCTTCTTTTAACGTGACGGTTATTTTTGCGTCTCCATTAGTGTATGAAGCTGGAATTAAATAAGTAACATAAGTACCAGAACCACCTCCAGTGACAGCTTTAGAGCTAACATTTATAAATTCAAATTCACCTAGTTCTTTTAATTCGCCCAACTTTGAGAATGCACGCATGATTTTAGAAATATCTTCATCTGTGGCATTTTCAATTGATGATGGGGTCATATAGTTTTTGAGAGTCTGAGGGTCCCATTGAGAGATATCTGTAATTGCTGAATTTAGGTAAGGAATAGCAGTTTCTTTGTAAGCAGAGGATTTATTCGCAGTCCAAATTGCTAAAAGTACAAATAAGCTAATTAACACTAAAAATGTTATACCAATTCCTTTAAGTATCTTTTTAACCATGATTTTTATTATTTTTCCTTGATTGAATCACTTAGAATTTATCAGCTTTAAATGTCTTATGGTAGTACCAATGTGACCCAATTTGAGTAGAAATTTTTAAACACGAATTTTAGTTGCTTGTATCATCGCCAAAATGCCCGTTCTTTGGCTCTTAACCTCAAGTAGCCCATACTCTGAGTAAATCCACTCAATCAGTTTTCAACTTATTTTTGCTCACCATGTATTAATGCTACTAAGCAAAAATATCCACCGCAAACTAACTCAGAGCTAAGATTTATTTGGTACAATCAGCCTTTGATATGGCTAACAGATAGGTTTTCCTTAATGCATCCGCGAAATCGCCACTTAAATGGCTACGACTTTACTTTGCTATGCAAAGATACTCCTGCCCTAACACCTTATATAACGCAAACGCCAGCGGGCACTGATACCATTGATTTCACCAATGCATTAGCGGTTAAAACCCTCAACCAAGCGTTATTAAAAAGCCATTATAAAATCGATTTTTGGGATTTGCCCGACAACTACCTCTGCCCACCGGTTCCTGGCAGAGTGGATTACATTCATCACTTGGCCGATTTGTTAGCAAACGATAACCAAGGTCATATTCCGACGGGTAAGCAAGTAAAAGTCCTTGATGTAGGCACGGGTGCAAATGTGATTTACCCGCTTACTGGTAATCACGAATATGGCTGGCACTTCACCGGTTCAGATATTGATGCCTTGTCTGTTAAAATTGCCAAACAAATCGTGCAATTCAACCGCCTCAAAATTAATGTTAAGCAGCAAAACAACGTCGATAAAATGTTTACAGGCGTGATATCGAATAAAGATGTTTTTCATCTAACTTTATGCAACCCCCCGTTTCATGCCAGCGAGCAACAGGCCAAAGCAGGTACTGAGCGTAAATGGAAAAACCTAAACAAAGCGCCACAAAAAGTGCTTAATTTTGGTGGCCGCCAAAACGAGCTTTGGTGTGAAGGCGGTGAACGCGAATTTATCAGTAAAATGTGCATTGAGAGCCAAGAGTTTGCAGAGCAATGTATTTGGTTTACATCGCTTGTTTCAAAGTCTGACACTTTGCCGCATATAAAAAAGTTGCTTAGCACACTTGATGTGAAAGAAGTAAGAGTTATAAAAATGGCACAAGGCCAAAAAATTAGTCGCTTTATTGCTTGGAGCTATTTTGACCAAGCCGACCGCGAAGCCATTCTTAACGAACTAGTATAAGGATAATAAGATGATCGACTTTCGTTCAGACACAGTTACAAAACCAACAGCAGTCATGCGCGCGGTCATGAATGACGCCCCAGTAGGCGACGATGTATATGGTGACGACCCAAGCGTTAATCAGCTTGAACAATATGCTGTTGAGCGCCATGGCTTTGAGAGCGCCCTTTATTGTAGCTCAGGCACGCAAGCAAACTTACTTGCATTGATGGCACATTGTGAACGTGGCGACGAATACATTTGTGGGCAACAAGCACATAACTACAAATTTGAGGGTGGCGGTGCTGCTGTATTGGGTTCTATTCAGCCTCAACCAATTGAAAATAATGCCGATGGCAGCTTAGATTTAAACAAAGTTGTGGCTGCAATTAAAGCTGATGACTTTCACTTTGCTAAAACCAAACTACTTAGCTTAGAAAACACCATTGGTGGCAAAGTTCTCACGCTAAGTTATCTAAAAGAAGCCAGAGAGTGTGTTGATAAACATAACCTTGCTCTGCACTTAGACGGTGCCCGCGTGTATAACGCGGCGGTTAAGTTAGGTGTTGATATCACTGAGATCACTCAGTATTTTGATTCAGTGTCTATTTGCTTATCAAAAGGACTCGGTGCGCCTGTTGGCTCACTATTACTAGGTAGCAAAGCACTGATTGATAAAGCGCGCCGCTGGCGTAAAGTACTTGGTGGTGGTATGCGCCAAGCGGGTATGCTTGCAGCCGCTGGCCAGTATGCACTTGAGCATCACGTAGCAAGGCTTGCTGAGGATCACGATAACGCGGCGTATTTAGCTGAACAGTTAAACACGTTAGCTGGTTTTGATACGTCAACTTTTCAAATCGATACCAATATTGTTTACGCAAATGTTGCCGAACATATCGATTTAAAAGCAGTGGCACGTGCGTTAAAAGAGCAAAACATGCTGTTTTCACCGGGTAATCCACTGCGATTAGTGACCCATTTAGGCGTCACTAAGCAAGATATTAATAGCTTTATCTCGGCATTAGCGGCCGAGATTTAACGCTTCTTTATAATGTTTGCGGCACACCGATACATATCGGTCGTTGCCGCCAATTTCTACCTGATCACCGTCTGCAATCGCATTGCCATGCTCATCAGTACGCAGTACATGGTTAGCTTTACGACCACAATGACATACTGTTTTTAACTCAATTAGTTTGTCTGCCCAGGCAAGTAGGTATTGTGAACCACTAAATAGCTCACCTCTAAAATCGTTACGTAAGCCATAACACAGCACCGGAATACCAAGCTCATCAACCACATCTGTCAATTGCATTACTTGGTCTTTTGATAAAAACTGACACTCATCAACTAAAATACAATGGCGCTTTTGCTCTGCATTTAATGATTTGATTAGCTCAAATACATCTTTATCTGCATCAAAAATATGCGCATCAGCCTGTAAACCAATACGTGAAGACACCTTGCCAACACCTGCTCTATCATCAATAGCCGCTGTTAAAATAACAGGTTCCATACCACGTTCGCGGTAGTTAAATGCAGATTGTAAAAGTGTGGTAGATTTGCCTGCATTCATTGCAGAATAATAAAAGTACAGCTGTGCCATGATGTTGCCCAAATTTTAAAGTCGCAATATGCTACCCTAATCGCGCGACAACATCATCTATTACCTTACTCTTATTACCTCAATCGTTGTCCCAGTAAAATTGCTGTTTTATAACAAGCCTTCGTGTTTCAGTAACCACTCTTTTCTTTCAAGGCCACCCGCATAGCCTGTGAGTTTACCGTTTGCGCCAATAATTCGATGGCACGGCACAATAATGCTAATGGGGTTTTTTCCATTTGCAGCGCCTACTGCACGCACCGCTTTTGGGTTATTAATGGCAAGTGCAATATCTTGGTAACTTTTGCTTTGACCAAACTCAACATCCATCAGCGCACGCCACACTTGCCTTTGAAAGTGAGTACCTTGAGTATCAAGGGGTACTGTAAAACGTGTACGCTCACCGTTAAAGTATTCATTAAGCTCACTTATACACATTAAAATGGGTGTAAGAGTGTGCTCATCAACAACCTCTGTTTGCATTGCAACCACCGGGTAAAAGCCAACGTAACTGATGCCTTTTGATGTACTTTGAATGGTAATATCGCCAATGGGGCTTGGCATAATAACTTGTTGCATACTCATAATTGTTGCCATAGTTGAAAAGTTAAATAAGAGCGAAATGGCGCACAGTGCTCGCTATTAAATTCGCTTATTCCAACGAGGGCTTTTTTAACCCCTAAGTCGCCTGCCAGTAAAATATCGGGGTGGCTTTGACCGCGTAGTTTGGCGTAATTAACTGTCCACGGGCCAATACCTTTGAGCTCAAGCCAATTATCAAGCTCTTGATTATCTGGGTTTTGCTGACAATAAGCACTTAAACGCCTTAGCGCATCTTTACGTGATTGTGGCATTTTAAAAAAATCGAGTTCAGAATTGGCAACCCATTCAGGGCTTGGAAAATAGTGGTTATTACTTTGCTGATTAAACTCACTTACAAGCTGTGTAACGAGATTGTGAGCCGCTGTAACACTCACTTGCTGACCAAGTACCGCACGTATGCCCGCTTCATAGTCTGACCAAATTCCCGGCAAACGTAGCCCAACACAAAGTGGCATCGCACCTTTAAGCTCTGCATCTAAATGCTGTTCAATAGTGTGCGTGTCGGCGTCTAAATCAAGCACACGGCGAATGTTATGGATCACTTGCTGTAAATAGCGGGTGTTATCAATATCAATTGCCACTTTAAAATGGTTTTTATGCTCAACAAAATGCGCTGTGAATTGCCCTTGGCAATGCTTATCTTTAAAGGTGCGACCATAGCTCGTTGCGCTCAACCATTCTAGGCCACTAATTAAACGGCGATGCAAAAAGTCATGGAGTGCTTGCCAGTTATAAGGCGGCCTAAATGCCAGTGTTAGAGTTAATGTTGAGGCTGGTTTTTTATCAGACTTACGTAACTTTGAAGGGGCAATATTTAACTGCTTTAAAAAAGCATCGTTAAAACGGCGAATACTATTAAAACCAGAAGCAAATGCGATATCTGCCACTGATAAATCTGTTTCTTGTAATAGCTGCTTGGCAAAATTGCATTGGTTAAATAATCGATATTGGGTGATCGAGAGTCCAAAATGTTGGTTAAACAAACGGCGTAAATAGCGGCTCGACACCCCTAGCCTGTCTGCTAAAACCTCACAGTCGTAGGCCTCACCTTTATCAATAAGTTGTTTGGCGCGTAATGCAGTGGTTTTAGTACCTAGCCATGCTGGGCTATTCGGTGCACTATCTGGGCGGCAGCGAATACATGGCCGAAAACCATCTTGCGCAGCTAAGTGCGCGTATTGGTAGTATTCAACGTTCTTTTCTTGTGCCGTTGGTGCAGGGCAAATGGGTCTGCAATAAATGCCAGTGCTTTTTACCGCCACAAAGAACACCCCATCAAAGCGTGGGTCACGGCTTTGCCTTGCAGTTTGCCATTGTTGGCTAGTCATAATTTTTCTCGTTACACGCTAATACCGTTAGCTTAACTGAATATTATTTTTTGACTAGCCAGTTTCGGACCTTAACTATTTAAACAGCTATTTAATTGCGGCTAAATATCGGCGCTCAACTTCCGGCCAATTGATCACTTCGTAAAATGCCGCAATATATTCAGGGCGACGATTTTGATACTTCAAGTAATATGCATGCTCCCACACATCAAGCCCTAAAATAGGCGTGTGATTTTGCATCAGTGGGCTATCTTGATTGAGGCTACTTTCAACGACCAATTGGTTATTTTCATCAACACATAACCAAGCCCAGCCACTGCCAAAACGGCTTACCGCTGCATTAGTAAATTGCTCTTTAAATGCGTCAAAGCTACCAAATGTATCAACTATTGCAGTGTTTAACTCTGCACTTGGCGTACCACCGCCATTAGGAGACATAACTTGCCAAAATAATGAGTGATTATGATGACCACCCACATGCTCTTGTACTGCTTTTTGTAAAGACTCAGGCATTGATGAAATAGTGCGTAGTAATGTTTCAGCATCTTGCTCTGAATAATGACTGCCCTCTAGCGCAGCATTCGCTTTATTGATATAGGTTTGATGATGCAAGGTGTGATGTATTTCCATGGTTTTCGCATCAATGTGCGGTTCAAGTGCATCATAGTCATACGCTAAATCGGGTAATGTAAAAGGCATACTGATTCCTTATCGTTAATGTAATAACTGCGTTTTGTGGGGATGGTCAGCTAATAGCTGATTAATACGGTTAATGAGTGTCGGAAATGCCGATGCCATGCTGGCAAACTTAACCAGCTCATAATAGGTTTTATGATGGTGGTGCAGCACCAAGGTGCGAACTTGCTGCACTGGATGATTTAATAGCACGCTTAATCGTTTATGAGCATGACAAAGCCAGGTGCAGGCTTTATCGGGTTTTTGCATGACTTTAAAAGTGTCGGCAAGATTCAAAGTGGCAACAACAAATGCTGCAATACAATGCTCTAACGAGCGAGTTACCGACTGGTTGATTGGGATATTAGAAAACTGTGCGAGAAGTGTTTCGGCGCAGCTACTCGCAACCGTGTAATGATCACGCGCAGTTATAAGCTCGCCAGATTCAAATGCTAAGTTGCCTTGATAAATTGCACTTTGCCAAGGGGCAAGCGCGTCATCAAAGGCGTTCGAAGTTAACGGTGTGTGGCGTGTTGTTTGAGTCATAAAAATCACCTGCACTTATACCAATCATTCTATGTGTATTTAAACTACACACAGAAAAGATCAAATGCAAATGATTTTTATTTATATTATTATTTGGTGATTTTTAGTTATAGCAACATTACTTATTGATGCGCAAAGTCGATAAGCTCTTGGCCTGTTAGGCGGTAAATAATCCATTCGTTTTGCGGTTTAGCACCTATGCTGTCGTAAAAATCAATGGCTGGTTTATTCCAATCAAGTACCACCCACTCAAAACGACCACAATCTTTTTCGAGTGCTTGCTTAGCAAGATATTGCATAATTTGCTTACCAGCGCCTTTACCACGGCTGTCAGCACTGACGTAAAGATCTTCTAAATACAAACCATTTTTACCAAGCCAGGTTGAGTAATTATAAAAATACACAGCAAAACCAATTGGTGTGTCGCCCTCTAAACAAATAACACTATGCGCCGTTGCGCCTTCACTGAACAACGTTTTTAAAATAGCTTGCTCGTCTGTTTTAACTGCGTCGGGTTCTTTTTCGTAGATAGCAAGTTCGGTAATAAAATGTAGGATTGTTGCAGCATCACTCGCGACTGCCGGACGAATTGTAATTGCGTTACTCACTCTGTATTCCTTTTTTACATCATTATTGTAACGCCCAGTTTATAAGGGCTTAAGCATGGTGTAAACGCCCTTTACAGAAATACACGGCATTAAGAAGGGGCTACTAAAAGTTAGCCCCATTATGCTTTATTTACTCATCGACTTATAAAGTACCGGAAGTACAAATAAAGTTAAGAAGGTTGCACTGACCAAGCCGCCAACAATAACCGTTGCAAGGGGCTTTTGTATTTCGGCGCCTATTCCTGTGCTTAGGAGCATTGGAATTAGTCCAAGCATTGAAGTAAGTGCGGTCATCAGTACGGGTCTTAGCCTTGAAACAGCGCCTTCAAATACTGCTTTATCTTTGCTATCTCCTGCACTAACCCTTTGATTAATGCTTTCGACCATCACCACACCATTCAATACCGCAACCCCAAATAGTGTGATAAACCCTACTGAACTGGGTACAGATAAGTATTGTCCTGACACATACAATGCAATCACCCCACCAATCACTGCCAAAGGAACATTGACAAGAATCAGCACCACTTGCGAAAGGTTACTAAAAGCAAAATAAAGTAATAACGCAATGAGTAACAAGGCTAAAGGCACTACTATCATCAGCCGCTGTTGTGCCCGTTGTTGGTTTTCGAACTGACCGCCAATCGCCACACTGTAACCACTAGGTAGCTGCATTTTATCGGCAATGGTAGCGCGAATATCTGCAACTACAGAGCCCATATCTCGCCCCTGTACATTCGCTTGAATAACCACCCGTCTTTGAACATCATCACGACGGACTTGTGGAGCACCAGACTCAATTTGTACATCGGCTACATCCCCCACCCTTACAACGGCACCCGTGGGGGTTTGCAATCTAAGATCAGCAATCACATTTGGGTTTTGCCGAAAGCTTTTTGCTATACGCACATAAATATCATAGCGCTCATTGGCATTGATGATTTGCCCTGCAGATTGCCCGCCAATACCGTGCTGAACTACATCCATCAAATCAGCCACCGATAAACCAAAACGCGACAGCGCTAAACGGTTAGGTTTAACTATCAGTTGTGCTTCGCCGCCTATTTGCTCCATCGCGACATCTTTAGCGCCAGGTATTTGCTGAACTAACTGCTCAATTTGTTGGCCTTTTTCAGTTAAAACGGCTAAGTCACTACCGAATAACTTAATGGCCAATTGCGCTTTAACACCGGATAAAAGCTCATCTACTCGGGTTGCTATAGGCTGTGAAAAGTTAAACAAAAGCCCCGGAAATTGCTCAAGCTTAGCTTCCATTAGCTGCTGTAATTCGACCCGCGTTTTCGCGTTTACCCATTGCTCGTGTGGCTTTAGGCCTAAATAGATCTCAATGTTGTTAACTGGTTCAGGATCTCCCCCCACTTCAGCCCTACCGATTCGGCTCAGCGCATATTCAACCTCACTAAATTCAAGCAACATGGCTTCAAGCTTAGGCGCCACTGAGATTGCCGTATCGAGACTTGCTGATGGAGCAAGTGTCACACGTAGGTTAATAGTGCCTTCTTCAAGCTCTGGCACAAATTCCGTACCCAGCCTAGGTAGCATAACGGCCGCTATAATCAGTAATAACCCTGCTATAGCTAAAACGCTACGCTTAGCCTGCAATGCTTTTTGTAAAGCCCGTTGATAAAGCATATCGATAGGTTTTAACAAAATACTTTGTTTTACTGTCACGCCCTTAGCAAATAAGTACACACACAGAGCTGGCACTACAACCAAGGCAACGATCACAGCACTAATAATTGCCAACATGATGCTCACTGCCATTGGCTGAAACAACTTCGCCTCAACGCCTTCAAAGCTAAACAACGGTAAAAATACCGTTAGAATGATCAAAGAGGCAAAAAAGATAGGCCGTGCCACTTCTTTTGCAGCAATAGCCACCAGCTCCGAAGAAGGCTTATGTTGATTATGCTTAAGCCCTAAGTGCCTAAATACATTCTCAACCATCACAACTGAGCCATCTACCAGCATACCAATGGCAACAGCAATCCCACCCAACGACATTAAGTTTGCCGACAAGCCAAGCCATGCCATTACACTCAGTGCTAAGCCAATCGAAATAGGGATCGACAACAACACCAAAAATGTTGCTCTTAAATCCAACAAAAATAGCGCTAATACAATGATAATAAATACAAAAGCTAAAAGCAGTGCATCAATAACCGTTTGTACCGCTTGGCTAATAAGCTCTGCTTGGTCGTAAATGGCTTTAAATTCAACCCCTTTTGGCAGTGCTTGATTTATCATCTCGATACGCGCGTTAATGCCATCAATCGTTTGCTTGGTATTTGCCCCCATTCTTTTCAGCACGATACCTGTTACAACTTCACCACGATTGACTATTTCGCCTTGCTCATCACGTTTTGACAAGGTGACAGCACCTTGGCGAATTTCACTACCAAGCTCAACATTTGCAACATCAGCCACTTTAACGACTGTACCATCAATGGTTTTGATAGGTGTTTGCGCAATCTCAGCAAGCCCTTTTTCGCCTGGGGTAAACCAACCTGTACCACGAATAACAAGCTGCTCTTGACCACGGTTCATGTACCAGCCACCCACATTACTGTTGTTAGCATCTAGAGCTTCACTAACATCTTGCTGTGTTAGGTCATAAGCAAGTAACTTATTGGGGTTTATGTTCACTTGATACTGCTTAACCTCACCGCCAAATGACAGAATATCGGTAACACCATCAATGGGTAATATAAGTAATTTAACCACCCAATCATTTAAGCTACGCAGTGCCATGCTATCTATGTTGGCATCAGGTTTTGCTTCAAGTAAATACTGATAGACTTGTCCAAGCCCTGATGTATTAGGGCCCATGGTTGGCATACCAACACCAGCTGGGATCAACTCTTTAGCAGACTGCAAACGCTCAAAAACCAGTTGCCTAGCAAAGTAAATATCAACACCTTCTTTAAATACCACAGTGACACCCGATAACCCCGTTTTAGAAATAGAACGCACCTGCTCGACATCGGGAAGTGCATACATCACTGCTTCTATCGGGTATGTGATCAGTTGCTCTACTTCTTCAGCCGCAAGCCCTGGTGCTTCGGTATTCACTGCAACTTGCACATTCGTCACATCAGGAAAAGCATCTAAATTAAGTTTTGGGATCATAAATGCACTCACTGCAATCGCTGCAAGTAAGGCCAATACCACCAGTAGACGGTTCTTTATCACCGCCTCAATTAATAAATTAAACATGCGTCACCTCTAGTGGTTATGCGGATCAAATCCGCCTTTAGCTAGCTGTGATGCAATAAAAAAAGCACCTTGTGTGACAACTTCAAGCCCGGCTTTAATACCTAACACTTCGCGATAATCACCAAAACTTCTGCCAAGGGTTACTTCTTGGGCAGCAAAGCCACCATCGTCATCAACGACAAACAATTGCCAGTCACCATCTGCACTGCGTGTTAATGCGTTTTCAGGTACGGCAAGAACCACTTGCTCTGTTTCAAAATGAAAATACACATCCGCAAACATGCCAGGGTGCAAACTATGCTGCGTGTTTTTTACCTCGAGCCTAACGGTTCGTGAGCGTGTTTGTTCATCAATGGTATGTGCTTCTTGAATAACCCTTGCTTGATAGCGATTACCGTTAACTTCTAACAGCGCCGTAGAGCCATTACTGATAGTACGGTCTTGATTAGCTGAAAGCTGAGCAGCAACCCAAAGTGCAGATTCATCGGCTATTAGCATTAGCTCAATCCCCGAATCAACTCGCTGACCTTGAGCAAAGTTATCGGTTAAAACAGCTCCCGATGTTTGTGCAAACAAGGTATATTCACCGAGTTTTTCTGGGCTTATGGTGAGTGTTTGTGCAATAGCTTGTTTTGATAAACCAAAGGCAACTAAACGGCTATAAGCCACTTCATACTCGGCTTTGGCAGTTAAGATTTGCTTTTCGCTGACTGTGCCCGGGGTCATTTTAGTAACGCGTTGCCACTCGGCTTCTGCTAATCTAAATTCAGTTTGCTGGCTGGCCACTTCGCCACTAAATAAAGTAACTAAAGAGTCTCCTTTATTTACATGCTGCCCTAATAAGGCATGGCGTTTTACAACGATAGAATCAACACGCGGTGACACCACATAACTGGCATAGCCATTGGCTTTAATTTCGCCCGGTGCATACAAGGTTTGCTTGTGTTTTTTCAGTACAAGGCGCTCAACCTTGATATTAGCAAGTTGCTGTTGCTGCTCAGTTAAACTGACTTCATTAGCATGTTCAGCTTGCTCATTTTCTTGGTGGTTATGCGCTTGTTCTGTCGCATAAATATTTGTCACAATCATATAGCATACGCACAGCAATGCGTAACGCATAAAATTTCTTAAATACATATAGTGTCTCTTACTTAAAATGGGCTAAGCCCAAATAAAATCTAAAAAGGGTTTTGGATTAAGTAAGAGCTAAAATAGGTGGGCGATGAAGCGGTGCTAAGTCAGCCGATTTGAAGTTGAAAACAAGTGATTCAATTTTAGTAAAGTAGATATCAGTAGGTTCAGACAATTGCAGCGAATCAACAAACGCTGGGCTGTGACAAACATGGCAATGGCCTTTTTCGGCTGAGTCAGACAACTGTTTGCTAAGCTCGGCATGCTCTGATTGATGTAACAGGTGGTCGCCATTGGCTGCGCAATGGGCTTCAAGGTCAATTTCTTCTGATAGCAGTACCGAGGTGTGATTAAACGCAGCATTATGATCGGCCACATCAAAGCTATCCAGCAATGGTTGGAGCAATAATACGCTAATCAAAATAATAAATGCAGCTTTCACATTGAGCCTAAAAATTAGAACTAAAAATGGTACAACGGCGCTAAATTAACAAATCCACCGGCATTTGAACAGTAAATTATAATCCGCACACGAACAAATCATTACAAACATTTCAATACCACGGCACGCATGGTATAAAAATAAAGCAAATCAATAACTCGGTATTTTTATGGGACACGGACACCACCATCATCACGATACAAATAACCAAAGCACCCGCCAACTCATGCTGGCAGTTGCAATCAATGTGTTATTAACTGTCGCTCAGGTGATTGGCGGCCTCGTTTCTGGCAGTTTATCGTTAATTGCTGACGCACTGCATAATTTAAGTGATGCCTCGTCGTTATTCATTGCCCTAATTGCCCGAAAAATTGGTGCCAAACCTGCCAACGATCGTTATCAATACGGCTACAAACGCGCTGAAATTTTAGCAACCTTATTTAACAGCTTAAGTTTAATTGTGATTGGTGGTTACCTAATTGTTGAAGCCATCTCCAACTATTTAAACCCAGAGCCTATTGATGGTTGGATCATCATTTGGGTTGCAGGGTTTGCACTGGTTGTTGATCTTGTCACCGCCCTTTTAACTTACAAAGCAGGCGCAAAAGACAGTATGAATATTCGTGCTGCGTTTATACATAATGTGTCTGATGCATTAGCTTCTGTGGTGGTGATTATAGCAGGTACCTTAATCATTCTTTATCAATGGTATATTGTTGATTTAATTGCCACTATGCTGATTTCTGTGTATGTCATTTACCATGGTGTTTTGTTGTTAATAGCGAGCAGTAAAATTTTGATGCAAGCAGCCCCTGATAATTTTGCTTTAATAGAAGCTATTAATGAGCTTAAAGCCCAATTTGCAATCACTGATGTTGATTACCTCAAAACATGGCAAATAGATGATCATCACGTTCATTGCGAGCTCAAGTTTAGTGCCAAGCACAACATCAATAACGACGAAATACGTCACTTTTTGCATGATAACTTTGCAATTGAAAGCTGCACCATAGAACAAGTTTTAGTGTAAATGTTACGCGTTATCATTTACCATTCAGTTTTGTTTTAACAGTAAACTGAAGGAACTAACCTTGTTGAAGTTGTGGTTACGTCGTACGCATTTATTGCTTGCCTTAGTAAGCGGTTTATTTTTAATGTGTTTAAGTTTGACCGGTGCGTTGCTTATTTACGCAAAAGATATTCAATACCTTACTCAAAGCGATAAATGGACTGTAAAGCCAGCGGCTTCAGCACTTGATTTTGATAGCCTCATAAAACATGTTTCAGCTTCCACCAAACAACCCGTTACCCTGTTAATGCCTGAACAGCGAAGTGATCTCGCCTGGCAATTACAGTTGGCAAACAACCGCTATGTCAGTGTTAATCCATACAACGGTCAAGTGTTACATGAGTACGATTACTACACTACGATTTATGGCTTTACCATGGCTTTGCACCGCTGGCTGCTTTATGAAGATGGCGATAAAAACCGCCCGCTAAGAAACTGGGTATCGGTGTGTGCGCTTATTCTTATTATTGAAATTCTGCTCGGCTTTTATATTTGGGTTAAACCAAAAAATCGTATCAAACGCTTGGCTATTAAACGTAAAGCAAAATTTAGAGTGCTGATGTATCAGCTACATACCGTTCTGGGTGTGTATTTTTTAATTCCACTTATTTTAATTGCTTACACAGGTATGGCGTTTAACTGGAAACCACAAACCAAAGCCGTATTAGAATTTGTGATGCAAGGCACAGTTGAAGATAGACCAAAACCGCCAGCAGTTGTTCCCCCTTTAACGGATACGCCTTTTCAAGTGCAAAAAGCGTTTGATAACGCACAAACTGTATTTCCTGAAGGTAAGTTATTTAGAATTTATTTACCGAAAAAGCCAACTGATAACATTGGTTTTAGAATAGAGAACCCAGGTGAAAGCCATGCCTATAGTTGGGTATGGGCAAACCCATATTCAGCAGATATTGTTGCAAGCTATGATGCCAGCCAAAGTTCTTGGACCACGCAAACATGGAACTTTAAATATAAGTTTCATATTGGTGATTTTGCAGGCCCTATTGTGCAACTACTGTGGTTACTATTTGCTTTGTCACCGTTATTTTTCACGATTTCAGGTGTTTACTTTTGGTACAAACGGCATTACAAATAAATAATTTATCGAAAATACCATTCGCCATGAATATTGAGCTCAAAAATGCCTTTAACACCGAAATGATATTGGCTAAAACTAGTTATAAGAAAGCAGATTACACAACCGCTTTTTATCACCTAGAGCGGGCTCATATACTGGGTCAAAGCTATATCATTGCGCATACTTACTCACATTGGTGGATGTGTAAAATTGGTTTTAAAACCCATAATGCCAAGGAAATAATTGGTCAGTTTGCTCGCATGGCAGCTTCAATTGTATTTTCGCATATTTGGGTCCCACTCGGTAATACCGGCGGTACTAATGTTAGCCCTTTCAAACCAATGCCTATTCCAGACGACTTAAAACGTTTTTTAAACTAGCGCCAGCTAAAACACAGCTACTGTCCTGCTATTCCTAATCGCTATTTGCTTAATAACTAATTCAAATAAGTAGGTACAAAACAACACAACAATTTATTGCAAATAATTATCATTAGCCTTGCCTTTACACTTCTTTACATTTAGACTGCCGCACAATCACATAATAAATACCGATTTAACAAGGATAAACATGTTAAAAACTTCACTGACTCTGGTCGCTATTGCAATTAGCAGCCAGGCATTTGCTGATGATGCCATCAATAAAAAACTTACCGCAGAAGAAATGGAACACGTTGTTGTGTCAGGCAGCCGTGTATTTGAAAGCATTGATGAAGTACCCGCTTCTGTCACGATTATTAGCCAAAAGCAAATTGAAGAGCATTTAAAAGTTAATCCAGAACTACAAAGCTTACTTGCGCAAATGGTACCAGGCCTTGCACCAGATACAGGTAGTTCGAGTAATACAGGCCAGAGTTTACGTGGCCGTGCACCACTTGTGATGATTGATGGTGTGCCACAATCTACACCACTCAGAAACGGCTCATTAGGAGTTAAAACACTCGACCCAAGTGCCATTGCGCGTATCGAAGTGATCAAAGGTGCTACCTCTGTTTATGGTAATGGTGCATCGGGCGGTATTATTAACTACATCACAAAGCAGGCTACAAGTGATGGTCAGCCAGAAGGTGAGATCAGCCTATCTTCACGCTTTAGTGCAGTTAAGTTAGAAGAAAGCGCTGGTGCGCGAGTCTCTGCTGCGGTTAATGGCCGAGCAGATAAACTCAGCTATTTATTTACTGCAAGTTACGAAGAAAATGGCGTTCAACGTGATGCCGAAGGCGATATTCTTGGCTTACAGTATGGTTTATCTGATGCAGTAACAGAAAACTACTTCACCAAACTTGGTTATGACTTTGACGATGAGAAGCAACTGCAATTTAGCTATAACTACTTTAGCTCTCAACAAAAAACCGATTTAGGTGACGTAGTTGGTAACCTAAATGATGGCGAAAAAACGTATGCTATTCATGTACCTAAAGAGCTGCAAAAGCAAGGTAAACCACAAGGCCCAGATGGTAACGAAAACATTACCTTAAAGTACACAGACTACGCCCTGTTTACTAATACACAAATGACGCTCGACCTTTACATGCAAGATATCGAGAATGTGTTTTTCTTTTCTACAAACCTAGCTAACCCAGACGAAGGCTATGAAGGCGGCCAATCAATTATTCGCTCTGAAAAGAAAGGTGCACGGGCTACCTTTAATACTCTTGTTGATTTTGACAATGTTGAAGCGACCTTTATTTATGGCCTAGATGCTCTAAATGACGTGACTTCACAGCCACTTGTTGATGGTCGTGTTTGGGTACCAGAAATGGATATGGAAAGCCTTGCTGGCTTTTTACAAACAAAATGGGTAATCGATAATGATTTAGTCATTAAAGCGGGTGTGCGCCAAGAGAGCATTGATTTAACCGTTGATGATTACAATACCTTAAAGCTTTGCCGTTCAGAAACCCAGTGCTCTGTGCCACTTAGCGTAAAAGGCGACACCATTGATTACGATGCAACCACCTATAATGTAGGTGTTAAATACAATTTACTTGAGGCTTTCAGCCCATTTGCCAATTATTCACAAGGGTCTGATATCTCAGATATTGGCCGCCTACTACGTTCAGCAACGGTGAATGATATTGGTCTAATTCAAACAGAAGCATCAATCATCGATAACTATGAAATTGGTTTTACCTCACAGTTTGATGACTTACGTTTTGAATTTGCAGCTTACCGCAGTACATCAGAGTTTGGCACCACGAATAGCTTTAATGAAGTAACCGGTGTTTATGAGCCGGTACGTGCACCGCAAGAGATTTGGGGTTACGAAACATTAGTTGATTATAAAATTAACCCAACTCTAAAACTGGTTGCAACTTACAGCTATGTTGAAGGTAAAAACACCGAAGACGACATTTACTTAGGTTCGCGCCAAATAAGCCCACCAAAAGGCACTGCTAACTTAAACTGGCAGCCTAATGATGAGTTATCACTTACGGTGAGTTATTTATATGTGGGTTCACGCAAACGCTTTGAACCAAATGCAGACGGCGACTATGTTGGCGACCAAGGGCCAATTAGCAGTTACAACCTATTTAACCTAAGCGGTCGTTATAACTTTAGCGAGAACTGGCAAGCGTTTATGGGCGTAGAAAACCTATTTAACAATGATTACTACCCTGCCCGTGCCCAGTCATACACCTACGGTGGCTATAACATTAAAGGTTTAGGTACCACTGTTACACTTGGTGCAACCTATAGTTTCTAAGTTAAATTTTGTTTAGAACAACAAGCCCTTCTTAGTAAGGGCTTTTTTTATTTAAGAATAGAAACGATAAATTGTTCATTTATCAACCATTAACGCAAACTTAAACGAGAATCACACTCAATAGTAAACAACTGATTTACAAAGGAAAAAGTTTGCAATCTTGTTTTTATATACTACAATTACCGCAACTTGGAATTCGAGGACAGCATTATGAAAGGTAACCAAAAAGTCATCGATAGTTTTAACAAACTACTCGCAAACGAATTAGCCGCTATAGATCAATACTTTATTCATTCTCGTATGTATGATGATTGGGGCCTAAATAAGCTGTATGAGCGTCTTAACCACGAAATGGAAGAAGAAAAAGATCACGCTGATTGGTTGATCAAACGTATTCTGTTTTTAGAAGGCGTACCAAACATGACTAAGCGTCGTGATCTATTAATTGGCTCAGACGTGAAAAGCATGATGCAAAACGATTTAACACTTGAACTAGAAGTGGTTGATTGTGTTAAAGAAGCAATTGCTATCTGTGAACAAGAAAAAGACTATCAATCACGCGAAGTGCTTGAAAAGCTATTGTTTGATACAGAAGAAGATCATGTTTACTGGTTAGAACAACAGCTTGGTCTAATCGACAAAATTGGTAGCCAAAACTACCATCAATCTCAAATGGGCGAATAGAGGCTAATTGTATGAAAGGCGATAAAAGCGTCATTGCTGCACTTAATAAAGTATTAGCGAATGAATTAGTAGGTATTAACCAATACTTTTTACACGCTCGTATGTTTAAAGATTTTGGCTTTTCAAAACTAGACAAAGCTGATTACAAAGTATCTATTCAAAAAATGAAAAACGCCGACCGTTTAATTGAGCGTATTTTGTTTTTAGAAGGTTTACCAAACCTACAAGATTTAGGTCGCCTACGTATTGGTGAAAACTCTGAAGAAATGATCGAGGCTAACATGAGCTTTGAACTTGATTCTCTACCTGATCTTAAAGCGGCAATTAAACTTGCTGAAGAGAAAAAAGATTACATCAGCCGTGAAGCGCTAGATAACATCTTAAATGAGCAAGAAGAACAGATTGATTGGCTTGAAACACAGCAGCAGTTAATCAAAACCGCAGGGCTTGAGAATTACCTGCAATCTCAAATGTAATTTGCTAAAACTTAAAAAAGCAGCCTAGGCTGCTTTTTTTATGTCTACGGATATGACAAGTTGCCTTCGAATTTGGCTTTTAAAATTCATTAGTTAGATGGAATTTCATTGCTTCTCGAACACACATGAGACTTCAGGTTTATTCAGCGTGTAAGTAATACTGCCGTTCTCTTTAAAACGCAGATCTTCAGTTGTTGAACCGTTGTCGTCTTCATTATCACAGCGAAAATATCGCTTGGTTCTAACAATGCCATCTACAAAGTATTTTAACTTCGAACTGACAACGCAAAAGTTAGGTATCTTCTTTACCTGCGTGCCGTTGTGTAAGTCACTAAAATCGATTAACGTCCCTAAGGTAAAGCCTTGCGTTGGTTCTTTTATCAATGAAAAAGATGCGTTTTGACAAACCGCATCACTGCCTTCTTTTGTTTTGTAATCACCTTGTTTGTCTTTTATCAGAGCCAAAAACTGTGTTTTATTGCTCGGCTTTACATCCAGCAGAGCGCTGGCAATTGACGAGGTCGATAGTAAAAAAGCCATTAAACAAAAGTAATATCTCATTGAAAATCCATAAACTTATAGACACTTTACTAGCATAGCATGCTGATTAAGGTTGGTGAATTTATAACGTATTAGTTAATACGATTAAAAAATGCTTTTGGTTCTATTTTATGAACTTTGCATAGGCAACCAATCTGTTTATATGCTATAAATTTTAATGATGATAATTTTTGGAGGGAATCAAATGAAAATAGTCAAACTCATCGCTTTAACCACATTTTTGGCCTTAACCAGTACTCAAAGCCTAGCTAGTGATAACGATTGGAAAACAATCGCAGAGAAAAAGGTCAGCTACAAAAGCGAAACCGATACCGTTAACCCTATCACCAGCAGCCACTACAGCCATATTAAAGTTAAGTGCACCCATGGCACTGTGAATCTTAAGAAAATTAAAGTCGTTATGAACAACGGTGAAGAAAAAGTATTTGATAACCTAGGTGTTTTAACCAAAGGAATGTCATCACGTAGCTTAAATTTGCCAGACAAAAACGACGCTAAACTTGATAAAATCAAACTTGAATATGAATCAGTAGGCAGCACAGCCCTTAGTATGGCAGGCGTAACCGAAAAAGCCGAAGTTGAAATTCTCGCAAAAAAAGCAAAGAAAGAAGATTAAAGTTGCGAGATGCGAGATGCGAGATGCGAGATGCGAGTCAAGATGTTAGAGCCTATACAGTTTCACAAGCAGCGGCGTCTTTCCGACGCAACTATTTAAAAACAAACGCGCGAAACAAGTTTCACGCCTACTTTAGAAAACATTAGGCACTAGGATTTAGGCTCTAGGACGCGATGTAAAATCGCTGCTACTTGTTCGGTGTTGAAACGTATCCTAGAAACTTGTAACTCGCTAGCTTTAGCCTTTTAACGCGCTAAACAAATTTCACGCCTTCGAGTGCCCTTGTAGGTCGCCATTTATGGCGACAAAAACCGTGGAAATTTTCACGTAGGAACGGCTTCAGCCGTGAACCTTAGATGTTCGGCGTTAAAACGCCTCCTACAAGCTTTACCCTCGAAACTGGCTAACCTTACCCTTTTAACGCGCTAAAGCACGACCTACATGAAAACGCGCGAAACAAGTCTCACGCCTACGATGGTGCCCTTGTAGGTCGCCATTTATGGCGACAAAAACTGTGGAAATTTTCACGTAGGAGCGGCTTCAGCCGTGAACCCTAGATGTTCGGCGTTGAAACGCCTCCTACAAGCTTTACCCTCGAAACTGGCTAACCTTACCCTTTTAACGCGCTAAAGCACGACCTACAAACTTGTATCTCGCTAACTTTACTCTCGTATCTCGTTAACTCTCTCAACGCTTATAAAGCGCTTCAATTGTTGCTGAATCAAGCGAATAGGCATTAATCATATAGCCTGCCAACGCGCCTGATGCGTTCTCTGGTAATTCAAGCTTTTGTGATAACGCATGTAGTGTAAATTGATATCTGTGAGCGCCATGGCCTTCTGGAGGGCAAGCGCCGCCAAAGCCTTTGAAACCATAATCATTTGTGATCTGCACACTGCCTTTTGGCATTGCGTTCTTCTCTGCACTGCCTGCACCGCTTGCTAAACTTGATACCGACTTAGGGATATTCACAACTTGCCAATGCCACCAGCCACTGCCTGTAGGCGCATCAGGATCATAAACGGTCAATGCGAATGCTTCAGTTCCTTTAGGTGCATTTTGCCACGCGAGTTGTGGAGAAAGGTTATCGCCATTGCAACCAAACCCTTTAAACTCTTGCGCACTCTCCATAAAGTCACCATGGGCAATGTCTTTGCTTGTTAGAGTAAATGTCTCAGCGAATGTGGTGCCAGATAAACATAGCAGAAATAACGGTGTAGCAATTTTCAATGTTGATGATTTCATAATACTCTCCGACTAATAAGAATAATCATAATACCTAGCAAAGACAGATCAAATTAGTACTAAAACTGTCAATTATTAGCCTGCTTCGCTCATTATTGTTTTACGAAGGGCTGTTGGAGTCGTATTAAACAAAAGTTTAAACTTATCGGTGAATCTAGATTGCGACGAAAAACCACATTGCTGTGCAATGGTGCCAATAGACTGTGAGCTACTTTGAATCAGGTGTAGTCCATGGCTTAAACGCGCGTTATCTTTAATTAACTGAAAACTACTGTCTTCTGCGGTTAACTTTCTTCTGAGTGTCGATTCGCTCATCGCTAACGTAGCTGCAATACTGCTTGCATCCCAATCACGCGTTAAATCACTAGCGATGATAGTATGTACTTTGTGAGTCAGTGTTGGCGGCTCAATAATTGCCCCTAAATCTTTAAAGCCCTGAGAAAATAGCACTTGCAGCAGCTCTTGTCTTCTAATTGGCCATAATTGTGGTGGTGTTACTGCAGCCCATTCAATAAATTGTTTTAAGGTCATTTTAAACAGCGGATCAACTTGCCCTTTAATAAACTTTTTCTTTGCGCCGGCTCGATATTTCAAACACTCAAAGTCGGTGTAATCAAATTCAATCAATAGCGCAATATAGCCAAAGTTTTGTGGAATATTGCGCATTGCAACCTGTGGTGTATTTGCCATAAAAACAAAATCACCTGCATAGCAGTTAACTTCTTCTGTATCTATTAGCGTTTTGCTACCAGATAATACAACGACAAGTAACGGGTTTGCGATAGGCACATTAACAATGTGCTGTTCATCATTAGCGCAGTAAATCGAAAACGGTAAAGACGGATATTGCTTTACTGTGCTCAAACCTATCTCTATCAATTCATTCATAATTTACAGTGTTTTTTATTGGACTCGAAGGAACGGATTGGACCGTGATTCTTAGTTATTCGGCGCTAAAACGCTACCGGCTAACTTTACACTTTAAACGCGCTAGAGCACGACCTACAAAAGCGTGAAAAAATATTAGGCACTAGGATTCAGGCTCTGGGACGCGATATAAAATCGCTGCTACTTGTTCGGCGTTGAAACGCCTCCTAGAAACTTGTAACTCGCTAGCTTTTCACTGATTTATCTAATTTAGTTACATAAGCTTTAAGCTCTGCAAGCTGAAGTTTTTCGCCTTGTTGAGCATTAATCGCTTTTGCATAGTAGCTGTTGGCTTGCTGCTGATCACCTTCATGCTCATAAATGAGACCAATGCGAAGATAAGTAAAAGCAAGATTGTTAGGGCCTACCTCTGTATGCAGCGCTTTAGCGCTATCAAGCTCAAGAATTCTTGTAAGTGCATTTAACGCATAAAGCGCACTATCACTCGAACCTTTGATGTACTGAGAATGAGCAAGTTCAAGCTCTTTTTTAAGAAACTCAGCTGTAATTTCATTTGCGTTTGTAGGTACAGCTAACGAGACTAAAGCAGCTAAGGTTAAAACTTTAAACATATTAAACCTCCTTTTAAAATGTGTTTTACAGATTAATCAAACTAGACTAACTGGTCAAACTTTACTCTAGTATCTCTCTAAATTCTCTTTTCTCGCGCTAAAGCACGACCTACATAATATCGCGCGAAACAAGTTTCACGCCTAAGATTGAAAGCATAAGGCACTAGGATCTAGGCTCTGGGACGCGATGTAAAATCGCTGCTACTTGTTCGGCGTTAAAACGCCTCCTACAAACAAACTTTTTCGATTATTCCTGTCTTATTTAATATAGGTTGTGCCCATTGATAATAATCAGAAGTACCTTCATCCCATGGCCATAAACCTTTTGTTGTTGGCCATACCATTTGAAGCATCTTAAAATTACTTCCATTATGTAACCACAGGCCATAACCTAAGTATTCTTTATAATGTGAACTATCTACATCGATGAAAGTCACATCGAAGCCTTCAAGAAAATCACTATAAAATTTACCTACTTCAAAAACCTCACCTTTAAGTAATCTATCTTTGTAGTTATTAATCATTGAGTGAGCCAATGAATTATCTAAACCTAGAATGATTAAGTCCGGTTTCTTCTGTTTTTTATTAATACCAATTGAGTAAGTAAATTCAGGCGCATCTTCCCCTTCCATAACTTTCAATACATGGCATCCAAAGTGTTCAATGTTGTTTAAAGCAACCTGATCTTGTTCGTTCATGATAACCTTTGATTTAAGTAATTTTTTACGGTCGAAAATAAACTATAAAATTTAAACATTATTTGTAAAAAGCAGGCAATTTCTTTGCTCTAAAGTTTTTAGCGTATATCCACCATTTAACTCCTACATCATCAATTAATTGATAAAAGTTAAAATTTGTTTCTAGGTAATTCTCATTTAGGTAGCTTGATACAAGCTCATTTGCGATAACAATTTTAATAGGCCCAACTAAACTAAATGCTAAACTTAAAGAATCAACATCTAAAAACTCTACTTCTATTTCCCCGTTGTCTCTAGTACCAATATCACCATTAAACTTTATTTTTAAGGAACCAGAAGCTTGTTCTGTTGGTACATTAATTTTTTCAACTGTTGCCAGCCCATGCAACCTTGCGAGGTAAGCATTTAATTCATCTAAATCCATTTGTGCATTAACCTTTAAATTTATACCTTACGCGCTAAAGCACGACCTACATAATATCGCGCGAAACAAGTTTCAAGCCTAAGATTGAAAACATAAGACACTAGGATCTAGGCTCTGGGACGCGATGTAAAATCGCTGCTACTTGTTCGGCGTTAAAACGCCTCCTACAAACTTGTAACTCGCTAACTTTACTCTCGTATCTCGCTAACTTTACTCTCGTATCTCGCTAACTTTACTCTCGTATCTCGCTAACTTTACCCTTGCATGTCGCTAACTTTACTCTCGTACCTCGCAAACTTTACTCTCGTACCTCGCAAACTTTACTCTCGTATCACGCTAACTTTACTCTCGTACCTCGCTACCTTTACTCTCGTACCTCGCTACCTTTACTCTCGTATCTCGCTACCTTTACTCTCGTATCTCGCTACCTTTACTCTCGTACCTCGCTACCTTTACTCTCGTACCTCGCTACCTTTACTCTCGTACCTTGCTAACTTTACTCTTTTATCAGACTTAATCGCGACCAAAACCAATCAACTTTTTGCCATTTAAACCTTTTTTATGCCATTCGGTTTGCTCTTCGCAGAAAATTTGCGCGTCTAATTCTTTACTTGGCTCTTCATTTAAACTGCCTGCGGGTACAAGTAGGTATTTACTGTCTTGTGATTCAAATGGCAGCGCTGAGCCACAGGTTTTACAAAACGCCCTAGATAATGCACGACCAGGGTAATTAAACCGCGTGATGTGATGTTGACCTTTAATCCATTCGATAGCATCAGGCGAGGTAAACAAATTTGCAGCGTGAGCAGTGCCAGTTAGTTTGCGGCATTGTTCGCAATGACAGAAGAAAAAACGCCTAAAGTTATCAGCGACTTTAAAACTCACTTCACCGCAGCAGCATCCACCAGTAAGTGTTTTAGTCATATCTATCTCCTTATTCGCTAAGCTAAAAATTTATTCCCTAAACGATGCGCTATTTAATAATTTTTGGCAATAAAAAAGGCCATGTTGCGCTTACAACATGGCCTTTTTGCATTGACACAACTTAGAAATCTAAGTTTGATAAAACTTCATCATCAACGTTATTAGACAAGGTCACTTTAAGTTTAGGGGTACGAGCCATTTCACGTTTAATCGCAAAATTAGCTTCTTCGTTACGCGCCCAACTACGACGAGCAATACCGTTGTTTACATCAAATAATAGCATAGATTTCAAACGACGCTCGGCAGCTTCACTACCATCTAGTAGCATACCAAAACCACCGTTGATCACTTCACCCCAGCCAACACCGCCACCGTTGTGGATAGATACCCAAGTAGCACCACGGAAACCATCACCAATTACATTGTGAATCGCCATGTCTGCGGTGAAGCGGCTACCATCATAAATGTTTGATGTTTCACGGAAAGGTGAATCCGTACCACTTACGTCATGGTGGTCACGCCCAAGTACAACCGGACCAATTTCACCACGATTAATGGCATCATTAAAGGCTTTAGCGATTTCAGCGCGGCCTTGTGCGTCTGCATAAAGAATACGAGCTTGCGAACCAACAACCAGTTTGTTTTGCTTCGCATCTTTGATCCACGTGATGTTGTCTTGCATTTGCTGTTGGATCTCTTCAGGCGAGTCCGCCATGATTTTATTTAAAACGTCTGCAGCAATCGCATCTGTTTTATCAAGATCTTCTGGTTTACCTGACGTACATACCCAGCGGAACGGGCCAAAACCGTAGTCAAAACACATTGGGCCAAGAATATCTTGTACGTACGATGGGTATTTAAAATCAATACCGTTTTCAGCCATTACATCGCCACCAGCGCGTGATGCTTCTAGCAAGAACGCATTACCGTAATCAAAGAAGTAAGTACCTTTTGCCGTGTGCTTGTTAACAGCATCGGCGTGGCGTTTAAGCGTCGCTTGTACTTTTTCTTTAAATACTTCTGGCTCTTCACGAATTAAACGATTTGACTCTTCATAGCTGATATCAACCGGATAGTAACCGCCTGACCAAGGGTTATGAAGTGAAGTTTGGTCTGAACCTAAGTGAATGAAAATATCTTCTGCTAAGAAGCTTTCCCAAACATCAACCACGTTACCGATAAAGGCAATTGAAACCACTTCTTCATTTTGCTGAGCCGTACGTACACGCTCAACAAGCTCTGGCATGTTATCGATTAGCTCATCAACCCAGCCTTGTTGATGACGCTTAATAGCTGCTTTAGGGTTAACCTCGGCACATACGGTAATACAGTTAGCAATATTACCCGCTTTAGGCTGAGCACCACTCATACCGCCTAAACCAGCAGTTAAGAAGATCTTACCTTTTGGTGATTCGCCTTTTTCCAGTACTTTACGGAATGCATTCATTACCGTAATAGTTGTACCGTGAACAATACCTTGTGGGCCAATGTACATAAATGAACCTGCAGTCATTTGACCGTATTGAGTTACACCTAGTGCATTGAATTTTTCCCAGTCATCCGGCTTTGAATAGTTCGGGATCATCATACCGTTTGTTACAACCACGCGCGGTGCTTCAACTGATGATGGAAATAACCCCATAGGGTGACCCGAGTACATGTGTAGCGTTTGGTCTTCTTCCATTTCGCTTAAGTACTTCATAGTTAATAAGTACTGCGCCCAGTTTTGGAATACCGCACCGTTACCACCGTAAGTGATTAGCTCTTCAGGGTGCTGTGCTACTGCAGGATCAAGGTTATTGTCGATCATTAACATGATAGCGGCAGCTTGTTCGCATTTAGCCGGGTAATCGCTAATTGAGCGCGCTTTAAGTTCATAGTTAGGCTTAAAGCGATACATGTAAATACGGCCAAATTGCTTAAGCTCAGCGGCAAATTCAGCGGCTAATTCTTTGTGCCATTCTTTAGGGAAATAACGCAATGCGTTACGAATAGCTAATTGCTTTTCGTCAGCCGATAAAATGTCTTTACGTTTTGGAGCACGGTTTGCATCACTTGGATACGGTTTTGGCTCTGGCAATACGCTTGGGATACCTTGCTTAATTTGTTCTTGAAAAGTCATTATTTGCTCCCTTAGTTAACTTTAAACGCTTGCGATTTAACAAGTTCTACCATAGCGTCGATGTCTGGCTTAAGTAAGCGGTCTTCTTCTAGTTTGGTAACTTTGCTGCGAATTAGCGCAAAGTTTTCTTCAATGATGTCTGAACACTTGTTAGGACGTCTAAATTCGATTGCTTGCGCTGCATACATCAACTCAATAGCAAAGATTTTATCAAGGTTACCTAAAATCTGGTTTAACTTACGACCAGAGATACTACCCATAGATACGTGATCTTCTTGGCCCATTGATGTTGGTACGCTGTCTGCTGATGGCGGGAAACACAATGATTTATTTTCTGTTACCAATGCCGCAGTCACATACTGCGGGATCATCATGCCAGAGTTTAGGCCGCCCGATGTCGTTAACAAACGTGGTAAGCCGTGTAAGCCCTCAAGCAGTAAGTAACAACGACGATCAGCAATGTTACCAAGCTCTGCCGCTGCGATTGAAGCGTAATCTAAAACCATAGCAAGTGGTTGGCCGTGGAAGCCACCACCCGAAATTGCTTCTTCTTCACTGATCACAATTGGGTTATCTGTAACAGAGTTCATTTCTGTTTCAGCAAGCTCTTTTAAGTGGTAATACGCGTTACGTGATGCACCATGAACTTGTGGAATACAACGTAATGAGTAAGGGTCTTGAACACGGTCACAATCAGTGTGTGAAGCCATGTTTTCAGAGCCTGCAAAAAAGCTACGCATACGTGCTGCAACTTCAACGTTACCTTTAAAAGCACGAATTGCGTGTAACTCTTCACGGAACGGCGATTCGCTACCCTGCATACCTTCAATACTCATAGCACCTGCGATATCTGCAAGGTCTAATAAGTAACGCATTTTAGTAAGCGCAGTAATGGCATGCGATAAAATAAATTGAGTACCGTTAATTAATGCTAGGCCTTCTTTAGCATGTAAATCTAAAGGCGCTAAACCGTGCTCTTTTAATACGTCTGCTGCTGGCTTGATTGTGTCGTTTACCCAAAACTCACCTTCACCTAAAAGAGGTAAGAATAAGTGCGATAACGGTGCTAAGTCGCCCGACGCGCCAACTGAGCCTTGCTCTGGTACAACAGGGATAATATCAAGTTCAATAAACTTAAGCATACGCTCAACAACGGTTAAACGAATACCCGAAAAACCTTGGCTTAATGCATGTACTTTGGTGATAAGCATCAGCTTTGAAATAGGTTTAGCGATTGGCTCACCCACACCAACAGCGTGTGTGATCAATAAGTTCTTTTGTAATAAGTTGGTTTCTTCTGGAGAAATTTGTGTATCACACAATGGGCCAAAGCCCGTATTGATACCATAAATGGCTTTATCTGAGGCAGCCATTTTGTCTACGTTTTGGCGGCTTTTATTAATTTTATCAATTGCTTCTTGGCAAAGCTCTGCCTGTAACGTACCGGCTGCAATAGCATTAACGCTGTCTAACGTTAATTGGTCAACACCATACTTAAATGTCATTTATAACTCCTAAAGAACAGGATTAAGTTTTATTTAGATGGAGTCTAGCTTGCTCTAGTTGTTTTACAAATGCATAATTATCGTTATTCATTCCAGATTTATCGAACTAAAAGAAGAGCTATGCAAGTTCATGACGTAGACCTGCGCTTATTGCGCGTTTTTGTAGCAATTGTTGAGTGTGGCGGGCTTTCAGCCGCAGAGTCACGTTTGAATATTGGCCGCTCAACCATCAGTGCGCATTTATCTGATTTAGAAGTAAGGCTTGGTATTAAATTATGTAAACGTGGCCGCAGTGGTTTTGAAATTACAGACGCTGGCGCCATCACTTATCAGGCATCAATTGAACTGCTTCAGCAATGCGAAGCCTTTGCTAATACCGTAGCCAGCTCTAAAAACGAGTTATCGGGACGTTTAAGTATTGCCATGATAGATACCATGGTCAGCGACCCACGCTGTGCCATTCCCCGCGCGATAGCAAGATTAAAAGGCAAAGGTAAAAACATTCAGTTTGATATTAATGTGTGCGAGGCACGAGAGGTAGAAACCTCAGTAGCCAATGGCCGCTCATTAGTGGGGATTGGCGTTAGCCGCCATCATATTCGCGGACTTAATTACACCGCCCTACATAACGAAACTAACTTTTTGTATTGCGCAGTCGGTCACCCATTATTTGAGTGTGATGACAAACAAATCAATGAGCTCATTAAAGAAGCCGAAGTCATTACCAGTAACTACATGCGCGATAAAGAAAGCCGAAACGACGGTTTAAACTATCAAAATAGTGCTGTTGCTTATCACGATGAAGGTATTGCACATTTGATTTTATCGGGTGAGTTTATTGGTTATTTACCCGATCACTACGCACAGTTCTGGGTCGAAAAAGGAATTTTTAAAGCTATCCAGCCAAACAAATATCACTACGATATTCCAGTGGTATTGATCACCTCAAAAACAAATGCCAGCTCGCCTTTAGCAAATGCCATGATTGATGAAATTAAGCGTTGTTATTCGGTTTAGCTTTAAACTTGTTGATTAAACTAAAAGCAATCAAAATCAGACCAAAAATACCAAGCAATATACGAGCTATGTTGCTTTTAAATAGCGCCTGTTCATAACTTTGAATCATCTTACCATTAAGTTTTAATTGATGGACTTTATACGCTTCGGCACTTTTATCATACGAAGCCAAAATATGAACGTTATCATTTAAGCTAATTGGTAAGTTAGTTGGTCTAAGGAATGTAGTCGTCTTCTCAGTACCAACAACTGTCATGAGTTTACATTTAAATTTGCCACAATTTCTATGTGAATCATAAAAGCGTTGTACTACGCCCGGCTCATCTATTAGTTGTTCTTTTATAGGCAAATCCAAAAAATAGAATGCGGCAATAATCTGTACTAACCCTATAAAAAATAAATAAGAAGATAAAAATTTTTTTTCTTCTTTTTCGTAAATTGAGTTATTGGTGACTGGTGCGGCGTATTAAGCATTGAGCTGTGGTTCTTTGAGTTCTTTAATTAATACGAGGCTAAAGGCGATCAAAGCAATGTTTGTAGTCACAGGATTAAACGCTTCGACTAACAGTGCGGGCTGCAAAACAGCAACAAACAGCATTAGCCCAACTAAAGCAGCTATATTGAGAATATTGATTAAGATTGAACGATAGAAAATAAAAAACAGCACGGCAAATATAATTTCACCAATGCCAGCTGCTCGGGTAATAAGTGTTGAAATTTCAGCATTAAAACCAAAACTGGCTGTCATTTTTAGTTCAAGGGGGGCTATGTGAATAAGTTTTGGCATCAGCCCATGATAAAGCCAACTAAAGCTGATAATAAATCGAGCTATTTGAATCGTAGTGAAATGCTTCATTGGGTAAGTTTACTGTGTGCTCTGATATTCAGAGCACACAGTATAGCTTATAAGCTAGTAGGTTGACCGAAACGGTTCTCAGCTTCATCACCTGCTAAAAAGCCATTTTCGATTAACGCCCAGATACCACCAATAACTGGAACTAAGCCAATCAATACCCACCAACCTGATTTATTACGGTCATGCCAGCGCTTTACTTGAACCGCAAGCGAAACCCACATAAGTGGGATATAAAAGATTAGTGTGATCACAGAGATTGCTGTTTCATTACCACCTGTGAATAATGCAACTACGAACATAAAAACAAATGAAGCTACAATAATACCTAAGAAAGAATACCAATAGGTCTTACGAGGAATACGACCTTTAAAAGAAAACAAAATTTCTTTCATGCTTAAAGTGGTTGTTTCTGTTGATGCTGTAGCAAGGTTTGATTCTGGGGCTTGATATACGTTTTCTGACACTGTCATTTCCTTTGATATGTGTTGTAGCAAACAAATTAATCTAGTCTGCTGATTTATGTTGTTAATAGTGCTGAATTAAGCATGAATAAGATAACACAAAATGATTGGATTTGGGTACTAAGAAATTAAGCAAGCAACTAACCACCGCTCCATTTTTGTTTTAACGAAGCAACTTCATTTACCGCTTTTATATTTAAATTGTTTAACTGTTGATAATTTGTATATTTTACAAACTTTGGGCCGAGCCAACCATCTTCATGTGTAAAAGCCATTGACCAAGCAAAGTTTTTTGGGAAAACATGAAAGTCTTGGCGATGCAAGTTTCCTTGTGGTTTTTTATTTGTGACATAGATACTATCTTCGCCTGGTTTAAAGTAGTCAGGCATGATGTAGTAGTTTAGTGCCTGATGAGAGCTAAAGTCAGTCAATGCTTCATCATTGCTTGTAAACTCTTTGAGCTCATCCCACAGATAGCTTTTCCCTTTAACAAATTCGGAAAATGATGTTAGATGCGGACAAAAACATTTTAACCATTGAAATGCGACTTTAGCGGCATCATCTCCGTGAAGCTCTGATTTGATATCTAAATTTTCCATTCGCATAGCGTGTCCTTAACTTTTTGCAAAGGGGTCTGAAAGTAACTCTGCTTTAAAATAACTTATCGCATCTTCAACATCAGAGAATGTTTTTTGCTGAAACTTAACCCCTCGTTCGAAGTAAAAGACCTCAATATGACTCTTTGCGTCGTAAATACAATGCCCTTCAATTCTTGGTAAAGTATCAATCGCATAGGTTTCTCTTTTAATGCCTTTTTTTATTAAATACTGCTTTAGCTCAATAAGCTCCTGACGCATGTTAGCATTCACTTTATTAATATTATTTAATAACTTACTGAGTTGTCATGGTAAAAGCAAGTAACCTAAAGACATAAAAAAAGCACCCTTAGGTGCTTTTAATTAACTCGGTTGCTGCCAATATTTAGCATATAAATTTGGGTAGGTTTGTTTTAAAAACTTAGCTTTATCTTTAAAACGTTTACCTTTTGGTTGCTCAAGGCCTGATGGTACAAAGGGTAATTCGTCATCATTACGTTCTTCGTAAAGCATACCGGCAATTAAATCGTACTCATCTAAATACGGGTAAGGCTGTTCGTTTAAATGATAAACCGGCGTACACTCGGCAATTGAGTCCGGGTTTTCAAGCGCCTTTAAAAAAGCCTGTTCACCACGTGAAATAAGCCAACATAAAAACTCAGAAAAACCATAATCATCGTTACAACCGGCCATTACATAAGCGGCACCAAATAAGTCCCAGGTATAGGCTTTACGCATACGTAGGTTAAACTGCTTATCAAATTCCATCAGCTGTTCGTCAGATAAATCAGTCAGCTTTGCTTTTAATGCGTTACAAACAGACTCAGGCTCGGCAGTTTTGTCTTCGGCGGTCACGAGTTGCCAAAATTCACTTTCGCTTAAAACACTCATGATAAAATCTCTTTCACGCGCCCAACTTGACCATCATCAAGTTGAACTTTAATACCATGCGGGTGGTTTGGTGATTTAGTTAATATACGTGACACCACACCTTGAGTTAACTGACCTGTTCGTTGATCTTGTTTTAAAACAATGTTGACTTCGCAGCCAATTGAAATTTGTGAACGCGTAGGCACTGCCATTGCTATATCTCTTTCAATAATTTTTGCCGATTATAGCCATTTGCGGCTGGCTTACCAAATTAAACCTGTTTGATTGGGCTGTTTTTAAGCAGCGCCTTTGGCAATATCTCATTTAAACGTTTAGTGATTGCTTCAGCTTTGCCTTTTATTTGAAAGTCATAACCTTGGCCGTTGCCATCTAATATGACGGCTAAATAGTTATCAGCAACTTTCAGTTGCGTAATACGGCTTAATTCAAGAGTCTCTTCTTTATCGCCATAATAAACCTGCTTAACCGTTAAGCTCGTGTCTGTTGCCGTGATTGTTTTACTAAGCGCTGTTTTGGCTGCAAATTTTTCTGTTGAGCGGTAGGCCTGCACCATAAAACCGATAGCAAATATAAAACCGGTAAAGCTTGAAATAGGTAATGAGTCTGATTGCAAGCTGTACACACCTATACAAATAAATAACATAGCAAGGGCTAGATTTAAGCTAACCATCTGTTTAGGGGTTAAATTTACGTACATTATTATTCCTTTAAAAACGCAATTGCTTTTGCATTGATAGCTAAATCTATAGCGCTCAATTCTTTGATAATTAAACTGGAAATTAACTGGGTTTGCTCAGCGGTTATCGGCAGCTCTTTACAATAACAACTTACTTTTAGTGATTGCGGTAGCTTTTTTAGGTCAGCAGTATGCGTTAACCATGAAAATTCCTGTACTTGTTCTTTTGCTTGTTCGCACGCTTGCGTTAATGCAACTCGAATAGCCTTATCTATACGTTTTTCAGTTTTAGTCATGTTCTGCTTGTTGTTTTTTAAATTCTTCGTAGCTGTCTTGCTGGCGCTTTACGCACTCATGGTACTCTTTATCTGCCATATGATTGCATTCACTTAAACGCGCCGATTGAATTTCATGATAACGGGCATCTGAGCTACAAGCTGATAAAAGTATTGCAAGGGTCGCAATCACGGCCAATTTTAAGGCATTTAAAAACATTAAATTTCCTTTATGTAGTTATACATTGGTGCTGCGTTTTCCTGTATATTGCGTGGGTTTAAATATTATTACCAAAGGGTTCTATATGATGTTGTCGCAGTTACAACAGCTGTTTCAGCGTATCGATAAAAGTAAAATTTTTCAATCATTTGTTATTGCTGTCATTGTTATTTCAGCGCTAACAGTGGGTGCACACACCTACTCTTTACATCCAACTGCTGAGCTTGCCTTACATTGGATGGACTTAGGTATCACGGTATTCTTTTTAGTTGAGCTCGTGATACGGTTTATCGCAAGCCGTGGTTTTAAAGACTTTTTCACCAAAGGTTGGAATATTTTCGATTTTATAATCGTGGTGGGAAGCCTTTACCCTGCAGCTGGCTCTACGATTTTTATCGCTCGATTACTGCGTATTTTCCGCGTGTTGCGACTTGTATCTATGATCCCAGAGCTTAGACTGCTAGTTAACTCGCTTTTAAAAGCCATTCCACAAATGGGCTATATTGCCCTGCTCATGTTCGTGATCTTCTATATTTATGCCGCCATGGGTAGCATGCTGTTTGCTGACATCAACCCAGTACTGTGGGGTGATGTGTCTATTTCTATGCTCACATTATTTAGGATTGCCACGTTCGAGGATTGGACCGATGTTATGTATGAAACTATGGCTGTGTATGAACTCAGCTGGATTTTCTACCTAACGTTTATCTTCTTAACAGCCTTTGTATTTTTAAACATGATGGTTGGTGCAATATTAGAAGTTATGTCTGAAGAGCATCGTAACGCCCGTGAAGAGCAAACATCTGATGCCGACATGCCAGCAACCAAAGGGCAAATTGCTCAGCTTCAAGCTGAAATGGCTGAACTAAAACAATTACTGAAAGAAAAGTAGAAAGTTTTTAGATAATAGCTTTTAGATATTAGGCGCTAGGACCTAGACTCTAGCGCTTCTACTTTAAAACCAACAAATATGAAGCAGCTTTTTGCAATCGAACTCAACCTGAAAATTTACGATCCAACTCGATAATTTCTTCTTTTATAGCTTTCACTTGCTCTTGTGCAGCTGGATGCTCTAGCAAACCCAATTCAATAATGCCTGTGCATTTATTTATAAATGTTTCAGTTGATTTATTTTTCGGAATAAAAATTACATATGCAAACTCTGGCATCAAACTTGGTTTACAACCACCTGGTTTAAGCAATATATTTTTAGCTATAGATTTATTAGCTGATAGAGTCTCAGTTAAATCAAAATCAACTTTAACGTTATTAGTCTCAGAGGCTTTTATTAGTTTTAGATTTGTGACCTTGATTAAGTGAACTGACTTAGATTTTTCGTCAAAAATGTTCTAATGAATACCCACAATTACAAGCAAAAGCTGAAAATGATTCGAAGCTGAGTAATAAAAAAAGCACCAACCAAACAATTCTTTTTAATGTCATTAAGCCCTTCATTTAACCTCAGAGCATTTATTTAAATTCATTAATTACTCTCAAAATAAGCTTGATATCTGGCCTTCTGCTATTTTTGTATGACATACAAACAATTCAAAAGGCATACCAATATACATACTCTGATGAGCGGATGAATCCAACACTTCTATAAATATATCAGCAGTTTCTCCATCAAAGAACTCTTTACCCTCTTCAAAAATAAGTCTACAGCTGGTATCGACACGGTTCAAATATGAAATTCGAGGGTAACAACCACTTCCTGTATATCTAAATGCATGAGCCGGGCGTTCTATGACTAAGAAAGTAACTTTTGCTGTAATATTCATTACATATCATCCTCTCTTTTCTACCTTCCATGGTGGGTCTAAGCGGTTTTCTCCCGCCCAATACAATTTAATTTTATTCCCTGATGGGTCTTTTAAAATTGCTTCTGTCCATAAATAACGCTGGGCGGTTGGCGGCTGCTCAAAGCTAATGCCTTTTTCAACAAGGCTTGCGTAGAGCTCATCGAGCTGCTCATGTTCAAAATAAATTACCGCACTATTACTATACTCTTCAGTTTCTAATGACAGCGAAAATGTGGCATCACCATCTGGGCATTGAAAGCGCGCGTAATGCGGGGTATCCACAATCTGAATCATTCCCAGTGTTAAGTAAAAAGCCACCGCTTCATTCATATCCTTTACAGGTAACGTCACCTGATTGAGATTCATTTGCTACTCCCATGTAATGCTTTATTCGTTGCTTCAGCATATCGCGTTCATTAAATTAAGCAAAAGATATGTTATGAGTTAGCGAGTTGCGAGAGTAAAGTTAGCAAGTTAGAAAGCCACAAGGTGAAAGTTTCTAGGAGGCGTTTCAACGACGAACATCTAAATTCACGGCTAAAGCCGTTCCTACGGGATTCATCGTATAGGGGTGAAACTTGTTTCGTGCTCTTGTAGGTCGTGCTTTAGCGCGATTGAGGGGAAAGTTAGCAAGCTACAAGGTGAAAGTTTCTAGGATACGTTTCAACGCCGAACAAGTAGCAGCGATTTTATATCGCGTCCCAGAGCCTGAATCCTAGCGCCTAATGTTTTCTTTCGTAGGCGTGAAACTTGTTTCGCGCGTTGTCTTGTAGATAGTGCTATAGCACGTAATTTGAAGAATGTTCACGGTTATTGTCGCCATAAATGACGATCTACAAAGACTATCCATTGGTAAAAACTAATTGAGATGGGTTGTCTGTTTGAATAAACAAGACTCTTGTCACTGTTGAACCTGATTCATCTTTTGATGTGTTTGTGAAAAGGTAGTTTTCATCAAAAGTACTCAACTTATCAAGATCAAAATCAGAGTTAGCCTCATGGTGAAATGACATAGCACAGACTTTACCTCTACAAGCAAAGTCTTCAGCATAAACGTCGTTTGTGCGAATTTGACTCAACATCTCGAGCAGCTTAACTTCTCTTACTATTGAATTATCGGTTTCTTCTGCACCTCGTACATTATTCAAAAAGTCATGAAATTCAGGAATTGTGATTGCGCCAAATACGCTTTGCTGTTTAATTTGCCCATTATCAGTGATGAATGAATTGGTAACAGATTCTGATGATGAAAAATGTCTATCAGCTAAATTCGTTTGTTGACCTCGCTCTTCACTCACCTTATTACCTTCAGGCTCTGAATTGGCTAATTGTTTAACTTGAATAGTGCTTTGATGTATATCTTTGTTATTCGCCGAGATCACTTCTTTATTAGAATCACTATTAACTTGACTCTCTATTACGGTAGCCGTCACCTCACTATTGTTGCTCGATGAAGTAACCAAATAAGTTATTAGCGAACTGATAGCAATCAAAATTAAAACTGTGAATCCATTTAGTTTAACCATTACTAAAATCCTTTTATTTTTAAACCTTAATTCCCTGAAAATACAATAGATTATTTTGTATGACAAGTAATGATTTTTTTTTTATAAGATACAAGGGGAAAGTTTGTAGGAGGCGTTTCAACGCCGAACAAGTAGCAGTGATTTTACATCGCGTCCTAGAGCCTGAATCCTAGCGCCTAATGTTTTCTATTGTAGGCGTGAAACTTGTTTCGCGCGTTGTAAGTCGTGCTTTAGCGCGATTGAGGGGAAAGTTAGCAAGCTACAAGGTGAAAGTTTCTAGGAGGCGTTTTAACGGCGAACAGGTAGCAGTGATTTTATACCGCGTCCCAGACCCTGAATCCTAGCGCCTAATGTTTTCTTTCGTAGGCGTGAAACTTGTTTCGCGCGTTTGTAGGTCGTGCTTTAGCGCGATTGAGGGGAAAGTTAGCAAGCTACAAGGTGAAAGTTTCTAGGAGGCGTTTCAACGCCGAACAAGTAGCAGCGATTTTACATCGCGTCCCAGAGCCTAAATCCTAGTGCTTAATGTTTTCTATCGTAGGCGTGAAACTTGTTTCGCGCGTTGTAGGTCGTGCTTTAGCGCGTTAAAAAGAAGTTAGTGAGACACAAGCTGAAAGTATGTAGGAGGCGTTTCAACGTAGTACATTCATCGTTCACGGTTATTGTCGCCATAAATGACGACCTACACGGCTGAAGCCGTTCTTACACGAGTTCCATATGCAATATTGGAAATGGTTTGCCCATATCATCTAATGGCGAGCGTGAGGCAACTTTAAACCCCATATGCTGATAAAACCCCACTGCAAGTGGGTTTTGCTCATTAACATCTACTTTGTTGGCAGCTAATTGCTCAACCGCATAGTTCAAGAGTGTTTTACCTATCCCCATACCCCTTGCGGCATCTAAAATGAACAACATTTCTATTTTACACTCATGTACGCCAACGAAGCCTAAAATTGCCTGATGCTCATCCTTAATGCACTTTAAAGTCACATTAGGAAATGCCTGTTCAATAATAATTGGCTTAAAAAAAGCGATGTCGTCTTCAGTTATAAAATCATGGGTTGATCGAACTGAGTTTTCCCATACAGCGAGTAGCTCTGGATAATCTTGGGCGTTCACACTATCTATTTTCATTATTTGCCATTTTATAGGAGTTTTCGTGCCTTGTGTTCTCTAATCAAATAACAAAATGATTCGTTACACGCTTTAGTTATTTATTCCATTAAAGCATGCAAAGTATATGAAACAAAGTGTATTTTACACTTTAAATTTACCCACTAAATCAGTCAGTGTATTCGATAACAGGTTTAGTTTCTCTCCATTACCTCTTGCACTATCGGCAATTTCGCTTACATCATCTGCCGCATTTTTAATTTCAACCACATTGCGGTTAATGTCTTCGGCTACATGCTGTTGCTCTTCGGCTGCAGTGGCAATTTGTGTATTTAAATCGCTAATATTGACGATGGACGCGGTTATTTCGCTAAATTGTTGCTGTGCTGAATGAGCTAGATCAACTGTTTTGTTTGTACGGTTTAAGCTGGTTGTCATCTCTTTTGACACTTGATCAGACATTTTACGTAACGTATCTAACTGACTTGCTATTTCTTCTGTTGATTCTGAGGTTCTTTGTGATAACGCACGCACCTCATCTGCAACTACCGCAAAACCTCGACCATGGTCGCCTGCCCTCGCCGCTTCAATTGCTGCATTTAAGGCTAACAAATTGGTTTGCTCTGCAATGCCTCTTATGACACTTAAAATCGACATGATATTTTCACTTTCAGCGTCGAGTTGATTTATATCCTGGGTTGCTTTGGTGATCACCTCAGACAAAGACACAACACTATCAACCGTTTCAGATATAACACTTTGCCCAAGCTCAGAGGCCTGCTGTGTTTGCGATGCAAGTTCGGCTGCATTGGCACAACTAGCAGAGACTTCATTAGCAGTCGCTGCCATTTCATTAATCGCAGTGGCCGCCATTTCAAGGGCTTGTTGTTGCTGTGATGTTGAACCAGATAACTGCGCCGCCTGTGATGATGTTTGCGCTGAGGTATCACTAACATTTTGCGCACAATCATTAATTTGCGTGACTAAATCCGATATTAGATTCAAAAATAAGTTAAAGCTGTTAGCCAGTTTGGCCGTTTCATCGCGTGTTTTAATCACTAAACGTTTAGTTAAATCACCACCACCTTGCGATATCTCGGTAAGACCATCACTTACTTCAACAATAGGTGCAGAAATTAATTTAGAAATATAGCTAGCAACTAAAATGAACACAGCAATCAAGATTGCACTGATGACTAAAATGGTAATCGTCATTGCGTTTGCAGCACTCATCACTTCAGATTTTTCAACTAAACCTATAAATTTCCAGCCTAGTTTTTGCGAGGTGTAAATATTTGCTAAGTAATCTTTGCCATTAATGTCGATTTCAAATTGCCCCTGATTATTCTCAGCGAGCTGTTTGTATTTTCCGTTATTGACTTGTGCTAACTGTTTAAACCTGTAATCAGCATTTTTAACGTCAACGAGTACATTGCCACTATCTTCAATCAACATTAAATAGCCAGTTTCACCAAGTTTAATGTTCGCAATAATATCGGTAAGGCCCTGCAAGGATACATCCATGCCCTGCACACCAATAAACTCTCCTGCTTGTTTAATCGCTTTAACAGTAGAAACAATTACCATGTCATCGGCTGCCCAATAATAGGCATTGGTTCTTACCGTTTTACCATCTGCTGCTTTGCCTGTTTCGTACCAAGGCCTCACTCTAGGGTCATAATTCGCTGTAACTTCACCCTCTGGCCATTGAATATAACCGCCTTGCTCATTACCCATATAAATATATGCAAGTCCCGGGTGGGTGGCGCCAAAGTGATCAAACAAACTAAAGGCGTTTTGTTCGATGTTACTACCACTTAAATGATCAAGCTTTTCTGCACTAGGTGACTGCATATGGGTTTTAACACCTTGCTTGGCATCTAAGATAGCGGCATGGGAAGCAAGGTAATCGACGTTTTTTTCGATTTCGGCAAAAAACATACTGATACCATTATCGACTTGTCTTGCTTCTCTTTCACTAAGCTCGGCAAAACTATCGAGGGCTTGCTGTCTTGTTTGTGTAATTACAAGCACAGCAATGATAATGAGTGGCAGCGCAATGGCTGACGCAAAGGCGAGTTTTAATTTTTTTGAAATGTTCATAGCCAACTTCCAACTAAGCACTTAAGAAAATATAGTGAGGGCTTGGAAGTTCGGCAAATAATTAAGTGTTTATTTTTTCGGTGCAAAGTAGATTAGGATAAATAAAATCAATCAGTTTTACATATCTTCTAAGATTGCTTTAACTCGAAACTTACCGTCTCTAAATATGACATTTAGTTGACAGATACATGGAATGTACTAACTTTAGCTTTAGTAGTTAACATGCTTTTAACAAAGCAGTGCTTGATACTTTCCAACCAATTGGCAGCATTTGCGGGATGCAAATTAGCTGCCTATTCCTACTTCATGTTTAAGCATATAGCTAAGTAAGGCTTGGGCATCTGGGTGTTTATCTGATTTTAACCCTGTTACAACACCTTGTTGATCCGCTGCCGATTTATGCTGGCCTAACTTCTCTTTTGCCTGAATTGAATCAAGTTCGATTTTAATACCAACAATGCCACGAAGTAACTTGGCTTGATAATCAGCTGGCAATAAGCTGGTGTCGTTTAAAATACTTGGCTCGTATTGGCTAATTAACTCATCTAGGCAGGCTAAGGTGTTTTCATCATTGAGGTATTCTACTTTGCCCTTGGCATGCACCGCAGCGTAGTTCCAGGTCGATACAGCTGGCTTCTCACTATACCAAGTGGGTGAAATATAACTATGCGGCCCATTAAAAACCACTAATACACGGGTACCTTGCAAGCTTTTGCCGTGACGATTAGCCCGAGACACATGACCATATAAAGTACCAAACTCGCCCTCATCGGGTTTATAAACTAAAGGTAAATGAGTTGCCTCAAACTCACTATCAACCATCAGAGCAAAGCTGTAGGTTTTGATAAACTGCGATACTCGCTCTGGTGTCATTTTCCATTTATTAGGGGTGTGCATTACTTTCCTTTAGTGCTAAAAAAGGCCAGCAAACTGCTAGCCTTAATATTGAGATGTGTGATTAATGTTGGCCATCAACAATAATGCGTAACATGCGACGAAGTGGCTCAGCTGCACCCCATAACAATTGGTCACCAACCGTAAACGCACTGATATACTCTGGGCCCATCGCTAATTTACGAATACGACCTACCGGAATAGACAACGTGCCAGTTACTTTTACAGGGGTTAAATCTGTAGCTGAAATGTCACGATCATTCGGGATCACTTTTACCCACTCATTGTGAGAAGCAAGAATTTCTTCAATTTTCTCAACGCTAATGTCTTTGCGCAGCTTAATTGTCATCGCTTGTGAGTGACAACGCATTGCGCCAATGCGAACACATAAACCATCAACAGGGACAGGTTGTTCGCTGCTACCTAAAATTTTGTTTGCTTCAACTTGCGCTTTCCACTCTTCTTTACTTTGACCGCTTGGCATTGGTACATCAATCCAAGGGATAAGGCTACCAGCTAGAGGCACACCAAACTGGTCTTGCGGTAAATCGCTTGAGGCAATTTTTTCGGTGACTAACTTATCAATCTCAAGAATCGCAGCATTTGGATCTGCAAGCTTGTCTGCCACAGTTTCGTGAATTGCACCCATTTGCGCAATTAACTCTTTCATGTTGCGTGCGCCTGCACCAGAAGCCGCTTGATATGTCATTGGGCTTACCCATTCAATCAAGTCTTGTTCAAATAAACCGCCTAGCGCTAATAGCATAAGTGATACGGTACAGTTGCCGCCCACATAGGTTTTAACACCTTGCTCTAAGCCTGCACTGATAACGTCTTTGTTTACTGGGTCTAGCACAATAATACTGTCGTCACTCATACGCAGTGCCGATGCCGCATCAATCCAGTAACCTTGCCAACCTGATTCGCGTAATTGCGGGTAAACGGCTTTGGTATAGTCACCGCCTTGGCAAGTAACAATAATATCCATCTTCGCAAGCTCAGCGATATCATTGGCATCTAAAAGCGGTTTAGCAGGACCCGCAAGATCAGGACCTAATTGACCGGTTTGTGAGGTGGTGAAAAAAGTCGTGTCGATATTAGAAAAATCATTTTCTTGCTGCATACGTTCTAATAACACAGAGCCAACCATGCCCCGCCAACCGACTAATCCTACTTTTTTCATTGTTTGTTCCACTGTTTGATTCATTCAAATTACCTAAACTGTTAAAAATTAAAGTCCATTGCGTGAGAGTTTAATTTTTACAGAAGTAATCTAGCATTGCGGCCTTAGCAAAACCAGCGCTAACCGAGTAACATCAAAATTTTTCATCTTAGCATCGGGCAAGCGTCTGGTAGCACCATGTTTAGCGCGCCAGCATGCACTTCAAAACGCTGTTGTTTTGAGGTGATTGGCTCGCCATCTAAGTTTATTGGCATTTCTGTTTGTGTTTGCCATTCAAGCCAAGGCACTTGAAAGCGTTTTACCCATTGTTGCGATGAATTAGGGTAATTGCTGAGCTCTTCGATAACCGCTGGTACATCTGAAATTGCAAATGATGTAAACGCCACTAAATCAACCAAGCCATCATTTATGTACGCATGTGGCGCAAGTGGCTGGCCACCGCCCGCTTGGCGGCCATTACATACGGCGGCGGCAATAATATCTCCCGAAGTACGTTCACCATCAGGCAGCGTTAACTCGCCACTGTAAGGTACAAAACTCAGCGCTTGTACAAGACCAGCCAAGGTATACGCGCCACCACCGAGTAAGTTTTTCAGTGCAGGCGGTGTGGTTGCGGTAATTTTTGCCCCAAAGCCAGCACTGGCTACATTCACAAAATAGCGCTTATCAACCTCTACCGTATCAATTGCATACGGCTGACCCTGTGCGGCAAGTTTCAGCGCTGGCAAGTACCCGTGAGGAATATTAGCGGCTGTTGCAAAATCATTTGCTGTGCCCATAGGTAAAATTGCAAGCTCTAAACGTTGTGACTTTTCCAGTTTCATTAATGCATTAACGGCTTCATTAACGGTGCCATCACCACCAGCTACTACAACACGTTTTACACCCTCTGCCACGGCTTCATTGATAAAGCGCTCAATGTCACCGCCTTCATAGGTAACACGCACCGCAAGTTGCTGACTAGTTCGAAATTGACCGATGGCGTCACGAAGCTGCTCATCAGCCGCTTTTTTGCCATTTATAATTAACCGTAAGTCCATTTTAAATCCCTGTTTTAACACTTAGAACTACCATAACACGCAATGGTTTATAGACAATACAGAAACAAAAAAGCCCTGCTAGTGCAGGGCTAAATCAACGTTAGGATTTATTATTGTATCCTTCCTTGGTCAGAGATTTAAAACTGATATTTGTACTCAATTGAGAACTCAGTGCCTTTCTCTTTAGAGCGAGTTAAGGTACCCGCTGACTCTATTTCAGATTTTGCGCCCAAAATATTCGTCACTTTAAACTTCAAGCTTGAGTTGAAATCAGGGAAATAGGTGTAGTTAAAGTCTAGAGAGTGGAAAGGTTGCTCCATCCAATCTTCTTGACCTTCAATGCCAGGAATTATAATCCGCTCACCAAATACGTTATAGATTAGCGTTGAAGCATGTTGCCCACTAGGTGCGTCATAGCCTAACTGCATGTTTACAACATATTTTGAGTGACCCGTCATGCGACGTGTTGTATTTGTAACCGCTGCAGAAACCCCTGTTTGTTCAACAATCGCCTGACGGTCCATGTTGATTTCTGAGTCACTTAAAGTCACGTTACCTGTCATGAATACGTCTTGCCAGAATCCACCTAAGAAAGCGAAATCTTTCAGGTATTCAAATTCAACACCAGCAACATAGCCATCTTCTGCATTAGCAATACGTACCAGAGGTGGACCATCTTGTGCAGGTGATTGAACAGACTCAATTGGGTCAACCATGTCTTTATAGAACACACCAACAGAGAAGTTCTCGCCCGTATCAAAATAGTTTTCCCAGCGGAAATCATAGTTTTTGATTTGGGTTGTACGTAGACCTGGCGTACCACCTACAGGGTATTCTGTAAGCGGATCGATGTAAGTTGCGTCAGAAATCTCACGTAAATCTGGGCGAACAACAGTTTCACCATAGCTTAAGCGCCATTGCGTTTCGTCACTTTGTACATAAGTTAATGCAAGTGCGCTATAAACGTCGTCTTCACGGAATGCGAGCTGATCTAACTCATCATAATCGATAGAAGATGCAAGGCCACCAGTAAATGGGTCAAGAGGAACAGATACTTGACGGAAATCTTCCCAACGTAAACCACCGGTAATACGCCATGTGTTATTGAAGAAGAAATCAGCTTCGAAGTAGTATGCATCCACTTTCTGCGCTGACTTATAGTCATCGCCTGAAACCGTTGTGTCGTTTAAGATTGGCTGCGTTAGTGACGCGTTTGTAAGTACATCATCAGATAAAATGGTGTTTAACTCATTTCCGTTTAAGTCAACATCTGAGAATGCACGTGTATTGATATCAAAACGACGGTTAGTTGCTGAACGCTCTTTAGAGATAAAGTCGGCACCTGATTTAAGCTCAACATCCACGCCATCTAGCATAATAGGCAACGTAAAGTTAAAACCGTAGTTCTCTACTTCATCATCCAAATCTTGGAAAGTGTAACGTGCAGCTGTTGTTGCATTGGTTAATGCGCTTTCGTTTACTGTATCGTAAAACCCATCTTCGTTAGCATCAGTAACAATGAAACGAGTTTCCATGTTACCTGGTGCGTAACGGTTTGAGCGACCAATTGAATACTTCCAGTCAAAACCCGCGTAATTCAACCAATCAAAAGTATGCATACCTTTTAACTGATTAACGATCAGCTCACGCTCTTCATAACGAACATCGTACGAGCGTACACGCTTGTTGTCTGAGGTATTGTTGTTTTGGTCAATACCTAAACGGTCTGAAATTTTATCTTCAGTATCACGTAGGATTAATGCTGTGTAGTCAATTTTATGCGCTTTGTCATACTCAACACCAACCGTAACCATTCCTGATGTCTTAACCGTGTGTTCTGTACTTAGTACTTGGTCATAACCACGGATCATGGTTGTTGAGTTTTCACCAATCAAGAAACCTTGACCTTGATACTCATCTGAAACAACGTGTTTATTATCGTAGCTAAGCGACGATAAGAAACCGTAGCGCCATTTATCCGATTCAAAGCTGTTACCTAACGTGGCAGTGAACTTTGTATTTGGATCAACCTTTGCTGATTTTGGATCATAATCGCGATTTAACGACAGTGCTAAAGCACGGCTTTGCTCAGGTGTTAAATCATCAAGCGATTGACCACTTTGGTATACATCAAGGATAGGACGCGGAATTTCGCGTGTGCCATCGTCAACACCGTACCAGTCATCCGAACCACCGTTGTATTCAAGACCATCATCAAAGTTATTGTTGTTATAACCAAGCTGACCCGTCACATCAAATACAAACTGATCAGGAATTGATTTCAAGCGAATATCAACGTTACCACCACCAAAAGATGCTGGCATTGACGGTGAATATGATTTTTGTACTGATAAGCTTTCGATAATACCTGATGGAAATAAATCCAGTGGTAATACAGAACGCGTTGGATCTGGGCTTGGTACAGCAGAATTATTTAACTGTGTACTTGAATATCGTTCACCTAGACCACGTACATAAATAAACTTACCATCAACAAGTGTTAAACCTGTTACACGGCGTAGCGCTGCAGCAGCGTCACTATCACCACTACGTGAAATTTGCTCTGCACCCATAATATCAGCAACGAATGCTTGCTGTTTACGCTCTTCTAGAACAGCTGTTGCAGTGCCTTTTAAACGACTTGCACTTACAACAACTTCTTCAAGAACAGCTTCTTCGTCTGCTTCAGCTGCGTGTGCTGAGACACTCAATCCGCATAAGATAGCTGCGCTTAGTGCTGTTAAGCTGAACTGTTTTGAATATTGTTTCATGTTTACCTCTATCTGAAATAAGTTACAGAAAGTTGTTTAAAGGTGCTAAACACGTTGTTTAGCACCTCGCTTACTGTGTTATTCCAGACCTACTGTCCAACCTTCAGTCCAGTTGTTATCAGCAGATACTGCACCAATGTGCGTTGTTGTATCGAAGAAACCGTCGATTGCTTTAACGTCTGTCGCTGTTGTTGTATCGATAGTGAAGATACCATTTACAACTTGCGTTTGACCTGTAGCAACTAAGTTACCTAATGTGTTTGTCCACCAGTTTTCAACACTGAAATCTACACCACTTGGGTCTTTGAAGTTTTCAGAACATGCAATCACTGATGATTTAATCATTAAGGTACCATCTTGAGCATTCTTAACTGTTTCACTTTCACCTGAAGCAGCACCTTCAATCTCTAGACATTCGCCCATACCTTCAGGGCCCGTTACGATTGCGTTATAGATTTGCGCACCCGTACCTTCACGGAAGTACATACCTTCTGAGTCATCTTCACCATCAAAGGTATTACCGATGATTGTTAAGTTAGCAATTGTTGGGTTTGACTTAGGTGTTTTAGACGGTGTAGAACCATCGTTGTCTGCTTCAATACCACGGTTCGCGTCTGAGTTATCAGCTGCTTGCTTAACAAGAATGTGCTGCATTTTACCTTGGAAACCATTGTCCCAGTCGATGCTGTCATCTTGAATGCTTGTTAGTACTAAGTACTTCGCTTGAACGTTACCACCGAAGAACTCAACACCGTCATCCGCATTTTGGTGTACTTGTACATACTCAACAGTTGTACCAGAACCAACACCACCGAACGTGATACCGTTTAATTCGTTATCTGGTGCGATTTCGTACCCACCATTCATCACACGAACATAACGCAGTGTACCTGAGTTATCCGTTGTATCAGTACCACCGAACACCGCACCTGACTCAACACCTTCAACTTGAAGTGCACAATCACCTTCTGCTGGACACTTGTTTGATGGTGCGTTACCAAGAAGTACTAAACCACCCCATTGACCAGCGGCTGTAGTACCACCCATCACATCTTGGCTTGAAGTGAACGAGATTGGCTCATCTTTAGTACCGTTAGCATTAATTTTTGAACCACGGCTAATTACTAAGTAATCATCACCTGTACGGCCATATACTGTTACGCCTGGCTCGATTGTTAAAGTAGCTGAATCTGCATTATCTTCACCTACAAATACTGCGCCGCTTAATGCGTAGTAGTTACCCGCAGTAAGAGTTAAATCAGCGGTGATACGACCAGACACTTCACATGTTGTTGTGCTGCCATCAACTGGAGAAATTGACGTTGTACCTGATGGACAACCTGCTACTGCTGGTGGTGCAGTTACTTCACCGCCACCGTAACCAAATGCCCAACCTTCACGCCAGTCATCTGAATCATTCAGTGCACCAACAAAGTCAACTGTATCGAAGAACGCATCAACAGTATTTGCTACATCTTGGCCCGCGCCTAGTAATGGAGAACCTGCAATTGGTTGACCGTTTGCACCAAGCATTGGCTTATCATTGATTACGTTACCAGATTGTGCTGTAAACCACGTTTCAAGCTCTAGTAATGAATTGCCGCTACCATCAACTGGGTTTTTGAAGTTTTCGCCATTAGTACACGACATGAATGTGTTTTGAATTAAGATAGTACCATCGTTAGCGTTATTAACTGTTTCGCTTACACCGTCTTCAGCACCTTCAATTTCTAAACACTCACCCATTTCGTCAGAGCCAGTGATCACAGAGTTGTAAAGGTGTAAACCTGTACCTTCACGAAGGTAGATACCCTCAGCATCGTCTTCACCGTCGAAGTTGTTGCCGATGATTGTTAAGTTAGAGATGATTGGTAATGATTTTGGTTCTTTAGAAGGTGTGCTACCGTCGTTATCTGCTTCGATACCACGGTTTGCATCTGTTGAATCTGGATCTTGTTCAACGTAAACGAATTGCATTTTACCTTGGTAACCATTGTCCCAGTCGATGCTATCGTCGTCGATGCTTGTTAATACAACGTGCTTCAGATTTACCGCACCACCGAAGAATTCAACACCATCATCTGAGTTGTTGTGAACTTGTAAGTACTCAACCGTTGTACCAGAACCAACAGCACCAAATGTAATACCATTTAGTTCATTATCTGGGGCAATTTCATAACCAGCATTTTTAACAACAACGTACTTTAAAGTACCAGAACTATCTGTATTGTCTGTACCGCCGAATACAGCACCAGATTCAACACCTTCAACTTGAAGAGCACAATCGCCTTCAGCAGGACACTTATTAGAGATACCGTTACCAAGAAGCACCATACCGCCCCATTGGCCTGCAGATGTTTCTTCACCAACTACGTCTTGCTTAGAAGTAAAGATGATAGGGTCGTTTTTAGTACCTGTAGCTTCAATTTTAGAGTCACGGCTAACAACTAGGTAATCAGAACCGCTGTTACCGAATACTACCGCACCCGCTTCAATTGTTAACGTTGCACTGTCTGCTTTATCGTTACCAACGAATACAGCACCATCAAGCGCCCAAAATGCGTCTGTTGATAATGTTGTATCTTCAGTGATTACGCCTGAAAGAACTTGTACTGTCACATCACGACCTAATGCAGCAGACACTTCGTTCGAAAGACTTTGGCTGTATACACCCGGTAACTCTTCAGTTGTTGGTGGTGTAGTTGGGTTAGTAGGTGTAGTTGGTTGCTCAACTGTTTCTTCTACGTTGATGTTGATATCACCACCGCCACAACCTGCTAGTGAGATTGCTGTAGCTACAAGACTAACCTTGAATAAGCCAGATAATTTCATTGTTCACTCCGTTAAGATAGATATTTAATTATTGTGTTAGCGCATAAACTCAAGTCACCAAAAAGCACTGAAACTTAATGCTTTTGGGTCACTTGAGTTTTAAACTGCGACTACCTTACGGGAGCTGTATGACAAACTAGTTACACTTTAATAAACATAAAATGACAATATTAATTATATAAAAAAGAGTAAGTTAGTTTATTTTAGGAACTGAAAAAAGCCGCCCGAAGGCAGCTTTGGTGTTGCGATTATAAATTAGTTCTTTTGTACGCTTACCTGTTGAATACGATTTAGAGTAAAGCGGTACGTAATGTTTCGGCGTGCACTTTTTCACGCTTCACATACTTGATCCATTGCTCAGCTAAACGCTGCGACTTTTTGTGTTTTTCCGCTTGTTCAAACGCTAAAATCGAGGCATCAAAGTTTTGTAAATTGTATTGCGCCATACCTAAGGCAACATACACATTCGATTCAAACTCTAAGCCGCCTTTATCTAGGGCTTTACGTGCTGCATCCGCTGCTTCTTCGTATTTTTCAAGATTGATGCTTACCTCTGCAATACGTTGTTCGTACTGACCATGCGTTACTAAATCAGCGGCTTTTGCAAAGTAAGCAAGTGACTTTTCAGCTTCTTTTGCTTGTACCATCGCTTCTGCAACAAAGGCATAGTTTTTCGCTGATTTTTCAGCGACACCGTCTTGCATAGCTTTACTCATAACATTTGCCGCTTTAAAAGCCAGGCCGTTGTATAAATACACTTGTGATAATTGACGTAGATCTGATTTAGATTTCATGAAACCTTGTTGATATGCCGCTTCTAAAACCGCTAATTGCTTTTTCTCTGCGCCCGTTTCACCGTACATGCCGCCTAACTGAACCCAGTACTCTGGCTTGTTGTAAAGCTTAACTAAACGTTCAAGTACCTCGACCACTTTGTCAGACTGATTAAGTGAGTAGTACATTGCACGCTGTAAGATTAACCAGTTTTCTTTTGGCATTTCACCTTTGCTGTCGGCTTCTGCGATAGCTAGGTTAATGTTTTCAATGCCTTTTTGGTAATCTTTAAGCTGATAATACGCTTGAGATTTCAATACATAATAAGCATCTGTTTTAGGCTTGTCGTTAATCACATCCCACTGTGCTAAATATTTGATTACCTTTTCGTAATCGCTATTAGCCATTGCAAGTTGCGCTAAACTAAACGTGGTGCTTACACGTAAGGTTTCTGGAATCGCATCTTCGTTTACTACTTTTTCAAACGATGCAATTGCTTTATCAAGGTCGTTTTCGTTGTAGTAAATAAAACCGTAGAAATTATGCATCATGGCAATTTCATACGAGTTCATGCTCGAAGAGCGCTCTTGAATACTATCAAGAGCTTCTAACCCTGCTTTTGCATCTCCATCATCAGCCAGCTTTTGTGCTCGTGCTAATTGGCTATACACTTTTTCGCGCAGTGCAGGTACCCGTTTAGTTTTTTGTTCTTGTGCGTAAGCCGTTGCCAGTGTGACACCTGGTAACATGCTAACAACGCTTGGGACTACAAGGCTGCTTGTGAAAGCAGCCGCGCAAATCACGGCAACTTTTAAAGGTTTCATAATCGCATTCCTCTTTTCTAACCGTTAATTTGGAAAGAAATTTTGTTCTGTACGCCCGCTACTTCAACAGCTTCACCGTTAACAACGCGCGGTTTATATTTAAATTTAAGTGCTGCATCCATCGCAGCGCGGTCAAACAAAGACTCTGGTTCAGCTTTAATAACTTTCGGGTCACGTACTGTGCCTTGCTTGGTTACTGTAAACTCAACAATCACATAGCCTTCGATCCCACGCGATAAAGCTCGGCGCGGATAAACAGGCGCTACTTTTACAATCGGTAAGTATTCACCGTCGCTTGATTCAAGGGCTAAGCCGCCAGCTAAGTTAACGTCGGCTTCAACACTGGCACCAAAGTCAAAGTTGGCATTGCTCGCGTTAGGATCACTGTTTTGCATTTGCGGTGATTCCATTGGCGGAGGTGGCTCTTTTGGCGTTGGTGGCTTTTGCGGTTTACGTTCTTTCTTTTGCACTGTCTCTTCTTTTTTCAGACGAACAAAATCAAGTACGTTTCCTTTTACGGGCTCAGACATGGCCCCTTCACCACCGGTGATCAGTGCCTGCATGCCTAAAAACAGCATGACAGTCACGATACCAGCGATGATTAATGCAACTATATAACGCATCGCTCACATTCCTTATGATGCTTCTTGCGCAGCAATCGACACATCAAATGCGCCTGCAGCACGTGATGCATCCATTACTTTAATAAGTACATCGGTTGTGGCTTTCTTATCAGCTTGAATAACCACACTACCTTGTGGATTTTCAGCTTTTAAGCGCTCGATATTTGCTTGTACTGCACGAACATCTACTTGGCGTTTGTTGATCCAAATTTCACCTTTGTCAGAAATAGCAACTAAGATGTTGGCACGCTCTTTTTTCACTGCCGTTGCCGCTTCTGGGCGGTTTACATCAATACCGGCTTCTTTTACGAATGATGCTGTTACGATAAAGAAGATAAGCATGATGAAAACAACGTCTAGCATTGGCGTCATGTTGATTTCTTCAGCGTCGTCTTCTTGAAATAAGTTACCTAGTGGCGCTCTCATTGTTAGTCTCCTAGTGGGTGATGCTCACATCACCCTAAAATTCGTTTAGTGGTCTAAGACCATGTTGTCTTCAAGTAATTGCACTTCGCGTTTTGCACGACGTTGTAAGAACGTTGATGCGAAAACCCCTGAAAGTGCACCCACCATGCCGGCCATTGTTGGGATAGTGGCTTTAGACACCCCTGATGCCATCGAACGTGCACTGCCTGTGCCTGTGATTGCCATTACATCAAATACTTCGATCATGCCGGTTACGGTACCTAACAGACCTAAAAGTGGACATAACGCAACCATTACGTTGATTAGCGCAAGGTTATTATTTAGTTGCATGCCAGCGCGTGAAATCATCGTTTGGCGAATTTGCTCTGCGTTCCAGCTGTTACGCTCTGCTCTATTGCTCCAAGTACTTTTTACGTCTTTCTTGTAGCGTTTAAAGCCACCAAAGAAATACATAAAACGCTCAAGTATCAATAACCACATCGCGAAGATGAGGACACCGATGACCAAGAGAACTTGGCCACCTGTGTCGAGGAAATCACGTAGAGCATTGATTGCATCAATCAATAGCACCATGATTTATGCTCCTTTCTCGCTTCGCTCTGCGATGATACCTGCGCTTTGCTCTTGTAAAATCAACAGCATATTTTTAGAACGCGTGTTAAGAAGTGTGTATAAGAATACTGTTGGGATAGCCACAACCAGACCAAGTACCGTTGTTACAAGTGCCTGAGAAATACCACCCGCCATTAGTTTAGGGTCACCTGTACCGAACAAGGTAATTGCTTGGAAGGTGTTAATCATACCGGTTACCGTACCTAGTAGACCAAGTAGTGGTGCTACCACAGAGATAATCTTAATTAGCGTCAGGTTACGAGTAATTTTTGGCATTTCACGAATGATTGCTTCGCTTAATTTAAGCTCAAGCGTGTCGTACGCTACATCTGGGTACTGATCTTTCACTTTCATTACGCGACCAAGTGGATTGTCATCACGTGCCACTGTGTCTTTAAGCTGACGACGGATTTTGCTACCCATAATCATCAGAGATACAAAACGCTCAAGTGCAATTAGTAAAGCGATTAAACCAACACCTAAGATGATGTAACCAACCGTACCACCTTGGTGAACTTGCTCTTCAGTATCTGGTGCTTGTACTAAAAGGCCTAAGATTGAACCACCTGTAGGGTCAAGTGCGAACGGTACAACACCTGAATTTGCTTGCTGTAAATCAGCTGCAGTTGCTGTGTAACGGCTGCTAGGCTGACGCGTAAGCTGGCTGATTGTATTTGTAGCCGGTGTGTACTCAAGGTATTTACCGTCTGCGATTAAGTTAAATGCACCAACACGCACCACTTCTTTTTGTGCTTTGCTGCCACCTTCAACGATTACATCTGTTGTAAAGCGAGATACTTTACCTTGCTCAGTCATTTCGCGTTGTAATTCAAACCAAACTTTTTCGATATCATCGATAGAAGCAAGCTTTGACGTTGAACCCATTTTTTGTGCTAGTTCATCCATGAAGTTACTACGACCAGGAAGCTCTGCAGAAACAACTGACGTCATGAATTTGTTGCTTGAATCGCCCGCAACTTGTTGTAACACACCGAATAGTTCTTTAAGTGAACCCATGCGGTTAGAAAGTGTGTCTGTTAAGTTAGCTAGCTTTACTTCGTTTTCTTCAAACTGAGTTTCTAAACGCTCTGATTCGTTAAGCATTGCAGTACGTTTTGCTTGTGTATCTTTAAGCATTTGTACTTGTTCGTTTTGACGTGCCATGAACTCTTGTTCACGTTGTTTATTTTCGGCGCTTTGCTGTGCTTTACCTTGCTCTAATGTTTTTAGTAATGAGTCTAAATCCATTGGCTCAGCCGCTAGGCTGCTACCAGCAAAACCAAGGCCAGCTGCAAACACGGCCATTTTTGTCATTTTCGTAAATAATTTCATCTCAAACCTCTTATTCAGCAGCGTGGACTGGCAGTGTTAACATATCTGGGGCAAGTTGCTTACGTGCAATGCGTAAGCCTTTGTTGATTTGGCTGATTGCAGAATCTGGTAATTCAACAAACGATTTTGTTTCTTTATCCCAGCTGCCTGCTTTTTTGCCATCGCGTGTTAAATAAATAAGTTCTAAACGACCGATGCGTAAGAAATCTACTTCGCGCTCTTGGCCATCTACATTCAGTAATGATGTATACGCTTCGATAGTGCGACCGTAATCAACTTCTACTTGGTAAGCTTCAAGTAAGCGGCGGAATTTTTCACTTGAAGTGATGTCTGCGCGATCCATCATTTCTTTTAATGATGCAATACGCTTGCTACGTTCTTCAGTTAAGAAAGGCACGTCTAGTGCAACGAATTGTTCAAGACCTGTGATCATACGCATCATTAACGGCGTAATTTGACGCTCGATAACCGATACCTGATCCATTGACTCGTTTAACGCGTCCATTTCTGCAATTTGGTTATTCAATTGCTTAGTAAGTTGCGCGTTATAAACAGTTAAGCCGTCAATTTCTTTATTAAGGGCTTTGAATTGTTGTAAACGACCTTGCATTGAATCTGCAATCTTGTCGATTTTAGTTTGTGATTGCGCTGCAGATTTGTTTATCTCGCTGCTTTTATCAATTACTTTATCTAGATCGTTTGCATGTACTGCTGCAGATGCCGCTACAATACCTGCTAAAATCAGTGGTTTAACGCCTTTCATCGCATACACCTTTACTCGTTAAGTTAGCTTAATTTGCTAGTTGGGTTGTTTTATTGTGCGAAAGGATAACGATGAAAAATGACAAGCATGTTGCGCAAAAAATACAAAAATATGACAGCTGTAACAATTAGTTTATATTGCGCAAAGATAAGGCAAAAGTTGGAGGGTTTCGGGAACTAAATATGAGATGTTATTTGCTGATAAGTGCTTTGCCAGTCTTGATAATTAACCGGGATAGCAGTGTATAGCCCTTTATTTTCAAGGACTAAAGATGGAAATCCTTGAATAGGTAAGCTTCTGGCTTGGTTTATTTCGGCCATGAGTAATGAATTTATTTTTTCACTTTCAATTTCGTTTATAAATGCGTTTTTTTCTAACCCTATTTGCTCAGCAAGGCTTGCAAGAGTGCTGATGTCAGATGGATTTTGTGCATTTAAGTAGTAGGCTTTTTGAATGGCGTAAAGCATTTCACATTCTTTATTGTGCTGCCTTGCAACAAGCACAGCACGGCATGCAGGGTAAGTAGAGCGACGTGGTTGCGCGGTATGCCAAAACTCATGATTAAATGGAGTGCCAAGCTGCTGTTCTATACGTTGCCATGTTTGCTGTAAAAACTGCTGCATATCTATTGGCATTAGCTCATCTGAATCAGGCGCAAGGCCACCCACTTTATATTCAATAGCCAGTTTATCGTCAAGGGCAGCTTTTAGTTTTAACCAGGTTTCTCTGTAGCCCCAGCACCAACTACACATTGGGTCGTATACATAAATTAGCTTGGCCATTTAGCTTATCTCAGTTAAATCAGAGACCACTACATTACGCCCTTTCGCTTTGGCTTTATAGAGGTTGTCGTCGGCTTGTTTAATCGCTTTACTAAATTGGCTACCACGTTCTAGGCTGGCAATGCCAATACTACAGGTAATGGTTACAGACTGCCCAACATCATAAGGGATCTGTTTTTCGGCGACATAACTACGCAGTTTTTCAGCCACCGCATGGGCAATGTTAAGCCCGGCTTTTGGCAGCAAAATAATAAACTCTTCGCCGCCATAACGGGCTTTTATATCTGTGCCACGTAATTTATCGTGCAGCATAGAGGTAAAGGCTATTAATGCCTGATCGCCAAAGTCATGACCATAAGTATCGTTAAGTGATTTAAAGTTATCTAAATCAATTAATAATACCGACATAGGTAAATAATTAGCCGCTTCAGCTTCAAGGCGCGGCTGAATATGCTCATAAATGTAACGACGATTGGCAAGGCCTGTTAGTGGGTCTGTTAATGCATCGCGTTTTTCTATTAAGGTAATATCAGCAATTTTTTGATGGCTTTTTTGCCTAAAGTATTCACTGATCCCAGAAAACAAAATTACCATAGTGAAAGAGGCTAAAAACCGTGAGGTTTCAACTTGCCCGTAATGCGCTTGCCCAAAGTTGGGGCTGAACAGCAGTGCAACTGCACTAGCGTACATAATACCAACCAACACACTGCCCACTTTTAACCCTAAAGTGACATAAGCCACAATAGGGTAAAACATGAGCCAATATAAAGCGGTGTTTTCTTTGCCGCCGGTGTACACCAAGGCCACACAGAGAAGCAAAATAATCGATAAAATAATGCAGCTTACAGAGACTAAAGCACCAGTGCGAAAGTAATAGAGCATGCACAGCACAATAGTTATATCGCTCACCACTAACATAATAGTGAGCGGTAAGGCGTAAATTTGATAGTTAGATAACACTAACGAAGTGATTAATACGATGGCAAAAAAAGCCATGGCAAATAACGTGAAGGCACGACGCTGTTTATCCGCCGTGTCGACACTGTTTAACGTAATGGCATTAAGCCAATTTTGATCCAAAATTGCAGTCTCTTAACAACTAAACTTTAAATTTAAGTACCAATTGCTCAAGCTCATAGAACTGGGCTTTCAATTTAGTGCACTCATTCAATGTATTATTAAGATTGCTTTGACCTTGATTTGAAAGCTCACTAATTGAGTGTATATCACTGTCTAGGCTTTGAATCACTTGGTTTTGCTCAGTCGTGGCATTAGCAACACTGTGGTTCACCTCATCGATTGACTCAATGGCACGGGTTACCTCAGCCATTTTATCGCCTGCTACATGAGCTTGCTCAACACTCTTTTCACTGTCGCGAATACTGGCCGTCATAACTTCAACGGCAGTCGCAGAACCTTGTTGTAACTGAGAAATGGTGTCTTCGATTTCTTGTGTTGATTGTTGTGTACGGTGCGCAAGTTGGCGTACTTCGTCAGCTACAACCGCAAAACCACGACCTGCTTCACCGGCACGGGCCGCCTCTATCGCCGCATTAAGAGCGAGCAAGTTAGTTTGTTCACTCACACCTTTGATCACTTCAAGCACTTGGCCAATGCTTACAGTGTGTGCATCTAAACTATTAATGGTTTTTTGCGCCTGCTCCATATTACGAGATAAAGCATTAATCGCGGATAAGTTGTCAGCTAATGCAGATTGGCTTTGTAACGATTGGCTGTTAGCACTGGTTGCTAACGTTGACGCATTACTTGCACTATTTGAGATTTCTACCGCACTCGATGTCAGTTCATTGATTGCCGTTGCCACGTTATCAGTACGTTTTGTTTGGTCAGCATACATGTCGAGCGTGCCTTGAGTTTGGTTAACTAAACTCTCAACTAAGCGTTCAAGCTCAACGGTGGTATTTTTAACTTGCTCGATTGATGTATGAATTTTCTCGATGAACGCATTAAAGTAATGGCTTAACTCGCCAAACTCGTCATTGTTTTCAACCTCAAGACGGCGAGTTAAATCCCCCTCACCTTGGGCAATATCTTTAATTGCATCGTTTAAGCGCTGCATTGGACGCATTAAATAGCGAAGTAAAAACTGCATCATTAATACAATCGCCACTATACCCATTAGCATGTAAATAGCCGCCATATTTCTAAATGAGGCAACTGATGAGTAAGCAATTTCTTCGTTGATCACCACACCTAAATACCAATCAACGTTTTGAATTCCTTTGATTTTGGTAAACGATACCAATTTGTCTAAGCCACCTACCTGTACTTCAACAAACTCAGATTGTAACGACAAGCTTTTACCAAATAAGTCACTCATGTTTTTGTCGTTAAATTTAGTTTCTGGGTGGCTTAAAATGCGGCCTTCACTATCTAGTAAAAAACCATAACCAAAGCCTAAAAAGTCAATTTCGTTGACGATTTTAGTAATGGTTTTCATGTCGATGTCGGCACCTGCAACCCCACTAAACACACCGTTGGCTTGCATAGGCGCTACAGCTGAAATAGTCAGTTCATTGGTGGTTACGTCAATATAAGGAGCAGTAAAGGCAGTGTTTGTTTTGTTTTCAACAAGCTTGTACCACGGGCGTGTTGTTGCATCGTAGTCTGGCGGTAAGACAACAGATTGGTCATTCAATACAAAGGTGCCATCCGTGATACCAATATAGGTATTCTTAAAACTCCCCGCTTTGTCGGCTGTATTCAGCTGCGTAAGTGTAAGTTCTTTGCTATCACCAAGTTGATAGGTATCAGCAACTGACGAAACAATCGCTAATTTAGCATTTAACCAGTTAGCTATGTTTTGCGACACTGACTGAGAAATCTCTTGAAGAACGAGCGAAAGCTGCTCCTGCGTTTGGCTGCGCATAGAGATGAAGTTATTAATGGTGAATAAACCGAGCACTATCACTAAAACCAGTGATGCAGCCACAGTTACCTTGGTGGTAAATTTAAGAGTGCTTTGCATGACAAACCTGTTTGTTATTTTTTTCGTTGTTAGCCTCATTATATTTAACAAATTTAAAGCTCTTTGTCTTATAAAATTAAGCTAAAACTAGAAAAACGTTCCTTTTATTAAAGTACGCTTTCTTTGAAATTCAATTACTTTGTTAACGGCAGCCAATTCCACTTCTTAAGTCACATTAATAAAAAAGCAGCAAAAACCAATTGGAACGTTCCTGTTAATTATTACTTAAACCGTCCCTGAATACGTATTCATTAAATCATTTTGTCATCTAGTTTTTTCGGTATAGCAAAAAAATGGCACAAAAAAACCCCGCAACTCAGTGCGGGGTTTTTATTAATTGTTATTTTTAGCCGATGCGTTTTTTCCAGCTATCAGCTAAACGTACAACATTTAAGCCATACCAAGCGATAAATGCATAACAAATCACTGGTACGAAGAAGCTTTGTTGGATGTTTACTGTATCAGCGACTACACCTTGTACTAATGGTACTAAGGCACCACCAACGATTGCTAAACATAACCAACCCGAACCTTTACTAGTTAGTGAGCCTAAACCTTCAATAGCAACAGAGAAAATAGTCGGGAACATAATTGAGTTAAATAAACCAATCGCAAGTACAGAGTAAAGCGCCACATCACCTTCAGTGAAAATAGTCACTAACAGCAATACAATAACCATCATGGCATTAAAGAATAACGCTTTTGAAGGCGCAATCTTTTGCAGAGCTGCAGAGCCAATGAAACGACCCACCATTGCACCGCCCCAGTAATAAGCAATTAGGCTTGCAGCCGCATGCTCTTCAAGGCCAGCGATGTGTTCTTCACCAAAATAGTTTACTAAGAAGCTACCAATTGAAACCTCTGCACCTACGTAACAGAAGATACCTATAACACCCATCATTAAATGAGGTGCTTCGGCAAGGCTGTGGCCTTTCGCTTTACAGTCTTGCTCTTCTGTATGCTCTGCAATCACTGGTAATTTAAAGAAAGCAAATACTACAGCAATGGTCAGTAGTGCTGCTGCAAGCATAAGGTAAGGCACTTTTACAGATTCTGCAGTTGCTGCGTTTGCAGCTAATGTGCTTGCTGTACCAAAGAATAAAATACCACCCACATATGGACCAACTGTGGTACCTAGTGAGTTAAGTGCTTGTGCTAAATTTAAACGTGACGACGCCGTTTTTTCAGGACCTAACGCTACAACATAAGGGTTAGCAGATACCTGTAATACGGTAATACCAGCGGCTAGAACAAATAACGCACCTAAGAATAACCAGTACTCATGCACAACAACTGCTGGGTAGAATAACATACAGCCAATTGATGCTACGACTAAGCCGGTTAGTACGCCATTTTTGTAGCCCATTTTTTTAACCAACATACCCGCAGGTAGCGAAACAATAAAGTAAGCACCAAAGAAACAAAACTGAACAAGCATTGCCTCTGTGTAGGTTAAATCGAATACCCCTTTTAAGCGCGGGATCAACACGTCATTTAAAACTGTAATGAAACCCCATAAAAAGAACAAGGTTGTCATTGCTGTCAGTGGTAGCAGGTAGTTTTTATTTTGCTGCGAACCATCGGCGACAAACGATTGGTTTGTATTTATTTCACTCACGTGGTTTTCACTCCGTTAACAAGTTACCTTTGATTCTACACATTGAAGTAAAAATAGCACAAAGATTTACTAGGAACGTTCCAATATTTTTATTTCCTGCTATAGTTGCAAGATGAACACAGATTTATTAATAACCCATGGCCACAGCTGACTTTAAAAGCCCTGATTTTCTTAAGCAGCATATCCAAGATACTCTTGCTTTTTATCACCCCCATTGTGTTGATCATTCAGCCCATGGCTTAGCGGGCTTTTATCAGTTCTTTAAAAATAATGGCGCGGTTTACGATAAACACACTCGCCATTTAGTATCGAGTACCCGCTTTGTTTTTAATTACGCGATGGCGTATATCGAGTTTAAAGATCCAGAATATTTAAGCCTCACTAAACATGGTTTAGCCCACCTTGAACATGCGCATAAACAAGCATCTGGTGGTTATGCTTGGCTTATTGAGCAAGATGATAACGGCACAGTAACAGTGTTAGACGACACCAACCATTGCTATGGGCTTGCCTTTGTTATGCTTGCAAACGCGGTTGCTTTAAAAGCAGGGGTGAACGACTGCAAAAAAACTATTTCACAGGTATGGGATTTATTAGAGCAGCACTACTTTGAACCACAGCATAATGCCTATTTAGATGAGCAAAATGCCGATTTTAGCTGTGCAGATGACTATCGCGGCCAAAATGCCAATATGCATTTATGCGAAGCCTTACTCATGTGTTTTGAAGCAACTAACGAGACCCGTTATTTAAAACGCGCTAAACAACTTGCCGAAACTTTTACCGTAAAACTGGCAGCCCACAGCCAGCAGTTGGTGTGGGAGCACTACTCTAAAAATTGGCAAATCGATTTAGATTACAACAAAGATGACCCGCAGCATTTATTTAGACCTTGGGGATTTCAACCAGGTCATCAAACTGAGTGGGCAAAACTATTACTTATTTTAAACCGCCATATTGATGAACCTTGGCTGGTAACGCGCGCTAAAAGCCTGTTTGATGAAACCCTGAGCATCGCGTGGGATCAGCAACATGGGGGCATTTTCTATGGCTTTGCACCAAATAAACAAATTTGTGATAGCGATAAATACTTTTGGGTGCAGGCCGAATCATTAGCCGCAGCAGCCCTACTCGCTGATGCCACAAATGACGAAAGCTATTGGCAGTGGTACGAAAAAATTTGGCAGTACAGTTGGCAACATATGGTAGATCACCAATATGGTGCGTGGTATCGCATTTTATCAGCACAAAACCAACCATACAGTGACGAAAAATCGCCAGCAGGCAAAACCGACTACCATACTATGGGTGCCTGCTACGAAGTATTAAGAACCTTAACCTTGAGGAATGCATAATGAGTTTAGTGTGTTTTGGCGAAGCATTAATCGACTTTTTATCTGATGGTAAACAACCAGAATCATTTACCAAATACGCAGGTGGCGCACCAGCTAATGTGGCTGTTGCAGCAGCAAAACTAGGCCTAAACACCAGTTTTTGCGGTATGTTAGGCGATGATATGTTCGGTCACTTTATTAAACAAGAGCTTGACCAGCATGCAGTAAACACCCAGTACTGTACATTCACCGATGCGGCTAAAACAGCATTGGCGTTTGTATCACTTGATGACAGTGGCGAACGCTCATTTAGCTTTTATCGCCCACCAGCCGCAGATTTACTGTATCGAGTGGACGACTTTGACCATGCAATGTTTGCAAATCACGCCATCATGCATGTATGCAGCAACAGTTTAACTGAGCACAACATCTATCAAACCACAATTTATGGTTTAACTCAGGCGAAAAAAGCCGGTGCAATTTGTAGCTTTGATATGAATCTGCGCGAAAACCTTTGGCCAAGTATGCGCCATACGCTTGATAGAATGTGGCACGTTATATCACTTTCAGATATCGTGAAACTGTCATTTGAAGAGCTTGAGTTTTTAAATCAAAAAAGCCATCAAGAAATGCCACTTGAGCATACTATTGATGCCATTTTAAAGGCGGGTGTAACCTGTTTGCTAGTTACTAATGGCGGCGAAGCAATCAGCTTTTACCACGCAGACTTTAAAGGCCAAGTTAGCCCACCAGCTACAAAAGTGGTTGATACCACAGCCGCAGGCGATGCGTTCATTGGCGGCATGCTCTCAAAGATTGGTCAGCACTGTGAAAACAAACAAAGCTTTAAAGCGTTTTGTCAAACTCCAGATAATATCGAACAAACCATTGCTTACGCAGCGAAGGCCGGCGCTTTTGCTGTAAGCCGTTATGGTGCATTTGCATCATTACCTAGCGCCGAAGATCTTTTATAACAGCTCATAATTGCTTACAAATCTATTAAGCACTCTAGTGGAGAGTGCTTAAATTTCATGGTATGTTTTTTAACTAATTAAAGAAAAAGGAATTCATCCTATGAATAATAAGCTTCTTGCTGGGGGCGCGATTGCCATTGTTGCAGGTGCGTTGTTGTACTCACAAAATAAAGCCAGTGTTGATGTAGATTTACCAGAGCTTGCATACGTACCTGCCGATACGGCGGTTTTTTATGGTCAACTTAAACCCTTTCCGTATAGCAAGTATTTTGCGCTTATGCCAGATGCAATGAAAGGTACTAGCGATTTAACGCCCATCATTGCTGAGCTTAAAACTGTTGATGATAAGAATGCCCTATTCCTTGCATCACTGATGGAAAAATACCAGCAATCACTGAGCTCTTACGATGCCTTTAAATCGGTTTGGGGTTTTGGTGATGACTACAAAGGCATGATGTATGCGCAAGGTTTAATGCCGATTGTGCGCTTTCAGGTCGCAGATCAAAGCAGCATTATCAATAGCATTAAACAATCAGCTGATGAAGCCGGTATTGCTTATACAACTGAAAGCCTTGAAGGCGTAAGTTACACGCGCTTTGCGATTGAGCTTGAAGGCTTAGATAACTTCAACCTAATTGCATCAACTCACAACAATTGGGCTACCATCACGCTAACCACTGCGCTTTCTAATGAACAAGATTTACGTATTGCCCTTGGCGTAGAAAAACCGGCTCAATCACTAGCTGAAACTAAAAAGCTACCTGAGCTTATTAAAACTTTCTCGCTTGATGGTAACTCGGTTGGCTTTGTTGATCACCAACGTATCGCCAATGCTGTAACAGGCAAAGAAGACTCTCGCTTACACCAGATGCTCAAAGAGCTACTTGATAAAGCCCAGCAAGCAAATGCGTTAGCAATGATTTCAACTCCTGAGTGCCAAGATGATATTGCTGCCATTGCCGCTAAATGGCCTGCGACTGTATCAGGCACAACAAAAACACGTATTACAGCCGACTACGCTGACTTTGACGTAAAAGCAGTACTGCAAAGCACAGATCAAGACTTACTTAATACTCTTCAAGCCGTACGTGGCTTTGTACCAAAACATACCACTGGGCTTGACGGGCAAATGATGAGTGTTGCTTATGGTATTGATGTAGCAAAAGTCCTGCCGCTAGCCAACACATTAACGGGTGCAATTAAATCAGCTGAGTTTAACTGTGGCCCAATTGTCGCACTACAAAATGAAATGCAAGAAGTGAGCACTGCTGGCCTTGCTATGGTGTCGGGTTTTGCAAATGGCGTACAAGGCATGAGTGTAAGCGTTCAAGATGCTGCATTGACCATTGATGACTACAACGGCCCACAAATTGATAAGCTTGATGCCATTGTTACTCTATCGGCGACCGATGCCCATGGCTTGTATTCAATTGCGCAAGGTTTTGTACCGCCGCTTGCTAACATAAAACTACCAGCCAATGGTGATGCAGTGTTGATCAATGAATACATTCCATCGCCTGTGCCACTTAACTTTGATATTAAAATGGCCCTTAAAGGCAATCATATTGTGATTTTTACGGGTGATAAGTCAGCGCAGATTGCCGAGACTTTAGAGTCGCAAAGTGTCACTAAAAATGGTTTTGTGAACATGGCATTCGACGTTCAAAAAATCTTATTACCTTTACTTGATACGATTGCATCAACGGGTCAATTAAGTGATGAAGAAATGGCTGAGCTTGATTCCCTACGCGAGCAACCTGTCGGTGTTTATTTTGCCACAGACATTACTGACAACGGCATTGGCCTTGAAAGTAACGTACAAATTACTAAAAAGTAGCTTTTGAATTTGAATCTAAAAAGAGCGCTATTTAGCGCTCTTTTTTTGTTGCCATTTTAGTGAGTTGTTGGTGTCACGGCTATTACAAATGGTGTCGTTTGAACTCTCAATACCACCGAGTTTGGCAAGTCGGTCGTATAGCACCACATTGCAGGTTGCGGCTAGGTTCATACAGCCTATAGTTGGCACATACACTACTTCATCACACCATTTCAGCACGTCTTTACTGACCGAACCATCTTCAGGGCCAAATACATAAAATGCGTTTTCAGGGTGCTTAAATTCAGGCAGCGGCGTTGCACCTTCAACAAGCTCAATCACCACCGTTGTGGCACCCTCAGGCTTTGCTTGCTCTAGGCTTTCGACTTGCGTTAGCGGAATATGCTCAAGTACATTTTTGGTATCGGTGTGATACTTATTAGCGCGTAAATAGCGGCTACCAGTAAAAAACACCTGCTTAGCATTGTAACAACCCGCGGCACGTAATACCCCACCCACATTCGTTGGGCTTTTTGGGTTTAATAAGCCAATGCTTGCTTTAAGTGTGCTCATTAATCAATGTCTCTGGTTGGCCATTCGGCCACGTACAGATCAAAGTCATCAAGGTCTACATCACAGTCTTTCACTGTTTTGTCACGCACAGAAATACCTAACTCATGCATCATATCTTTACTGCCACCGTTCAGTAGCGGGTGCCAAGACGCAAGGCCACGGCCTTCGTAAAGGCGGCGGTAGCTACAGCTTTGCGGCATAAAAAAGATATCTTTGAGGTTTTCTTTAGTGAGCTTTACACATGAAGGCACCAAGGTTTGGCGGTTCGCATATTCGCTGCACCCACAGGTGTCGTTGTCTAGGTATTGGCAAACAATATTAGTGAAGATCAGTTCTTCACCCTCGCGAAGTTGATCCGTTGCGGTAAATTCATCTTCGTCTTCACTGTCGATAAATGTGTTTAAACAACATTTACCACAGCCGTCACAAATGGCTTCCCATTCGGGTTGTGACATTTGCTCAAGCGAGCGCTTAAGCCAAAATTGATCTTCTAACATGGTATTACTCAAAGCCCCTAAACAGCGCGCATTCTAGCGTAAAGCCAGCATGCGCGCAAAGGTGCTATTTTTGCTCGTTAACCCAACGCTTAATTTTCTCTTCAAGAATTGGCATAGGTAATGCGCCATCAATCAGAACTTGCGTATGGAAAGCTTTAATGTCGAACTTATCGCCTAGCTCTTTGCTCGCGAAGTCACGTAGTTCTTGAATTTTGAACTGACCTAACTTGTACGACAGCGCTTGGCCCGGCCATGCAATGTAACGCTCAACTTCAGCAATAATGTCGCTTTCGGCCATTGATGAGTTAGCCAACATGTAATCAATACCTTGTTGACGTGTCCAGCCTTTTGCGTGGAAACCAGTATCAAGCACTAAGCGCATTGCACGTAATTGCTCATCTGATAAACGGCCGTACCACATGTAAGGGTCGGTAAATAAGCCAAGCTCTTTACCTAAGCTTTCTGCATACAATGCCCAACCTTCTGCAAATACCGTGTAGCCACCGAATTTACGGAACAGCGGTAATCCTTCAATTTCTTGCTGCAAGGCAATTTGAAAGTGATGACCCGGCGCGGCTTCGTGAATAGATAAGGTTTCAAGTAAAAACTTAGGCTGCGCTTTTAGATTAAAGGTATTGATATAGAAAATACCTGGGCGTGAGCCATCTGGCGCTGGCGACTGGTAAGATGCACCCGCAGCAGATTCAGCGCGGAAATCTTCAACTGCTTTTACAACGTATGGCGCTTTTGGCGCAATATCGAACATTTGCGGCAGCTTAGCATCAATCTTTTCTTTTACTGCTTCGTACGCAGCAATTAGCTCTTCAGGCGTATCGTAGTAAAACTCATCTGAGGTTCTTAGGTGTTCAAAAAACGCTTTTAAATCGCCTTCAAAACCGACTGTCTCTTTGACTTTTTTCATCTCAGATAAGATGCGCGATACTTCGCTTAAGCCAATGTCATGAATTTCATCGGCGTTTAGGCTCAGCGTAGTATGCTGTTTAATTTGATACTCATACCATGCTTTACCATTTGGCAGGTCGCTGTAACCAATGCTTTCACGGGCATTTGGAATGTATTCATTCGCTAAAAAGTCAGCCATTTTTTGATACGCAGGCACTAAACGCTCGCTGATCATCGCCGTGTACGCGCTTGTTAGCTGTGCTTTTTGCTTGTCGCTGAAAGACTCAGGTAACTGAGCAATTGGCCCCCAGAATAATGACTCTTCTGGTTTTTCTACGATATGAGTTTGAAATTGCGGTAATAATTTTTCAGCAAGCGGCTTAGGAAGAACCACTTTGTCTTTCATGCCTTGGCGCATTGATTGCTCAACACTGTCTAACCACGCGATGAAACCATCAGCACGTTTTTCAAATGCTTGATAATCTTCAACCGTGTTAAAAGGCTGTGCACTTTGCCCAGAACCTAACGCAGCAAAGGTATTGTGCGCCCCGCCCATTTGGTTAATTGGCATTAAGTAACTTGGAAACTGAGCGCCTTCAATCGCAAGGTCTAAATCGCGGGCTAGAATTTCGTAGCTCAATAATGATTGACCTGTTAATTGCGCCTTGTCGATATTTGCTAGTTTGTTTTTGTATTCTTTAACAAAGTTAAGCTGCTCATCGCGGTTTGCTTTACTAATAGGTGCAATAAATTGGTCGTTATATTCGCTACGGCCAATGTAAGTACCACCAATTGGATTAAACTTTAAGCCTACTTCAAAGTAGTCTGCTAGTAATGTATCAAGTTGCTCTGTGGCTGACGTTGCGCTTGGTGCTTGTTTGCTTACTTCTTGAGTTGGTTTTTCGTTGCTTGGCGTTGATTCATTACAACCAAGTAATGCAAACATCACCGCTGAACTAAGTAGTGCTAGTTTTACGTTTTTCATTCTTTCCCTGCCCTTATATTAAGTACGCGTAAATTATGAGGGTTTAGTTCCCTATTTAGCAAGTATCGCTGCAACTTATCGCAGTTTATTTACACTTTGTAAGCTGATTGCTAGAGTGGCGGCTCGACTTACCAATTTTGAATAAAAATGAAAAAGACAGCTCTTGCTATTAGCTTAGGCCTAGCCTGCCTAACCTCTTTAAATACCTACGCAACCACCTACTTATCGGCAAAATCCATGGTAGATGTAAATTCAGGTAAACTGATTAAATCGCCACTTGTTAGTATAGATAATGGTCAAATTACAGCTGTACAAAGCAATAAACAGCCTAGCTTAAAAGGTGGCGATAAGCATATTCAATTACCAGAATTGACTCTGGTGCCAGGTTTAATGGATATGCATGTGCATTTAACGAGCGACCCTACCGTGCCGCGCAGTGAGCGAATTGGTCAATCGATTCCGCGCAAAGCAATTAAAGCGGCGCATTTTGCCGAAAAAACACTGTATGCAGGTTTTACAACGCTGCGTAACTTAGGCGCAGAAGGCTACAGCGTGATTGCAGTACGAGATGGCATTAACGCAGGCGATATTGTTGGCCCACGTATTTGGGCGGCTGGCCCGTCTTTAGGTGTTACTGGCGGTCACTGCGATAACAACCGTTTACCACCAGAAATGAAATACACCGCCGAAGGCGTTGCTGATGGCCCATGGGCTGTGCGCGCTAAAGTACGTGAAAACATTAAGTACGGTGCTAATGCCATTAAGTTTTGCGCTACAGGCGGGGTATTTTCAAAAGGCACAAAAGTCGGTATTCAACAATATAGCCAAGACGAAATGAACGCCATCGTTGACGAGGCTCATTTACGTGGCCTCACCGTTGCAGCCCATGCGCACGGTACCAGTGGTATTAAAGCAGCCATTGTTGCTGGTGTAGACAGTGTTGAGCACGTTAGTTTTGTCGATGACGAAGCCATTAAACTTGCGAAAAAACACGGTACTTGGTTCTCAATGGATATTTACAATACTGAGTACACCCTTGCCTTTGGCGAACAAAACGGGGTTGCAGAAGAAAACCTAAATAAAGAACGCCAAGTATCTAAAAAGCAACGCGATAGCTTTAGCCGTGCAGTAAAAGCAGGCGTAAACATGGTGTTTGGTACTGATGCAGCGATTTACCCTCATGGCGATAACGCGAAGCAGTTTTCGCGTATGGTTGAGTTTGGTATGACACCGCTGCAAGCATTGCAGTCTGCCACCATCAATAGTGCCAAACTACTTAAAGCTGATGATCAACTTGGCCAAATCAAAAGCGGTTTCTTAGCCGATATTATCGCCGTTAAAGGCAACCCGCTTGAAAACATTGCAGTACTAGAAGATGTACAATTTGTTATGAAAGACGGTAAAGTTTTTAAATAAGCTATTATGCTGGCTTTGCATGAGTGAAGTCAGCAACCCTTCTTTGTATCTATATCGTAAACAAAATTACCAATCACAAATCAGTTGTTAGCAACTTGTATCTAAATAAAGAAATTACCCAAAATAGATAAATAAAACTTGAAATGAAAATGGCTCGCATTATCATTGCCGAAAAATCTCGACAAATTACCTATAATGACGACACATAAATACTCAATTTTAGCCCTAGCCTGCTTAAGCGCATTCAATGCAACCGCCAACGATTTAGATTCAGTTGAACGTATTACCGTTTACGACAAACAAAACCGTGTAGTACTTGAATCTGGCCTTGCCACTAAATCAAATATGACCCTAATGGAAACGCCAGCCCCGGTTGTAGTTGTTGATCAAGAGCTTATCAACTCGCAAGGCGCAACAAACTTACAAGACTTAGTACGCAACATCAGTGGTGTAACCCAAGCCGGTAATAACTACGGTATTGGCGATAACTTAGTGATCCGCGGTTTAGGTGCAAACTATACTTACGATGGCATGTACGGCGGTGCAGGCCTAGGTAACACCTTTAACCCAACACGCTCAATGACCAATGTTGAATCTGTAGAAGTACTTAAAGGCCCTGCTACAGGCTTATATGGTATGGGTAGCGCAGGTGGTGTTATCAACCTTATTGAAAAGAAACCACAATTTACTGAAAAACACACTGTTAATGCCGAGCTTGGTCAATGGGATAGCTACTCATTAGGCTTTGATAGCACAGCAGCATTAACCGACAACCTTGCTTATCGCGTTAACGCAAAAACCGCTCGCAGCGATGGTTACCGCGACTTAAAAGACGACCGTGATGAAATTTATGGTGCGTTAAAATACGTATTAAGCGACAAACAAGACATCATGATTTCGGCCGCTTATATCAAAGATGCCATTGCCGTTGATTCAATTGGCCACCCTATTCGTATTTTTAACAGCGACTCAGTGAATGGTAAAACCGCAGGTGAAGTAACCGCTGCCGATTTAATTAACGATGCAACGGCAAAAGGCCTGCAACTAACCGATCAGCAACGTCAGCAATTAGCAGATTCACTGGCAGCAAATGATGGTTTAACACCTTATACCTTTGGTCATAACGGTATTATCTCGCCAATGGCGAATGATAACGAAGGCGAAGAGCTGCGCTTTAAGTTAACCCATAACTATTTTATTACTGATAATTTATTTTTAAATCAGCAACTACAATACCGTAATTACGAATCAAGCTTTGCCCGCCAAACGGGTGCTTATAACTATGTTTATTGGAACCGCAGAGGCGTGATCAATGCTGATCCGCGCGCTCCTTTAGTGGTTGATGACGTACTTTACCCATTTGCTGCTCGTCGCCAAGAGTACCGCCAAGTAGAAGCTGACGAAAAATCATGGCAATACTTTGCTGACTTGCGTTATGACTTTAGCTTTGCCGGAATCGATAACGAACTACTGGTAAACGCCAACTACGAAGACCGCGATATTCGTTTTAAACAATACTCAATTTACGATGCCGACAAGGTTATTAAAAACAAAGATGGAGAGGTTATTTACCAAGGTCAATTACCTTACATTTTTGATATTCGTAAGCCGAACTGGGGCGAAGGCAGCTTTTTTGATTACGACCCGCTAAAAACCAGCGATTACAACAAAAAAGTTCAAGCTTGGGGTGTAGGTATTCAACATGTTGCCTATATTCACGACACTTTCACAACCCGAGTAGGTGTTGCCTTTAATCGTATTAAACAAAGCTACGAACACTTTGGCGTTGATGCGCGCTACCGCGCTAGTGCCGCCGAGCCAACGCCAGAAGCAGATACATCAGACAGCGGTATGACCTACAACCTAGGTGCAACATACAAACTTAGCGATGATATTTCGTTCTTTGTAAACCACTCCAAAGGTCGCACAGCCTACAGCGTACTTGGTAGTGTGTCGGGTAACGAAGCAGACCGCGATGACGCCGAGTCAGTCAGTAACGACATTGGTATGCGTGTAAAAGCCTTTGATGATCAACTACTAGCATCACTTGTGGTATTTGATAGTGCTCGTACAAACCTTGAGTATGCCAACCCAGATTACGAAGCCGGTGTATCTGATGCCTCAGTACCAAAAAGCTTTTACGATGGTGAAGAGCAAACCAAAGGTGTTGAACTTGATTTAAATGCCGATTTAAATGAGCAGTGGAAACTTAACGTAAACGCGGTTTATCAAGACGCCCGCGATAAGAAAAACCCTAACTCATCATCTTTCGATACTCGCCAAAAAGGTGTGCCTTATGTAACAGCAAGCAGCTGGTTAAGCTATGACGCTAAATGGTTTGATTTAGCCGAGTCACTGACAATTAGCGCAGGCGTACAATATGTTGATGACCGCAGCACAAACTCAACCTCGTTTGGTATTCCTGATGGCTACGTACCGAGTTACACGGTTTACGACGCCGCAATTCAATACCAAACAGATGATTGGAAACTACAGTTAAACCTAAATAACTTGTTTAACAAAACCTATTACTCAAAAGCAATGTTCTTAGGCGGTATGCCAGGTGAAGAGCGTAATGCTAAATTAACTTTTAGCTACACACTTTAATTGTGAATTGATAGCAAAAAGCGCGGCTTAGTTGGGTCGCGCTTTTTTGTTTTTTTAGTGCGAGATTTTGATTAGTAACTTGTTTTTGGACAAAAGCAAGTTAGAGTATTTAGTCAGTAACGCTTGGTTAATTGGCAGACTGTTGCGAAGGTGTTTTTTCAACCGTAGCAGCAGGCTGTCCTATTGAACCACTTGTTATATCTCGTTGCTGACTTTCGTCACTTTTTAAATATTCGAATACAAAAGAACCAGTAATTGAGCCAGCAACTCCTAGCAAGAACGCAAATAAACTTGAAAGAAATAGAGCCCAAATTGGGTGACGCTTTACCTTTTCCAAGATGCGAAAATAAAGGTCTTTTCGGATCTTTTTAATATCTTTTTCCGCTGACTCTATGTCATCGTTTGACACACGATCTCGCCTAAGTTTTTCTTTGCATTCACCACAGATAATAGGATTATGGCATGAAGCGACTAAATCGGATTTAATGCCGTTCATATCGAAAATACAGCCACGCGTTTCGTCGTGAGTAAAATCGGTCATTTCATGAAATTCTGGAATTTTGTTACTGTTTCTTTTGTAAGCAAAGGTATAAGCAGTTAGCAGTCGGTATATAACGTTTTCCAAAGGAATATTAGAAAAGTTTAAGACGTCTTTAATTTCGTAAAATGTGAAAACAACTTGATTATTGCCTAGTCTTCGAGAATACCAATTGCCTTCCAGTGGGACATTTACAATTGCAATCATAAAGTCTGCGTTATTTAGATGAGGCATTTGTTTTATAACTAAGTCATCAGAAAACTCCCAATCAATGCCATCAGAATTGCACCGCAACTCGTGATTATCAACGTTCCCAACTACTTCAAATAATGAAGAAGAAAAATTTTTGAGTTTCTTTGGATCAAACTCCAAAGGTAAATGACCAATAGAAACTAGCTTAATCTTAACTTTGCTCATGAATTCCCTTTAGAGATATAACGCCCCATTAAGGGGCTGATAAATGCTTGGCTAAAATGTTAAGCGAAGCGGAATCGAGCCAAGCTTTAGCAGTCCCGCTTTAATGGCTTGTTAGGTGAAATTAGCGTCTTTGCTCATTATCATCTGGTGAAATGTTATTGGTTGAACCTTTACCTGAACTAGTGCCTTTAGCAATTGCAAAGCCTGAAACAGCTGAAAGTATTGGTAATCCAGCTTCTGCGCTAATTGTTTTAGTAATCATCAAAATAGCCAGAGTAATAACGATAAAAACAGCTAAAACTGTTTGCCCATAGATAGACCAAAATTCATTTCTTTTATCACGATGATCTGCATATGAGTCAACTAGTGCTTTAAGTTCGTTTGCACTGTTATGCTGGGAGTTTCCCAACAGCATATCTATAAGTCTGCTTTCTTTAACTCTTAACGCATCCCACAATGTAGCGGTATAGATTTGTTTTCCAAACCAAATGACGCCTGCAATTACAATAATTCCAAGAACCCCGAAAAATATCGAAAGCCAAAATGCTCCATCATTTAGTGCAAATGCTATTTGATTATCCACTGAATCTTCCTTTCACCTAACGCCCGAATAACAAGCTAAAAGAGCTTGGCTATAATTAGTGAGGAACGAACTAAGCCAAGCTTTTTTAGTCCTTTCGTTGATTCGCTTGTTAGGGCTATTTATCCAATCTGCCTGCGTAAATTGCAAAGCACACTATTAATAATATAAAGCCGCAAAACACTTCATAAACCGTTAAAAATTGAGGCCACCAATGACTTGGGCTAATATCCCCATATCCAAGAGTTGTGATTGTCACGCCACTGAAGTACAGTGCCTCAGCTATATTGCTTGGGGCGTTTCCCGAATTCCATACTTTCTCTGTCTGAGGAAGTAACAAAAAGAGCACTGCAAAATTTACAATTAACTCCAGATAGCTTTTAAGGGATAACTTTATTCTGTCGCTTGGAGATAAATTACTATCAGATTCTTTATCCTTATCCATTTTATCGAAAGCATCTTTTAGAAACGCCCAGAAAATCTCATTACACCGAGACAGTAAAAAATAAGACCAAAGGAATATGAGCGAATAACTCAACTCGTTATTCAGTTCAAGTTTGCCAATTGGCGTGGTGTACTCTTGATAAATGAGCAAACCAATAAAGCTTACAATCGCAATACCTAGGTAAATTGAATTCAACGATTTAATTACTTTGGTTCTATCGTATTTTGTTTTGAAAAATCTAGCTATCCCAAGTGTTGGAGATAGCAACATCATCGCTTTCATATATTCCTTAACTCATGCACCATCGATGTTCAATAGCCCTAACATTTTAGTATTTATGCGACACGCAGTTTGTGTTGCATAATCGCTTGTTGGACTGAGCCGCTACCTGCTCGGTGTGTCAGAGTTGGTGTTGTTTATGCTATGGGAATTTGCTTTTTCTGGCCTAAGCGATATCAAGCCAACGTTACTGGCGAGCCTATCGCATCTAAGCTATCCCTGCTTTACTCAGCGTTTATTATGCTTCCATTACACCTAAATTTGCCTTAAGAAGCAATTATATTTTTACG
>NZ_LJTB01000014.1:0-75023 GCF_001306895.1 Pseudoalteromonas sp. UCD-33C | reverse complement strand
AAGCTACTCTCTGTTACCGCTCGACTTGCATGTGTTAGGCCTGCCGCCAGCGTTCAATCTGAGCCATGATCAAACTCTTCAATTAAAAGTTTTTTGAAACCGAAGTTTCGTGCTCAATGAATTCTGTATAAATTGACTATATAGTCACTCATAAGAAATTGAGACTCTAAATTTGTTTGCTCCACTTAGTAAACTAAGCTTCGCTGTTAGAACTCAATCTGTACGAGTGCCCACACAGATGATTGCTTTATATTGTTAAAGAACGTTGCGGCGTTGTCGCTAGGGATGCGTATAATACATCCTTAATTTTTCGAGTCAACACTTAATTTCAAACTTTCTTTTTAGACCGTTTTAAACCGAAGTTTTACTTAACTCTCTGCTACGTTGTTCAGCATCTTTCGTTGCTGCCCGCCGTGTCAGTGGGGTCGCATTATAGGGAGATGGATTTTTTACGCAAGCACTTTTTTCAATAAAATTTAAAAAAACGTACTGTTCGCTCAGCTTTTGAACTAAACGCCCTGAAACTGGGTGTTTTGCAGTCAATTTAGGCCTGTTTTGGTGTATTTATTTGCTTCGCTGTTACACTAGACTGAGCGCATTTTAAAATTAAAAGGTGAATTTATGACTATCCGTTCTTATAAAGGGATCACTCCGACATACGATAATAGTGTTTATATTGATGAGTCATCGGTTTTAGTGGGTGATATTACGCTTGGTAAAGATTCAAGTGTTTGGCCTCTTGTTGCTGCGCGAGGTGATGTTAACTATATACGTATTGGTGAACGTACGAACATTCAAGATGGCAGTGTTTTACATTTAACTCGTGCCTCTAAGTCAAACCCCGATGGCTACCCTCTTATTATTGGTGATGATGTCACTGTTGGTCATAAAGTTATGCTACACGGCTGCCAACTTGGTAATCGTATACTTGTTGGTATGGGCGCAATAGTAATGGATAACGCAATTGTTGAAGATGATGTGATCATTGGTGGTGGTTCACTGGTACCACCTAACAAGCGTTTAGAGTCTGGTTACCTCTATGTAGGAAGCCCTGTTAAACAGGCTCGCCCTTTAACAGAGCAAGAGCGCGCCTTTTTAAAAATCTCTGCTGATAATTATGTTCAGCTTAAAGATGAATACTTAGCTGAGGGCTAAAACACTTCGGTTAATTCAATTTGTCCTGCCGAGTTATACTGCTCATCTTCGATCAGTTGCTCGGCGAGCTCTTCGTAATCGAAACGATAAGATTCAAAGTAATTAACCGCACTGCTTTGATCTGCAAAATCATACTTACTGGTATCAATAACACACTCCACCATCAAGCCACTTACTTGTGCGAAGAATACCAACTGCTTTTCTTCAGGCTTAAATTCGAGTCTGTCTATAAATTGAATAGCTTGATTCACGCAATTTCTCCTGCTTTAAGCGCGGTAACAACGGGAATAATTTCTGGCATTTTATTGCGCCATACAAAATAAGCTTGTGCTGCTTGGCCAACTAGCATGCCACAACCATCGAGTGTTAAACATGTTGTGTTAATCGACTTAACCCAACTAATAAATGCGGTATCGTCATTAGCGTAAAACATATCGTAAGCGCACTGACACGTAGCAACATGGTCTTCAGCTATACCCGGCAGGTCTCCAGTTACACTACTTGAGGTTGAATTAATCACCACATCATAGTTGTTTGCTGGGATATCATTTAAAGCAAAGCCCTGTACATCTATTTCACCATTAAAATGACTCGCTAGCGCCTTTGCTTTTTCGGCGGTACGGTTGGCTATTGTTAAGCTTTCGATATGCTCATTCAATAATGGCTGAATGACACCTCGCGCTGCACCACCGGCGCCAATAAGAAGAACTTGCTGCCCTTTTAAGGTGACATTATTAGCTAAAAGATCTTTAACAAGTCCTACACCATCGGTGTTATCACCCAGTAGGCTGCCATCTTCAAGCTGTTTAATAGTATTTACGGCTCCGGCAATTTTCGCTTGCTCTGTTAGTTCATCGACCATAGCAAACGCTTGCTCTTTAAACGGCAAAGTGACATTAGCCCCTTTACCACCAGCAGCGAAAAACTCAGCGACAGTTTTTTCAAATGCATCTGTTGGTGCTAAAATGGCGCTGTATTGTATTTGCTCGTTTAATGATGCAGCAAATTGTGCGTGTATTGCGGGTGATTTCGAATGTTTTATTGGATTTCCAAAAACCGCGTATTTGTCCATAGTGAAGCAACCTCTTCGCCCTGTAGAGCTTTATTAATATTATGATTAAACGACTTTTTTCTAAATCGAAACCAACGCCTGAAACACCTACCCCAGAAAAAACACCTTACGAAATTATTGGCGGTGAAGCAGGAGCTCGAGCAATTGCAAATCGATTTTACGACATAATGGCCACAGATGAATACGCCAAACCATTATATGATATGCATCCGCAGCCTTTAGATAGAATTCGCCAAGTCTTCTTTGAGTTTTTATCTGGCTGGCTGGGCGGCCCTGACCTATTCGTTGAAAAATATGGTCACCCAATGCTAAGAAAGCGTCACATGCCTTTCCCTATTGATCAAGACCTACGTGACCAATGGATGCATTGTATGAATAAAACGCTTGATATCGAGATTGATAACCCACTACTTCGCGAAGGGTTAAGACAGTCGTTATCGCAACTCGCCAGCCATATGATCAATCAAAACTAACTAAGCTTTGCGCTATATCAATGTACGCTTTTTCTAAATAAAGATAATAAATTTTCCTTAATTTAGAAAAAGCGTCGTCGAATGAAGTCTATCCAATTTAAAATTTATGCTTTGTTAGCACTAACAGGCGTATTGGTATTATTTGCCAGTATATTTAGTAGTGCCCAGCAACAACATGAATTAGCAAGAGATACCGTTGAAAGTAACATAAAACTGCTTGCCGATAATTACTTTGATTCTATTAATACCATGATGCTGACAGGCACTATGGCTAATCGTGAAATTCTAAGTACTAAATTAAGAAGCCACCCTAATATTGAAGACGCTCATATCATACGTAGTCCAATCGTTAATAAAATTTATGGGCCTGGAAATGCCAACCAAGTTGCGACTAACGATGCTGAGCGAAAAGCACTAACAGGCACTGAAGCACTATTTATTGATAATCAAAAAAGTACGATGACTTATCTAAAGCCTATGTTTGCTCGCAGTGATTATAAAGGAACAAACTGCTTAGGCTGCCATCAAGCACAAGAAGGCGATGTGTTAGGTGTAGTAAAAATTAGTTATTCGTTGGCTGATATTGAGCAAGAAGTATCGCAAAACACCTTAATGAACACGCTACTATTAGCGGCTATTTTCATTTCGGCTTTCTCACTACTAGCAGTGATGTTTAGAAAAATTTTCATCAAACGCTTAAAAGTCATTAGCCATACCATGCACTTGGCAACCACCAATAAAGATTTAAGCCTCACGGTAGATGACAGTAATAATGACGAGCTTAGCTCTCTTGCCACCAGCTTTAATCACATGATTGGTGCGTTTAAAGATAATATTGCTCAAGTTTCTCATTCTTCTAAGGTATTGATCCACTCTGCCGAAAGCATTTATGCCTCAGCGGATGCAACCGAGCAAGCGATCTTAAAGCAAAAGCAAGGGACAGATTCGGTCGCTGCCGCCATCAATGAACTCGAAAGCTCATCAAGCGAAGTTAAAAACACCACCCATTTTGCATCTGAAAAGTCAGAGCACAGTAATCAACTTGCACAACAAAGCTTACATGTTGCTGAGCACACTGAGCAAAGTATTAATCAACTTGCGGCAGATGTTAGAGCAGCTGCCGAGCAAGTAAGTCAACTGCAAACCCAAACGTTAGATGTTGGTAAAGTACTCGAGGTGATCAGTAGCATTGCCGAACAAACAAACTTACTTGCACTTAATGCTGCGATTGAGGCGGCTCGTGCTGGTGAAGCTGGCCGAGGCTTTGCTGTGGTAGCCGATGAAGTACGTACTTTAGCGACCCGCACCCATGACTCAACCGACGAAATTCGCCGCACTATCGACAAGCTACAAAGTGAAGCGGCACAAACCGTTAATACCATGAATAACTCTTGCGAAGAAGCAGACGAAAGAGCTGTGCAAGTTAAGCAAGTAGCTAAAGCATTACGTGATATTTCTTCACAAATGAGTGAGATAAACCAACTTAACGTGCAAATTGCTGATGCTACTGAACAGCAAAACCTCGCGGCTGAAGAAATTAACCAAAGTGTTATTGCAATTAGTGACAATGCCGAGCACTCATTAGTCGATGCCCATGAAAACCAAAAAGTCAGTGAAGAGCTGTTGTCGTTAGCTCGTTCACTTGATGAGCAAGTAAGACGCTTTAAATTAAGCTAAATTGCGCGCTTTTCGTGCAACTGCTAGAGTTGTTATATGTATTTCATAGTAAATAAGGATGTTTAAATGAAATTTTTAACAACTCTTTTAGTCTGTATTGGGATTATTGCAGCGTTACTATTTACCTATCAACACAGCGTGAATGAATCTGCGGATCAAATAAGCACTGTTAATGAATATATACATCGTGATGATATTCAACAGATTGCTCAATCTCTTCTCAGCCAAGATAAAACCTCACAAAGCGATAAGTATGAACAAAGTATTGTTGGTGGTTTTGATAAGCTTATTCAGCACCCTGAATATTTTCAGGTGAAACTTGATTTCTATGCCTGTGATATCAGTCAATGCTTAACACAGGTTAGCGCACCTATTGATACAACACCTGATAAGCTAAAAATATTAAAAGCAGAAGTGCTATTTAGTGTCTTGGCAGAGCTGCCTAGCAGTGACAGTGTTGCCACCCTCGTAGAGGGTGACAACGCAATGTTGGTTCGAGTGGTTTCAATACTTGATTAAAGCTGCCATTGGCGTGCAACTAAATCAGACTCTTTGCTATTTAACCAATCTTGCGGGCGTAAATAGTACTGATACAGCTTAGCTTCTGGGCTATCTGCAGCAGGTACATAATTATATTCCCAACGAGCTAATGGTGGCATCGACATCAAAATTGATTCAGTACGTCCACCTGTTTGTAAGCCAAATAATGTGCCGCGGTCCCAAACAAGATTAAACTCAACATAACGACCACGACGATACAATTGAAAGTCGCGTTGCTGTTCGGTTGTTGGCGTGTCTTTACGGCGCTCAATTATAGGAAGGTAAGCATCTAAATAGCCATTTCCTACCGCCTGCATAAAGGCAAAGCTTTGTTCAAAGCCCAGCTCATTTAAATCATCAAAGAATAAGCCACCAACACCACGAGTTTCACTGCGGTGTTTTAAATAAAAGTAATCATCACACCAGTTTTTATATTTATCGTAAACCTCAGCACCGAATGGCTGACATAAATCGCTTGCCACTTGATGCCAATGTTGTACATCTTCAAATACAGGGTAGTAAGGGGTTAAATCAAAGCCACCGCCAAACCACCAAATTGGATCTTCGCCTTCTTTTTCGGCAATGAAGAAACGCACATTGGCATGGCTAGTTGGAATATGTGGATTATTAGGGTGGATCACTAATGACACACCACATGCATGAAAACTACGACCCGCGAGCTCTGGACGATGCGCTGTTGCTGATGCTGGCATTGACGCGCCAAATACATGCGAGTAGTTTACGCCACCCTGTTCGATGACATTACCACCTTGGATAACACGAGTACGGCCACCGCCGCCTTCTGCACGCTGCCAATTATCTTCAACAAATTTTGCTTTGCCGTCAGCATTTTCAAGGCCCTGACAAATTGTATCTTGTAAGGCCATTAAATAGGTTTTAACTTGTTCGAGTAGCTCGCTTTGCATGTTTATCCTCTAAATACTTTACCGGTCGCTGCGTCTTTGATCACACTTGGTTGGCTGTTGCCACCTAACGGCTCATCAACATAAAAATCTACCGTGTCTGAAAATTCGCTTTTCGCTTGTGCGATAGTCATTACCGTTTCTTGACCGGTTAAGTTTGCACTTGTTGACACCAACGGCTTACCAAATTGCTGACACAGGGCTTTTACCGTTGGATGATCAGTAACACGTACCGCAATAGTATCAAACTGGCCTGTTAGCCACTTTGGAGCTTCTTTTGCTGCTGGCATCACCCAAGTGATAGCACCTGGCCATTGTGAAAAGATATCAGCTCGTTTATCCATCGGGATTTTGGCATCATCTACATACTTTAATAACTGGCCATAATTGTCAGCAATTAAAATTAAGCCTTTTTCTACAGGGCGTTGTTTGATGGCTAAAAGCTTTTCAACCGCAGCTTGGTTATCAGGATCGCAACCAAGACCAAAAACAGCTTCGGTTGGGTAAACGATTACACCGCCTTGCTGCAAAGCGTCAATTGCATTGGCTGGTTGTGCAACAGGATCAGACAAAGAAACTCTCCTAAATAAACAAATTACAAGTGCATTAAGATTCGACTAACTTATGCATACACGACTTCTGCGGGCATTGTAACACAACACCTGAGGCAGTTTTCTTTTCGGTCATAATTGGCCACTGGCAGGCCGGGCACTCGGTCGGCACAGGTTTGTGGTTAAGGGTATATTTACAGCGCGGATAGCCATCACAAGAATAAAAGGTTTTGCCAAACTTATTACTACGCGCAACCAACTGGCCTTTTTTGCATTTAGGACAAGCAGGTAATTGAGGGGCATCGTCAGGCTCTTCATCATGAGCAATATAGTGGCACTCAGGATAGCCAGTACACCCAATAAACATACCGTAGCGGCCATTTTTAATTACTAATGGCTTACCACACTCTGGGCAGGCACTGTCTTCGAGTACTTTTATTTGTTGGCTATCGTGATGAGCTAATGGGCGGATAAAGTCACACTTTGGGTAACTGGCACAGCCTAAGAACGGCCCTGACTTTGAGTTGCGCATAACCAATTCAGAACCGCATTTAGGGCAAACCTCATACTCTTTTTCGAGTGCATGTTTATCTGCAGAAAAAAGAGAATGGTCGATTTTACTCATAAGATTCCTGTGGGGTTGGCTAATTTTCGCCTAATATACCCAAACTCAACAAAGATACAAGCAAAGTCTACTTAGTGTAATACATCAGCTGGCTCGTCAAATATTAAGTCTTCCATTTGTGCGTAAGCTTGCTCTGACCCCGGTACATTAAATAACACCATTAGCACCACCCACTTTAGGTCTTCCAAAGAAATAAATGGTTTATCTAGAGCACAAAGTCTATCTATAACCATTTCGCGGGTTACAGTGTTAATTACACCTATTTGCTCGATAAACATTAAAAAACCGCGACACTCAACACTTAACATTTGGCATTCACTATCAGTGTAAATACGCATAGCATGTTGTGGTTGGGCATTAAGGTACGGGTAGATATCGCTTTGTTGTAAGTCAGCAAGTTGCTCTAGCCAATCAAGGGCTTTGTAGATTTCAGGTTTATTGAAGCCAGCACGAACCAACTCATCGGTAAGTTCGTTCTCTTCAGTAAAGATTTCAGCTTCACTATGGATATAGTTTTCAAAAAGATACATGAGGATGTCAAACATGTTTATGTCCTCCAAGTCTTATATAACCATCTAGTACTCGTTCGATTTTATCTGCGAGCTCTAGGTCGAGTAACCGAGCTTGTACTTCGTCTACAGGTAATTGGCTGCGCTGTGTTATTTGATCAACACTTGTTACCTCATACCCTATACTTTTAAACACTGGGCAGTCGGGTTCATCTGCAATAGGCTGTTCTATACTATATAGACTGTTTTCACAGAAAAAGCTCACTTCATCAAGAATATCAGTAATATTTTCTGTCAATTTAGCGCCTTGCTTAATTAAAAAATGGCTTGCCTCTGAAAGTGGGCTTTTTATTGAACCTGGCACGGCAAACACCTCTTTATTTTGCTCAAGTGCATAGCGTACGGTAACCAATGAGCCACTTTTAATTTGCGCTTCGACAATCAATACACCTAATGACAATCCAGAGATAATACGGTTTCGGCGCGGGAAATTAGCGGCATTAGCAGCCGTTCCCGGTAAGAACTCAGAAACCAACAAGCCCCGCTCAGCAACCTGTTTAATGAGTAAGCGATGACGTTTTGGATAAGCTATATCGATACCCGTACCAAGTACGGCAATGGTGTTTCCTGACCCTGCTAATGCGCCTTTATGGGCTGCACCATCAATACCCATAGCCATGCCTGATGTCACCGTCATGCCAACAGCAGAAAGTTGATGGGCAAACTCAGCAGCTACTTCAAGCCCTGTCGGTGTGGCATTACGACTACCGACAATTGCTATTTGCGGTGACAGTAATAGTTCTGTGTTACCTAAACAAAATAATAAGATAGGTGCATTGGCTATTTGCTTGAGTAAGGGCGGATAGCTGCTATCAAAGTAGCTTATGACTTTGATTTTAAGTCTTGCTATTAACTCTTGGTAGTGGGCTACTAACTGCCAGTCAGTATTCACTAAGTTATCGGCTTGGCTTTGTGATAAGCCCAGCTGCTGAAGCTCTAAACTAGATAGCTTAAATAGCTCATCCAGTTGCTGTTTTTGACTTAATGCAATAAGGCTTTTTATTCCAAGCCCTTTACATAAATAAAAGGCAAGCCAATGGGATAGCTTGCCTGAAACCTGTGCCATGCTCCCTCCTTAGAGCGCCCAAATTGTGAGTTAGTTTATAACTGCATAATCTCCAACTCGGATCGGGTGCTGATTCTTCACAATCAATGCGTAGCTAACGTTGTCATATACCTTAAACACCATTAACTCACCGACTTTTTCCTTTGGCATGTGCCATACATTGCTGTCTTCATCGCTTTCAATTCCTAACACATCATTTGCATCAGTCATGAATTTCTCAAGACTGTTAGAATCTTCGCGGTAACGCGGACCATTGCGGCCGTCATACACTTCAGGTGATTGACGCTGAATATCAAGTACAAAACCTGGTTTCACTTGGTCGGAACCTAAGTTTAGTACAACAATGTCCATGGTACTAAATTCACGCATTTCATTAGCTGCGGCGATAATAGTGCCATCTAAAGTAGCTTCAGGGCGTTTCATAGTGAAATAGGCTGGCAACATTTGCCCTTCCATCGCCGGCATTAAAAAGTCATGCGGCTTAATTTCTTGTTTTACCAGTTCAACTTTAACTGAGGCAGGTACGCCGTTTTCTACGTCACCGCTTCTAAATGCGCGAACAATCGCCACTAATTCCGCTTTATTCGCTAGTACTTCATTGGTATTTGGATCAACAAGATCATTGCCTTTACGGTATACGCCATAAGCTTCGTTAAGTGTTAAGTCACCTTTAACGTAAAGCGTATGGCCCATAGTATTCATTTTGGTATTAACACTGGCACCCAAAATATATGGTTTTTGTGCAATAACATCGGCGCTAATCGCTTGCTCATAACTCAAATATGGGCGCAGCAACTCCAAAGGCAACGTCGGCACTGCTTGCTTGCCTTTTGGTGTAATTCGCCCTTCTGGCGAGAGTTTTTTATAACGCGCATTTTTAACTAAACGAGGATTTCCGTCTTTATCGTAAATTAAAGTGAGCGCATCACCCGGGTATATTAAATGCGGATTCGCAATTTGCGGGTTCATTTGCCATAAATCAGGCCATTGCCAAGGTTCATCAAGATACACGCCCGAGATATCCCAAAGCGTATCGCCTTTTTTGACAACATATTGTTTTGGTGCATCTTTTTTAATTGTTAAAACATCAGCAGCTACCGGAAAAGCACAGCTAATGGCTAACAAAGCCGCAACTAGTGGGTATCTCATTTGGCTTCCTTGAGTTGTTTTTAGATTATTATCGACCAAAACCTGTTAAAGGTGAACACGAATGGCTAAAATAAGAGCATACAATACCCTAAATGAATCACAAGTGTAAAAGGTAACTATGGCTAGGTTAGAAGTTTTGAGATTTCCGGATGAGCGTTTACGTACAATCGCGAAAGAAGTACCAGAAGTAAACGATGAAGTTCGTCAAATCGTCAAAGACATGCTTGAAACTATGTATGACGAAAACGGTATCGGCTTAGCAGCGACGCAAGTAGATATCCACCAGCGAATTGTGGTGATCGACGTATCTGAAGAGCGCGACCAACCGTTAGTGTTAATCAACCCAGAAATCACCAAAAAAGATGGTTCAACTGTGAGTGAAGAAGGCTGTTTATCTGTTCCTTACTCATACGCAAAAGTTGACCGCGCAGAAACAGTTACTGTTAAAGCGCTTAATGAAAACGGTGAAGAATTCAGCCTTGACGCTGACGAGCTATTAGCAATTTGTATTCAGCATGAGCTTGATCACCTTAAAGGCACCCTATTTATTGATTATCTATCGCCTTTAAAGCGCCAACGTATCCGTAAAAAGCTTGAGAAAGAAGCTAAGCTGGCTGCTAAATCATAAGTTAATCAATAGGAATATCTGTGACACAACCATTACGCATTATTTTTGCTGGTACGCCGGATTTCGCTGCGCGCCATTTACAAGCACTGATTGACTCAGAGCACGACGTTGTTGGTGTATATAGCCAACCTGATCGCCCAGCGGGCCGAGGTAAAAAGCTAAAAGCCAGTGAAGTTAAAGAACTGGCACTTGCTCATGATTTACCTGTATTTCAACCGCAATCACTAAAATCAGATGAAGCGCTTGCAGAGCTTACCAGCCTGAACGCCGATATTATGATTGTGGTGGCGTACGGCTTACTGTTACCAAAAGCGATTTTAGAAGCACCGCGCTTAGGCTGCTTAAACGTGCATGGCTCTATTTTACCGCGCTGGCGTGGTGCTGCACCGATCCAACGTGCTATTTGGGCTGGTGACAATGAAACCGGTGTAACAATAATGCAAATGGATGAAGGCTTAGATACCGGCGATATGCTGCATATCAGCCGTTGCCCGATTGATAGCACAGAAACCAGTAGCTCTTTATACGATAAATTAGCTGCACTTGGTCCTGATGCACTGATCAGTACAATCAATCGTCTTGCTGCAGGTGAAATCACCCCAGAAAAGCAAGATGACGCACAAGCAAATTACGCCAAGAAGCTATCAAAAGACGAAGCCAATATTGATTGGTCAATGGATGCTGCGCAAATTGAGCGTAATATCCGTGCCTTTAATCCATGGCCTGTTTGCTTTACTGAAATGGCAGGACAAACGGTAAAAATTTGGCAAGCCGAAGTTGTATCGCAAACTGCACAAGCCGGTAAAATCATTGCTGCTGATAAGCAAGGTATTACCGTTGGCTGTGGGCAAGATGCACTTAAAATCACCCTTCTTCAACCACAAGGTAAAAAACCAATGGCTGTTACTGACTTTTTAAATGGTCGCAGTGATTGGGTTGAACCTGGCTCAGTATTAGGTCAAAGCAATGAGTAATGTAAGAGCACTTGCTGCTGAAACCCTCTATAACGTGGTCGATAAAGGTGCATCGCTAAATCAAGAACTACCTTTTGCAAGCCAAGGATTATCGCCGAAAGATAAAGCCCTACTACAACAAATTTGCTACGGTGTGCTGCGCTATTTACCTAGCCTAGAAAATTATTGTCAGCAACTTTTAGATCAACCACTAAAAGGTAAGCGCCGTATTTTTCAGTTCTTGTTGTATGTGGGTATTTACCAACTTCAACACATGCGTGTACCGCCTCATGCAGCAATCAGCGAAACGGTTAATGCGCTTCAGCAAATGCGCGCACTGGGTTTAAAAGGCCTGATTAACGCTATTTTACGCAGTTTCCAACGTGAACAAGTTGAGCTTGAAGAAAAAGCAAAGCAAATTCCTGTTTGCAAATTTAACCACCCAGGTTGGTTTATCAAACAAGTTACTGCAGCTTACCCTGATAACTGGCAAGAAATTCTTGAAGCGAATCAGCTACAAGCACCTATGTGGTTACGTGTAAACCAAGCGCAATACAGCACCCAAGAATACAGCGAAATGCTTAAAGCAAATGATATTGAGCATACCCTTAATGCTGATTTTCCTGATGGTATTAAACTAGCTAAACCATGTGATGTATACGCATTACCAGAATTTGATACCGGAGCCTGCTCAGTTCAAGATGCAGCGGCACAATTAGCTGCACGCTTTTTAGATCCTCAAAATGATGATGTCATTTTAGATGCGTGTGCAGCGCCAGGTGGTAAAACGTGCCATATCCTAGAGCTTGCTGACGCCGACGTATTAGCACTTGATAGCGACAGCGAGCGCCTAGAACGCGTTAAACAAAACTTAGTGCGTATTGGTTTAGCTGCCGATTTACAATGTGCCGATGCTTCACAACCGCATATCTGGTGGGATGAGCAGCAATTTGACCGTATTTTGCTTGATGTGCCTTGTTCAGCAACAGGCGTAATCCGCCGTCACCCTGACATTAAATGGTTACGTCGTGCATCTGATATTGAAGATCTGGCTAATTTACAAGGCGATATCCTAAATAGCATCTGGCCTCTACTTAAGCCTGGTGGTACGTTAGTTTATGCGACCTGCTCTGTATTACCGCAAGAGAACCAACAACAAGTTGCCAAGTTCCTTGCCAATAATCCAAGTGCTGAACACATACCTTTGCATGAAAACGACACCCCTACTTTACCTGGCCTGCAATTATTGCCTGGTGAAAGTGACGGTTTCTATTATGCAAAGCTAGTTAAAAAACACTAATAAGAACAAGCTATGAAAATAATCATACTCGGTGCCGGACAAGTTGGTGGCACACTGGCAGAAAACCTCGTTGGTGAGCAAAATGAGATCACCGTTGTCGATATCGACGGTAACCGTTTGCGAGAGCTACAAGATAAGTACGACTTACAAGGTGTTACTGGCCACAGTGCGCATCCCGATGTATTGCGTCGCGCAGGCGCAGAAGACGCCGATATGATTATTGCCGTGACCAGTTCAGATGAAGTGAACATGGTTGCTTGCCAAGTTGCTTATAGTATTTTTAACACACCAACCAAAATTGCCCGTATTCGCTCAGAGCAATACTTAAAGTACCGTGAAAAGCTATTTCATAACGACGACTTACCTGTTGACCACTACATTGCTCCTGAAGCGCTGGTAACTAAGTATATTCGTCGCTTAATCGACTATCCGGGTGCTTTGCAGGTATTACAATTTGCCGATGGCATGTTATCGCTGGTTGCGGTGAAAGCCTATTACGGTGGTTTGCTGGTGGGTTATGCACTTTCAGCCTTGAAAGAGCACATCCCGAATGTCGAAACCCGTGTCGCGGCTATTTATCGTCAAGGTAAAGCGATTAAACCGCTTGGCACAACGGTTATCGAAGCGGACGATGAAGTGTTCTTTATCGCTGCAACAAAGCATATTCGAGCAGTCATGAATGAGCTTCAAAAGCTCGAACGTTCTTACAAAAAGATCATGATTGCTGGTGGTGGTAATATCGGTGCGGGCCTTGCGCGTTCACTTGAGAAAAACCACAGCGTGAAGCTGCTTGAGCGCAATAAAGAGCGCGCAGCACAGCTCTCAGAAATGCTTGATAACACCGTGGTATTTTGTGGCGATGCCTCTGATCAAGAGCTGCTATCTGAAGAACATATTGAACAAGTGGATGTATTCATCGCAGTGACTAACGACGATGAAGCAAACATTATGTCTGCGATGCTGGCAAAGCGTATGGGCGCACAAAAAACCATGGTGCTTATTCAGCGTGGCGCTTATGTTGACCTAGTACAAGGCGGTGAGATTGATATTGCTATTTCGCCTCAGCAAGCCACTATTTCAGCGCTGTTAACACACGTACGTCGTGGTGACATCGTTAATGTTTATTCGTTACGTAAGGGTGCAGCAGAAGCCATTGAGGCTGTCGCTCACGGTGATGAGCATACTTCTAAAGTTGTTGGCCGCGCAATTGCTGATATTAAGCTACCAGCAGGAACAACCATTGGTGCAATTGTGCGTAACGATGATGTATTGATTGCCCATGACGATACAGTTATTCAGTCGGGTGACCATGTAATCATGTTCTTGATTGATAAAAAGCACATTACGGTTGTTGAAAAGCTGTTCCAAGTAAGCGCTATCTTCTTGTAAAAAGTTTATAAACGAAAAAAGCAGCCATGACAGCTGCTTTACGACTCTTGAAGTGAAAGTACCTAACTTTTCTAAAAGATTCTATTGAATTTGAGCGAACTCTTCTTTTGAAAGTTCGCCATTACCATCGCTATCTAGCTCTGGAAATAGCTTTTCAAGCTGCATATTTGCAGACGCTTCTTCTTTGCTGATCACACCATCACCGTCGGTATCGAATGTTGAAAAGCTTACGCCTTGTGCAAAGGCTGCTGATGATGTTGCTAGTGCTAAAATTGCGATTGTTGTGCTTAACTGTTTCATAATAACTACCTTGAATTTGAAAAGAGTGAAATCCGTTTCTGAGATCCCTGTTTAGTGGAAATTGGTATAACTACGTATTAATTCAGTTATTCGTCTTCAGAGAACTCTGCTTCAGTAAGAACGCCGTCGCCATTCACGTCTAATGTTTTAAACTGCGACATAATTTTTGCGTCAACGGCTGCTTCACTTTTGCTAACCACGCCGTTACCGTCTACGTCTAGAGTGTCAAAATCAGTTGCTGCAAAAGCTGCTGAAGAAGATGCAAGTGCGATTAAAGCTAATGTTTTGTTTACTGTTTTCATAATCATATTCCTTCAATTTTAAGAGTGTTAGCTGATCACACTTCCAGTGTTGTCCTTTGTCATGGATTCCCTTATCCATTTAGGCTGTCTTTGGCAGCTCAGAACTAATCAGCTAAATAAACTGGTTTTGCTTAATCACATTAAGCTTTTGAAAATTCTTGTTTCGATAACTCACCGTTACCGTCAGTGTCTAATTCACTGAATTTGCTCATTAGCTCTGCATCTACCGATGCTTCGCTTTGGCTGATAACACCATTGCCATCAACATCTAGAGTATCGAAATCACTCATCGCAAATGCTGCTGATGAAGATACAAGTGCCATAAGTGCTAGTGTTTTATTTACTGTGTTCATAATGTCATTCCTTCAAAATGTGTTGTCTTGAGTTAGAAGTCCTTTTCAGTGTGTCCTTACAATGAAATTAAGCTTTTGAGTACTCTTGTTTAGACAGCTCACCGTTGCCGTCTGTATCAAGCTCTTTAAATTGGCTCATTAACGTTTCGCTTACTGATGCTTCGCTTTTGCTGATAGCGCCATCGCCATTAACATCCAGTGTGTCAAAGTCAGCGGCAAACGCTGCTGATGAAGTTGCAAGAGCTACAAGTGCTAAAGTTTTGTGTAACGTTTTCATAATCACTATTCCTTCAATGTTGTCTCAACTGTGATAAAGGATATGTTCCTGAATCAGTTTTTCTCTGTGTTCGCTAAGACTATTTCAACTTCGATGCCAAAGTTAAAAAGAACAATAAAATCAATGCATTAAACTATAATATCGATAATTAGGGGGAAATAACGCTATTTGTTTGTTGCTGTTTTGCAACAAGCTCGGTGGTTGGTTTTTTGTCACCTTTAAAATCAATAAGTTACCAAGATTAAAATGGAGACAATAGCGATTAACTCGGATTAGAAAACAGAAAAATTAGAAATTTGAAAATAAACTCTATCTGAACAACAAAACTTGAAGAAAAAAATCGAAATTAATTTAATTGATAACACATTGATTTAATTGGTTATTTAAATTTATTTATAAATTAATTTTAATATTTATAGGGCTAAATCGGTGAAAATAGCCATTTTGTTGCAAAATGGCGAATTGGTATTAGATATCCAACACAGAAAGGTCAATTAAGTGCTCTTTCATAAACGCTTTCATTTCATCTTCACTCGTATCAAGCTGTACACCGAACATAAAACCGCCTGCTCTTTTGCGCACGCTACATACTGTGCCATTAAACTCACGTTTACTAAGTGTGATTTGGCAGCTTTGCCCTTTAAAAGCGCTTAAGTCCTCCTTGCTATTAAGATCAAACTGCACGCCTGTGAGTGAAATATCTTTGATAAGCCCTGCCAGTTTTTGCTCTGCAATGATTAAGTTTGCAGGGAATAACGTAGGTATACGCGCTTCACTACGTAAGCTATAAAGCTGCACTTGCTTAGGAAACTCGAGAAAAATTAAACGGTGAGGATGCGATGCCAAGGCGCTTATTTGCTGACGAAAAGCAATTACTTGCCCACCACCCGCTTCAAGTACCGCGCGTATAACGACCATCACCCCATCTTTGATGAAATCACTACCATTTGCTAAACGCTTTGCTGATGGGTAATTGATAATGATGTACTGATCATTCATCAAACCAATAAATTCTGTTTTTACGCGTTTACTGTCGGTTGGTGTAGTAATTTCAACATCTACCAAACTACCCGCAGGGATACAGGTTAGCTTTTCAAGATTACGTTGTTTTTGAGTTTTTGGCACAGTAATGCCTCCACTTCTAGATAATCACCTTACTTTGATTAGCCTCGCCAGAAGGTTGGCGTAAATAACACTAATAGGGTGAATATTTCTAAACGACCAAATACCATTGCAATAGTAAGTAGCCATTTTGCCGTATCAGAAATCGCTCCGTAATGAGCAGCGACTTCACCTAAACCTGGGCCTAAGTTATTTAAGCAAGCAGCTGTTGCTGAGAATGCACTGATGTTATCCATGCCGGTGCCCATCAGCGCCAACATAATAATGACAAACACCAAAGCATACGCAGAGAAAAAGCCCCAAACAGCTTCTACAACTTTATCTGGGAGTGCTTTTCGGCCTAATTTAATTGAATAAATAGCCCTTGGATGCACAAGACGATTGAGCTCACGAATACCTTGTAAATAAAGTAAGAACACCCGCACGACCTTCATACCACCACCGGTAGAGCCGGCACAGCCGCCAATAAAACTTGAGAAAATAAGTAAAATAGGTAAGAACAGCGGCCATGCTGAGAAGTTGTCTGTCGCAAAGCCCGCGGTAGTACTCATTGATACCGCTTGGAACATAGCTTGATCGAGAGTCTCATCACCATCAGCATAAATATTATTTGAAGACAGTACAGTAAAACAGACAATGACCAATGCTAATTGAATCAATAAGAACACTTTAAATTCAGGGTCGCGTAAATAAACACGAATATTGCGTGAAGCTACCGCCGCATAATGCAGCGAGAAGTTAATGGCTGCGATCAGCAAAAACACTACGCAAATAAAGTTAATTAATGGGCTATCAAACTGCCCCATTGATGCATCGTAGGTAGAGAAGCCGCCTATCGCAATCGTAGAGAACGCATGACAGATTGCATCAAACCAATCCATTCCTGCAGCCCAATAAGCAAGCGTACAGGCTATCGTCAGCGATACATAGATATACCAAAGATGCTTTGCGGTATCGGCAATACGCGGTGTCATTTTTGAGTCTTTAACCGGACCTGGTGTTTCTGCACGGTATAGCTGCATACCACCGACCCCTAGCATAGGCAGTACCGCGACTGCTAGTACGATGATCCCCATACCACCTAGCCATTGCAGTTGCTGGCGATAAAAGAGGACTGATTTAGGTAGGTATTCTATGCCCGTAAGTACGGTAGCCCCTGTGGTTGTCAGCCCTGAAAAGGCCTCAAATACGGAGTCAGCTAAGGAAAGATTAGGCTCTTGTAAGAACACTAAAGGCACCGCAGCGAAGGTACCTAGTACCAACCAGAACAAGACTACAATCAAGAAGCCTTCACGGGCTTTAAGATCACCATGCTCATGACGGTTTGGATAATAAGCTGCTAAACCAATAACAACACTAAAAATGAAAGCGAGAACGAATGGCACACCACCACCGTCTTTGTAGATCAAAGACACCAGTGCCGGTGGCACCATAGTGATACTAAATAACGCCACCAGCTGGCCGAGAATTTTTATTATGGTACGAAATTGCATCTAGGCGTATCGCTTTCTTATTAAATGTTTAGCTAATACAGTTTATTGTCTTACAGCCTTAATTGTAAGTAAACGGAATGTATTATTTTTACATTTCAAATTTTTCTGACTTTTAGGCTAACTCCGCCATGAGTCAATTCATGGATATCATCAATCGCTTGCTCTGCCTGACGGCTATCGATTTCAATTTGCCATGTGATGTTCTCTGCAAATTGTTTTTCGATATTAAGCACCTGATACTGATTTTTTAATAACTGCTCAATTGCACCTTGTACGCTGTAATCACTTTGGCCAACCAGCTCAACACTCGGTACCTTGGTAATGGTTTTAAGCTCTCGCATGGCATTATTTAAACTACCGCCATAGGCGCGAACTAGCCCACCTGTACCAAGCTTGATGCCCCCGAAATAACGGGTTACCACCGCTGTAATTTCACCAATACCAGAGCCTGTTAATACATTAAGCATTGGCTTACCTGCTGTGCCATTGGGCTCACCATCATCAGAAAAGCCATACACATGACTACCACCGGGGTTACCCGCAACATGTGCCCAGCAATTATGACGAGCATCGCTGTATTTATCTTGAATTTCTTTGATAAAGGCTTTTGCTGACGCAAGATCTGGGGTGTGGGCAATATGCACAATAAAGGTGCTTTTTTTGATTTCTTCTTGGTAAAAAACCGGCTCAGCCGGATATTGGTATTCAGACATAATTGCTTATCTAAAAAAAATGGGGCCTATTGGCCCCGATATTCACTAACCTTTATCGTTAATCTAAGTGTAGATCACGAGTCATGTTTTCTAGGCTATCTTCATGAACGATAATATTATCTTCAATACGGATACCGCCAAATGGCTTAAACTCTTCAACTTTTTCCCAGTTAATAAACTGTTTGTTGTCAGTTTGCGCAAGGTCACCTAATAACGAGTCGATAAAGTATAAACCAGGTTCAATAGTAAATACTTGGTTCTTTTCGATTAAGCGAGTGCAACGTAGGAACGGATGACCTTCAGGTGGTGCTTGGTGCGCACCTGTATCATCAGCCATGAAGCCACCCATATCGTGAACTTGTAAACCAAGGTGATGACCAAGACCATGCGGGAAGAACGTCGACGTAATACCACGCTCAACAATTTCAGCGGCTGGTAACTTCACAATATTAAAGTCGCTTAGTACTTGCGCTACACGCTGGTGACAATCTAAATGCAATTCACCGTATAACAAGCCAGGTTTTAATGCTTTACCTAAAGCGATTTGATGCTCAGTCATTACTTTAATTAAATCGCTAAACTCACCTGACTTTTTAAAATCATAAGTACGTGTGATATCAGCAGCATAACCATTAAAGTTTGCACCTGCGTCAATAAGGAAAGAGTGATGCGTTTGCGGCGCTTTAGGTTCAAAATGCGTGTAATGTAAAATTGCACAGTTCTCATTTAGTGCAACGATATTGCCGTAAGGCATCTCGTTTTCACTCTGGCGGGTAGCCATAAGGTAAGCTTGCTGAATATCAAACTCTGAACCACCAGCAAAAAACGTATCACGTGCTGCTTTGTGGCCATCTACCGCGATACGGTTAGCTTGGCGTAAACACTCAAGCTCATACTGCGTTTTATAAGCACGATGAAAATGAAGGTAGTTCATAACTGGCTCTGGGTTCATAATACTAAAGCCCAGCGCTTGCGCTACTTCTAGGTATTCACCGATATAGGCATATTTAGCTTTATCATAAGGAAGCAGTTTTTCTACCTGATCTGGCTGTACTAATAATTCAATATCAAAATACTCAGCCCAAAAATCACGTGGTTCGTCAGGTACTTTATGCCAAAAGTCGACAGGACGATAAAAAATCAGTTTCGGCTTAGATGCACCATCAACCACAATCCAACAATGTGGGTTGTCGATCACTGGTAACCAAGCTTTAAATTGCGGATTCACCTTAAACGGATAATACATGTCATCTAAAAACTGACGTTTAGCCTGACCTGAGTGAATTACTAACCCTTCTAAACCTTCACGCTCTGTAATTGTTCGAGTGCGTTGTTGCAAGGTTGCAATATGTTCGGCATATAACACCGCTAATTTATCCATAGTAAACCCATCTTTAGTAAATTTAACTTGTTAGCAGTCTATCATAGCCAGCACCATCCCCCAACTGAGGGAGGATAGTGTGACAAATCGAGTTTAACCACCCATCGACATATCAAGAATTGGCGCTAGAACATTGCCATCGCGTCCTAATCGAGTATGGTATACCTGCCTGTAAGCAAATACATTCTTAACGTAGTTTCGTGTTTCTGTATAAGGAATTAACTCAATCCACAGTTCAGCTGGCATAGCTTGCTCTGGGATCCAACGTTTAATACGATGATAACCCGCATTATAAGAAGCCGTTGCAAGGATTTCGTTGCCGTGGTTTTTCTTTTTCAAATACTGCAAATACTCACTACCAAGGCGAATATTAGTACGAGGCTGGTATAACTGCTTTCGTGATACAGAGCTTTTATTCATATACTTAGCAGTGCTTGGTAACAACTGCATCAAACCATGGGCATTGGCATGAGAACGTGCATCGGGCGCAAAAGAACTTTCACGACGTGAAATTGCAATGCTCCAAGCAACATCAATATGGCTGCGACTGCTATATGTTGCAAATACATCTTTGAACGCAAATGGGAAACGTAAGTCGACATAGTCCCACTCTTTTAACTGCGCCAAAGTGTAGATAGTACTGTCGTACCAATCAAGTTCAGCAGCAAGCAAAGACGCGGCGAGCTTTTCTTCTTTGGTTGATGTACCCGTTAAATAATTCCACTCACGACGCGCAGATGTAAAGCGCTCAAGCTCATATAAAGCACGAGCTCGCTTAAAGCCTGGAGCATTCGCCACTTCAAGCTTTAGCTTATTACTAATATTTATCTCTTTATTATTTAAGCTAACCGGAATACCTAAGCGTGCAGATGCTAAAAAGCCGTAATAATCACGCTCTTTAGCTACTGTTTGCCAGATTTCACGAGCACGCTCGACTTCACCACGTTGGTTTAAGCTATATGCTAACCAATATTGTTGACCTAGGCTCAGGTTTTCTTTGCCTGTAAAAAACGCCACAATGCCAGACCAATCTTGTCTCTCTAACATATTGCCAAGTTGCCATTGCATTAACTTTCTAGTTTGACGGTCTTTAGGCACTTTATTTAACCAAAAGCGCGCTTGTTGGTGGCCACTTGAAGCAAGCGACAAGGCAAAGCTGTAGTAAACATCCGCTTTTTGCTCGTCTGTATAATCGAACATGGTTTCGAGCTTTTCCCAGGCACGCAGTGCAAGGTCTTTATCTCGCCATACTAGGCGCTTAACTCCATAAATCGCAATCTGCCCTTCTTTAGCTGATTTTTTCTTGTAGCGATAAAGGCCCGCTGAAGCACTCGGATCTTTGCGTACCTTTAGATATAAATCAGCTAAATATTGGTCAGCACGAGGCAGTAGTGTTTTTAAGTATGGGATTAAACTTGATGAGCCCCCTTCGGCAGCCAAGCTAATGCGCTGCCAAACCCGCTCTTCGGTCTGGTAACCTTTTTTCTTCCAAAGAGAGAACAACTTATCGCACTCTTTTGGTTGTGATTTTCCTACCACCCATAAATCAGTAACTTGATTCATGATGGCTTTTTCAGGCGCACCTAAGTCCAATTGAAAACTTAAATAAGGACAGGTCAATTCGTTATTGCTTGTTTCGCGATAGTTACGAATATAAGCCGCTTTTTTGTTGTACTTTTTTAAGTAATTTAGCCATGCCTTACGTACAGGCCACTCTAGTGGCGTGTTTTGGTAAACATTGAGGTAGTTTTCGATTTCTGTCTGGTGTTTTAAGCTCGGATTACGTTGCCAATAAGCCTTTTCGACATAAGGCTTCAAAGGGTGATCAAGCCCACTTGCTGCCTCTTTCATGTCTTGATAATCACCGTAACGCGCCTTTTTTTCTGCTTTTAAAAAAGCGTCATGTTTATCGTTGGCTTCAGCTGCAAAAAAAGGAAAAAGTAATGCGGCAGCTGTCCAACCAAGGAGTTGTTTTTTCATGATGACCTTTAACAAAAATTAAAGAATTAATAACAAAAAACTTCTCCTACACCTTAGCACCAAACCAGCTATATTTTAACCAATCGCGATAAAGCGCAGTAAATTTTTCGTTGCATTTTCATTTTAAAGCAAGCACACTGATTGAAATGCAAACTCATCGTACCAGTCTTAGTTAATAAACTAGGGAGAATAATAATGTTATATAAAAGCGATTCATTTGAAGTTGCTTTCATCAAGGACAACATCGCCGAGTTTAAGTTCTGTGCAGACGGCTCAGTAAATAAACTTTCGCAGCAAACCTTGCAAGATTGCGCTTTAGCATTAAAAGAATTGGCAACAAACTCAGATATCAAAGGCATGGTGTTCACCAGCGATAAAGATCATTTCATTATCGGTGCCGACATTTTCGAATTTTTACCTACCTTCACTAAACCTCAAGAAGAACTTGTTGCATGGATCAAAAATGCAACTGACGTTTTTGATGCAATTGAAGATTTACCTTTCCCAACGCTAAGTGCTGTAAACGGCATGGCGCTTGGCGGTGGATGTGAGTGGGCACTTGCTACCGATTACCGCGTTGCTAGCTCTAACGCTAAAATTGGCCTACCTGAAGTTAAACTAGGCATCATGCCTGGTTTTGGTGGTACAGTTCGCCTTCCGCGCCTTATTGGCGCTGATAATGCGATGACATGGATCACTACAGGTAAAGAAAACCGCGCTGCTGATGCCCTAAAAGTAGGTGCTTTTGACGCAGTAGTTAGTGCTGACAAACTTTTAGAGTCAAGTATTGCAACACTTGAGCAAGCAATTGCTGGCAAGCTAGATTGGCAAGCAAAACGACAAGTAAAATTACAGCCACTGAAAATGAACCGTGTTGAGCAAGGTATGAGCTTTGCGATGGCTGAAGGCATGGTAATGGGTCAGACAAAAGGTCACTACCCAGCACCTGTTATGGCTGTAAAAACAATCAAAGCTGCAGCAAACTGTGAACGCGCTGAAGCAATGGCGATTGAAAACGCTAACTTTGCTAAATTAGCAGCAACAAGCGAAGCTGCTGCACAAACAGGTATTTTCTTAGCTGACCAATACATTAAAGGTAAAGCGAAGAAGCAAGCTAAACACAGTGAACTTGAGATCAAACAAGCAGCTGTATTAGGCGCAGGTATTATGGGCGGCGGTATTGCATACCAGTCTGCTTATAAAGGCACACCTATTATCATGAAAGACATCAACCAAGATGCACTTGATTTAGGAATGGGCGAAGCATCTAAGCTACTTGGCAAAAAAGTACAACGTGGCCATATGGCGATGGATAAGATGGTTGCTACCTTAGGCAAGATCAAGCCAACGCTAAACGATTCAGACTTACAAAGCGCAGACATCGTTGTTGAAGCCGTAGTTGAAAACCCTAAAGTGAAGCAAGCCGTTCTTGCTGGTCTTGAAAAAGACTTACCAGCGGGCACTATCCTAACTTCAAATACCTCAACAATTCGTATTGACGAGTTAGCATCGGCACTTGAAAAACCAGAAAACTTCTGTGGTATGCACTTCTTTAACCCAGTGCCAAAAATGCCATTAGTAGAAATCATTCGTGGTGAAAAAACATCAGAAGCGACAATTAATGCGGTTGTTGATTACGCATTAAAACTTGGTAAATCACCAATCGTTGTAAACGACTGCCCTGGTTTCTTTGTAAACCGCGTACTATTCCCTTACTTTGCAGGTTTCAGCAAACTTGTTGTTGAAGGTGCTGACTTCACTAAAGTTGATAAAGTGATGGAAAATGTATTTGGTTGGCCAATGGGTCCTGCATATCTTCTTGATGTTGTAGGTATCGATACGGCTTACCACTGTACAGGTGTAATGGCTGACGGTTTCCCTGAGCGTATGGCTCGCCAAGATAAAGACCCAGTTACTGTATTTGCAAACGAAAAACGCTTTGGTCAGAAAAATGGAGCAGGTTTCTACCAGTACGCACCAGACCGTCGTGGTCGCCTGAAAAAAGCAAAAGATGCAACAGCAACTCAGTTACTAAGTGCTATCACTGATGCACCTAAAGATTTCGACAAACAAGAAATCATTGACCGTTGTATGATCCCGATGATCAACGAAGTACTACTTTGTTTACAAGAAGGTATCGTAGCGTCTCCACAAGAAGCTGACATGGCGCTAATTTACGGCATTGGTTTCCCTCCATTTAGAGGCGGTGCATTCCGTTACTTAGATCAAACTGGTTTAGCGAACTTTGTTGCGACAGCAGACAAGTACGCTCATTTAGGTGCGATTTACCAAGTATCAGATGAAACTCGCAAGTGGGCCGAAGAAGGCCGTGTATTCTATAAGGTGGAAGGATAAGAAACATGAATAATCCAGTAATCGTAGATTGTATCCGCACACCAATGGGTCGTTCAAAGAACGGCGTATTCAAAAACAAGCGTGCGGAAGATTTAAGTGCTCACTTAATGAAAGGTTTGTTAGACCGTAACCCAGCCGTTGATCCAGCATCAATTGATGATATTTACTGGGGCTGTGTACAACAAACTTTAGAGCAAGGTTTTAACATTGCTCGTAACGCATCACTACTAGCCGGTATCCCTCACTCAGTACCAGCTGTTACAGTTAACCGTTTATGTGGTTCATCAATGCAAGCATTACACGATGCAGCACGCGCTATTATGACTGGCGCTGGTGATACCTACATCATTGGTGGTGTTGAACACATGGGTCACGTACCTATGACTCACGGTAATGATTTTCACCCAGGTTTATCAACGTCTGTAGCACAAGCTGCTGGCGTAATGGGTTTAACTGCAGAATACCTTGCTACGCTGCACGGCATTAGCCGCGAGCAACAAGACGAATTTGCTTACCGTTCACACCAACGTGCACACGCAGCAACTGTTGAAGGTCGTTTCCGTCGTGAAATCCTGCCAATGGAAGGTCACGATGCAGATGGTTCTTTAATCTTAGTTGAAGACGATGAAGTAATCCGCCCAGAGACAACTGTTGAAGGCTTATCGCAACTACGCCCTGTATTCAATCCAGCATCAGGTAGCGTAACGGCAGGTACTTCTTCTGCACTTTCTGACGGCGCGTCAGCAATGCTTGTAATGAGCGAAGAGAAAGCAAAAGAACTTGGTTTACCAATTCGTGCGCGTATTAAATCAATGGCTGTTGCAGGTTGCGATCCATCAATCATGGGTTACGGCCCAGTTCCAGCTTCGCAAAAAGCACTTCAACAAGCAGGTATCACCATCGACGATATCGATGTTGCTGAGCTTAACGAAGCGTTCGCAGCACAATCTCTACCAGTGTTAAAAGACCTCGGTCTGATGGATGTGGTAGATGAGAAAGTTAACCTAAATGGTGGTGCAATTGCACTTGGTCACCCACTTGGTTGTTCTGGTTCACGTATTAGCACAACGCTTGTTCATCTAATGGAAGACAAGAACGCTAAATACGGTCTAGCAACTATGTGTATTGGTTTAGGCCAAGGTATTGCAACTGTATTTGAGCGCGTAGAATAACGAGCTCACACCAAACATCTTGGTGATAAAAAGGCGCACTGACTTGCTCAGTGCGCCTTTTTTATTTGCTTTGCTTTCGGTTATTGAAACTGGCGGCAATAGAAAGTTAAAATAGCTGCTTATTAATCGTCTCTTTCACCTAAAAGGTCAGCCATGAGTTTTGATAATCCCGATCACCAATTAGATGCACTTGGCCTACGTTGTCCAGAACCTGTTATGATGGTGCGTGGCGCAGTACGTAAAATGAAAGATGGCGAAACATTACTTATCATCGCCGATGACCCATCAACCACCCGCGATATCCCAAGCTTTTGTACTTTTATGGATCACACACTTGTGGCTAAAGATGTAGAACAAGCACCCTATCGATACTTGGTGAAGAAAGGGTTGTAACAACGAGTTTCGAGTTTCGAGTTTCGAGTTTCGAGTTTCGAGTTAATCAATTAAAATTAAAAGTGAGCATTTATCAATATTAAACGCTCACTCGAACGGCTTAAAACTGACAGCTGAAAGCTTAAAGCTATTTCTTCGTTACTGTCACTTTTGGTTGATTACTATTGCGGTAATCAAAGCTCACGACATACACGCCTTTTGCAGCGGGTTTAAAGCTGAAATAATTGTAGATGGTATTACAGTCTGCATTGGCGGCTTGGCCTAGCACTAATGATTGCCCTGCTGGGTCCATATCACTGTAACCACAGTTATAGCCTTCGCTAAAATCTGCATCCGCTACTTTGAATTCATAAACCTTACCTGGTGTTGAAAACTTAACGTCGGTTTGGAATATGCCCGGTGCAACTTGCTCTAATTGATACTGCGGCTCGGCATCCCATAAGGTGAAATCACCACGTAAATACATAGTACGGTCAAGCTCTTTGCTAGGCAGAATATCGTCGATGCTTGGCATTTGCATTTGGCTAGAACAGGCCGTTAATAAGCCTGCTAATGCTAAAGTAATTACACGTTTCATTACTGTTCCTTTTGCTACAAAAAAGCCAGCACTGAGCTGGCTTTTATTAATTGGCTACTGCTTACTTCTGAAGTACAGAAATATCAGCAATATCTAAAAACAGACGGCTTAGTTGGCTTAATAATGCTAAACGGTTTTGTTTAACCGCTTCGTCATCGGCCATTACCATGACGTTATCGAAGAAGTTATCAACACTCTCACGGATACCCGCAAGTTGTGACAATGCTTCTTGGTAATCGCCATTTGCATATAAAGGTGCAAGCTCAGTTGCAAACTTAGCAACGTGTGACGCTAATACTTTTTCTGCGTCATCGCTTAATAGGCTCTCATTCACATCACCTTGTGTTGTGATGTCATTCTTAGCCAAGATATTGCTTACACGTTTATTTGCTGCTGCAAGCGCTTCTGCTGCGTCTAATGTACGGAAGTGACTTACTGCTTTAACACGGCGGTCGAAATCAACTGGTTTAGTTGGGCGACGTGCTAGCACTGCTTGAATGACATCAACTTCGATACCTTCATCTTGATACCATGCGCGGAAACGACCTAACATAAACTCAAACACATCTGTTGATACGTTTAGGTTCGTTAGCTTTTCACCGAATAGCGTTTGTGACTTAGCAACAAGGTCTAAGATATCTAGCGGTAATGATTTTTCAACCATGATGCGTAATGCACCGATAGCTGCACGGCGTAGTGCAAATGGGTCTTTGTCGCCTTTTGGCGCTTGACCAATACCAAAAATACCCACCAGCGTATCAAACTTATCAGCAATTGCTACCGCACAGCTGATCACATTTGTTGGTAAGTTATCACCCGCGAAGCGAGGCATATATTGTTCGTTTTGCGCTAGTGCCACTTCTTCTGCTTCACCGTCGTGACGGGCGTAATGCATACCCATTACACCTTGTACGTCGGTAAACTCCATAACCATTTCGGTCATTAAGTCTGTTTTACTTAATAAACCTGCTCGCTTAGCCAGCTCTGCATCAGCACCTAATTGCTCAGCAATATAACCGGCAAGTTCACTAATACGTTCAGATTTATCTTTCAGCGTACCAAGTTGCTTTTGGAATAAAACGGTATCTAGCGATTCTAAACGGCTCTCTAGCGTTTTCTTCTTATCTGTTTCGTAGAAGAACTGCGCATCCGCTAAACGAGGACGAACAACTTTTTCGTTACCAGCAATTACCACGCTTGGATCTTTACTTTCGATATTTGAAACAAATAGGAACTTGTTTAGTAAGTTGCCATCTTGGTCTAATAACGGGAAGTACTTTTGGTCGTCCTTCATAGTATAGATAAGCGCTTCTGAAGGAACATCTAAAAATGCTTCTTCGAATGTTGCTGTCAGCGTTACTGGCCATTCAACCAAGGATGTTACTTCTTCAAGTAAGTCTTCATCCATCGCTACTTTTGCATTTACAGCGCTAGCTGCTGCTTCAATTTGTTCGCGAATTTGTGCTTTACGCGCTTCGAAGTCAGCGACAACGTAAGCAGATTTAAGAACATCAAACACATCATCAGCGTGGTTGATTGTTACTTTTTCTGGATGATGGAAACGGTGACCTTGTAATTGGTTGCCAACTTGCTTACCAAGGATTTCACCTTCAATTAGCGTGCTACCAAATAAGATAGTCGCTGTGTGCACAGGGCGAATAAATTGTGTTTTATTTGCACCCCAACGCATTGGTTTAGGGATAGGTAATTTAGTAAGTGCTTTGTTTACAGCATCACTCATAAGTGATGTAGTTGCTTGACCTTCAACCTGTGCCTTATGTAATAACCAAGCGCCTTTATCTGTCTCAAGTGTTTGTGCATCGCTTACATCGATACCACAACCACGAGCCCAACCCATTGCTGCTTTAGTTGGATTACCATCGGCATCAAAAGCTGCTGCAACTGCAGGACCACGCTTTTCTACAACCTTGTCACTTTGCTTAGCCTCAAGTGCAGTAACACGCAAACCTAAACGACGTGGTGATGCGTACCAGTTAACGCCTTGGTGATTTAATTCTAAGCTTGCAAGCTCTGTTGCTAAGTTCTCAGCAAACGACTCAGCAAGTTTACGAAGTGCTTTCGGTGGCAACTCTTCTGTGCCAATTTCTACTAATAAATTTTCTGCTGACATGCTAATTCTTAATCCTTACAAAGCGGGAAACCAAGAGCTTCACGGGCATCATAGTAACTTTGCGCACATGCTTTAGATAAAGCACGAACACGTAAGATATAACGTTGACGTTCTGTTACTGAGATAGCGTGACGAGCGTCTAATAAGTTAAACGCATGTGAGGCTTTCATTACTTGCTCATAAGCTGGTAATGGTAAGCCTGCTTCAATTAGCTTTTCGCTTTCTTTTTCACAGTGATCGAACTGTGCAAATAAGAACTCAACATCCGCTTGTTCGAAGTTATAAGCTGACTGCTCTACTTCGTTTTGATGGAATACATCACCGTATGTCACACGACCCATAGGACCGTCTGCCCATACTAGGTCATAGATACTATCTACGCCCTGAATATACATTGCTAAACGCTCAAGACCATAAGTGATTTCACCGGTTACAGGTGAGCACTCTAAGCCACCTACTTGTTGGAAGTAAGTAAACTGAGTTACTTCCATGCCGTTTAACCAGATCTCCCAACCTAGACCCCATGCACCTAATGTAGGAGACTCCCAGTTGTCTTCTACGAAGCGAACTTCATCAGTTAGTGTATCGATACCAACGGCAGCTAAAGAGCCTAAATAGAGCTCCTGGATGTTTTCTGGTGATGGCTTTAATACTACTTGGAATTGGTAGTAATGCTGTAAACGGTTCGGGTTTTCACCATAACGACCATCAGTTGGACGGCGGCATGGTTGAACATACGCGCTCGACATTGGCTCTGGGCCAATCGACTTTAAGAAAGTTAACGGATGAAATGTCCCTGCTCCCACTTCCATATCGAGTGGTTGAGCAATCACACAGCCTTGCTGTGCCCAATAGTCCTGTAAAGCCAGGATCAAACCTTGAAAGGTTTTAACGTCATATTTTTGCATATTTGGCTTATAGTATCTGGTGCGTTTAGTCTGAAAATTGCTCTCAGTATACCTTGTGTGCAGTAAGGTTTTAAGCAGTTTGTGCTTTTTCAGCAATAAAAAAAGGAGCCTGTAGGCTCCTTTTTAATTCTTAATTTAGTGTTATACGTCTAGGTTAACTACACGTAGCGCATTCGTTTCGATGAAGTCACGACGCGGCTCAACTTGGTCACCCATTAGAGTCGCGAACAATTGGTCTGCAGCTACGGCATCTTCAATTGTTACTTTCAACATACGACGAGCATCTGGGTCCATAGTGGTTTCCCAAAGCTGATCAGGGTTCATCTCACCGAGTCCTTTATAACGTTGGATATAAAGACCACGCTTCGACTCATTGATTAACCACTCTAATGCATCCACAAAGTTATCAACAGCTAGAGTTTTCTCACCGCGTTGAACATATGCCCCTTCTTCAAGTAAGTTAGCAATGTTTACGCCTGTCGCTGCAATGCGTTTGTAGTCACGCGATGTGATGAAGTCATGGTTAAGTACATGTGCTTTATCCACACCATGCTGACGAATATTCACAACAGGATAATACATGTTGCGCTCAGTATCGTGCTCAGTACCCGCATGGAAGATAGTTGCATCTTCATCACGTGCAATTAAGTCGTCAACAAGGGTGTTAGTCCACTCTTTAACTTTTGCTTCATCTGCTAAATCAGCTTCGGTAATTTCACTTTGATAAATTAAACGTTCCATAACCGAATTTGGATATTTACGTTTTAAGCGCTCAATCACTTTAACTGTATTTTGATAGTCGTGAACAATTCTTTCTAGTTCTTCACCTTCAAGTGCAGATGCACCTTCGCTTGTATAAAGTGCAGCATTGTTTAATGCTAATGATGTTAAGTAATCAACAAGCGCTGGGTCATCTTTAATGTAGCGTTCTTGCTTACCTTTTTTCACTTTATAAAGTGGTGGCTGCGCAATATAGATAAAGCCTTTTTCTACAATCTCTGGCATTTGACGGTAGAAGAAAGTCAGTAGCAAGGTACGAATGTGAGAACCATCCACGTCCGCATCGGTCATGATAATGATACGATGATAGCGTAGCTTTTCTGGGTCATATTCATCACGACCAATACCACAACCTAATGCAGTGATTAGAGTTGCGACTTCTTGAGAAGAAAGCATCTTATCAAAGCGTGCTTTTTCAACGTTAAGAATCTTACCTTTAAGTGGCAAAATTGCTTGGTTTTTACGGTTACGACCCTGCTTAGCTGACCCACCTGCAGAGTCACCCTCCACTATGTATAGTTCAGAAAGTGCTGGATCTTTTTCTTGGCAGTCTGCCAATTTACCTGGTAAGCCAGCTAAATCCATTGCACCTTTACGGCGTGTCATTTCACGTGCTTTACGTGCTGCTTCACGAGCTCGTGCTGCATCAATAATTTTGCCAACAACTGTTTTAGCATCAACTGGGTTTTCTAATAAGAACTCTGTTAATTTTTCTGCCATTGCTTGTTCTACAGCAGACTTAACTTCACTTGATACTAGTTTGTCTTTAGTTTGTGATGAGAACTTAGGATCAGGAACTTTAACACTTACAACCGCAGTTAAGCCTTCACGAGCATCATCACCCGTTGCATTGCTTGTTGTTTTAGCTTTCTTATTAAAGCCTTCTTTTTCCATGTAGTTATTTAGCGTACGTGTTAGTGCTGCTCTAAAGCCAGCTAAGTGCGTACCACCATCACGTTGTGGAATGTTGTTTGTGAAACAGTAAATGCTTTCTTGGAAGCCATCGTTCCATTGCATTGAAACTTCTACACTAATACCGTCTTCTTCACGCTCATGGGTAAAGTGGAAAACACTTTTATGTACAGGTGTTTTGTTACGGTTTAGATATTCTACGAATGCTTGAATACCACCGTCATATTTGAAGTGGTCATTCTTAGATTCTTCGCGCTCATCAGTAAGAATGATACTTACACCAGAGTTTAAGAACGAAAGCTCACGTAAACGCTTTGCTAAAATATCGTAGTGGAAGTTAAGGTCAGTGAATGTTTCACCACTTGGCCAGAAACGTAATTCAGTACCTGTGTCTGTTGCGTCACCAATTATAGCTAATGGCGCATCTGGTACACCCATAGTATATGTTTGTTGGTGAATTTTGCCTTCACGACGAATGGTCAGTTGCAGCTTTTCAGATAGTGCATTTACTACCGAAACACCTACACCGTGTAAGCCACCAGATACTTTATAAGAGTTATCATCAAACTTACCACCAGCGTGAAGTACCGTCATGATAACTTCAGCCGCAGAAACACCTTCTTCTTCGTGAATAGATGTAGGAATACCACGACCGTTATCTCTTACAGAGACTGAACCGTCTAAGTGAATCGTTACAAAAATATCATCACAATGACCAGCTAAGGCTTCATCGATAGAGTTATCAACAACCTCAAACACCATATGGTGAAGGCCTGTACCGTCATCGGTGTCCCCTATATACATTCCTGGACGCTTTCTTACTGCGTCTAATCCTTTAAGTACTTTAATACTCGACGAATCGTAATTCTCAGACATGGTTAATCCCACTTATCTTGTTATTAGGTTGCCATGTTTCACGTGGAACATTTTTAGTTCTCGTTGCATGGGTTCCACCACAGCAGAAATACTTTCAGATAAAATTGATGAGATAAAAAGTTGCGAATCGCAATGAGTCAAAAGTTGACCCACTTTTTCTTTTGTATCTTCACCTAGTTCTGAAGGTAAGTCATCTATTAGCAATATAGATTGCTTATCTGTTTCTGACTCAATTAAGCTATTTTGCGTTACTTTTAACGCATAAAGCAAGAGCTTCAATTGACCGCGAGAAAAGGTATTTTCTACACTGTTACCAGAAACGCTAAAACTAAAATCAGCTTTATGCGGACCTTTACTTGTGAAACCTTGTTTGGCATCACGTTCAAAGCTTTGCTCAAGCGCCTCTGAGAGCGTTTCACTCTCTTTCCAGCCCGCATGAAAGTTAATTTCTAAATCGCTTACAAGCGTTAATTCTGCACACATTTTATCAAAAAACTGCTGCTTAAACCTACTTATATACGCGATTCTTAGATTATTTATTTGTTCAGCTAGTCTAACAAATTCTTTATCCCAAAACTTGATCTGTTCAAAATAATCTCTAGGTTTACTTTTTAATAGAGCATTACGTTGTTTCAGTACTTTATTAAAAGACTGCCACAAGTAAAAAAAGTCATGTTCCACGTGGAACAATCCTAAATCGAGAAATTTTCTACGTTCTTTTGGACCGCCAAAAAACAATGAATAGCTTTCTGGAGTAATAACTTGCACCGGCACTAGCTGAGCTAATTCAGAGATTTTACGGCTCGTTTTTCCCTGAATCTTTAAAGACGTTTCACCCGCTTGGTTTTTGCTTATACCAATCGGAATAGACAAATCATGCAGCGCTTTGCGACCATGAATCACAAACTTGTCTTGTTGATGCTGAATGATATTTTTATGTTTGGCGGTACGAAATGATTTACCGTGAGAAAGGAAATATATAGCCTCAAGGAGACTGGTTTTTCCGCTGCCATTTTCGCCATAGATAATGTTTATGCCATTAACCGGCTCAAGTGTCAGCGCCTCAATATTTCGAAAATTATTGAGGCTTAAATGACTTAAACTCATATAAGCTTATAGGCGCATCGGCATAACAACGTACATAGCTTCTTCGTCACCTGCACCTTCAATTAGCGCACTGCTATTAGAGTCTGCAAGTGTAAAGGTTACATCTTCTGTTTTTAATGTATTAAGTACATCAAGTACATAAGAAACGTTAAAGCCAATTTCAAGTTCGCCGCCTTGGTACATTACTTCAACGACCTCTTCAGCTTGTTCTTGCTCAGGGTTGTTTGCTGTAATTTTTAATAAACCTTCAGACAGGTTTAAACGTACACCACGGAATTTTTCATTCGATAAAATAGACACACGTTGGAAAGCACTGCGCAACCATTCACGATTAGCTGTAATTACTTTGTCACCACCACGCGGCAATACTCGACGATAATCAGGGAAACGACCATCAACTAGTTTACTAGTAAATGTAAACTCAGTATCAATAATACGAATATGGTTAGCACCAAATTGAATGGTTACTAGCTCATCATCAGCCACCATTAGGCGCATAATTTCTTGCACACCTTTACGTGGAATAATTAACTGACGCTGTGTATTTAAAGACTGTGGTAATTGCTTTTGTGCAATTGCCAAACGGTGGCCATCTGTAGCCACTGTTTTGATATCTGCGTTATCAACTTCAAATGACATACCGTTTAAGTAATAACGTACGTCTTGATTCGCCATAGAAAAGTGCGTGCTTTCTAAAAGTTTACGCAATTCTAAACGCGTTAGTTGAAATTCAACTTCACCATCCCACTGCTCAAGATTCGGAAAATCTTCAGCGGCCAGCGTAGTTAAAGAAAAACGGCTTTTACCACTTGTTAATAGTAACTGATGATCTTGGCTACTTAACGTTAGGTCTGAGCCATCAGGTAAACTTTTACAAATATCGAGTAACTTTTTAGCTGGTAAAGTGAGTTGCGTATCTGTGGTATCTTCACCGACAAACACACTCGCCACTAACTCAATTTCAAGATCAGTACCCGTCATCGAAAGTTGCCCGTTTTCAACAACTAACAGTACGTTCGATAAAATCGGTAAGGTGTGCTTACGCTCAATCGCACCAGACACTTGAACTAAAGGTTTTAAAAATTGCTCTCTTGATATTGTTATTTGCATAATAAAGTCGGCCTTAAGATGACAAGGTTCTTATTAAGTTTTGATAATCTTCTTTCACTTCGTGGCTTTCGTCACGTAGTGATTTAACTTTACGACAAGCGTGTAATACAGTTGTGTGATCACGACCACCAAAGGCGTCACCAATCTCAGGTAAACTGTGATTTGTAAGTTCTTTTGATAATGCCATGGCCACTTGACGTGGTCTTGCTACTGAACGGCTACGACGTTTAGATAGTAAATCTGACACACGAATACGGTAATACTCAGCAACAGTGCGTTGAATATTATCTATCGTTACCAGTTTATCTTGCAGCGCAAGTAAGTCACGTAGCGCTTCTTTTACAAAGTCGATTGAAATCGGACGACCAGTAAAGTTTGCATTAGCAATAACGCGGTTTAACGCCCCTTCTAATTCACGCACATTTGAACGCAACTTTTTAGCGATAAAAAAGGCAACTTCGTGAGGTAAATTGATTTTACTTTGCTGCGCTTTTTTCATCAAAATAGCAACGCGCGTTTCAAGTTCTGGTGGCTCAATAGCAATTGTTAAGCCCCAACCAAAACGTGATTTAAGGCGATCTTCAACCCCTTCTATCTCTTTAGGATAGCGGTCTGAAGTTAAGATAATCTGTTGATTTCCTTCAAGTAAAGCATTGAAGGTATGAAAGAACTCTTCTTGTGAGCGTTCTTTATTAGCGAAAAATTGAATGTCATCGATCATCAATGCATCAACACTTCGGTAATAACGTTTAAATTCTTCTATGGCATTATTTTGTAGCGCTTTAACCATGTCTTGCACAAATCGCTCAGAGTGCATATAAACAATTTTCGCGTCTGGCTTATTAGCCATAATACCGTTACCAACAGCGTGTAATAAGTGAGTTTTACCTAAGCCAGTACCACCGTATATAAATACAGGGTTAAATGCTGAACCTGGGTTATCTGCAACTTGAGTCGCTGCAGCTTTTGCTAATTGGTTTGATTTACCCTCAACAAAGCTATCAAAGGTGTAATTTTCTTTAATGTTTGATTTATAGCCTGATTTTGGTGCAGGTTCGACCGCTGCTTTTTCAGGTTTTGGCTGTTGTTTTTCGGGAGTTTGTTGTGGAACAGATGCGCTTGCTTCTGTTGCAGCCGGTGCAGATGCCACTTGGGCATTTAAAATAGGTTTACTACCAACATCAAAACGTAATTCAGGTGCTTCATCACCACAAATTTCAACGAGTAGTTCATTAATACGGTTTAAATACTTTTCTCTCACCCAATCCAAAACAAAACGGTTAGGTGCATATATAGTCAACGTATCTTCGGTACTTTCTGCTTGAAGTGGTCTTACCCACATACTGAATTGCTGTGAAGGCAATTCATCTTGCAATACATATAAACAACTTTGCCAAACCGACAGATACACAGTTAAACTCCCAGAGATTTAATTTTTATTCCCGTTCATCTTTAATGATGGAAAATCAAACATTTATTGCTAATCTTTGACCAACTTTCTTGGCCCAGACCGACTATTATGAAGGTACTTTATCCACAAGTACAAGATTGATTTTTATGAAAAATATGATCTCAGCAACATAAAAGAATAAAACACTGATTTTTAAGAAAATTATTTTTTAAGCTCGAACAGTGATCATAACAAATTTACAGCCAGATCGCGATCAAATTCTACGATCGAATTGGCTTTTCCCAAGCTTTTATTCACTTTTTATACAGAGGCTGTGGAAAACTTCTTATTTATGATGATCCTATATGATCAGCTAAAAGGATCCTTTATAATTACGGCCTCTGCAGCGTTTTAATGATTGACTTTTGTTGTCTTCATCTATAATATCTCGCGCTCGCAATGGCACCTGTGCCAGGATCGCGACCTGCATAGGATGTTTTAACCTTAACCGATCGGATGGAATTGTTATGAAAAGAACTTTTCAACCTAGCGTTTTAAAACGCAAACGTACACACGGTTTCCGTGCTCGTATGGCAACAGCAAATGGCCGTAAAGTATTAGCTCGTCGTCGTGCTAAAGGCCGTAAAGTTCTTTCTGCTTAATATATAAGTGGAAGACTTTAGCTTCAGCAGGGAGTTACGTCTGTTAACTCCCTCGCATTACTCTCGAATCTTTAATGAACCAGCACGCGCTGCGACTCCTTTCTTTACCCTATTAGCTAAACGCAATGACCAAACTAATCCTCGATTAGGTCTTACGGTCGCAAAAAAACGCGTTAAAAAAGCCTGTCAACGTAATCGAATTAAACGACTTGCTCGCGAAAGTTTCCGTTTAAATCAACATAAACTCGATAACATTGATATTGTGCTTATGGTTAAAAGTGGTATTGATGAACAGTCAAACGAAGAGCTAACAAAGCAACTAAATAAATTGTGGCGAAAAATTAACGAACGCTGCAAGCCTGGTGCACCTAAACCACCACCATTTAAAAAACGCCCGAATAAATCAGCTAAATCTAATAAACAAGCCTGATAGCAATAGAATTACAGGCTTAATTAAGGTATCTTTAGCTCACCTTTTAATCATGCATTTAAAATTCTACGATGGGAATTTAAATTCATGGTATCCATTGACTAAATTAACGCAGGGGCAGACACATCATGAGGTTACTTAAACCACTTGTTGCTATTCCAAAGCGCTGTTTAGTCATGCTAATACGCGGCTATCAAAAATGGATAAGCCCATTATTAGGCCCGCATTGTCGTTTTAATCCAACCTGCTCTAGTTACGCTATTCAAGCAATTAATTTGCATGGAAGTGTAAAAGGCAGTTGGTTAGCTGTTAAACGCATATTAAAATGCCACCCTTTACATGCTGGTGGGGATGATCCCGTACCGGCAAAAAATCATATTAACCACCAACACGAGAAATAAGAGCTGTTATGGAATCGCAACGCACGTTTTTATTAATCGGCTTGATGCTTGTGTCGTTTTTATTATTTCAAGAATGGAATAACGACTACAACGCACCAAAGGCTGATCCAAGTGCCACAACACAAACACTAGGCGCAACAACACCAGAATCTGATGACTTTATTCCAGCATCATCTGACGGTGAAGTTCCAGCTGTAACGACAGCAAAGCGCTCAGTTATTGATGTAACAACTGACGTATTCACTGTTAAAATTGACACCCGTGGTGGTGACATCATTGAAACAGACTTACTTCAGTACGAAGAAGAAAAAGGCAGTAACACACCTTACATGCTATTAGGTGAGTTCGATGGTAAGCAATACTTCTCGCAAAGTGGCTTAATTGGTTTAAATGGTCCTGACGCAACTGTTGCTGGTCGCCCTGTTTATAAAACCACACAAAAAGCATTCACTTTAACGGGTGATGAGCTACGTGTACCACTTGAGTTTACTGACAGTAAAGGTGTGACGTTTACTAAAACTTATATCTTCAAAAAAGGCGACTACGCTGTAGATTTAGAGTACACAGTAAACAACGTAACAGCTGATCCAATTCAAGTTCAGTTATACACGCAAGTAAAACGCACAGTACAAGAAAAAGGTAGCTTAGTAGATCAAAACTACTTAGGTGGCGCTTATGGCTCAGATGAAGAGAAGTATGAAAAATACAGCTTCTCAGACATGGCTGATAAAAACCTTAATATCACCACATCTGGCGGCTACATTGCATTTATTCAACACTACTTTGTAAGTGCGTGGGTACCAAAGCAAGATCAACAAAATACTCTTTACAGCAAACTTGTATCAGGTAATGCAGCAATTATTGGTGTTAAAGGTGAAGCAGTTAATGTACAAGCTGGTTCGCAAGCAACGCTTGGCTCAACCTACTATATGGGCCCGAAAGAGTCTGACGTACTAGAAGCAATTCACCCAGACTTAGACCTAACTGTAGATTACGGTTGGTTATTCTTTATCTCACAACCATTATTCGTATTACTTAAGTGGTTATACGGTATCTTAGGTAACTGGGGTCTAGCTATCATTGCAATCACGGTTATCGTTAAAACGGCAATGTACCCGCTTACTAAAGCACAATACACATCAATGGCGAAGATGCGTGCACTTCAGCCTAAAATGGCTGCACTAAAAGAGAAGTATGGTGATGACCGTCAAAAATTCGGTCAAGCTATGATGGAAATGTACCGCAAAGAAAAAGTGAACCCTATGGGTGGCTGTTTCCCGCTGTTACTACAAATGCCAATCTTCTTAGCATTATTCTACGTATTCTTAGAATCAACAGAGCTACGTCATGCTGAATTCGTTTTATGGTTAAATGACTTATCAGCAATGGACCCATACTACGTATTACCGGTTTTATTTGGTTTAAGTATGTTCATCACTCAAAAGCTGCAACCGATGACGGTTACTGACCCTATGCAGCAAAAAATGATGACCTTTATGCCAGTAGTATTCTCTATTTTCTTCTTATGGTTCCCATCTGGCCTAGTACTTTACTGGTTAGTATCGAACCTTATCTCAATCGCACAGATGCTAATCATCTACCGCGGTATGGAGAAAAAAGGTATTAAGGTAAGAGGCTAAACTCTTAACCCAATAAAAAAGGCGCTAACTGCGCCTTTTTTATTGCCTGGAAAAAAGCTAACCGAGAATAGGAGAATAAACTTGATTAGGCTCACTGCGTTCAGTAAAGCTCAAACTTGTTGTTAGTAGCGAAGCAACTACCAAACCGATTGCAACCACCCCAGATAAACCAAGCCACTTTACAGCCGTTGATTTACGCTTAACCCTAAGCCAACTCATATACATGCCAGCAGCGCTTACAAAGCTCATCAATGCACCAAATAGCCCCCAAATAAGCTTGGTACCAATTCCTGCAAAGTTACCAAAGTGCAGCGGATCAGCGGTGTCTTTAATTCGTGGAAGCAGGTTGAGTTCTTCCCCTTTTTGTACACCAAGAACTTCACCGGAACTTGGATTTAAATAAACCCGGTTAGCACGCAGGCGCAATAAAATATCATCGTTATAACCACGTACTTCAATAGGCTGAGCCGCTTTATTAGGATAACGAATATAGCGAATATCAAGGCTAGGAAACGCCTGTTGAGCGGCTTCATAAGCAGCAGCTAAACTAATTGGCGATAGACCTTTACGAGGACTTTGTTTTTTAAACTCACTTACAGCAGGTGGAATAGAGACATAGTGAGGTACCTTCGCAGTTTGCAGCCCATGTTCTACCAGATACCAAACCCCTGTGATGGCCATCACAGCAATAAACCATAAACTCCAAAGCCCTAACAGCTTATGCCAATCAGACCAACTACTTCGTTTACCAAGGCTTAGCGCAGCAGGCTTTTTCATAAAGCCTTGCCACCAGCGCCGATACACATAAAAACTCGAAACCAATAAAATAACGAGTAAAATACTCAAACTGGTGACGATTAATTTACCCGTCCAGCCCATCGATAAGTTCATATGCCAGTTACGTAAAAACCGCGATATCCGCGCCCACTCTCCTTCACCGAGTAAGCGACCCGTTGCAGCATCTAAATAAACAAAGCGAAATGAATCACCGACTTTAAGAGCCGCTTCAATGGCAAGGTAATCTTGCTTATGACGTTGGATATAAAGTAGCTGAGCTTGCGGATAATGCTTATTAAGGGTGTTTTCGAGAGCTGGGTAGTTAGTAGAGGCAGAAGAAGTTAAAGCACGGTACTTAGCGTCTGTTAAGTACTCGAGTTCATGACTTAACGTAGCGAGTGTTCCTGATACGCAGGTAACAAAAAGCAGGACTCCAACAAAAAGTCCTGCCCAAGAATGTAAATTAAACCAACTTTTAGCGTTCACACGCCACCATTAAAAGCTGTATTTAGCACTTAAATAGACACGGCGTGGCTCACCAGGAAAGTGCCCTGTTCGCTCGATAAAGCCACTGCTTGCGTATTCTTTATCAAATAGGTTCTTAACTGATAGATGCCATTGCCAGTTATCAACGGTTGTTTGCCACGCCATGTTGTAAACAGTGTAAGGTTTAACACGTTGACCACCTAAACTAAGCTGTTCATCAACATAGTCTAAGCCAGCAGAAATAGATGACGATAAGCTAGGTAGCTCATAGCGTGTCCATATACCTAGGGTATTTTGCGGCGCGTTAGCAAATTTATCGCTATCTGGAATTTGGTTACGAATGCTGTCGTTGGCTTTAGTAATACGGGTATCATTATAAGCGTAGCTTGCAGTAACTACCCAGCGCTCAGTGATGTCACCAACCACTTCGAGTTCAAAACCCTTACTTTGTACTTCACCAACGGCAACTAAGTCATCAACGCCGTCACCTGCAACATCACCTAATAAGCTAGGCTGTAGGATGTTTTCACGGACAATATCGTACACAGCCATATTAACAGCAAGTGTGTCTGCTAATAGCTTGGTTCTTAAACCTAACTCATTAATACGGCTAGTCTCTGGCGAGAATGGGCCACCCTTTGCTGTTTCTTGATTACTCGCACTTTGCGGCACAAAGCCAGTGCCATGTAGCGCATAAGGGAAGAACATATTGTTAATGTTATAGCTGGTACCAATACGGTAAGTTAAGTCGCTATCAGAAAACTCGGTTTGATTTAACAGATCTTTATCTTCAAAACGATCATACCTTAAGCCAGCTGTTACACTCCAATTAGCGGTGATATCTAGTTGATCTTGCAAGTAGGCACCAAAGCGGGTGCTATTCGTTTTCCCAAGCCTTGGTGTAATACTATCAAGATCATAATCATCAGCAGAGCTTAAACCATATTCAGGGTTGTTCAGATCAAGTCCTGGTACTGGGCCACCTTTACTTTGTTGCGTAGCTGTACGGTAAACGCTTTCAAAATCATGTTCATACCAATCACTACCAAACAACACTTGATGCTGCATGTCTGCAACTACAAATTCTGCAATCGCATTAGCTGTTAAGCTAAAACCTTCGTTCTCACGTACTTGATCACGAAACTCACGATGGCTCCAATCAACAATACCGTCGTCATCTGTATCTACGAGGCCTCTTGGTTCATGGTAGTTTTGCACTTCTTTGTTATCAAAATAACGTGCTGTGACATCTGTGCGCCAAACATCATTAAACTCATGTTTTAAAGTTGCCTGGTAGACATGGGCCTCAACATTTTGAAAGTCTGTCACCTCGTTATGATTCCAGCTAATATCAGTTAGAAAATTGCCATTATCATCAGCAGGTACACCACGTAAACGTGCCCCACCCAACTCTTGCTCTATATAGGTATACTGAGTGCTCAATTCGGTTGCACTATTTATAAGCCACGTATAACCAAGATCAACAATGGTATTATCGCTGCTAGTATTAGCACGGAATGGCTTTTCAGTATCACGGTAAAGACCAACACGGTAAGCATGATTATCAAGTGATCCACTCAATGTTCCTGTGCTTTCTAATGCACCACTAAAGAAGTCATCATTACCTACTTCAACTTCAATACTGTGTTCACTGGTGAATTTAGGCTTCTTAGTTACATAGTTAATAATACCACCCGGATTACCACTACCGTATATAGCGCCAGCAGGTCCTTTTAAAACCGCAACTTGTTCAATATTAAATAATTGCGGCACAGCAAAGCCATTGAAAGGGTCGCCCTTTACGCCATCATATAAAATCTCATCCTGGCGGAAACCACGGAATGTAACGCCTGAATAACTAAAGGCATTAACACCAGCTATATTGCTATAAAGGTCGGTAATTTGGCGAGCAGCCTGATCACTGATCAGCTCCTGCGGTAAAACTTGAATTGACTGAGGAATTTTCTCTAACGGTGTATTGGTACGAGTAGCAAAGCTAGACTCGGTTGGGCGATATAAAGAGAACGCACGGCCAACAACTTCTATTTTTTCGAGTTCTTTTGAATCACTTTGATCCGAAGTAGTCACTTCAGTTTGAGCATGGGCAACGCCCGAAAAACCAGCAGCAAGTGCAATAAAAACAGCAGAAAGACGCATAATAAAAAACGATAAGATTTAGAATGCGCAACATGGTAATGAATATAATTATCATTTGCAATGGTCGTTTATTATTAATTAAAGCTAAATAAAGTATTACTTACATCAGACTTTTGCTACCTCATTACTCAAACAGCTATTCGCATGAAATTAAGCCATAGGTTACAATAGAGCCAGCATTCATTCTTTTATTGGCATTATTTCATCGCATGATTAATCAAGACACAATTGCAGCACAAGCGACCGCACCAGGACGTGGTGGGGTTGGTATTATTCGCGTCTCTGGCAGCTTAGCTAAAACAGTGGCAGAACAGATTATTGGCCGTTGTCCTAAAACACGTTACGCAGACTATGTACCATTTAAAAGTTTGAGCGGTGAACAGCTTGACCAAGGTATTGCTATTTACTTCCAAGGGCCAAATTCATTTACCGGCGAAGACGTACTAGAACTACAAGGTCACGGCGGCCCTGTCGTACTTGATATGCTATTAAAAGAAATTAGCCAAATTGACGGTGTACGTTTAGCAAAACCAGGTGAGTTCTCTGAGCGCGCATTTATGAATGACAAGCTTGATTTAACCCAAGCAGAGGCAATTGCCGATTTAATTAATGCAACCAGTGAACAGGCAGCAAAAAGCGCCCTCCAATCACTGCAAGGTGAATTCTCTAAGCACATCGAAACGCTGGTGGAGAAAGTCATTCACCTACGTATGTATGTTGAAGCCGCAATTGATTTTCCAGATGAAGAAATCGACTTTTTATCAGACGGTAAAGTATCCGCAGATCTCAATGCCATTATTGATCAATTAGAGAATGTAACTCAGCAAGCTAAACAAGGTAGCATCATGCGTGAAGGTATGCGTGTTGTTATTGCGGGTCGCCCTAACGCTGGTAAATCAAGCTTATTAAATGCTTTAGCTGGCCGAGATGCAGCCATCGTTACCGAAATAGCAGGTACAACACGTGACGTATTACGCGAACATATCCACATTGATGGTATGCCACTACATATTATTGATACCGCAGGCCTGCGTGAAAGCCCTGATAAAGTAGAGCAAATTGGTATTGAACGCGCATGGGATGAAATTAACCAAGCCGATCGCGTACTATTTATGTTAGACGGCACAGACACATCAGCCACTGATCCTCATGATATTTGGCCAGAGTTTATGGCCAAGTTACCAGAGGGTATGGGTGTTACTGTGATCCGAAATAAAGCCGATATTTCCGGTGAAAATGTCGGTATGGATGAACATGATCAATATCCGGTGATCCGTTTAAGCGCTAAAAATGCAGAGGGTATAGAGTTAGTTCGTACTCACTTAAAGGCATGTATAGGTTTCCAAGGTGCCACAGAAGGTGGATTCATGGCACGCCGTCGTCACTTAGATGCACTTGATCACGCAGCCTATCATTTAAACACAGGCAAAGAGCAATTAGAGATGCATATTGCTGGTGAGATCTTGGCTGAAGAATTACGCCTAACTCAACAGTTCTTAAATGAGATAACGGGTGAATTTACCTCTGATGACCTACTTGGGAAAATCTTTAGTTCGTTCTGTATCGGTAAATAACAAGGTAAACCAAAGGAAACAAACATCCAACTTAAGTTAAAAAACCTAATTTATTCATACATTTAATTACTTTTTTATCTTTCTCTAGCTTCCTTTAGTTTCATAATATGGGCCTCGAATGGCCCACCGACCTCTTTGTTGTGGGCCACTATTGGTCCACCAAAGAGGAAGTTATTATGAAACTAACCATCGAGAAAAAATCACCTGATAGCACAGGCCGCCAACAACTACTATTAACCAGAAATTATGGTTCTTACCTAAATGAAAATGGCAAACGAGTTAAACGCCGTAAAAGACAATCAATGGACTTGTTCATTTATGCCACTCCTAAAGACAAGTTCCAACGTGACCATAATAAAAAGACCCTAGATATTTCTGAAAAGATAAGGGCACAAGCAGTTGTCGATTTAGCTAACAACAAGCATCATTTTGAAGACTCAGAAAAACAGCAAGAAAGCTTTTATAGCTACATGCAGCAAATAATAAACGACAAAGAGCACACAGACAGCACATCAAACGTATCGCTGTGGGAATCGGCGTTAATACATCTAAAGAGATATTGTGAAGGAAACCCGCTGTCATTTGCTGATTTTGATGCTGATGTATTACTAGGGTTCAGAACATACCTAATAAAACATGCACGAACAAAATCAGATAAGCCACTTTCTTCAAATACTACATCATGCTATTTCAATAAAGTGAGAGCGGCCTTAAACAAAGCATTCCACGAAGGCATTATTCGTCGAAATCCTGTAAACGAGGTAAAAAGCATTAAGATAGAACAAAACCCTCGTAATTACTTAGAAGAGGAAGAAGTAACTGCACTTTATAAAACAGAGTGCAGGTATGATGTACTGAAGCGAGCATTCTTATTCGGATGCCTCACAGGTATGCGCTGGAGTGATATTCAAAAGCTAACGTGGGAAAAACTCACAATGATAGATCCACGAGCAACTTTTAATCACATTAAAACAGGGCAACTTCAGTACTTATACCTTCCATCTGATGCCACTATGCTCTTAGATTCGCCAGGAGAAGCCCATGAACGTGTTTTTAAAGGCTTAAGATACTCAAGCTATACAAATGTTGCACTAACACAGTGGATGCTCAGAGCGGGGATTACAAAGCACATTACCTTTCACTGTGCGAGACACACATTTGCTGTACGTATGCTAACTAATGATGTTGATATTTATACCGTATCAAAGTTGCTTGGTCATTCAGAATTAAAAACGACACAAATCTATACAGACATCATAGATCGTAAGCGAAAAGAGGCGATGACCACCTTACCTAGCCTATTTCAATAAAGGATATTAGGTTGGGAAATATGGGAAACTGGGAAAATATAATAAAAACAGATAAATATAAATTTATTTACCTTCCCTCTTTCCCGTTTTTATTTGATAAGCCAGTTGTATCCAGGAGGTGTGAAAGCGTCGAGTGCTTGCCACTCAGAGCGCCGCATACCTCTTGGATAACCTTCACTACGCAGAGAAAAGCCAGTCAAGCTAGAAATCGCCCGAAGGGTTGCGAAGCAAGGGGGCCCCCGCTTGCGGGGTTCCGATTTATGGCTTTACAGGATTTGAAAGGAGTGGTTTTTATGCACGATTAATTGTGTAAATTCTCATTTTTAATCAATTCCTTCCAATTTATGTAGGGCCCCAAACGATCTAGAGTACTTGTATCAAGGTACCTGCCTTTTAGTTCTTGCTTACAATCTGAAATACACTCATTTATGACATCAAAAATATCTTCATTTGTGGGGCTTCTATCGAAGCTAACTTCTGGAACTAATTTGTGTGTTTTAAATACAAATTGTTTCTTCCTCGTTTTTACAATTCTTTTTTTATTGTCTTGCCAATATTGAGCCCTAACTTGATTACCAAGTATATAAATTTCTAAATAACCGATTATTTCATTATATTCCCAAGAACCACCAAATTTTTCATCTAAGTGATATTTGAAATTAAAATACCAATTCCTATCACTTTTAGCATAAGCTCTTTTAAATTTACCATCAGGGCCTCCAAACATTACCTTTTCAGAAAACAAATCTTTCTGTTTGTTATATTTACCCCTTTCAATACGATAGACAGGTATCGTAATTATTTCTACTCCCCTCATTATGCAGGTCCTTATTTGGTAAAACCGTTAGTTATAAACCAATTATCTAGCCTATCTATCTGGACGAATTCAGTCGGTACGGGATATGGTGTTACATACATGCACCAATAGGTGTTTTTACTAACATAGAGCTCTTCAATTGCTACATCACTACTATTCTTGGTGGCGGGCCATTTTAATAACTCTCTTAATTTTTCTAGATTTCTTAATAAAAACTCTCTCCTTTTAGCTATTTTACATAAATGGCTTTTTCCTTTAGATTTATCAAACATTTTTTCCTGTAACCGCTTCGAGTCCTTAATACAAAATGATGGTTGAACGTACTTACACTCAATAGTGAGCCAACGATTTTCATTTGGCCAATATGCTAGGACATCATAGTCACCAACGTCGTCAAAATTTTCTGACTTGAAGCGTCTTTTAAAATCGATACCGCGTAAAACATAATTCGAGTATCTACGCACAACTTTTTCAGATGCGTACTCAAGATCTTTTTCAATACTCTCTTTAATTCTCCTGACAGATCCATTTATCAATTTAGAGCTTTGTTCCGTGGGTAGATATCCTTCAGCTATAGCCCCAGCCCAAATATTCCGAGCCTGTTCAGCCATGCCAGCTCCCCACAACAAGTCATTACTCCCTAAGAGTGGAACAATAGGCCTTAAAGTATACCTGTAAGCCCTCTTGTTATGCTCCCATACAGGAACATCTGGTTCCTTAGTATTTTTTCCAAACAAAATTAGAGTTTTCTTTGGTTCCAGAGTGAGGAAGTTAATAGCATTATTTATTGCATTTCGATTAGATTCGCCCAAAGCCATTGATATGACATTTACCAAATCACTTGGCTCGCTTTGATATATAAACGACTCTTTCACGTCTTCTTTATATTGTGTCCACTTTGACATAACCGAGAGCACTTCAATCATCAATGTAAATTTAAAACCTAAATCTGTTTCAAACGCAGAATCCAAACTAGGAACAAACCGTTCAAGGTTTGAGCTTACCTGGTCTTCTTCATTTAAACCTTTTCCGAGTTTGATCTCTGATTCTATTCGAGTAAACTTTCTTTCTTGATCTTCGCGTTCTTTTGAATAGAAAACTTCTGGAACAAAGTCGTCATTAATTTCTATTCCAGCTACTTGAATTCCATTATGTAGAATATCACTAGCAGAATATAGAACACTTAACCAATCAACTTTTCCAATCAATTCTTGAAAATTTTGAAGTTTACAATTAATGCCTCCATCCCACTCCATACCAACACAAAACTCTATTAGGTACCTAATATTTTGAGAGTCCTTAGAGTTTTTATCTTTAGTTTCATGGAGTTTTTCTTCTCGATCATATGCAACTTCATGCTTCAAACTCTGTATAATTCGCTGCTGGAACTCCTTGGATTTTACAAATAACTTCTCATGTTGGGTTATACATAGCTCTATCAGCTTAGCCCTGTTAAAGCTCTGTATTTTTCTATGAATATCAACTCTAAATTTATCTCTTGCATCATTTATTATTTTCTTAGCGGCGCTTAGTTCATATCGGCCTGGTTTCACCCCCAAACTTTTTAAAATAATAGCTAATTCTTTCCTTGCTAATTTATAATCTCGAGGATGTGCAGTCTCATAATCTGAATACTCAGGTAAGGAAATATTTTTTTCAATTGCATTAATCAAAACCCTTGGGGATCTAGAACAACTTTCTTTAATAGCTTTAGCTACATTCTCTGGATAATCTGAATTAGCTAATGTACTCAGCATAACAATTAACTCATGAACAGCTTTTGCTTGTGCTGAAGCATCTTTAGCTTCACGAAAGTGAGCAAAAATAGAGCTTAGATTAAAGTTGGTAGTTAATTCTAATACTTCATTATCCTCCTTTGTTAGATAATAATTTATTAAAAATTCGCTATTTAATGCATCCGTGATATTTTTATCATCATATCTAGCTGGTGCAGCAATACAATTAATCCTAATAAAGCTTTTACAAAATATATTTAGGCTCGAAATTAATTCCTCTCTTTGCTTAAGGGCATCAGTAAAAGCTTCTAAAGCAAAAGTAAGAATTTTGGCATCTTCGATCTCTAAATTTTCACTAATGTTCATACTGTAAAAGTGAACTTCACACTCACCAATTACTGTATACCAAGAGATTGTGAAGTCATCTTTGGCTATTATTGAGTAAATATCATCATAATTACTTTCCAAACACCAAGACTTGTATTTTACTGGAAATTGTTTTGGGGCATTACACCAGTACTCTTTTAGCTTACCAAATCGCCAATCACAACCGTAATGAGGGTCTAACATTATATGAGTCGGTTCATTTGCTCCGTCGACTAAAACAGAATGCGAATCAATATAGGCTGCAAGTTTGTCTACAGGGCCTGATAAACCAAATGTAAGTTCATCTTGTTTTAGGTAGTTAAAAAAAGAAATAAGTGATTTTGAATCATCCAGTGAAGAAAATATTGTCACAAAGTCATATAAAGAAAGTAGCTCCGACCCCTTAATTGGTAAGTCTAAAAACTGATTTTTAGTTGTAACCACCGAAGAAACATATAAAAAAGCTAAAGTACCTTCTTCAAAACTAAAACTTTCGGGTAATATGTAGCACTCTTCACTAATAGGATTATATAGGGTTACATTTTCACCTTGAGAGAAAACTAGGCTTAATGATTTAGTTAGCTCTTTCGTTTTTTGAGTATCATTAAAAGTTGGCAGTATTACGTACAGTAAATCATCATTAAATATCAATCCTGGTATAACAATTTTTTCCAAAATGGATTCACTTTGTAATATTAGTGGCCCAGATAAAAAATCTTTAAAGTTTATTTTGATATAATTGGACAAACTTGAAATAAATGTTAATTCATCGATTGAAGATTCCGAAACCTCACTCCAACGGTCTATAATTATGCTTGCTAAATTCCTCACTGAAACAGGAAAATAACCCCTTTCCGAAAAAGCGAAAAAAAAGTTTTGAAAACTTCCATCAACTACTTTATTTGTAAACTCACTCTCATTATGAGGTAGATGAAAATTATCTTTATTAACAAGGTGTGAGCCTGCATGATTTTTAATATTTATATTATTATTTAAAGCTTCAATAGCTATTTTGGTAGATTGCCAAGCTTGCTCGGAAGGAATGGTCAATGTTCCAGGTTCAATATATTTATTACTCCCTAAATGGGATGCCGGAATAGATTCAATAAATACTCTTTGTATTTCAATTGCTAATCGCATTTCAATTAGAGCTTGAGTATTCTTTTTATTTCTAATTTCAAAGGCGTTAATAAAATCAGTTATTCTCTCAACACTGCCTCCATACAAAACAGGTAAGGTTTCTTCCATTAAAACTAATTTAATTTCTCCCCAGTCAGCCTCAGGAACAAAGTCCTCAGAAGCAGGAAAGTCAGGCAGAAGTCCATACATAGTCAACATTAAAGATCTAAAGTCGAGGTAACTTTTTATCTGTGGCTCTTGTAGAAAATCTTCTCGTTTCATTTCCAAAAGTGAGCCCCACAAAAGAGAATGTTTTAGCAAGCAACTTCTATTCGGAAACCAAATTTCAGAGCACACTATACAGTAAGCTAACTCTTCAAATTGATATCTCCTAAAGAGCCTACCTAGTGATTGCTTTGCACTTTCATAGGTTTTACTTGAAGAAGCCAATTTTATATTTTTTTTCTTTGTGTTAATTGATTTACGCTTCTTTTTTTTGTTTCTTATACGAGATTTTGGCATTTTTAATCCTTGACCATTAATTTCCATGAAACTTGTTTTGAATAGATCAATCAAATTTTCTAACATCTATAAAACTAACATTAAAAGTACAATTTTTATTCTTGTTTTAGAAGCATTAATACCGATTTTGTATAAGTCGTCCCTACTCGAAAGAGGTAGGGACGACTCGCAGAGTCGCCCGTCGAGGCCACTGCTCATGATGCCTCGACACCCAATCCGCCTTGAAAAATTACAGGGCCAGAAGAGGGATGAAGATTTGAGCACGTCAAAAAGGTGTTGCAATCTCTGATCACTGTGATAATTTTATTTATGAACTAGCTCGAAATGAGCATCAAGAAAAAGGGCGTTCTCACTGCCCGTAACACGTTCCTGAGGAGCTGCATTCGCAGCATTATGGGTCACACGACCACCCCCTATAAACAACACAAGTATAAACCACAGTAGTTCGCGCTGTATTTCAACAGAAATCACACGGCTCAGCTTTGTTGCTTTAGACCAGTTAGCCTTTATGTCTTTCGACAATATGCTCGGTTACGCACCGTTCATATGGCTTTAAAACTTACCTATTTTGGCGTTTCGCCCCCTGGTCTTCGGTTTGGTGTTTTTCTCAATACTTTCAAAATTACTTTTTAAATTTATGAGGAACATGAAATGAGCCAATTAGGATACCGACTTCACCAAATGGTGAACGACACACACCGCGAAAGTAGCTTTAGCACTAGAGCTACCCGAAGCAACGTTTTAAACCTTGCAGCAGCACAACTACTTAGCCATGGTTATAGGTTAAGAGATCCATCAGGTCTTAAAACCAAGCATATCAATCATCTTGTTACACGTTGGCAAGATGAAGGTCTAGCACCAAAAACAATAAAAAACAGAATGGCGGCCTTGCGTTGGATTGCTGAGAAAATAGGTAAACCTAATATCTGTTCACGCAGCAATGATGATTACGGCATTCCCAGAGTTCGCAACAACCCCATTGGCAAGTCAAAAACGTTAGACATGGATAAGCATGCCAAGATCAAAAGTGACTTGATCAAGCTTTCCCTGCGTTTGCAGCAAGAGTTTGGGCTTAGAAAAGAGGAGTGTATGAAATTCAGCTTATCCTATGCTTTGATAAATGCTAACACTCTACAAATAAAAGGCTCATGGGCTAAAGGTGGCAAATACCGCAAAATTCCGATCTTAAAAGAATCTCAACGACAGCTCATTCGTGATATTGGTGCCGTTACTAAAGGCGCACTTATCGAACCTGACAAAAACTATAAGTCACAAATGGAACAGTACGACCGCGAAACAATTCGAGTTGGATTAAATAAAAATCACGGACTGCGTCATCATTACGCAAGGGAGCGTTATTTAGAGCTTACAGGCTGGAAATGCCCTGCTGACGGCGGCCCACATAGAAGAGAGCTGTCGCCCACTGATTATGAGCATGATACCAAAGTCCGTGAGCAAATTAGCCAAGAGTTAGGTCATGAACGTTTGAAGATAACCTATGCTTACTTGGGAAGTTAAAATTAGGCATGCCTAATTTTGAATGGGCGAATACACTAACATCGCCCTAGTTTATTGATCTACTAACCCTCAGTTTTTACACCCGTTTTTATCGCAGTTGATTTTAGAGTGAGAGTCTACCCAATGGGTAGCTTCCTTTTTAGTATCAAAACCACATCCTGTTGTTCCACCTTTACTTCCTTTGTGAACAATTCCAGTTGGCACATGTTTAACAGCCATAATTCTACTCCATCAGATTGATTTAAAAATTAACGCTTATAAGTTAAGCATTAATAGGATGGCAATTATTGAGCAAAAAGCTAGTTATTTATTCTTATTTTTTGAAAAAAGTAAAAGTATTGATTTTGAATAATTTACTATAACCACATGAAAGTTATTGTTTTTAGTGTTTCAAAATTTAACGTGTGAGACATCTTCCATATTGATTTAAAAGGATTTATTGGCTTAACTAAAAGCAAGTTCAATTATCGACCAAATTAGGCATGCCTAATTTTAGGAGCCTCCTATGTGGAAAAAAGCGTTAAAAGTAACAGGGTTGGTGGCACTAGGTGTTGTTGATGTTTTGCTATCAGTTTCTGAAGAAAATGACCAGCTTGATGAATTGGATGATGGTATGGGTAACATTATTGCTGATGGTGAAGAAATGACTCGCGCAGAAGCTGAAGACGTAAAAGCTCGTGGCGAGCTCTACGATACTTACTTGTAAATTAGGCATGCCTAATTTAAAAGAGGAAATGATGACAAATAAAGAGCTTTGGCCATTTAAGCCTGTATATGATGAGCTGAAGATTCGCTTAGCTGGTATCGAGGATGAGTGTGAACCATTAGGTTTAGAGCTTAATCTTCGCAATGAAACGGAAGAAGAGATGTTCATTGCTTTAACCACACAAAAAGCGTTTGCATTTGATGTTATGAATGAACATGACGATATTTGGGATATTCGATTGGAACCCTTTTCAACGTTCAAAAATCGTAGCGCTCAAATTTTCTTTCCTTTCACAGGCATTAACCCAACTAAACGGTTTAAAATTAGTAACTGGATTTTAGAGCTTTGTAATTGGGAAGGTAATATCTACTTGGGTAATACGAGACATTAAGGTGTACTTATGACTGATTATGAATGGTTTCAAATGTGGGTGTTAATGGTGCTGGCTATTCGCTCTACTCGGCACTACAACATACTGAAGCATAATTTATTTGAAGCAATTAAAGAGGGTAAAATATAACTATGGCTCCTTTACTAACAGGCTGCGCTTTAATTCTAGCAATAGTGATATTTTTTGCTGTTCTATTCCATAAAAAAGTACGCAGATAAATTAATTATATCAGTGTGACTCACATGATTATGAGCCACACATATTTAATTTACTGTGAAATTGCTTGCTCGAAAAATTCTCGATCGAACTCATCCATATCTTCTATCTGAATAGCTTCTCGTAGCTGAAAATTACAAATATCCCTAGGGTTACAGCTATTATTTTGCAAATTATTTGCAGCCCCCCACCAATTTGATTTTCTACCGGATTTTCTTTCGAGCATGTCATGCTTGTTAGCAACTTGATATGCCAAAACCCCACAATCAATATTGTTACTTTCCGCAACTTGAATAACCGAGTTTTTAAGCCAAGCAATATTTCCCTTTGCATTCGCAAAGCACATATTGACATATTCATCAGCCTTGGAGCCTAACAAAACCTCAGATGCAAATTCATTGGCCTCTATTTCTTCCTTATCCATCCTTCTTTCATCACTTGTTTCACTTAGCTCTATGAGTGAGAATTCAGCAAGTTGCGGTCGTTGGGTAGCGTGATAATATTCATGCAAAAGATCAAAAGCCCATCGTGAAGCATGAAGAGATTTCTGTTTTAAAACAATTACATTTCTATGCGATATTCTCCAAGTTGCACCATGAAATGCTCCTGAGTCATTTAACGCTAGAACAATTATTCCTTTGGAATAGACATACGAGAGTATTGATTCAAAATTTACATTACCATATTTATCATGTATATCACGCCTAACTTCTAATGGCTCTTGAGACAATTTTTGTTTATCTTTATCAAAATATTTTGCCGCAAGTTTAGCCACAGAATATGCGTATTGAGTATAGGCACTAGCATATTGTTGATTAGCTCCTGCTGGCATTTTAAATCGCGCAACTAGCGAGCCATCTCTGCCTATAGATAAAGCTTCATCACCCAACAGTTGCTCTCTAGTCCAACCAAAAATTGCGTTGACTTTTTCACAAACTCTTTCAACCCAAGAGTCACAATCAAAGTTGAGAATATCTCTTGGTGCTATCCTCTTTTCAATAAATGATTTATCTAAACCAGCATCAGAAAGCTTACTTAATAATAAATTTTGCACACGCGATGATTTCGGTAAGAAAACATCTTCGGTTATTTTTAGATCTAAAGCCCCAATAATTGATACAATAGTAGAAAAACTAGCAGATGAATACTCAGTATTCTCATACCTTTGAATTTGTTGCTCTTTCATACCTAATTTCTCAGCTAAATCCTTCTGAGTTAACCCCAAATAAATTCTTGATCTTATTAGAGCCTTTGGTAAATCAGCTATATTATCTACATCAAAAACAGCAAACTCTCCAGATAATAGCTGCTCATATTCTTCAACTTCTTTAATTAGATCGTCTCGTTGGAAAGTAAGAGCATTTTTTTGAGCTCGCACAAGTAATGGATTTGTATTAGTGGTCTCTTGCTCCATTCGTTGGATAGCTACACTAAATTCTTGTATCTTCCTTTTTGAAATAGCTAATTGCCTAGAATTTTTAATCATTTCTTACCTCCAATATCTATTCCCACGATCCCTTTTTTATCACCTGTATTTTTATCTTCTTGGAAAAAATTAAGAAATGTTTTCCCACTAACTCCTTCAGGTATCTCTGCAGGAAAAACATCCCCTCTATACTTTGCTTCGATCAATTTTCTGTCTTTTATACTTTCCAACAATAGACATTTATCCAGTTTAGATGCGTCAACGCCATCAATACTCCAAGCCATATCATAATCACCAGGAATCTCCTTTTCTGTTACAAAGCTCCCATCAATATAAATTAACTTACAACCCGCAAGCTCTAAATTTTTTATTAATAAATTAAGCCCATCAAGAAGCCATGCTCTTTTTGCATTATAACCAAAACGCTCAGTCAGCTCTTGCATCGTAGCTTTATGTATACCTTCAGGAAGGTTTCCTTGCTCATTGAAGTCTGGAATCATTAAACAACTTTATTGTTGGGTTAAAGTTTAGCCCTTATACTTTTTTTTTACACATTTGTCAACCTTAAACATTTAGACAGCCTTAATCATTACCTAGAAAGTTCAACTAACATTTTAAAATAGTAAAGCACTGTTTTTATATACATACTGTATATAAAAAAGGGTGTTAATAGTTCCCCCTGTTTTTCACAACAAAAATTACTGAGTTTTGCTCAAATAACTCCAAGCGAAACTAAAAGAAATCAAAGTAAAGGAGCTTTATTATGTTTGAGCTTAGAGAAACAGGTTTATTTTACACCCCAACAGCCGATTCAGAACCAAGGTTCTTGTGTGGCCCAATTCAAGTGCTTGGCATTTCAAGAGGAGGTAATAGTACTCGAGACTACGGCTTGCTTGTTGAGTGGAAAAACTTAGACGGTATTTGCATACGCAAGCTGATACCACGACGCCACATTATTAATGATCAAGGTAAGGTGTTAAAAGAATTGCTTGTAGATACAGGCCTTGCACTTTCAAGTCGTAAAGGTATATGGGACCCAATAACATCTTACCTGATTCAAGCAAGGCCAGAAAAACGATATAAAAGCGCGACTCAAACAGGCTGGCTTAATAATAGCTTTGTTACACCCAGTTGGTGCGTAAGTAATGGAGCAGAGCAAGTTATTTACTCAGGCACAAAAGAAGCTGATTTTTTAAGTTCCGCAGGTACCTTATCTAGTTGGCAGAAAGAGGTTGGTACTCTTTGTATTAATAACCCATTACTTGCATTTACTGTTTGCACAGGCTTATGTGCCCCCCTGATTCATTGGTTAAATTGGCCCAGTTGTGGTGTTCACCTGTTTGGTAAGTCCAAAGTATCTAAAACAACGATCTTAATCATGGCTGCAAGCTTGTACTCAGGTACTGACTTCTATTATGCATGGAGAAGCACCGCTAATGGGTTAGAAGCAATAGCGGTGGAACACAATAACTTACTGCTTTGCTTAGATGAACTGCATCAGGTAGACCCTGAGGTCGTCGATCAGTCCATTTATACAATAGCTAATGGAATGTCAAAATCACGCAGTAATAAAGATGGCTCCCAAAGCCAGCGAAAAAAGTGGCGACTTATCTTTTTAAGTACCGGTGAAATGGGACTTGAAGAAAAGCTTTCATCAATACATAAAGGCGTAAAAGCAGGTCAAGAAATCCGTTTCTTAGAAGTACCAGCCCAAAGGCAACATGGTGCTTATGACGATCTTTATGGTCATAACAACATGAATGACTTTTCTGAATCTATTTGGAAAGCCGTTAACGAAAATCACGGCACTGTCATGCCACAATGGGTTGAGTACTTAAGCACTATTGATGATCTCCCTACTCTTTTAAATCGCAATATCAAAGCGATGTTAACCCATTGGGAAATAACAAAAGAAAATAATGGCAATCAGGTTATTGAAGCAGCAAAAAGATTTGCGTTACATGGTGTGAGTGGTGAATTGGCTGCTTCAGCTGGGCTTATGCCTTGGCCTAAAGGCCTTGCTGAAAAAAGCGCAAAGGAAGCCTTTGATGCTTGGCTCGAAATACGTGGCTCTTCTAGTGATTCAGAAGATGACAAGTTGATAAAACAATTACCAACTGCCTTAAAACTTTGGCGACGAAAATTATTACCTGAAGGTAAGTTTTTGGGTGATAACTACGGCTACGCGATAGAAAAAGATGGCCAGCTTGCTTGGTTCGTAACTCGTGATGCATTTATGGAAGGCTTAAAGGTTAATTATAAAAATGATATTTCTCATACGGTTAAATTGATGTGTAAAAATCATTGGTTGGAAAGTCGTGAAGGTCGAGGAACATTCAAGAAAGTAATCGCAGGTGGGCCGCCTGGTGGTCGCTACTTTAAAGTGCTACCACAACAAATTGTGGCTGATTTAGCTTTAGATGAAGCACTTTCCCAAGTTTATTTCCCAACTTAACGTTATGAATTAATTTAATTTTCCCAAAATTCCCGTTTTCCCAAGAGATTTTAGAGAGTAGACCATGAACGTGAGCAATAATGACAGACCAAGCAATGTTGAAAAGATGACTTTACTAGAAAAAGTACAGATAAAAAGCTATCTAAGTACTGTATCTAATCTTACTGTAGATGAATGCGTGATCTATACGGGGTTAGCTAAAAGCTATATTTATAAACTCACTCACGCAGGGATCATCCCTCATTCAAAGCCTAATGGCAGAAGAATCATCTTTAATCGATTAGAACTAGATGACTGGCTGTTTAGTAATAAGGTTGAAAGTGCTGATGATCTGAGTGATTTCATCAAACATTCAGCAAAAGCTCTTAACAGAAAAGCATCTATAAACTATCGATGATTAAACTTGGTGATCGGGCTTACTTTCCTTTAGTTTACTTGCACGATATTTTCTAATGCGAAAGTGGGCCACCACAGACCCACCTAAAAAACATAAACCTGCTGTTTTTATTGGCTTTTTCACTTATTGTATCGGTAAATAAATTCCGGTCATCAATATTATAAAAAAGAGTCTTGCGACTCTTTTTTGTTTTTAGTCCAGTAATCAATTATCGGTTCAGGGCCGAAACCAGCCAGTAATTAACCTCATATCAATTAGTCTAGCGATGTTATTAAACGGAGGACATCATGGACAAATATCAACTCTTTCACCAATTACACCACCAGCAAAGCGGCTTTATACTTGCTAATGCGTGGGATCTTAGTTCAGCACAATTCATCCAAGCTGCGGGAGCTAAAGCAGTAGCAACAACCAGTTGGGGAATTGCTGCCAGTTTAGGGTTAGCTGATGGTGAAAACATCTCTTTTAAAACTCAATTAGCGCTGGTTAAAAGCTTAACCGAACACCTTCATATTCCACTCTCTGTCGATATAGAGTCAGGCTACAGTAACGATCCGCTGCAAATTAGCGAAAACGTTTTAGCGTTAGCAAGATTAGGAGTTGTAGGCATCAATATAGAGGACTCTGATAAAGACACTAACGCACTGAGATCTACCGAGCAGCAATGCACTATTATTAGTGAGATAAAAAAAGTACTTAACGAAAATGGCTTCGGTGGTTTATTTATAAACGCCAGAACTGATACCTACTTTGTTAGTGACTCCCCTTTTCAAGCAACATTAAAGCGAGCAAAAGCGTATCAAAATGCAGGTGCAGACGGTCTGTTTGTGCCCGGCTTAACTAATATAGAGCACATAACCAGCTTAGCTAACACAATAGATATGCCATTAAATGTTATGGCAATGAGCAATTTTAACTCAGCAAAAGCCGCTTTCGCTGGTGGTGCAAAACGGTTTTCATTGGGTAATTCGCTCTATGAACTAGTCGGTAATACGATAAAAACCAGTTTAACTCAGATCGAAAACTAACTTAGCGAGCTAAAAAATCAGATCAAAACAGCTTTTAAGATCGAATTTAGCTAAAAATGTTATCCACATTTGGGGATTTTTTAGATCTAAAGGCTGATTTGATCATATAAAAACGCGGAAATTTGAATTTATTTTCATACAACAGCCCTTTTTGATAACTAATTTTCTTAAAAACAGCCTTTATTAGCGCTTATTTAAGTTTTTTTCGATCTATTTTATTGATCGCAAATTGCAAACCGATCGTTATCAACAAGCGATCTATCCACAAAACGATCATACTCACTCTTTTTATCAGATCTGAAAATTTAAGCGCTTACACATAATTAAAGATCAACAACTTAGCAAAGTTATACAGTTTCCAATATTTAGCTTGATCAGAACTTTCCCCAAATTTATTAACAGCTTGATCAAAGGGTTTAATTTATGAATAAATATAAAAAACCATTAAAAACAGTAGATTATAAAAAGCATTGAATTAAAGCTGTCATTTTAAGCAGAAAAACTTATTCAGATCGTAATTCAACGCTTTACTCACACCCTAACTTAGTTATCATGTGGCCACTTATTTCTATACATGATCAATCACATGCAATCAGTAAATATCATCGTTGGCAGCCAAATGGGATCTGCAGAATACGTGGCAGAGCAACTAGCAGAAGCCCTTGAACAACAAGGGATCCAAGTGCAGCTTCATGAACAGCCTGTATTTGATGATATTGATCAGCAAGATACTATTTGGTTGTTATGTACTTCTACATACGGCGCGGGAGACTACCCAGAGAACCTACTGCCATTTGTTGAGTCTATTAACCAACAGGCTGATCTTAAAGGATTAAAATACAGTGTGATCGGATTAGGTGACACTAGTTACGACACCTATAACTATGCAGGCCGTAATCTAGATGAGTTATTAGCTATTAAAGGCGCAAACCGCGTGGCAGAACGCTTAGAGCTAAATATTCTTGATGAAGCATTGCCAGAAGACACAGCATTAGCCTGGTTACCAAGCTGGATCGAATCAGTGGGGCTCAATTAAACCGATCGGTGTTGATCGTTGTTATAAAAGTTACCCACAATTTACTGATAATTTAGATCGGATTGTGGATAAACACTGATCTAACTGCGATTTTAACCTAGTTTATCCCTTGGATAAGATCCAATCGATATTGCCCTGTGTATAAATAGCCCTTTTGATCAAAGCTTTTACGCGGGAAGATCCGATCATATTAACACCTTTAGATCTGCGTTAAGATCATGTTTTAAATAGTAAAGCGAACATTATCAACAGATCTAGCTGTTACTAGTAGTAAGAGTAATAAAAGATCTCTTTAAAAGATCCTTTATATTATTAGAGATCACCCACTTAGATCTTGAGCACTGTTTAATCATTTATCTTCTCTAAATTTCTAGGTAGAATACGCTCCCTTTACAAAGTTTTGCTGGTCGATTAAGTAGGATCCCATAAATGATTTTTCACGAACGTTTTGATGTTATTGTTGTAGGTGGTGGACATGCAGGTACTGAAGCTGCATTAGCATCTGCTCGCATGGGCATGAATACCCTATTGCTAACTCATAATATGGATACCCTTGGTCAAATGTCTTGTAACCCGGCAATTGGCGGTATTGGTAAAGGCCATTTAGTTAAAGAGATCGATGCACTTGGTGGTGCAATGGCTCAGGCTATTGATAAAGGCGGTATTCAATTTCGTACTTTAAATTCATCTAAAGGCCCTGCTGTACGTGCTACACGTGCTCAAGCTGACCGTGCTTTGTATAAAGCAGCTATTCAACACACTTTACAACATCAAGAAAACTTAAAGATCTTCCAACAATCATGTGACGATCTAATCGTTGAAGGTGATCGAGTAATCGGTGTTGTAACGCAAATGGGTCTTCGTTTTAGTGCGCCTTCTGTGGTTCTTACCGTAGGTACTTTCTTAGGTGGTCAGATCCATATTGGTTTAGAGAACTTCAAAGGTGGTCGTGCTGGCGATCCACCTTCAATTGCACTTGCAGAGCGTTTACGTGAATTACCTTTCCGTGTTGATCGCTTAAAAACAGGCACGCCTCCTCGTATTGATGCGCGTACTGTTGACTTTAGCAAGATGCAAGAACAGCCTGGTGATACCCCAACGCCTGTATTCTCATTTATGGGTAAACAATCGGATCACCCACAGCAGATCCCGTGTTACATCACTTATACAAATGAAAAAACACATGATGTGATCCGCAATAACTTACATCGCTCACCTATGTATTCAGGTGTAATTGAAGGTATTGGTCCACGTTACTGCCCTTCAATCGAAGATAAGATCGTACGTTTTGCTGATAAAGACAAACATCAAATCTTTGTTGAGCCTGAAGGTTTAACATCATACGAATTATATCCAAATGGTATTTCAACGAGTTTACCGTTTGATGTACAGCTTGAAATTGTGCAATCAATCACTGGTTTTGAAAATGCACATATTTGTCGTCCTGGTTATGCTATTGAGTATGACTTCTTTGATCCGCGCGACTTAAAGCAATCATTAGAAACTAAGTTTATTAATGGTTTATTCTTCGCTGGCCAAATCAATGGTACAACCGGTTACGAAGAAGCTGGCGCACAAGGTTTAATAGCGGGTATGAACGCCGCATTACAAGTACAAGGCAAAGAGTCTTGGACACCTCGTCGTGATGAAGCATACACAGGTGTACTAATTGACGACCTAGCAACATTAGGTACTAAAGAACCGTACCGTATGTTTACTAGCCGTGCTGAATACCGTTTATTACTTCGTGAAGATAATGCCGACATTCGTTTAACTGAAAAAGGCCGTGAACTTGGCTTAGTTGACGATGCTCGTTGGGCTGCATTTAACGAAAAAATGGAAATCATCGAAAAAGAAACGCAACGCTTAAAAGAAACATGGATCCACAAAGATCACGTTGCTGTTGATCAAGTAAACGCGTTATTAAAAACACCACTGACTCGTGAAGCGAGCCTTGAAGATCTGATCCGCCGTCCTGAAATTCGTTATAACGACTTAATGGCAATCGATGGTTTAGGTTCTGAGTTTGATAACCAAGCTGCACTTGAGCAAGTTGAGATCCATACTAAGTACGCAGGCTATATTGCTCGTCAGCAAGATGAGATCAATAAACAGCTACGTCATGAACAAACTGTATTACCAAAAGACTTTGATTATTCAACTGTTTCTGGTTTATCGAATGAGGTTATTGCAAAGCTTACTGATAGTCGTCCAGATACAATTGGCCAAGCGTCACGTATTTCAGGTATCACCCCTGCTGCTATTTCGCTATTATTAGTCTATCTGAAAAAGCAAGGCTTACTGCGCAAGACTGCGTAGTTGGTGAGGAATACAGTGTTACAACAACAATTAACTTCGCTGTTAGCGCAAACTGATATTGCGCTAACAGAAAAACAGCAACAACAACTTGTGCAATATGTTGAATTATTAGACAAGTGGAACAAAGCGTATAACTTAACCTCTGTTCGTTTACCTGAAGAAATGATGGTTAAACATATTATGGATAGCTTAGTTGTTGCACCACACCTTAAAGGCAAACATTACATTGATGTGGGTACGGGTCCTGGTTTACCGGGTATCGTATTAGCCATCGCTTTACCTGATACACAATTTGTATTGTTAGATAGTTTAGGTAAACGCGTACGCTTTTTGATGCAGGTAAAACATGCACTTGGTCTTGAAAATGTAACCCCAGTGCAGTCTAGAGTTGAAGAATATCAACCAAGTGTTAAATTAGATGGTGTATTAAGTCGTGCATTCGCCTCTTTACAAGATATGGTTGACTGGTGTGCGCACTTGATTGATCATTCAGGTAAATTTATCGCCTTAAAAGGCGTATTTCCGAGCGAAGAACTAGACTCATTACCTAAAGGTATTAAGTTTGATGAAAAAATCAGCTTGGAAGTACCTGAGTTAGATGCGCAAAGACATCTAATCATTCTATCTAAAGACTAGGGATCAGAGCACTGTGGCAAAAGTCATCGCATTAGCAAACCAAAAAGGTGGTGTTGGTAAAACAACCACCGCTGTGAATCTCGCGGCATCGATGGCCGCGACGAAGCGTAAAGTGTTATTAATCGATCTTGATCCGCAAGGAAACGCTACCATGGGTAGTGGTGTCGATAAATACGGTGATGTTGCGACTATTTACGATTTATTGATTGAAGAAACACCAATCGATGAAGTGATCAATAAAGAAACCTCAGGTGAGTATCACTTAATTGCTGCTAATGGCGATGTGACTGCCGCTGAAGTTAAACTAATGGAATTGTTTGCTCGTGAAGTGCGTTTACGTAATGCGCTTGAACAAATTCAAGATCAATACGATTTCATTTTTATCGACTGCCCGCCTTCACTTAACATGCTTACTGTTAATGCAATGGCTGCCGCAGATTCGATTTTAGTTCCGATGCAATGTGAGTATTATGCCCTTGAAGGTTTAACGGCATTAATGGATACCATTACTCAGCTATCTAAGCTAGTAAATCCAGCGTTAACAATTGAAGGGATTTTGCGCACCATGTATGATCCGCGCAATCGCCTTGCAAATGATGTATCAGAACAACTCAAACAACATTTTGGCGATAAAGTATATCGTACCGTTATCCCACGTAATGTCCGTTTAGCAGAAGCGCCGAGTTTTGGTGCCCCTGCCATGTATTATGACCGTGCATCAAGTGGTGCTAAAGCTTACTTAGCCCTAGCCGGCGAAATGTTACGTAGAAAAGAGAAAACATCTTCAGCAGTAGCCTAACTTCGAGGTAAAAAAATAACATGTCTGCTAAAAAACGCGGTTTAGGCCGAGGACTCGACGCTTTATTAAGTTCATCAAAACCTGCCCCAAGTGCAAATAATCAGCAACAAGCGACAGCAACACCAGAGCAAGTCTCTGAAGTTGTTGCAGAGCAAAGCAAAGGTGAGCTGCAAAAATTAGCGATTGAGTTTTTACAATCGGGTAAATATCAACCGCGTAAAGACATGTCTGAAGAAGCGCTAGAAGAGTTAGCCAGCTCAATTCGTGCCCAAGGCATCATTCAGCCAATTGTTGTGCGCCAAATTGGTGCAGACAAATATGAAATTATTGCTGGTGAACGTCGTTGGCGTGCTGCTCAACTTGCAAAATTAGATGCTGTTCCATGTATCATCAAAGATGTGCCAGATGAAGCAGCCGTTGCAATCGCATTGATTGAAAATATCCAACGTGAAGACCTAAACGCGATGGAAGAAGCGATTGCATTGAATCGTTTACTTAACGAATTTGAACTCACTCATCAACAAGTCGCCGAAGCTGTTGGTAAATCGCGTACGACTGTGACTAATTTACTACGTCTAAATAACCTTAACGAAGATGTTAAAATCTTGTTAGAACATGGCGACATCGAAATGGGTCATGCACGCTGTTTATTGGCACTTGAAGGCGAAGCGCAGTCAGATGCTGCTAGATTAGCGGTTGCTAAAGCGTTGACTGTTCGTGAAACTGAGAAATTAGTTCGCTCTATCTTAGAACCAGCTCCGAAAAAAGAAGTGCAAGAAAAAGATCCGGATGTCAAACAGTTAGAACAAAAACTTGCTGAAAATTTAGGCGCCAAAGTAGAAATAAACTACAATAAAAAAGGCAAAGGAAAACTGGTTATCTCTTATACAACTCTTGATGAGTTGGATGGCATTTTAAGCCGTATAAATTAAGACTATTCCCGTCATTAATTAATAACATGTCCAAAAAGAGACATTTGTGGTGTTTTTGCACTACAAAGGGTCGACTCAAGTTGCAAAACTGGTAGGAATCAGTATAATTTCGCCAGTTTTCATACCCTGACAATTTAACGTTCTAAAGGTTAACAAAACGTGACTAATAGGTTAGCAAGGCCGTATAGGCTTGCCGCATTTAAATTAATTTGTCTTCAGGGTATCGTAGCATTAATCGCTGCAGTAATTGTTTTTATAGGTTGGGGAGTCAATGCCGGCCAGTCAGCGCTTGCTGGCGGAGCTGTTGCACTACTCCCTAATTTTGTATTTGCTGTCTATGCATTCCGTTATATGGGTGCAAGTCGAGTAAATCAAGTGTATGCCTCGCTAAAGCGCGGCAACGGATTAAAATTTATGCTAACAATCGTTTTGTTTGCACTGATACTGAAGTCTTACACGGTCGTTTTATTACCGTTTTTCTGTGTTTATGTATTGGTGTTATTTAGCGGATTGTTTGCGCCCGTTTTTTTTAATCATTAACTTTTGGGATATAACATGGCTGCAGAAGAAGTAACTCTATCAAGCCATATTCAGCACCACTTAACTAACGCTAAGATGTGCTCGACCGACGCTGGTCTTGCCTTCAACAAAGCGTGTGCAGACAGTGGTTTCTGGACATGGAATATAGATACCCTCGCATGGTCAATCGGTCTAGGTCTTGTATTTTTATGGATCTTCCGTAGTGCCGCTAAGAAAGCAAATACCGGTGTACCTGGTAAATTTCAGTGTTTCATTGAAATGATCGTTGAGTTCGTTGGCGACAACGTACGTGACACATACCACGGTAAAAGTGCATTAATCGCTCCATTAGCTCTAACGATTTTCGTTTGGGTGTTCTTAATGAACTTAATGGACTTGATTCCGGTTGATTTCCTACCTGCATTAGCTGGCTTCGTTGGCGAGCAAGCATTTGGTATGGATTCTCACGACGTTTACATGAAGATTGTACCTACAACAGACATCAACATGACTGCTGCACTTGCTATTGGTGTATTCATTCTGATGATCGGTTACGCAATCAAAATCAAAGGGATTGGCGGATTCTTAGCTGAATTAACGCTTCACCCGTTCAGCTCTAATAACAAGCTAGCGATGGTGTTCTTAATCCCATGTAACTTATTACTAGAAACAATCGCTTTAGTTGCTAAGCCGTTCTCGTTAGCACTGCGTTTATTCGGTAACTTATATGCTGGTGAGTTGATTTTCATCTTGATCGGCGCAGTTGGTTTAATGCAACTACCGTTGCACTTTATTTGGGCTGTATTCCACATCTTAGTAATCGTACTGCAAGCATTCGTATTCATGATGCTTACAATCGTTTACCTAAGCATGGCAAGCTCAGATAATCACTAATTTTTTACACTTTTAAAATTTAATTTTAATTTACAATTGAAACTTTGGAGAAAAAAATGGAACTAGTATTAGGTCTTAAGTATATCGCTGTTGCTCTACTTATCGGCTTCGGTGCAATCGGTACTGCAATCGGCTTTGGTAACATGGGTGGTAAATTCCTAGAAGCTTGTGCTCGTCAACCTGAACTTGCACCTTCATTACAAGTTAAGATGTTCATCCTTGCTGGTCTAATCGATGCCGTAGCTATGATCGGTGTTGGTATCGCAATGGTATTGTTGTTCGTACTTTAATATTATTTTTTGAACAGCTTACTATTTTAAGGAGGAGCGGTCGTGAACTTAACAGCCACTCTTATCGGTGAATTAATTGCATTTACGGTTTTCGTACTTTTCTGTATGAAATACGTATGGCCACCACTAAATGGTGCAATTGAAGCTCGCCAGAAGAAAATCGAAGATGGTTTAGCTGCCTCTGATAGAGCCGAAAAAGACTTAGAACTTGCGCAAAAGAAAGCTGCTGAGCAGCTTAAAGAGGCAAAAGCTCAAGCGGCTGATATCATTGAACAAGCTAAAAAGCGTGCCACGCTAATCGTTGACGAAGAAACTGTTCGTGGTCAACAAGAGCGTGAAAAAATTATTGCTCAAGGGCACTCTGAAATCGAAGCAGAGCGTAACCGTGTAACAGAAGAACTACGTAAACAAGTAGCGACGCTGGCAGTGGTTGGTGCTGAGAAGATTTTAGAGCGCGAAATCAATCAAGCCGCACACAGTGACATCGTTGAAAAACTTGTCGCTGAGCTGTAATTAGGAGGGTATGAGCATGTCTGAATTGGCTACTATCGCTCGCCCATACGCTAAAGCGGCTTTTGAACTTGCCGTTGAAAAAGGCACTGTTGAAAGTTGGAACGACATGCTGTTCTTTGCTGGCCACGTTGCCAGCAACGAGCAAGCCGCTGCCGCGCTAGCTGGATTGCCTACTGCTACTGAACAAGCAGATCTGTTTATCAAGATCTGTGCAGAGCAGCTCAACGAACAAGGTCAGAACCTAATCAAGGTGATGGCTGAAAATGGACGTTTAGTTGCACTGCCTGCTGTTGCTGAGTTATTCGCTGAATTTAAAGCGGACTACGACAAAGAAATCGACGTTGACGTGATTTCTGCAACACCGCTTGCTGCTGAGCAGCAAGCAACATTGGTAGCGGCACTTGAAAAACGTTTCGCACGCAAAGTTAAGCTGAATTGTAGTGAAGATACTACAGTTGTTGGCGGTCTTATCATTAAGGCGGGTGACACTGTAATCGACGGCTCAGTACGTGGCAAATTAGCCCGCTTAGCTACATCACTACAATCGTAATTGGGAAAAAGAGCATGCAACTTAATTCCACTGAAATTTCAGATCTGATCAAACAACGTATTGAGCAGTTCGAAGTTGTAAGTGAAGCTCGTAACGAAGGTACTATCGTATCTGTTACTGACGGTATCATCCGCATCCACGGTCTTGCTGACTGTATGCAAGGTGAGATGATCGAGCTTCCTGGCAACCGTTATGCTATCGCACTAAACCTTGAGCGTGACTCAGTAGGTGCTGTAGTAATGGGTCCTTACGCTGACCTTAAAGAAGGCGTAAAAGTTAAATCAACTGGTCGTATCCTAGAGGTTCCTGTTGGTCGTGGTCTACTTGGTCGTGTTGTTAACACACTAGGTGCACCTATCGACGGTAAAGGCGCTTTAGATAACGACGGTTTTGAACCTGTTGAGAAAATCGCACCAGGCGTTATCGAACGCCAATCAGTAGATGAGCCAGTACAAACTGGTTATAAATCTATCGATGCGATGATCCCAGTAGGTCGTGGTCAACGTGAGCTTGTGATCGGTGACCGCCAAACTGGTAAAACTGCATTAGCAATCGATGCTATCATCAACCAAAAAGGTACAGGCGTTAAGTGTGTGTACGTTGCAGTTGGTCAAAAAGCATCTACTATCGCTAACGTAGTACGTAAATTAGAAGAGCACGGTGCATTAGAAAACACAATTGTTGTTGTTGCATCTGCTTCTGAATCTGCGGCACTTCAGTACCTTGCACCATTCTCTGGTTGTACTATGGGTGAATACTTCCGTGACCGTGGTGAAGACGCGCTAATCGTATATGATGATTTATCTAAGCAAGCTGTTGCTTACCGTCAAATCTCATTACTACTTAAGCGTCCACCAGGCCGTGAAGCATACCCAGGTGACGTATTCTACCTTCACTCACGTCTTCTAGAGCGTGCATCACGTGTAAACGCTGATTACGTTGAGAAGTTCACTAATGGTGAAGTGAAAGGTAAAACAGGTTCATTGACGGCATTGCCAATCATTGAAACTCAAGGCGGCGACGTTTCTGCGTTCGTACCGACAAACGTTATCTCTATCACCGATGGTCAGATCTTCCTAGAAACTGACTTATTCAACTCAGGTATCCGTCCAGCTGTTAACGCTGGTATCTCGGTATCTCGTGTTGGTGGTGCAGCGCAAACTAAAATCGTTAAGAAACTAGGTGGTGGTATCCGTCTAGCGTTAGCTCAGTACCGTGAATTAGCTGCGTTCTCGCAGTTCGCGTCTGACCTTGACGATGCAACACGTGCTCAATTAGAGCATGGTGAGCGCGTAACAGAGCTAATGAAGCAGAAACAGTACGCACCAATGTCTGTTGCTGAAATGTCTCTGTCGCTATTTGCTGCTGAAAAAGGCTACCTAAAAGACATCGAAATCGCGAAAATCATGGATTTCGAAGCTGGCCTAATTTCTTATGCAAACAGCACATACGCAGAGCTAATGGCTCAAATCAATGAAACTGGTAACTACAACGCTGAGATTGAAGCTCAACTTAAAGAACTTCTAGAGAAGTTCAAGTCGACGCAAACTTGGTAATTTAGTTATGAATGGTGAGCTTTAGGCAACTAAAGCCCACCTGATTCGGAGAGAGAGTCATGGCCAGCGGAAAAGAGATTAAAAGCAAGATCGGGAGTATCAAGAATACTCAAAAGATCACCAGCGCAATGGAAATGGTTGCTGCGTCTAAAATGAAAAGAGCGCAGGAACGTGTGGCGTCAAGCCGTCCATACGCTGAAAACTTACGCCAAGTGATTGGTCGTGTTGCTCAAGCAAATCTTGATTTTACTCACCCTTTCTTAGAAGAGCGTGAAGTAAAACGAGTTGGTTATATTGTTATCTCTACTGACCGTGGTCTATGTGGTGGCTTGAACTCAAACGAGTTCAAAAAAGTTGCCCTAGATGTTAAAGCGTGGAAAGAAAAAGGCGTTGAAGCTGAATTTACTACTTTAGGTAGCAAAGCAGCTGGCTTTTTCCAACGTTTTGGCGGTAAGTTAGTCGCTAAAAAAGCGAACTTAGGAGATACACCTTCACTACAAGACGTTATTGGTCCTGTAAAGACAATGCTAGATGCATACTCTGAAGGTAAAATTGACCGCTTATACGTAGTATTTAACAAGTTCGTTAATACTATGAAGCAAGAGCCAACAATCGATCAGTTACTCCCTTTGCCAAAAGCTGAAGAAGAAGTATCTCAACATTCTTGGGATTACTTATATGAGCCAAACCCAGAAGCAATTTTAGAAGCTCTGTTAGTACGCTTTATTGAGTCTCAAGTATACCAAGGTGTAGTTGAGAACGCTGCCTCTGAACAGGCTGCCCGTATGGTTGCAATGAAAGCTGCAACTGATAACGCAGGCGACCTTATGGATGAGTTACAGCTTGTTTATAACAAGGCTCGTCAAGCTGCAATCACACAAGAAATTAGTGAGATTGTTGGCGGTTCGGCAGCAGTTTAACGCTTCGGCAAAGTTTAATGAGAGGAATAGACATGAGTTTAGGTAAGGTCGTCCAAATTATCGGCGCCGTTGTGGATATCGAATTTCCACAAGACAACGTGCCAGCCGTATATGACGCACTAAAAGTAACAGATGGCGACTTAGCTGGTTTAACTTTAGAAGTTCAACAACAGCTAGGTGGCGGTGTGGTACGTGGTATCGCACTTGGTACTACTGACGGTTTACGTCGTGGTACTGCAGTAGAAGGTACAGGTCAGCCAATCCACGTTCCTGTAGGTACGAAGACACTAGGTCGTATCATGGACGTTTTAGGTAACCCTATTGATGAAGCTGGTCCAATTGGTGAAGAAGAGCGTATGTCTATTCACCGTGCAGCACCTTCTTATGAAGAACAATCAAGTTCAGTAGAACTTTTAGAGACTGGTATCAAGGTAATCGACCTTGTATGTCCATTCGCTAAAGGTGGTAAAGTTGGTCTATTCGGTGGTGCCGGTGTTGGTAAAACCGTAAACATGATGGAACTTATCCGTAACATCGCAATCGAGCACAGCGGTTACTCAGTATTCGCAGGTGTTGGTGAGCGTACTCGTGAGGGTAATGACTTCTACCATGAGATGAACGACTCAAACGTACTAGACAAAGTATCTCTAGTATACGGTCAAATGAATGAGCCACCGGGTAACCGTTTACGCGTAGCGTTAACTGGTCTTACTATGGCTGAGAAGTTCCGTGACGAAGGTCGTGATGTACTTTTCTTCGTTGATAACATCTACCGTTATACTCTAGCGGGTACAGAGGTATCAGCACTTCTAGGTCGTATGCCTTCAGCAGTAGGTTATCAACCAACTCTTGCTGAAGAAATGGGTGTACTTCAAGAGCGTATCGCATCTACTAAGACGGGTTCAATCACTTCAATCCAAGCGGTATACGTACCTGCGGATGACTTAACTGACCCATCTCCAGCAACAACGTTTGCTCACTTAGATGCAACAGTAGTACTTTCTCGTGATATCGCTTCACTTGGTATCTACCCTGCGGTAGACCCACTTGATTCATCTTCACGTCAACTTGACCCTCTAGTAATCGGTCAAGAGCACTACGATACAGCGCGTGGCGTTCAAACAGTTCTTCAACGTTATAAAGAACTTAAAGACATCATCGCAATCCTAGGTATGGACGAGCTTTCTGACGAAGATAAGCAAGTTGTATCTCGTGCACGTAAAATCCAGCGTTTCCTATCTCAGCCGTTCTTCGTTGCTGAGGTATTCACAGGCGCGCCTGGTAAATACGTGTCACTTAAAGACACAATTGCTGGCTTCAAAGGTATCTTAAACGGTGAGTTTGATGATATGCCAGAGCAAGCGTTCTACATGGTTGGCTCTATTGAAGAAGCTCAAGAAAAAGCCAAAAGCATGTAATTAGGAGGGTAGTATGGCGGCTATGACTGTACATCTTGACGTAGTAAGCGCAGAAGAGAGCTTGTTCTCTGGTCTGGTTGAATCGATTCAAGTGAGTGGTAGTGAAGGTGACCTTGGTGTTAACTATGGTCACGCTCCATTATTAACTGCCCTAAAACCTGGTATGGTACGTTTAGTTAAGCAATTTGGTCACGAAGACGTGATGTATATTGCTGGCGGCACGCTAGAAGTTCAACCGGATCGCATCACTATTCTTGCAGATACTGCAGTTCGTGGTGAAGACCTAGACGAGCAAGCGGCTGAAAAAGCTAAACGTGATGCTGAAGAGCAAATGGCGAATACGTCAACTGCTGAGTTAGATTATCAACAAGCTGCAGTGCAACTTGCTGAAGCAATCGCTCAACTTCGCGTAATTCAACAATTACGTAAAAAGTAAGCCTACTCGGTTTTCGAAAAGCCCACTTAATGTGGGCTTTTTTGTGTCTAAAATTCACTGTTTTATACCCTATTCTGAACATTGTACTTATAACCTGCACTTTTCCCCGCTACAATGTGTTAATTGATAATGAGCTAAGCTTTTATACAAGGTTCTTTCCTTCAAGCTAGGATTGAGTATTTGCACATGATGTGACTTGCGCAACTTTGCATGTTTATAGCTAAATTCATTACGTCCCACTAAAACAAAGAAAGAAGGATATTGTTTTAATGTCTTTGACTACCGTTATTCTCGCTGCTGGTAAAGGCACCCGTATGCGCTCTGCTCTACCTAAGGTATTACACAAAGTTGCTGGTAAACCTATGGTGCAGCACGTTATCGATAATGCCACTGCCCTTGGCGCTCGTGAAACAAATCTTGTTTACGGTCATGGCCGTGAGCAGCTTCAAGAAGCCCTATCGCACAACCAAGTAAACTGGGTATTACAAGAAGAACAACTCGGTACGGGTCATGCTGTTGCTGTTGCTAAAGAACATATTGCCGATGATGACACCGTATTAATTCTCTATGGTGATGTGCCACTAACAAAACGCGCGACCTTAGAAAAGCTACTTGCTGCGACTCCAGAAAAAGGCTTAGCAGTATTAACGGTTACCTTAGATGACCCATCAGGTTATGGCCGAATGATCCGTGAAAATGGCAAGCTAGTAGGTATTATCGAACAAAAAGATGCTTCACCTGAGCAACTTGCGATTAAAGAAATCAATACCGGTATTATGGCTGCTAATGGTGCGCTACTTAAACGTTGGTTAGGTAACCTATCTAACAATAACGCTCAAGGTGAATATTACTTAACAGACATTGTTGCGATGGCACACAGTGAAGGTGTTGAAATTACTTCTGCACAGCCTGAGCATCCGATGGAAGTTGAAGGTGCTAATAATCGCGTACAACTTTCAGCGCTTGAACGTGCATACCAAGCGTGGCAAGCAGAAGAGCTAATGCTAAACGGCGCAACACTTGCTGATCCTGCTCGTATTGATATACGTGGTGAAGTAACGACCGGCGAAGACGTACTGATCGACGTTAATGTTATTTTCGAAGGTAAAGTAACTCTGGGTAATAACGTACAGATTGGCCCAAATTGCGTACTTAAAGATTGTACTATCGGCGATAACGTTGTTATTAAAGCTAACTCACTGGTTGAAGAAGCCAGTGTTGCAGCGAAATGTACTTTAGGTCCTTATGCCCGCCTTCGCCCTGGTGCGATTATGGAAGAAGACTCACACATTGGTAACTTCGTTGAGATGAAAAAGACTCGCTTAGGTAAAGGCTCAAAAGCAAATCACCTAACCTACTTAGGCGACACTGAAGTTGGCGAAAAAGTTAATATTGGCGCAGGTACTATTACTTGTAACTATGATGGCGTAAACAAATCAAAAACTATTATTGGAGATAACGCCTTTATCGGTTCTAACTCATCACTGGTGGCCCCTGTTAATATTGGCTCAATGGCAACGATTGGCGCTGGCTCTGTTATCACTAATACAGTTGAAGACGATCAGCTTGCAGTCGCTCGTGGTAAACAACGTAACCTTACTGGTTGGAAGCGCCCAACTAAAAAGTAATGAGCTACCCTACTAATTTATAAATAAAAAGCGAGTTTATCCTCGCTTTTTTTATGACTAAATTTTGTTCTCATAAAAGTGCCATATAGTTGTAATACCTGGGTGTTGTAATTACCTCAATACAACTCCAAGGAAAAATAATAATGTTAAAAAGATCAATTATTGCGCTATCACTTTTAACCATTCTTTCTGGCTGCTCATTAGACGGTGACGACGGCAAAGACGGCCTACAAGGTGAACAAGGTCCTGCAGGTCAAAATGGTACTAATGGAACTGATGGGGTAAATGGCACCGATGGTACAAACGGAACTGACGGAGCAAATGGTACAGATGCAAACGCTGCTTTAACTATAAATCTTATCGGCCGTGCAGTGCTGAACGCAGAAAGCCCTGAAGGTGCTGCGGAAATTGTTGCTTACCAAGCATCTAAACAACGAATATTTGCTATCAATAGTTCCGGTGATTCTGCGGTCGTTAATATCATGAAAGCCGATAGCTTTGACCGTGCAGCTTTAGTTAAAAATAACGAAGGGGTTATAAACGGCACTAATTTAAGCTCAGAGATTACCCTTGCACTTAATGAGCACAGTGTGGGCGATGCAAACAGTATCGCTATTGATGCTAATAATGAACTTTTAGCCGTCGCAATGGCAGCTAGTAATACCGGTGATGCTGGTTTAATCGCATTTTATGATATCAGTGGCGACGAGCCTCAGTTTATTAAAAATGTCACTGTTGGCGCCCTGCCCGACATGGTTACTTTTAGCCATGATGGCAATAAAGTATTGGTTGCAAATGAAGGCGAACCTAATGGTGATTACAGTATTGACCCTGAAGGCTCTATCAGCATTATTAATATCAATAATGGTGTAATTGCAGATACTGCTATTAGCATTACTTTTTCAGCTTATAACGACAAACAAGCAGAGCTTGAAGAACTTGGGATTGTATTTGCTAACCCGAGAGGTCGAACAATCAACGGTAACTTGATTAATACAACCGTAGCAATGGATTTAGAACCTGAATACATCAGCATTTCAAAAGACAATAAGTTTGCTTACGTGTCACTACAAGAAAATAACGCCCTTGCTATCGTCAACCTTGAAGATAATAGCATCGAGCTAAAAGGCTTAGGTTTTAAGGATTGGTCTAATTTACTTTTTGATGCATCAGATAAAGACGGTGGCGTTAACTTTAAATCGTACCCTGGTCTCTATGGCATGTATCAACCAGATACTATTTCAAGCTTTACTTGGAAAGGTGCTAACTTTATTGTCACAGCGAACGAAGGTGATGCTCGAGAATACTTCTTTGATACAACCGACGAAGCTGATTGTTTAGCAAAAGGTGGTCTAGATTACGATGAAGATGATGGTTGCTTATCATATATAGATGAAACCAGAGCTAAAGACTTAACACTGGCAAGAAATTTTGATTACCTGAACAATGACAACAGTGATATTGGCCGTTTAAAAGTGACCACTGTTAAAGGTGATGAAGATAATAATGGCGAATATGAATCACTCTATGCATATGGTGCCCGCTCTTTTACTATTTGGGATAGTAACGGCATGGTGGTTTTTGACTCTGGCGATCAAATCTCACGCATTACTGCATCAGTTCACGGAGCTGCATTCAATAATAACGAAGATGAAAATGACGGTGATAGTCGCTCTGATGACAAAGGTGCAGAACCAGAAGCTTTAGCACTGGGTACGATTGGCGAACGTACATTTGCATTTATTGGTTTAGAGCGTATGGGTGGCATTATGGTGTTTGATATTACTAATCCATACAATGTGACATTCCAAGATTACTTTTTTAATCGTGGCCTAGAAGCTGATGCAGATATAACAGGTGATCTTGCTCCTGAAGGTATGGCATTTATACCTGCAGAACAAAGTGCAACAAATGAAGCATTGCTAGTTGTTGGTAATGAAATTTCGGGTTCAATCGCTGTTTGGGAAATTTCTACTAACTAATCCGCCTTATAAAAATAAAAAGCGACATAGCTAATTTAAAGTATGTCGCTTTTCTATACCATTTTATCCTCACAAAAATGACTGCTTTTTGAGCTAAAACCCCTCTGTAGCCCTTTATTTGTATGGTTATTGTACTAATTTGAAAATATTCAAAAAAACCTTCAAAAAGTGCTTGCGTTAATTCCTCGCATCCCTATAATGCGCATCCACTGACACGGCGGGCAGCAATGAAAAGCGCTGAACAAAGTGACACAGAGTTAAGTAAAACTTCGGTTTAAAACGGTCTAAAAAGAAAGTTTGAAATTAAGTGTTGACTCGAAAAATTAAGGATGTATTATACGCATCCCTAGCGACAACGTCGCAACGTTCTTTAACAATATAAAGCAATCATCTGTGTGGGCACTCGTACAGATTGAGTTCTAACAGCGAAACTTAGTTTACTAAGTAACGCAAACAAATTTAGAGTCTCAATTGAACTGAGTGACCAACGGAAACAAGTTTACTTGTTTCGGCACAGTCAATTCGATTCGAAAGAATCAAAATTCAGAATTCATTGAGCACGAAACTTCGGTTTCAAAAAACTTTTAATTGAAGAGTTTGATCATGGCTCAGATTGAACGCTGGCGGCAGGCCTAACACATGCAAGTCGAGCGGTAACAGAGAGTAGCTTGCTACTCTGCTGACGAGCGGCGGACGGGTGAGTAATGCTTGGGAATATGCCTTATGGTGGGGGACAACAGTTGGAAACGACTGCTAATA